>CAIULL010000203.1 GCA_903899985.1 uncultured Schlesneria sp.
CAAGACAAAACTGGGCTCGAACTGAAATGATTGTAAGCCTGTTAGCGATAGGAGAACAATCAAAACTTTGGTTCGCTGAGAATTTTTCTCACCTTGGTCCAAATTGTTCTCATCAGGATTCAGCAACCGGACAAAATCGATGTCTCTTCAGTCTCTTTATGACAATCGGCCTTTGATTTTTTCATCATGAGGCAGATTATCTGAGGCAGTTCAGCCATTACGTCCGGCGCCACCGGCCTCGAATTTGCCAAAATCAGGGTTCGATTCAGTACTGAATTCGATCAAAGACCGCCCAACATCGCCTGAAGTGACAGGTTAAATCTCAACTTCGATACAAGCCGCATATCCATCACAAGCGGCAAACGGGTGGGAAATTCAAGCCCCTCCATCGAATTCACCTCGCTGCGGCTTCAGATTCGCGTTCAAACCCGCCATTTCAAGCGCGTTTTGCATTCATCAGAAACTGACGTACGAGAATCGGATCTTTGACTCCGGGAGCCGACTCGACACCGCTGGCAACATCGACTCCCCATGGTTGAACGGACGAGATTGCACTGGCAATATTTTCGGGCGTTAACCCCCCGGCCAAAATCAGCGGAGGCCATTCATCTCGTCGGTATTCGCTGGCGAGTTGTTCCCACGGGACGGTTTTTCCCGATCCTCCGAAGACGCCGGGCACGTGAGCATCAACAAGACAACCAGCAAGACAAAGTTGTTGAAGTCGGCAATCTTCCAGAAACGTTTTAAGTCCCCCCAGCCCGTCACCGGACATGCGCCAGGCCCGAATCAACCGAATGTGAGGTAAACGATGTTGTAATTCAGCAAAATACTCCGACGTTTCGTCACCATGCAGTTGGACAATATCCAGTCGGCACTCCGTCGCCAGCGTTTGAACTTCCGAAATGGAGTGATTCACGAAGACGCCGACTTTGATAATGTCAGACGGCAGGATCTTCGAGATTTCCGTTGCTTCTTCGGCGGTGACGACGCGGGGCGAACCTGAGTAGAAATTCAGTCCGATCGCATCAACGCCGATCTCAGCCAGATCTTGCGCCGTCTTCCGGTCGCGAATTCCACAGACTTTCACCCACATCCCAATGACCCTCAATTTCATTAAAAGGCCGAAGACCCCGATCAATCACAATCCGCCGGCCTGTTCTTGTCGGCAAGATTTATTCTGTAGAAATCAACGCTGAAAACAAACCCGAAAGTAAGAACTTTCTGAGTGCGAAGATATGATAGTTTGTGACTTCACCTGCATTTAGTGCGAATCGAGTCCTGTGTCATGACCGTAATTTCACCGCAGCATCATTTTGCGATCGAGATCGTTGGTAAGCTGCGATCGGCAGGTCACGTCGCATTATTTGCCGGCGGTTGCGTCCGTGATGCGTTATTGGGTCGTGAAGCAAAAGATTACGACGTCGCCACAACCGCCCGACCCGAGGAGGTACGAAAACTTTTCGGTCATAAACGGACGCTGGCGGTGGGAGCCAGTTTCGGCGTCATTATGGTTCTTGGCCCGAAAGAGGCAGGACAAGTTGAAGTCGCCACGTTTCGAACAGAGGGGGAGTATCTGGATGGACGGCGTCCCGAAAGTGTCGAATTCTGTACGCCCGAAGAAGATGCCAAGAGGCGAGATTTCACGATTAACGGGATGTTTTATGATCCCATTGAAGAACGAGTGCTGGATTTTGTGGGTGGTGCAGCCGATCTGACCGCAAGAATCATTCGTGCGATCGGTGACCCGCACGAACGGGTTAAAGAAGACAAGTTGCGCATGCTGCGTGCGGTTCGATTCGCCGCGACCCTTGATTTCTCACTTGACCGGACGACGGCCGATGCCATCCGCGAAATGTCGTCGGAATTAATCGTCGTCAGTGTCGAGCGGATCACTCAAGAATTGAAGAAAATGCTGGTCGACGTGCATCGACGACGAGCAATCGAGCTGGCGGAAGACGTGGGACTGATGAGGATTATCTTTCCCGAACTTGATCCGATCCGTCGGGAATCCGAATGGCAGTTCACGCTGCGGCAACTGGAATTGCTGGAAAGACCGTCGTTTGAATTGGCCATGGCGGCTCTTTTGAAACCACTTTCCGATAAATCCGTTGTCGAAAAAGTTTGTCGGCGACTGAAGCTGTCAAACGAAGAATGTGACCGGATTGCCTGGCTGGTGGCGCATCAGAAAGATCTGGACGATGCTCCACGACTAAGCCTCGCGGCGCTCAAACGAATCCTCGCTCATCCTTATCGGGATGACTTGCTGAATCTTGAACGAGCGGATCGAATCGCGAATTCAACAAGTCTGGAACCGATCGAGTTCTGCGAAGACTTTCTCGCGAGGACTCCTGCCGAAGTTCTCGACCCGATTCCTTTCGTCACGGGAGACGATCTGATCGCACTGGGTTTCAAGCCCGGTCCACGCTTCAAGTCGGTCCTGGTTGTAATTCGGGACGCTCAACTGAATTTGCAGATCGCAAACCGCGAGGAGGGGTTGGCGATGGTTCAGACGGAATGGAACAAGTGAGAATTTCGCGCCGCGTCAATCCATTTACGCGATCCACAAGTCGACCATTTCGATTGCATGTCGTCAGCGAGACGTAACCTCTGGACTGATGTTACCAACTGGCTTGCCGCCATTCATGACCGCTCGTAAACTCGCCATCGAGTTCATGATCACGATCACCTGAAACTTGGGGAGCGGTTGCAAGATGATTTTACGAGGCCGGTTTGTTGCGTTAGCGTTGTTCGGGACATTCGGTTTAATTCAACAGGCGACAGCCGATTGGCCAACATTTCGTGGTGCCGATCGAACTGCCGTTTCGAAAGAGACGGATTTGCTTCAGTCGTGGCCCGAAGGGGGGCCATCACTGCTTTGGAAAGCGGAAGGTTTCGGCCGGGGTTATACCAGTCTGGCAATTGCCAATGGTCGTGGCTTTCTGGTCGGTGATGGGATTTCCGGCGTCGAAGACAAAGACGTTTACCTGGTCGCTTTCGATATCCGTGACGGTAAGCGCCTTTGGGCTTCAAAATTAAGCAGCCTTTGGACCGAGCAGAAAAACGTCGGTTGGCAGAGTCCCCGTAGCACACCGACCATCGATGAAAATCGGGTCTACGTCCTTACCGAGCGTGGTGAGTTGATTTGTTCCGACGTCGAAACCGGGAAGGAAATATGGCGCAAGAGCTTCGAAAAGGACTTCGGCGGAAAAAAAGCTGATCCGTGGGGGTATAGTGAATCGGTATTGATTGATGGGAAGCAACTCGTGTGTACTCCTGGGGGTGACAAAACTACGATGGTTGCGCTCGATAAGCTGACGGGTAACACAATTTGGAGCACCGTTCGTGGCGAAGACCGCGGTGCGGGACATGCATCGATCGTGATTTCGAAAATCGGTGACGTTCGTGTCTATGTGCAGACGACCGGAGGGGGTGCTCTCGGAGTTCGCGCCAGCGATGGCAAGCTGCTATGGTCCTATCCGATCGACAAAACGACGGCTGTCATCCCCACACCGATTGTGCGTGATGACTTAGTATTTATTTCCGCAGGCTATGGACGGGGTGGTGCTCTTCTGAAACAGTCACCGGACGGTGCGGGTGGTGTCACGATGTCCGAGGTCTATCCGCTGAAAAAGGAATTAGGGAATAAGCACGGGGGTGTCTTGCTCGTCGGCGATTACCTCTATGGCGACACCGATTCTTCCGGTATCCCATTCTGTGCGAGCCTGACCACCGGGGATATCAAGTGGAACAAAACACGCCCGGCGGGAGGAAGTGGGACATTCTCGATCGCGGCGGCCGATGACCGGCTGTATCTCCATTTCGAAAAAGGGACGATGGTTCTTGCCAAAGTCGACCCGGAAGCCTTTGTTGAGGTCAGCTCGTTTACGATACCAGGCAGCGGTGAACGACCAAGCTGGTCGCACCCTGTCATTTTCGATGGAAAGCTTTACCTGCGTGAGAATAACACGGTTCTCTGCTACGATATTCGGGAAAAGTCACCCGCTGCAAAATCGAGTGGGAACTGACGCCTGACTTCGGAATGATCGTTTAACCCGTAGCCATCGGCGCAGAAGAATCGGCGTTCAGCCGATCTCTTCGAGCGTCAATGGACTCGGGTGAGGACAACCGATTCAAGTAGAGCGCTTCGGAACGTCATTGGCATTTCCAGATTAGCAATCGCTCCCTGGATGAGTTAGTGACGCCGAATGGCTCGCTTCTCTGCGAGGCGCGGTGAAACGATGGCGACTGATTCATCATTTTGCCCTCGCTGAAGTCCAGGACAAAGACAAGGCTCGCGCCAAACCTACCAACGGAATTCGTAACTTGCGTTGCGTGTCACTGATGGCTGATTTTAAGCCAACAGTGACACGCGACAATGTCTTTCGACTCGCTGAAAGCGCGAGCGCGAATTTTTGGCGCTGAAACTGAACTTCCATCGTTCACAAAGACGCAAGAATCTGGAACGCCCGGGTCAATAAGATCTCTATAAGTGCAAATGCAGTTTCTGTTGACCTTGCGACTGATTTTGCCAGTACCAGTGACCGAGATGACGTAATTTTCCGGGTTCTTCGGGAAGCTCGACGAAGAGAAATGGATCACAGGAAACGACCGTTAACGGAACGAAGATTAACGGCGCGAACTTGACCATGGCCAAAGGGGCAGCGACGAGTCCAAAAAACGGTGATGCAGACGCCGCAATCGACGATTGATAGGCCATCAGCTCAAGGATCACGCAAGCCGTTTCGAGGCTTTGCCCCATCCAGGTGCGATGCTCCGGAATCAGTGTCTTCGAGAAACCAAACCGGCAGCGTTCGTGTTCTGCCATGTAAATGGCTCGGGCTCGCCGACGGGCGTCCTGCCGACATTTCTTCCAATAGTCGTTCACGCTGTCGATCACGTTCTGAATCCGGTTCCCAATGGCTTTTACCGAGTACCAGCACATCGAAGGAATTCGTATGGTGGTCATTGCGGCTCGATAGAACCATCCCCAGTGAAGCGCATGCTCTCGGGCGGCCGCAATGCGCCGTTTCGCTTCTGCTCGAACCTCATCCGCCGTCACCGGTATGGGCAACCCTTCACTATTGGTTTGATCGCCAAATAACGGCACGCCATACCAGACAGTGGATTCAGGGTGCAGCGAGTACGCCCGAGTCAACGCTTCCATAATTTTCTGAGGAGGATTGTCAGGAATCTGACTGGGGTTACGCACCATCGTCATCACCAGGTCGCTATGCTCACGAATCCATAAAGACCGTTCGATCAAGTGGACGACCTGATACTCATCGACCCAGTCTGGATGCAAATTGAGGACTTGATTCACATAGTGATCGTCTTGAATCTGTTCTCGTGTCGCCCGCAATGCCAATCTTACAGCAAGTTGTTTCACGCATTCTGGCTTAATAATCTGAACCGAGTCTCGAGCCAGACCTTGAAGACCAAAGGGTGAATTGTCTTCGAATTCTGTCCCCGCTGCGACCGGCGACCACTGAGTCTGTTTGACTGACAAATTCGAGGGCCTGTATGAAACAGTTGCTGTCTGAGACATAGCGAATGTCCTTTCTGAGATTCCGTCAGAACAAACGAGGTGAACTCGATCATCAGAAAACGCGTGAAACTAGACGTGACGTCTTAAATCCTATTTGGTCCACAATTCACAGTCAAGCAAAAAACAGGAATAAGTGAATTCGCGATCGTGACGTTGACTGGCGAATGTTCGTTCCGAAACCCGTTTGCAAAACCTCTTTCTGGCATACGACATTAGAAACCGTTGTTGCTCGTTTTCATCAATGCGGAGTAAGATTGATTCGTTGATTTTGATGCGATCCACGATGTTTCTGAAACAACGCTGATTAATTCAGACCAACGGACCGCCGTTACGCTTCAATGTGTTTGCCGGAAAAGAGATACCGAAGCCTTATTGCCTGAGACTGACCTCGTCACGTTGTGACGACATCAGTCGTAACTGTTCCCCAGGTGACTTCGGCTTAACGTTGTTAATGGATTTCCAATGTTTCGATTCTTGTCATTTCTGCTCCCGTTGAGAATTGCATTGGCGGCATTAGCGACGGTGATCTTCATTGATACTCTCGATGCAGAAGAGATTGGCGTGAAAGTCCCGGAGGGATTCGAGGTCACGGAATTTGCAGGTAACGAGCTGGCACATGATGTTTACTCGATGACATTGGACACAAAGGGGCGAGTCGTCGTGGCCGGGGCGGGGTTCGTCAAAATCCTCGTTGATACGAACGGAGACGGCAAAGCGGACGAAGCGAAAGTCTTTTCTGAGGTTCCCAGGAACGGGGCCCAGGGAATGTATTTCCATGGTCGTTCACTGGTCTGTATTGGCGATGGAGGCCTTTTACGACTTGACGACACCAACGGTGATGACAAAGCGGATGGCCCACCCGATAACTTTCTCAAACTCAAAACCGGCGGCGAGCATGATGTCCATTCGATTCAACTCGGCCCCGACGGTTGGTGGTATCTGATTGCCGGTAACAATGCCGGAATCAACAGCAAATATGCGACATTGCCGACATCCCCGATCAAGGCTCCTCGCGCCGGTGTCTTGTTTCGGCTGAAGCCTGATCTGACTGGTGGAGAACTGCTCGCCGACGGACTTCGCAATGCTTACGATTTTGCGTTCAATCCGCAGGGTGACATCTTTACATATGACAGTGACGAAGAACGAGAAGTCTCGTTGCCCTGGTATCGCCCGACGCGCGTTTATCATGCGTTGACAACTGCCGACCATGGCTGGATCAGCAAGAGCTGGATGCGTCCTCTGGGTTACTTCGACATGCCACCGGTCCTCGCCTCGTTTGGACGAGGATCACCTACAGGAGTCGCCTGTTATCGGCACACTCAATTTCCCGAAAAGTATCAAGGTGCACTTTTTGTGCTCGATTGGACGTATGGCCGAGTCCACGCATTGCCACTCAAGCAGGTTGGGGACACATGGTCATCGCAGCCTGAACTGTTCATGGTCGGCACCGGACAAAACGGTTTCGCGCCAACGGACGTCGAGATCGGACCGGATGGATCACTTTACGTCTGCGTGGGAGGTCGAGGAACTCGGGGCGGTGTTTACCGCATCCGCTACGTCGGTAACGGTCATCACACGACCGAAACCCCTGCGGAAAATCCCCAGACAACCAACGAAAAAATCGATCAGGTGCTGGCCGCCCATCAGCCATTGAGCAGTTGGTCGCGTGCCAAATGGAAGCCCCTCGCAATCGAACTGGGTGCCGCTCCCTTCCGCGAAGCGGCACTGAATCGATCGCAACCAGCGGGAAAACGTGTTCGAGCCATCGAAATTCTTGTCGAACTTTTTCAGGGAATCAATTTAGATTTTCTGAAGGCATTAGCCTCAAGCGATTCGGCGGAGGTTCGTGCACGGGGAATCTGGGCATATGGCCGCTCAAACGTTAGCGCCTATGACGCCGCAATCATTCAAAGTTTTCTTGATGATCCGAGTCCACTTGTTGCACGAACGGCCCTGGAGCTATGTCAATTTCTCAATCAACCCGACTTTGACTGGCCGAAAATTGTTCCAGGTCTGTCGCGTCGCCTGGGAGGGGCTGACCGCTTTAATCGAGCACTGGCGGCTGCCGTGGTGGCTCGCATGGAAGAAAGGCATTTGCCCGCCGTATCGGAAGCGGCCACGAAACTGGGAGCCAGAGCGGTCATCAGCTATGCCATCGGCTGGCTTGTCCGTTCAAACGATAACGCGCGTCGAGTTCGCAGTGTGATTCCATCCCTGGCGATTTCTGTACTGAAAAAGAAAGAATATCCCGTCGAACTGAAGCTGGATGCCGTTCGCCTGCTTCAACTCACTCTCGGCGACATGGGGCCAGGCCCTGAACGCCCACCTGTTTTTGACGGGTATGCCAGCAGCCTGAATCTTGAGGAGTTTGAAAGAGAGCTTGATCCATTGAGAGTTCAACTTGCCGAGTTATTTCCGACCGGTGCGCCATTACTCGATGACGAATTGATCCGTCTTTTTGCCATGATCACGACGTTTAATGGAAAAGTGATTGATGCCATCTGCAATGGATTGACCCCCACTTCCGATCCGGTGGAAGACATCCATCGACTGGTGGCACTCGCCCGCTGCCCGATGACGCATTCAGTCAAACAGCGGGATCAGATTGTTGCGGCGCTGGTCGATCTCGAAGAGAAAATGATCATTAGAAACCTGGCTCAAGATGCCAGTTGGGCCGACCGCGTGAAAGAAATGTGGCTCAAGCTGGCCTTGGCGGATCGCTACCTCGCACCTGCCGTTGTCAGCCATCCAAAATTTGGGCGTTCTGGCCATACGATTTTTCTGAATCAGATGCCCCCCGAACTACTACCTGCCGCCCGAGCGGCGATGGTGAAAATGATCACGAATGTCATTGATTATGCATGGACTAACGACGTGGTCTTCGCCTTAGGGGACTCTGAAGAGCCTGCCGATCGAGCCTTAATTCGGAAACAGTTTAACAACTTTCCTGTTCGAGGTGCGGTGCTGGTCGTCCTCAGCCGCAATCCCGATCCCGCGGACCGCGACAAGTTTGTTGCAGGATTGGAATGGTCACAAACGGAGGTTCAATCGGCATGCCTGTCCGCTTTGGAAAAACTGGGGCCGAATGATCAACCGAAGGAACAAATTGCACTGGTGAAGGCGCTTCGTCGTTTAGGTGCCGATGAAGGGGAATATGTTGCGCGCGAGCAGGTGGTCAAACTGCTGCAACGAAATAACAATCAATCGTTTCCCTTCGTCGCAGGAAAACCAGGACATCAACCTCAGCCCGAAACCGTCGACCTTTGGACAAAGTGGATTCTGTTCCGATTTAAGGAAGACGCAGCGTCCGAGTTCGGCAGTAACGATGTCGAATTAACCCAGTTGAAGACCATGCTTGCAGAATCTGATCGAGAGAGCGGCGATGCCAAACGGGGTGCAGAACTTTTTAAAAGTCGAGCGTGTCTGCAATGCCATAACGGTCGTAGTGCTCTAGGGCCCGATCTGGTGGGAGTCACAAGTCGTTTTTCGCGCGAGGATCTTTTTGTGGCGATCGTTGCACCGAGTCGAGATGTTTCCAACAGGTATCAAACAACCGTTGTGTCGACGAAAGACGGAAAGTCGTATTCCGGATTGATTGTGTACGAGTCGGTTGACGGCTTTTTGCTCCGTAATGGTTCGGGACAGACATTCCGTATCGAGACGAACCAGGTCGACGAAAAACGAAAATCCCCGATATCACTGATGCCGACGGGACTGTTAAA
Organism: uncultured Schlesneria sp.; assembly: GCA_903899985.1. Lineage (GTDB taxonomy): Bacteria > Planctomycetota > Planctomycetia > Planctomycetales > Planctomycetaceae > Schlesneria. Next base: position 9,268 of record CAIULL010000203.1, read on the forward strand.
GGGCCTGACACCCAGGGACCACGCCGACTTATATGCCTACCTCAAAAGCATCGGCACAACCCGAACCCCGTAAGCGACTTTATTCACGCGATTTCGCTCGCGTGGATTGCACTCGTCCCGCAAGGTGTTGAGAATACGGTTTTGAAAAATGAACTTGCGAAATTCGGCCAACCATCCCTTTCGGGCCACGGTTGACGATGTCATATTTCATTGCAAACCGGCGATGATCGTCGAATGCATTTGAGTTCCAGGAATCGACAGGAATGAGCAAACGAATGATCGGCCCCTTTGAAGTAGGGGATCGGATCGGCGTCGGCGGGATGGGGATCGTCTATCGTGCGATCTACACCAAGAACGGCGCGCGCGTTGCCCTGAAAGTCCTGGCCCCTGACGTTGCCGATTCCGAACCACTGCAAAGACGCTTCGAACGCGAGATCTCGATCCTTAAAAAACTCCAGCATCCTCACATCGTTCGGTATTACGGCGGAGGAAAGTTCGGGAGCCAGCGGTTCTACGCGATGGAACTGGTGGAAGGGGGCTCGATCGAAGAATATCTGAAAAAGAAAAGGCGTCTTCCCTGGGAAGAGGCACTCGAGTTCACAATGCAGATCGCGAAAGCATTGGAACACGCCCACGAAGCAGGGGTGATTCACCGCGATTTAAAGCCCGCCAACCTGCTGATGACCTCAGCCAACGTCATCAAACTGACCGATTTTGGTATCGCTCGTGACACGACTGCCACGTCACTGACGGCGGCAGGCAAGACGGTGGGAACTTACGCATACATGGCACCCGAGCAAATCCGGGGTAAACCACCTGTTGATAAAAAGACCGATCTTTATGCCCTGGGTTGCGTCTTGTTTGAAATGTTATCGGGTGAGACGCCGTTCACGAGCGAGAACCAGGGTGAAATGCTGATGCAGCACCTGCAGGAAGACCCGCCGCGGATTACATCGATCGTCCCTGACTGCCCGAAAGCCCTGGAAGACCTGATCTTTCGCCTGATGGAAAAGGATCCCGCCGATCGCATTTATGATGCGTTGGCTTTGCAACACGAACTGGAAGATGTGCGTACAAAAGTGACGGCACAACAAGCTGTTGCCATTCAAACGATCACGGATGGGGTTACCTCTGGGGACACCGTTTCCGGTCCTGAATCAAAAGCAACCCTTGTCAGGAAAAAGAAAAGAAAGAAAAAAGATCAAGGTCCGATTTATGAGCGGGCCTGGTTCCTTGGACTCTGTCTCGCATTGATCTCAGGCTTTATCGCATGGCATTTTCTACCCGAAGGGGAAGCGAAGCTGATGGCGCGAGCTGAAAAATTGCTTCAGTCTGAGTTTGCGATGGACTGGCGTGTCGCCAAAGAAAAGTGCCTTTTGCCACTGATCGAGAGATTTCCAGAAGGACGATTAGCCGATAAGGCGCAACAGATGATTGTCTCGATCGACAAGAAAACGATCGATAAGGAAATGCACAGCACGAAACGCCTGAAGCAAGGACCAGCAAACGAAGCCGAAAAGCAATATCTTTCGGCCGAGCACTATTTGAAATTCGGCGATCGGATTACGGCCTTACGCAAATTCCGCAGCATCACTCAGTTATTTAAAGACAACGAGGATTTCCGCGTCTATGTTTTACTGGCACAGGATGAGGTCGATGCCATCATCAAAACCGGTGGTGCTGACGAAGATTATGTTTCTTACCTCAACAAGAAACTGAAAGAAGCTGACAGCCTGTTCAAAAAGGGAAACCAAACGGAAGCCGAAGAGATCTGGCAGAGCATTAAAACGCTCTACAAGGAAAACGAAGAAGTTCGGCCGCAAGTGAGCTATGCGTCCAGGCGGATCAATCGAGAAGACGCCGGGGCACCTCCGTGGGGCGAAGCACCGTGAACGATTTTGCTCAGAACAATAGCCGCTCGAAATAAATCCTTCTGCGGCCGCTTGACCGTCCCGGCCGCCTGTGCCACTGCTCGACCGTCTTGGCCTCCGTGTGCCACTGCTTGACCGTCCTCGGTCAAGCAGTGCTCTTAAATCTGTCTCAAGAAACTGGCGAAGAGATTGCCTCTCCGAGGACTCCGAAGCAGTGGCACCACATGAGCAGTTCCAATGTATCATCACGGCATTGTCTGGGCAGACGCCAGTGGAAACATCTGAAAAACGAATCGCGGTGTCAGATCCTTGAAAACAAGAAAGACGGGCAGCGGAATCGCGTTCCTCTGCCCGTCTTAAAGTTTCCACCATCGTCAAAAGACTATGCAAAGTCTTTGAGAGCTTTCAATGCGCGGATCTTGACGACCTTGCGAGCTGGCTTCGCTTTGACGGTCATCATTTCACCTGGCTTGAACGGATTGGCTCGCTGCGTAGCCTTGGTCGCTGGCTTGGTGATGACGGTGATCTTCAACAATCCAGGAATGTTGAAAACTTGCGGACCCTTTTTACCGATCTCTTTGCCGATCAGGTCGGTCAAGCTGCTGATCACGCTGCCAACGTCCTTGCGGGAAAGGCCCGTCGATTCGGCCAACGCGTTAATCACTTCTGTCTTGCTCAGTGGCTTCTTGGTCTCTGACATTTTTCTCTCCTCGTGTGCGACAATCCTGTCTGCGAAATCCATTTCGAAAGCGACTTCCAATGTCTGTGAGAAAATGCATTTCTCATAGGATTCCTAGTTAAATCAAGGGCATTTTCAATGTCAATGAAGACTCACTGGTTTTTTACCCATGTTTTTCAGAGTTTTTTGCAGAATGTCCCGGTCAAACGTGGCCTTTTTCAGGGAAAATTCAGCTCGCAATGCAGAAAACAGCCTGTTTTCAGGCTATTTTTAACTTCTATCCCCATTTTTTTCGCAATCACGTGATCCGTCTGCGGCATTCGATCGTTTAACTTCACTGCTGGAATGATTCGAAGCCGTGGGTTATCCTTCCCGCGACCACATTCCAGGATTTGTGGCACATTATTCTGACTTCGGAGGAGTTTTCAGTGAGCAGCAAATCGCCTGTCCAGACGAGTGATCAAGAAACCAAGACGATCATTCTGGTTTCCTATCCGAAGATCATTCTTCTCTATCCGACGTTCATTGCATCGATCCTGGCGGCAATCCTGGCTTATTTTTTTAAGACGGATAACGACCACAATCAAACGATCGCCATCGTATTTCTGACGCTGATGACCATGAACATGGTTGTGCTTGCCTTCGATTTCCCGCGGACAACTTCTTTAATTGTCTTCTTCCTGCTTGTGACGCTTGGAATGGGCTTGCTGCTGATTTCGATTTACTTTCCGGACGTGCTTCCGAACGTCACCGCCATGTTGAAGAAAATTAATCCGCGCGCGAACTCGACGTATTACGTTTGCTTCGCAACCATGCTCGGACTGATCTATGTCGGTGTGTTCATCAATATCCGGTTCGATTACTGGGAAGTTCGACCGAATGAACTGCTGCACCATCACGGTTTTCTAAGCAGCCTGGAACGCTATTCCGCCCCCAACCTGCGGATCAGCAAAGAAATCGATGACGTATTCGAATATATGCTGCTTCGTTGCGGACGACTGATCCTTCACCCCAGCAACGAACCCCGCGCGTTCGTGCTGGATAACGTCCTGGGGATCGATAAGAAAGAAGAAGCCATCACCAAAATGCTCGGTGCCCTGCAAGTCCAGATTCGCGACGAAAGAACGGCTTCGACCTGATCTCAACGAATTTGCTGGTCTTGTGCCACTGCTTGACCGTCCTCGGTCAAGCAGTGATCTGCGGGTACCACACGATTAACATCTGCTGTCAGCCCAAGTTCTTCAACCGTGTTTTGACAAAAGCGAAGACACTGCGTCGGAGAAGAACTCCGATGCAGTGGCACAAAGAGCGACTTACACTGTCACTCGACGGCTGAAACCCCGGTAAAGTACTGCGGCTCGTGACCGGGAATCCACTTGATATTACAACCGATGCTCGGGCGTTGCTCGACTAACGGAGCTTTACCGGCAAGCACATTGTCGACCGCCTGTCGAAGGTCGCTGCCAGTTACGGGCTTGCCGTTTCCTGGTCGGCTTGAATCAAACTGTCCCCGATAAACCAGCGAGTGGTTCTGGTCAAAAACGAAAAAGTCGGGTGTACAAGCCGCCTTGTAAGCAATGGCGACCTTTTGAGTCGCATCATAAAGATAGGGAAAGGTATACCCGGCCGACTTATGTTCTTCGGCCATCTTGGCGGGACTGTCATCAGGGTGCGATCCGACATCGTTGGAACTGATGCCAACCACCGCCACACCCTTGGAAATGTAGTCCTTGCCGAACTGCGCCAAACCTGCTCGCAAATGCTTCACGAACGGACAATGATTGCACATAAAGATCACAACCAATCCCTTTGCCGACTTGAAGTCGTCAAGCGTGACCGTTTTTCCATCGATATTTGGCAAGGAAAAATGAGGTGCTGCAGTTCCCAGCGGAAGCATCGTTGAAGCCGTCTTCACCATGATACGTATTCTTTCATTTTGGCGGTGGCAGAGAGAATTGATTCGTTATAACAATAGCCAGCTCAATATCCGTTTTGTAGCCTGAATCGCCGATCGCAGGAATCCAACAGATGTTCGACATCGTGGCCGTACCCGTTGTCTGCATCGGGGCCACTGTCGTTCTGGCCTTGATCGCCGTGCGACTTAAGGATTGGTGGTTTGAGCCATCGCCCGAGCTGGTCACCCTTGATTTACAGCAGCGTCTGCATCGCCTGCAAACACCTGACTTCGACGCCGCTGAACGGCGCTTTTGCCATCCGTTACCTGAATGTCTGCTCGCGCTTCACGCAAACCAACAAGAACTCATGAGAAGTGATTTCTTCGTCGCACCTACAGAAGACGATGCTGAAAACGAATGTTGGGAAATTGCTTATTACCAGCCTGTTGATGAAGAATCAGTTCGCACTAAATCGCCTGGCATGGAAGAGTACTTTGCTTTTGCCATTGATCCGATCGGGAACGATTATTTAATCGATCCGAAGGAGGACGATCCTTCCGTCCTTTTTCGAGATGATGTTACAGGCGAAGTGACTCCGGTCTGCGACCGGTTCACAGAATTCATGAAATGGCCGAGGTTTAGGTGTTAAAGTCGAATCGCATGATTCGGCCGGACGAAAAACCGCAGATCATGAAATCCGCTAACGGCGAAAGAATGATGCGAAGAATATCTTCCGGGGCCGTCACATTCCATTCGGGATTCCCCGCGTCATCAACACTAAACAGCGTTCTCTCGAGCGTGTAGGCCACGATTTTGCATTTGGCAAATCCACATGTCACCAGTCCGACGGTTCCATCACAGACGAAAGTCCCGCGTGTGTTTCCGGTCTTACCATCAAATGCTTGAATCCCCTGAGCAAATCCTGCGAGAAACATGGACTTACCGTCACCTGTTGCCGCGATATCACCAACTGTCGACCAGAGCTTGCTCGTCCAGACAGGGGCACCAGCCAGAGTATATCTTCCCGTAAACCCGTACTCGGAAGCGACAAGAAGCTCCATACTATTCGCCAGGAATTGCAGGTGACGCAGGGGACGCGCCGTTTCAAACCGGCAGACTTTCTTGTTTGACTGCGAGTAGATCACGTTGACACCGTCAGCCTGGCCGACCGCGACATGCGTTCCGTAAGGGTCAACGGCGATCGACAGGATTTCGTCGGGAAGATCCCGCGTCCACTGAAACTGCAGGCGTCGATCAAACCAGCCGACCAGATGATCGTCGAGAACTGCGGCTCCGACAGTTCCTGTATCGGACCAGGCAAGCCTCTGCACCGAATGACGGGTACGGGTCAGCGCTTGAACCTGACCGCGTCGGTCAAGCAGATATAACCCACCAGACTGATCGGCCGCGAGGACTTCGCCGGTCTCGCGTGACAACCGCAGATCGGTGAGTGGAGCATCAACGGAAAATGACCAACGGAGCGTCGGTCGTTGACCGCGCCCCGTCGTCGCTAACCAATCCGCTGCTCCATCAGTCATCTGTTCGCCATTTTATTATGAAGGCGGGAAGGGCGGCTGGAAGCCTCTGCAGTCCCATCATCCAACCAATCAACGCGCGATCGAACTTCCTATTCTAAACCCGTCTTCCAACGCGCATCAACCGGCTGTACCGGCCCTCATCTTTTTGCTAATTGCTTGCGGAGCGTTTCGATACCCGCTTCGATGTCGCGATCATCTTCCGTTTTTCCATTGCGACGACTTCGCGGAGCTGATTTATTCTCGGTCTCTTCCGCGACTTGTACGTCCGGCTGGATGCCGATCTTACTGTAGGTGCCCCCGTTCGGCGAGTAGAATTTGGCAGTCGTCAACCGAAAACCTGAGTCAGCGTGTCCTGGCAGGATACTTTGCACCGACCACTTTCCATAGGTCTTGCGACCGACGATCGTTCCACGATGAAGATCATGAACGGCACCGGCAACGATTTCACTGGCACTGGCACTATCTCCGTCCACCAGCAGGACGAGAGGTCCGCTCCAATCCGTGGCATCGACATGAGCCTTGTAAATCGTATTCTGGTCCTGGACTCGACCGCGGGTTGACACAAGGACTCCGTTGCCGATGAACCGGTCGAGAACTTCAACGGCCGCATTCAGTAAGCCACCAGGATTACCTCGTACGTCCCAGATCAAAGCCTGCATCCCTTCGCGTCGTAATTTCGACATCGCGGCGTCAAGCTCTTCCGCCGTGTTCTTTTGAAAACCGGTCATCCGGATGTAGCCAATATGGTTGGCTCGATCGATGATCTTCACGACAGGAATGCTTTTGACTTTGACCGCTCGACGAATCAATGTCGCAGGTCGCTCTTCGTTCGTATTTGGGTCGGCAAGCTGCAGCCGAACCCGGCTGTTAGGCTGACCTTGTAACATCGTGGCCGCCTCTTCGGTGGTCAGCTTCCGGCAATCTCGTCCATCAATCGCGACGATAAAGTCACCGACTTGTGCTCCCCCTTCCGAAGCAGGACTCTCTGGCAGAACATTCACGAGCAGCAATCCTTTGCCCGATTCCGCCTTCATTTCGATGCCGATACCGACGAATTCACCATCAATATTGTTGTAAAGGTCGCCCAGCTTTCCCGGAGTCAGGTAACTGCTGTAGTCGTCGAGCGAATTGCAACCACCGAAGACAAATTCCATCACCACGGCACTCGGCGGAAGATTCAGTTCACGCTGCGTCAGATCACACAGTTCGACGACGATCCGACGAGCACCGTCAATCCCCACTGCGGGCTTGTTCCAATACCGTTCTCGCAGTGTCGTGCGGACTTGCGCGATTTTATCCCGGTCGCCATAAGGGAGGTTGCGCTGCAGGAATTTTTCGTTGTTCAATCCGAAATACAGACTTTCGGTCCCGTGTGCAATGAAATTTGTTCCGCTCACGGTATCAACGTAATAGTGTCGAACCTTATCGAGCACATCGTCGAGATAGACCATGGCTTCAGCTCGTGACATAGGAAGCATGGTATTGACGAACGACTTATCTGCATATCGGCGCTCGATCGAAAAATGAATCTTCGATTGTCGCAACCCTTGCTTCAGCTGTTCATTTTCGGGCCAGCTCTTCAAGGATTTTTCGTAGAGTTCAATCGCTTCGACCCAGCGACGCGAGTTTCGCAGTTCAAGACCTTCCTGGATGACACTCGAGGGTCCATCCTCGGTCGAAACGGTGCGGGTCCGAATCAAGCGTCCTTCGGCGATCTGGTCTGCTGCGTGGACCGTGCCGAACAGGGATGCTGCTGTACAAACAGCAAACGCGCGTTTTAGGAATTTTGAGGATAGCATTGTCGATCATCGCCCTTCTGGATTGAACAGGCTGGTGAGTCCTGCGCCGGTCTTGCACACTCCCCCTCGAAGTGTGAACGGCGGACATGCGGCCCTCGAATCCGTGTGGCAAGTCGATCACTGGGGTCGCCAGCTCTCGACATCCGCGTCGTCAAAATTGAATATATGGCGTGAAATCATGATGTCAAATTTCAACATGCGAAGTTCGCACGGAAGTCTTGACGTGGTCGGCGAATTCTACGCAGAACACCTGATCGGATCGGCCAATTCGAATGCGTAAGTGTCTCACGAACGTAAATCGGGAAGGTTAAACCGATTCGGAGGGTATTTCGGGCGATTTTGAGGCATCAGAGATCACCTCATCCCCCTCATCGATCGGATCGGAAAAATCGAACAATCCGACGATCTCTCGAAAACTTTGTCTGCGGACAGATTAGTGGTGAAGAAAAACCACATTGATGCGTTACGTATTCATCGTCCTCACCACGGACGGGTGACGGACGCATGTTCACGGCGGAAGTTGCAAAGGCTTACGGCGCGCGAAAAAAGAAGTTTCAGGGTTTGCGGAAGAAAAAGGGGCTTTCTACCTGGAAGACCCCGTGACATGCGTCACAAATATTCATCGTCGTCGTGAAGATCGTTTTCGGTGACGATCCGGTGACCTGCATCCGCCAGGATGTGAAGGGCCTGATCAACATCATCGACGAACATGGCGATGGCACCGCGACCATTCCGACGATAGAGCAGGGGGTATGCGTGATGAATATTGACTTCCGCTTTCACCAGAGCCGAACAAACCATGTGGATCGGTTTGTCACTGTCGGGCAATTCGACACCGACAACATCGCTTTCGCTGAAGAGAAACCCCGACAATTCTAATTTTTCGCGGGCGCGGTCAGCGTTATCGAACATCAGTCGGACCATCGCGAAGTCGACCGAATCGACGATGCTCATGGCCATGACGCGAGTGTCCAGCGATTCCAGTTGTCGCATAACATCGTTCAAGCGACCGACACGGTTTTCAAGAAAGATACAGAACTGACGCAGGCAGGGCCAATCGCGTCCGCGCATTGTTTCCGTATTGTTGGCTTCGCCCCCCTCGAAATTCTCAGGCATATCGTCGCTCCGTCGATCACTTTCAACATGGTTCAGCGAAAACCGCGTGCGAGCCGCACGCACACTTTTCGCTTCAAACCAATTCTGGTATTCACTCTACGACAAACAAGTGTCCAGGGTCAATCGGTCGCTGGTTTTGACGGCCACCCATCTTTTACCGAGGTGTTTTTGTGATTCGCACCGTGCTGTTTGATATGGGGAATGTTCTTGTCCATTTCAGCCATGATCGGATGTGTTCGCAGATTGGAGCACTTTGCGGTCGAACCGGCTACGAACTTCGTCAACATCTGATTGATTCCGGTTGGCAGTGGGATTTCGAACGAGGCCTGGTGACACCCGGGGAATTTCACCAGTGGTTTGAATCAAAATTTCATACCAAAGTCGATCTACAGAAGCTGGCCCATGCGGCATCTGACATCTTCACCCTGAACACTCCCATTGTTCCCGTTCTCGACGAACTGAAATCACGTGGCTACCGTTTGGTTTTGTTGTCGAACACCAGTGTTTTCCACTACGAATTCGTCAGTCAGCAATTTCCGCTTCTTGATCGTTTCGATGATTATGTTTTGTCCTACGAGGTCCACGCGTTGAAACCACAACCCGAGATCTACGAAGCGGCATTAAAAAAGATTGGCTGCGACGCCCCGGACTGTTTCTACACGGACGACATCCCGCAATATGTCGAGCATGGCCGCAAACACGGCCTCGACGCCGAAGTGTTTACGACGGTCGATTCCCTGAAACAACAACTCGCAACCCGTGGCATTCATTTGCGTAACAGTGTCGTCGTGTAGTTAACGGAAGGGGGTCGGGCGTTCAAATTTCAAAGTTGGCCGTTCAAGCGAACCCCGTAAATAAAATCGGCCATCCGGCCAGTTTTGAAATTTGAACACCCGACCCCAGTCCTTAATCACATCTTTCCGGCATCGTTCAGCAGCCCGATATACATCAGTGCGATGCGGAAGATGAAGAAGATGATGACGCTCGCCACCATTCCCCAGATAACCCACGCAAGCACTGCCGTCATGGCATCAAGACTTCGTCGTGCCTGTTCTTCCAACTGCGGACTGAGACGTTCCAAAGTCTCGGGAACTGTTCCCGTTGCTTCACCGACTCGCACAAGTTCCAGGTAATCGCGAGGAAACAGATGCGTCGCGTCGAGCGCAAACGAAAGATCTTCCCCCTCGGTAATCATCGCCGTCACCATCGGCGTCATTGCTGCGAAGGCACCGTTTCCGGTCGCTTTTAAACTTGATTCGAGGCTTGGATTAATCGACATCCCCGCCTGCTGAGTCAAAGCAAAGGCCCATGAAAACCGAGCCATCGCAAATGACCGCAGGCAACCACCGATGACCGGAATTCGCAATAACGCCGAATGGACAAACTTACGTCCTTTCAAGCCGCGAACCAGAAACAAGTACAGAAACAAGCCGGCAAACGCGGTCCCGAAACAACCACCCAGCCAGGTGAGCGCCCCCAGCGTTCCTGTCAGCCCCAGTCCCAGAACATCAAATGGTTTGTCACCGCTGTTCGATGCGATCATCCCCAGAATCCAGATCAAAAGCGCAACGATAAAGATTGCAGCGACAAGCTGGAGGATCGGGAAAGCAATCGCACTGAGAAATGTGCGGCGTAGTCGAACGAGATTGTCGTAATGGTCGGCCAGCGCATGCAGAACTTCTGGCAATGATCCCGTCTGATCAGCCACGCGGACCATATCCACCATCAATTCCGGAAACGCCTCCCCTTGATTGCTCATCGCAGTGGAAACATCAGAACCCTTCCGCAGTTCATCGACAATCTCTTCGGAAATTCGCTTCAGCTTCGGATAAGTCGACTTCCCCCCAGCAACTTGAAACGCCTTGAGGATATTCACTCCGGAATGCAGCATCGTTCCCAGCGACCGGCAAAAGGTGGCCAGCGTGGTTAACGGCAACGTCGATGATGTCAGAATATTGGACATGAGGAATTCCAGAAGGTACATCAGCGCAACTTGGCCGCTGAATTGTCATAGACGCCAATCGCATCAGCATAACGAATCGGCGACGAGTACCAATCGATCCCTCAAAGAGAACCAACGCGGAAATTGAACTGCGACTTCGTCCTTCCTTCGGCCCGATTCCTCGGTTAACGAAAACATCGACATGAAGAAAATGATCAAGTTGACGAAGTTGGCCACGCTCAGCTCTTCAATAAGCCTGCAAAACAGGGATACGGATCAACTTATTGAATATTGTGAAAATGGCTGTTTGCGATACTGTCGTCGGACTCGAACACACAATATTCCTGCAGACACGCTTTGTAGATTCATTCGGGTTGCGTCGTCTCGCTAGACTTTTTCATTGTCAGACAGAATGAATTTCACCAAGAGCCATACTGAATCGCTCGGTTTAGATGTGAAATCAACGTTGTCAAAGCGGAGAGAAGACCTGCCGTTGCGCTCGTGTGCGAAGTGGGAAGACCACTCGTACAACTTTGTCGTGGCAGGGGGGCTCGCATCACTGAAGGCGCTGAAGAGCACTGCTTGACCGGGGACGGTCAAGCAGTGGCACAATACGATCTGACGTTATTACATCGGACGACCTGTTTTGATTGGTCGTGCCTGTGAGGCTCAGCGGACTCGGGCTTTGAAGGTGACGACTCCGCCGGTCTTGCCTTTGAGCGGTTCGTCGAGTTCCCAGATCAGGATCTGGCTTCCTTCTCCGTTGTCCTGAAGAACCAGACGTCCGGCCCGGTCGGATGTCGCACTGTCGTCAACGTACTGCAGGCGAGGAGTCAAATTGTCGACGATGCGGATGTGATGGACTTCGCGTCCTCCCAGATTATCGTACCGAATGGTGAATTCGATCTGATCGCCGGGAACGGCCGTGTTCTTGTCGGCCAGCTTGACGATCCGCAGATTCTCGGCTTCTTCCTTGTCGTCGATGGCGGTGATCACAGCCGATGCCTGTTGGAAATGGCCTTCGAGTGCCATGTCCGTTTTCGATGAAATCACTGGATTCTCTTCTCGAGTCCAGAGTAATGCCGCCTGAATTCCGTAATTCAAACGAGCGGTGTCGGCGTCGTCGATCTTACCAAACCGAACAAACGCCAAAGCCTGGTAAATGTTCAACAACTTGTCGTGGACGGACGGGCCTCGCAGTTGTGAAACGACACCTTGATAGGCATCCATTTCCAGACCGCTGGCACGCGAACGAACGGCGAGTCGACCGGTCATTTCTCGCTTGATGGCATGCGAGGCCTTGAGTCTCGTATGAATTCCGCTCGTCATGGCCAACTGGCCGACGCCTGCGACTTCGTCCGTCATTGATTCTTCATGTGGTCGGCTGACCGTTCGTACGGACGCAAACCGTGGTGCGTAGATACAGACACGATTTGAGGGTCGCATCCGTTCGAACCCTTCGCGATCCGTGTATTCCAGGATCGTATCTTCCGATTCAAGACCACGCCGGAAAGCGGTGTCGTAATGGACGGGAACGTCTCGGTCGCCACCGTCGCACAGATATTCGTCCGCGTAATTTTCTGGCGACGGAAGATTGCAGGCGTCACAGGCCATCATCCCGGGGGCCATCGGATTGGGTCCGGCGGCTGGCAGGCGAGGCTCACACGGAACGCATTCAACGTCAACCGGATTCGGACAGATCTCAACCGGTGCGGCAAACCGGGGTCTTCGATGAATCCAGCCGGCTTGATCGATTCCCCCGGAACCGTCGCCGGAACGACCTTCTTCGGAGTAGCCGATCTGCTGGATCGATCGATCCTTTTTGACCTGTGTTGCACCGGCTTGAGGATGCGGATAACTCAATTGCTGGATGTCCGAGACGCGAGCTTTTCGTGCGGTCTTTGTTCCCGTTCCCTCTTTCGAACCGGGTTTCGAGACCTCGTTATAAATCGCCTGGATGTTGCCGTCATCGGGGGAGTTCGAACGGGCGGTCGTCTGAGAAACCGTCGCGCAGGCCGAACAGCTCAACGCCAGACCGATGGCGCTCCATCCGAGTACGCTGCGTCCGAGTTGGCGAGATAGCGAGATCATGCTGAGACTCACATCAATGGCGAGAAATAAATTCGGATATCACTGCTTATCGCTGAGCAACCCGACGTGCTGTCCCTTTTCGGAGACTGATCACACCTGCCTGAGCTGTCACAGTTGGTGTTCGGTTTTCGAGATTGTTAAGTCGCGATTTCGATGCCGACTGCATCTCTTGCTGCATTTGTTGCTGGTTGACTTTGATGGGTCCGCCAGGTCCGAAAAAACGGGGATCTGGCTGATTCGGATCAGGAGTTCGTCCACCCATTCGAATGATGGCGACCGGTCGACCCAGCATATCCGCTTCGGCGATGGCGTTTTGTGACGGTTCGATCGTCGTGATTCGTTGCTTTTCGTCAAGCAGGGTGACAGGGACACGATCAGGCTGTTCCAGATAGATCACTTTCGTCACCAGTCGTCCGTTGGCGGCCCATTCGAACTCTTCTTCGGTCAGTTCAAATTCGATCGGAAAATCTTCGACCTGGCAGGTGGGTGGATGCAGGCGGTCGATCAGTTCGATCGACGGGTAGAACTCGACGCCAGGAAATTCCGGCATGCCGCTGATTCGCATGCGGTACATTTGCCCGACGACCAGACTGGCTTGTGCGGGTGCCTTAACGTCGTAAGAACGGTGGGGCGAGCCTTCGTAGTAGGTTACCAAACCCGTGGTTGGCAACGAGACCCGGACGGGCTGAAAGTATTCGAGATTCCCTCGGCCGGAATTCGCAGCCCATTGAGCGGCGGTACCGGGCGGGCTCATCTGATTCACGGGAAACTGACGTCCGTTCACAGACGGAAACTGTTGTGCCGCGACTTTTCCACACGGCAGCGTCAGCGTCGTTATCAATGACAGCCAGAGGATCAACGAGATCCGTTTCACGATAAACTGCCTTTTGGAAGAGTGCTGCTGAGTAACAGGAGTCTGTGGCGAGCCGGGCCGTATCAGTTCCCGGGATTTTTCCGAAGCGGTCGTTTTGCCAGAGAAGGGACTCAGCCCGTATGCAGCGAAGCATCCGGGCTGAGTGGTGTCACAGATGTCTGAACCTTACTGGCCTGGAGGACCATAACCTGGGCCTGGACCGTAACCTTGACCGTTACCTGGAACGTTCCAGGCTGGGTTCGAAAGTTCACCAGGACGATACACAGGGTGCTTTTCGGTGTATTCGACATAGCGAACTGGTTCAGGCAGGCTGAGGCCAGGTTCGTGTCGGACATCGACAAGCATGTGATCAACTGGTTTCGGCAAGTCCATGCGGGTTCGGTTACGAACCGTGTGCGACTTCAGGCTTGCTGGTCCACCGAGTGGAAGGTGTGGAGGACCGGCGAGTCCGATTGGCGTTCCGGTAATCGGCATGCCCCATGGTGGCATGTTGGCACCCGAAATCGGAGCACCAGGATATCCAGAGCCAGCAACCATCATCGCGTTGGGGATGCCGGTTCCCGTACCAACGTTACCGGCTGGGCCGATTGGCATCGGGGGAACCATTTCTCCCCGTTCTCCGTCAATTCGATAGGTCACTTGTTCAACATCGCTTCCATCACCCGATGCGAGTGGTGGGCAACCTGCCTGTCCCTGCATCTCAAGGTCCATGTTACCGATGCGGATCACAGCCATGATCGTCCCCCGCTTGTCGGCTTCCTGGATCGGATCGACACCGGGATCAAGTCGCGTGGAAACCAGGGTTTCCACGTTGGCAATCGCCAGTTCCTGGAACCGTGCATCCGGCAGGTAAATCACTTTCGTGACGAAGTTATTGCTTTCGACCTGATCCAGGTCCTCATTCGTCAACTGAATGGGAACGCTGTTGTGCGACAGGTAAGCATCGGTGTTCGGATGAGTTGGATACACCTGCAACGTCGGGTAGAGCACCAGCCCTTCACGACCAGGAATTCCGCTGAATTTCAGGCGATAGGTCGAAGCCTGCATGAAATTGTAACGGCCAGGTGTCACGAGCTGGCGTTCGGCGTAACCGTTTGGAACCTGCCAGCCAACGTTCATTCCGTCCGGTCCGACAAACCGAACCTGGGTACTGGTCGGTGCGAAGGTACGGCTGCCGCCTGGACCCATCCCGCCACCACCCATACCGCCCGGACCCATCATCGCCAGCACGCCGGGTCCCGGCCCGTCAACCATCGGACCTGGCCGCATCATCATTGCGGGTGGAGGTGCATGGTATTCCCCCTTGTTTGCGGCGGAATGGTTTAACCCCGCCAGATTCGGACCACCCAGGCCGGAGCTCTGGTTGATCCCCTGATGTCCATCCATGGCGCAGCCGACGCACACTACGACGACCGTGCCCAATGCGAGAAAGTACAGCTTCATTGCGATCCCTCTCGGGACAGGCTGCGAAACAGTGTCGATATCGTGATGGCTGGCTTCTGACTTCCAGCTCTTCTCCACATCGTCCCGTCGCCGGTCCTGTCGAATCCCTTCTGATTTGCCTTGTGACACGTTTTTCCGTCGACCCGTGCATCCGTTTCCAGTTACAATGCCATGCGTTACGATTCCCGTTCGTTCGAACTGATTCGTAACACCATGGTGACTGGCGCATCGTGGCACCTTGGTCTGCTCTTCTCTTTTCGGAAGGAACTGCGTTGCATCTTTGGCAAATCCGACATATTCCGAATCGTCCACAAACTTTGCTCAGATTGACGATTCTAGAAGCCGCCTTTATTCTTGTTGCCACAACCCTATTCGCAACAACAAGTTTCGTCGCTGGCCAGACCGACGAAGGTGTTAAAAATCGCGCGGAAGCGGGTGTTAAGGGGTCTGAAGCGGCAGATTTCCTCGATCGAGTCCGGCAGGAATTGCAGACACACCAATCGGTCAAAGCTGATTTGAGCCAGAATGTTTCGATTGGAGATCAGCACTTCAAAGTCACTGGCCAATATCTTTCATCCGGTAATTCCACGACAGGAATGAAGTTGAAGGTGAACTACCTGGTAGTTCCCGATCAGGGAACTGAAGGAGAAATGCTGGAAGTTTGCGACGGCAAGGAACTTTGGACCGTGCTGACCCTTCCTGGATCGCCGAAACGCGTCACGCACCGAAACGTGCTTCAGATTCAGAAAGCCGCATTCGCTGCCAACCAAAAAGGTATTCCCGAATCAACCTTGAATGTTGAGCTCGGTCTGGGTGGTGTCACGGCGCTTCTTGCATCGCTGGAACGCACGATGGTGTTTGATGCCATGAAACAGGAAGAAGTTGACGGGCATCAGACGACGATTATCCAGGGCCGCTGGAAAAAAGAGGTTGCTCAGCGATTTCCCAAGGGGAAGGATGATTCCCTGCCTCCATTCGTGCCGGACCTCGTTCGACTGTACGTTGACTCTCAGACGCTGTTTCCCGAACGACTGCTGTATCTCAAGAAGCAGCCGGAAAAGAAAGCTCTCAGACCGTTAGTCAGTCTTGAGTTCCGGAATGTGGAACTCGACGGCCCCGTCGACGAAAAAGAATTCAAATTCGAAATTCCACCCGATGTCGTTCCCGAAGACGTGACTAAAATGTATGTCGATCGGATTACAGGGTCGACGGAAACACCCGCAGCGACGAAATGACGCTCTGAATCTGATTGCTGTATTTTCTTCACGCTGAAACTCGACTGAAATTCATCAGGAACCTGTTGTGTCCGACTCGGAAAAACTTCCCTACGACGCTCTGCTTGTTGTCTCGTTTGGTGGACCGGAAAAACCCGATGATGTGATCCCCTTCCTTGAAAATGTCTTGCGAGGCAAACCTGTCCCCCGCGAGCGATTGCTGGAAGTCGCCGAACACTATCACCATTTTAACGGCGTCAGTCCGATCAACGCCCAGGTGAGAGAATTCATCGACGCGCTGAGAGCGGAACTGACTCGATCAGAGATCCATTTGCCGATCTATTGGGGAAATCGCAACTGGCATCCGCTGCTGGCTGACACGCTGGGCGAAATGAAACGGGATGGCATCAAACGCGCCCTGGCCTTCGTCACATCGGCTTACAGTTCTTATTCAGGCTGCCGTCAATATCGAGAGAACGTGGAAAAAGCACGCGAGGAAGTCGGTCCAGACGCTCCAACCGTCGACAAGATTCGCGTGTTCTACAACCATCCAGGTTTCATTGCGGCCAACGTCGACCGAATTCGGACTGCATTTGAGACGCTTTCGCCAGAAAACCGGTCAACCGCAACGCTGGCGTTCACGGCACACAGCATCCCGCTGACAATGTCGACGAATTGCAACTACGTCAAACAACTTGAAGAATGCTGCCGACTGATCGCGCAAGAGCTTCAAATTCCGCCCAATCGCTGGCGTCTGGTCTACCAGAGCCGAAGCGGTCGGCCGGGAGACCCCTGGTTGGAGCCGGACATCGGTGACTACATCCGCGAGCTGAAAACCGCTGGTCAGAAGTCTGTCGTGATCGCTCCGGTCGGATTCCTGTCGGATCACATGGAAGTTCTGTTTGATCTCGATGAAGAGGCCAAAGGAATCTGTCACGAGGTGGGAATCGAAATGGCTCGTGCCGAAACCGTCGGGACCCATCCCGTGTTTGTTGAGTGCATTCGGGAACTGATTGAAGAACGTCTCGGGCGTCGTACCGAAAAACGAGCGATCGGGCAATTCGGCCCCAATCATGACGTTTGCCCCGTCGATTGCTGCCTTTACACAATCCCACAAAGACCCCATCCACCAGCCCCGGTTGCAAAGTAAGACGGAATCCGGCTCTTTCGTGATGTCAAATCCTAATGTGCCACTGCTTGCCCGTCTTCGGTCAAGCAGTGCTCTTTGAACGACCGAAGCGAAAGACACCGCTTCGAAGATTCCCGCAAGGCTTTGCCTTAGACCAAAGTAGCCATCATCGCTCCAAGGTTGTCAGTGTTTGTAAGTTAAGAATGGCGAACCACAGCCCGTAACATGGGCTTCAGCCCGTGCGACACAACATCCAGTGCGGGCTAAAGCCCACACTACAAAAACTGCTTGAACGTCTTCGTTCAAGTAGTGCTCTTTAACCCGCCGCAAAAAAAGCCACTCCTTCTGCAGAAACTCCCATTCAGCGGCACAGATTCGTCATCAATACGTACCACAAAGCACGAGATCTTCTTTCCACAGGTAAAACATGACAAAATGGTGGGCATCGAATCCTAATGTGCCACTGCTTGCCCGTCTTCGGTCAAGCAGTGCTCTTTAACCCGCCGCACGAAAAGCCACTCCTTCTGCAAAAACTCCCATTCAGCGGCACAGATTCGCAATCGATACGTAACCACAAAGTACGAGATCTTCTTTCCACAGGTAAAACATGGCAGAATGGTGGGCATCGAATCCTAATGTGCCACTGCTTGAACGTCTTCGTTCAAGCAGTGCTCTTTAACCCGCCGCAAGAAAAGCCATTCATTCTGCAGAAACTCCCATTCAGCGGCACAGATTCGCAATCGATACGTAACCACAAAGCACGAGATCTTCTTTCCACAGGTAAAACATGACAGAATGGTAGGCATCGAAAACTCGATCCACCCAGGCTGTTATGACCTCACCGCCACTTCCCAAGCCGATTCGCATTGCTTTCTGCATCACGGAGCTCGACCCCGGTGGTGCCGAACGAGCACTGACGCAACTCGTCTTAAATTTGAATCGTGACGACTGGGAACCGTACGTGATCTGCCTGGGTCCACGGGCCCATCTGGTGCAGGTGCTGGAGTCGGCGAAGGTGCCGGTGTTGTGTTTGAATGCCAACGGGCTGCTCAGCCTTCCTCGTGTCCTTTGGCAACTGACGCAACATTTGCGTCGTATCAGGCCGGCAATCCTGCAGACATTCCTGTTTCACGCGAATCTTGTCGGACGAATCGCCGCTCGTCTGGCAGGTGTGAAAACGGTCGTTTCGGGTTTGCGAGTTGCCGAGCACCAATTGAAATGGCATGGATTGTTCGATCGTTGGACAAATTGGCTGGTCGCAACCAACGTTTGCGTCAGCAAGGGTGTTGCCGATTTTTCAGCCGAAGTTGTCGGACTGAATCCCGCAAAACTCGTTGTCATTCCGAACGGGGTCGATGCGGATTTGTTTGCACAAGCCACCCCCGCCGACATGACTTCATTCGAAATTCCGGCGGGAAGCCGGGTTCTGATTTCGATCGGACGACTCGAACGGCAAAAGGGGTTTGATGTGCTGCTCGATGCCGTCGCGTCGCTCAACCCCCTCCCTGATGACGTGTACTTTGTCATCGTTGGCGACGGGCCTGATTCGGACAACCTTCGAAAACAGGCCGAGCGATGCCACCTGACAAATCGAATTCGCTTTCCTGGTCGACGCGACGACGTGCCAAATCTGCTGGCGGCGTCAACGGCGCTCATTCTCTCGTCACGCTGGGAGGGAATGCCCAACGTCGTGTTAGAAGCGATGGCCGCCGGATTGCCCGTCATCACAACACGGGTCGAAGGGATTTCTGAACTGATCCACGATGGAGTCAACGGATTGATCGTGGCGCCAGATCAACCTGGCGAGCTGGCAACGGCCATCCTGCGAATGCTTTCTCAACCCGATTTCTGTCGAAGCGCCGGGCCGAAATCACAAAGCATTGTTGCAAAAGAGCTTACGAACCAGGTCATGGCCGATGCCTACGTGAAGCTCTATATCCAACGACTGCAACGTCCAGCAAACTGAAGACGCTGCAAATTTTTCTCAAAGTCGTAAGTCCAATACCGGGAAAGGGTCTAGGACAGACCGTGGCCCTCGTTTGGAAAAATGCGTCCTTTTCTCGCTTGAACTACCCAAAAGCCTTGCTACATTTGGGCCGCCGTGGGGAGAAATGGGGAAGAATGGTGACAAATGGCACTGACGGGGACATACCTCCGAACGCTCGACGAAAAACGTCGATTGGCAGTGCCGAAGCGAGTCAAGGATGATTTCGCGGAAGAGCACCTGGACAGCCTCATGATTGCCCCGGGGACAGAGAAGTCTCTGGTGATTTACTCGCCGAAAGGCTTCGATCAATTCGCAGCCAGATTGTCGAGCGCACCAGAACACCAACGTTACATGCGATTGTTTTACTCGTCGGCCGAACGGATGGAATTCG
This sequence comes from uncultured Schlesneria sp., assembly GCA_903899985.1. Classification (GTDB taxonomy): domain Bacteria; phylum Planctomycetota; class Planctomycetia; order Planctomycetales; family Planctomycetaceae; genus Schlesneria. The sequence continues at coordinate 29,237 of CAIULL010000203.1, forward strand.
ACAGCCAAAGCCGGGTTCGCATTCCTGACCGACTGGCAGAGTACGCCGGGTTAAAGAAGGACGTCTATCTTTTGGGGGTTCAGGATCATGCTGAACTATGGGACAAGGATGCCTGGGATGCATTTACAACCACCTACACCCCCGAGTTCGATCAGTTAGCCCTGCGTGCAATGTCGTAGTTCAGTTTTCGTGAGAGGCTCCGCTGGCTACCGGGCTATGCGGAACGGTCGAAGACGATGTCGACCATGGAAGGATGTGACGAGGAATCGCGGCAGCATCGCGTCACAGGTCATTCGCCCAATCCTGGCGCAGCCGCCGGGCGGAAAGGATTCCGCCCGCGGCGAGTGACTCTTTTGTTCCTGTTTTGATTATGCTGAGCCAATGCAAACCGTGCTCGCAATCATCTCCGTCTTCGGCTATGTCCTCACGCTGGCATTGTTGCCAGTCGTGCTGTTAACGAAGAAAAAGCAACCGGTTTCTACGGTCGCCTGGCTGATGGCCATCGTTACGATGCCCTACGTCGGGGCGATCTTCTTTCTGGTGTTCGGCATCAATCGAGTCGATCGACGTCTTCAAGGGAAGCAAGCCGCAAAAAAGACGGTCATCCGAACATTGCCGCAATTGTCGCATCAACACCACCTGCATCACGATCACCTCGATGAAACGCAACGAGTCCTCAAACGACTGGCAGAAAGAATCTCAGGAACGCGCGGCACGGTCGGAAATCGAGTGCAACTGTTGATCGACGCCAATCGGACGTTCGACGAAATCGCCACGGCAATCACAGCCGCCCATTCGTCGATTCACCTGGAATACTACATCTGGCAGCCCGATAAGCTCGGAACCCGGCTACGCGATTTGTTAATTGAAAAGGCGAAGCAAGGGGTTCGAATCCGTTTCCTTTACGACGGAATCGGTTCATTGCAATTGACACACCGGTTTTTACGCCCGATGCGCGATGTCGGAATTCAGATCGCGTCGTTTGTACCGGGACAATCATTGAGAGAACGCTGGTCAATTAATCTTCGCAGTCATCGTAAGATCGTGATTGTCGATGGCCAGACGGCGTTCACAGGGGGTATGAATGTTGGCGACGAATATCTTGGACTTGATCCTCACTTCGGTCGATGGCGGGATACGCATCTCAGGCTTCATGGCCCAACCGTGCTGCAACTACAGGAAGTCTTCGCCATCGATTGGAAATATGCGACCGGTGAAGAACTGACAGACGAAAAATTCTTCCCTCCCCCTGAACAAATTGGAAACGTCTATGCTCAAGTCGTCGCCAGCGGCCCCGACGACGATCGAGACGTGTTTCATGGACTCATGTTTGCGGCCATCAACGAAGCCCGTCATCGAGTGACCCTGGCCACGTCTTATTTCGTTCCGACGCCGTCTCTCGTTTCGGCACTTGAGTCTGCAGCACAGCGAGGAGTCGCGACGTCAGTCCTCATCTCGGGGCCCAAGACCTATTGGGCAACGCTTCGGGCAGCGCGTTCGAATTATGATTCCTTGTTGCACGCCGGCGTCAAAATCTACGAATATCAGGACGGGCAACTCCATTCGAAAACACTCTCGATCGACGGTTGCTGGTCACTGGTTGGGACACCAAATTTCGATGCACGCAGCCTGTTTCTTAATTTCGAAGTCGGTGCCATCCTGTACGATCACAGCATTGCCGAACAACTGGAACATCAGTTTCACACAGATCTGACTCATGCGAAACAAATCGACCCGGCGACCTGGTTTGAGCGACCCGTCTGGGACCGACTGCAGGAAAACTTCTGCCGCATGTTTTCGCCCGTTCTCTGATCGGCAGCGTTTTGCAAGTGGTCCCCTGCCAGATTTGCCCCGTCCGGCACAGCCGTGAAGGATTCTTCGGGGAAACCATGAGTCGTCAAAACACGCATAATCCCCTATGCCGAAGGCATTTCAGTGATTAGCCGGTGGTTGAGCGTCAGCGACACCACCGGATAGCGGTCAGGGAAAAGACATTTGCATCCCGGAGGGATGCCAGAATTCCTGTCGATTTTGGATTTGTGTTCAATTGATGCGTGGTTCTGGTTCGCTCTTCAATCCCGCCGGGATTGGTTTGTCTTTCATTCGTTCGATTCCGGTGGTGTCGCTTTCGCTCAACCACCGGCTAATCACTGGTGTCCTTCCAGGACGGCAATACAGTGGTATCTCCCTACTTTTTCAGGCAAATAAGTCCTTCACGGCGTTGCCCGTCCGGCACAGTCGGCAACGCGCGAACGATACCCCAATTCTGAACCCGTCGTGCGACGCGCATGAACCGGCTGTGCCGGTCTGGATTTTGGTTGATTGATGGTTTAACGTGCTGTGCGGTTCTGCTTGATACGCTCACACTCGTCGGAATCCGATGTGCCTGATCCATCACATTCGAACGCGGACACGCCACTGAGCTTGCTCGAACGGCTTCGTTCGCCGACGAGTTCGCATCAGGCCTACGGTGATTTCTCGCTTCGTTATTCGACGCTGCTCAGGCAATGGTGCGTGTACTGGGGAATGCAGTCGCATGACGTGGACGATGTCGTGCAGGACACGATGATCGAAGTCATTTCGGGGTTCAGGGAATTTCAGCACCAGGGGATCGGCAGTTTTCGCGGTTGGATGCGAACGATCGCTCGACGCTGCTGGTTGCGGATTCAGCGAGGGCAGGAGCGTCTGGGGAGCAATGCCGAAGAGGATCAAAAAATCTTCTCGACGCTGGCCTATGAAGACCTTGCCATCAACTTCGAGCAGGAAGCGCAACGAGAACTGGTCGAACTCGCCATGTCCCAGGTCAGACAACGAGTCAATCCGCAGACATGGCACGCGTTTCAACTGCTGGTGAATGAATCAAAGTCGGGTGCCGAAGTGACGAAACTGACCGGACTGTCTCGCGGGTCGGTCTACATGGCCAAAGCCCGCGTCCAGAAAATGATCATGCAGGAACTGAAAGAACTCGACCCCGAATTTTCTGCGAATGTGGCACTCGCCGGTGGAGATTCGTCGATCATCCCCTAAAGCGCAGACGCTGGCGCAAACTCAACCAGGCGAGCCGGGGTGCGTCAGCCCCCGGACCGGCCCAGCCGGTTGATGCGCGTCGGACGACGGGTTTAGAACTGGATCATCGTCCGCGCGTTGCCGGCCCAGCCGGTTGATGCGCGTCGGACGATGGGTTCAGAATTGGATCATCGTTCGCGCGTTGTCCGGACTCTTTATTCGGCGACTACGGACTTCCCGTTGTTTGACGTAAACCACCCTTGGGTTTCCTTGATTCACTCCGTAGCCAAACGTGACGTACGAAGAGTCCGGGGGCTACGGAAGGAATGGGGGCGGATGGATAACGTGGCTCCCTTTTTCGTTTGACGGAAAAAAGTCGAGTTTCGGTTGTGTTGTTCATCCCGTTCGCTGGTATCATTTCGGCCAGTTCATTCTAAGGAGAATTACGTGCCTACGAAGCCCGTTTGTTCCATTTCGCCAAATGCTGTCCCTTTGAAATATGCGGGGAAATGGGTCGTTTGGAATTCAGACCACTCACAGATCGTTGGGTCTGCCGACACGATCAAAGAAGTGTGGCGGATTGCCCGCGAAGGCCTTGTCGTTGACCCCATCTTTGAAAAAGTGCCGAGGTCCGATGTACGTTTTGTGGGAATGCGATGAAGTTTCCCTACCGCGAATATATCAGTCAGTATCCCGGTGCAACGGATTACCGTTTGATTCTACGACCAGTGATCACTCTTCGGATTGTAGGTCCTGAATCAGACGCTCGCTGGGACGCATTGGTGGATACAGGTGCTGATGAAACCCTCCTGCCCTTGTCGTTGGCTGAACTTTTGGGGATTGAACTTGATGAGGAATCGACCAGTCAGGCTGCTGGCATATCCGGCGATGAATTGACGATTTATTACGGGGACGTTGAGCTTGAAATCGCCGCTCAAAACAAAACTGTCCGTTGGAAATCCACCGTTGGCTTTGTCGAATTTGGCTCTTCAGATGACGAAGTGATTATTCTTGGACACGGCGGTTGTCTGGATTACTTTACCGCCATTTTTGACGGTGAGAACGCTGAACTCGAGCTCGTTTCGAATTCACTTCTCCCATAACGCCCCCCCGTTTTGCGTGAATAACTCCGCTCTCGAACGTGACGGACGACGAGTCCTCGTATCGTTCAACGCGCGAACGATTTTCCAATTCTGAACCCGTCGTGCGACGCGCATCACCCGGCTGAGCCGGTCCGGGGGCTAACGCACCCCGGCTCGCCTGGACAACGCGCGAACGATGCTCCAATTCTGAACCCGTCGTCCGACGCGCATCACCCGGCTGAGCCGGGCTTTGCAATCCAAACCACTCATTTCCCGCCGTTTTTTATTTTTTCCGACAATTTCGAAAAAAACGTGTGAGATTTCGCTCTCGAAATTCCATTTATCTGATGAGACCCGTGTGTAACGGGCTTTTTGGACTCTCGGGAATCGTATTGCCCAAATTTGTTGAAGTGGATACTTTCACCGCGCGAAATGGTCATGCACTCCCAATAAGTATCATAAGCGAACTCACGTATGTTCATTTCTAAATGAAATCTGGATCAAGACCGAACTGCCAACGTTACTCGAATCAGTTTTCGAGGCTTTCTGCGTTGGCATTCCATTTGTGCTCGTAATGGGAAAGTTTAACTGTGAAATTGAGTATTTTTGCTTTGACTCTGATTGTCGCCACCTCGATCGCCGCCAGCACCGCATCAGCCGGCTCCATTTCCGCTCCAAGCGGGCTGAATCCAGGGGATCAATTCCGAATCGTCTTTGTGACGGATGGTACTACTGCTGCGACTGCTACCACTTTTTCCACGTACGATAATCTCGTGCAGTCGGAGGCCTCCGGGACGACGTATAACGGTAAAAGCATTTCATGGTTTGCAATCGTTTCGACTAGTAGTACCGACGCCATTGTTCACATCGGAAACACCACCACGTCGAGTATCCCTGTCTACCTCGTCGATGGTACCAAAGTAACAGCTTCTGATACCATATCTGGACTTTGGTCTGGTTCCCTACAACATGCAGTCAACGAAGATATCAGCGGACAAACACAAAATAGCGCTTCGGTATGGTCTGGAACAAGCAGTCAAGGAATAGCCAACGTCCAAAGCCGCCACTACGCAGGTCAGTCATCGGTTACATATGGGTCGAGTTCGAGCACAAACGGTGGATGGATCGCGTCAGGAGCCACAACCAATACAAGTGCATTTCACCTATATGGCATTAGCGAAGTTTTAACGGTCCCACAAGCAACAGCAGCAGTCCCCGAGCCGTCAACCGCGGTGTTGGCAGGGTTGGGCGGACTGGTAGCTTTGGCGTATTCCCTCAAGCGCAAGCGGAACTAACATCGGCGGCAGCGGCCAGCGGGGCGTTCCCAATTGGTAACGCCCCGAAGCTTTTTTTCGTTGAGATCACTCTGGTTCAACCGAACAACCGTGCCGATGCCCGGCGGTCTTTGTCAAATGGCCGCTACGTACATAACGATTTTTGGGCAGAGGAAACCGGCAGAGAAACACCACGAAGGACACGAAGATCACGAAGTTGGAATTTGACGATCTTTCTAATCACGTGATTGAATGAAATGAAACGGTCTCGCGCGATGATCGGGCGACGAATCGACGATCACGGCATCAGGCGGAAAGTTGACATCAAGCGTTTCGTTCTCAAATTCCTTCGTGCTCTTCGTGTCCTTCGTGGTAGTAATAAATCGAAGCGGTTACGCACGTCAATTCGCGC
>CAIULL010000204.1 GCA_903899985.1 uncultured Schlesneria sp.
ACGAAAGAGTTTTGACCACGAATCGTACGAATAAGAATCACTAGGAATTAAAGGCGTTTTGAATTTTCTGATTAGCGACAATTAGTGCAGATGAGTGTTCTCATCTTTCTTCTACTGGCCTTCCCCTGTTTGCCGCACTTGTTTCGTGGTTACCCTCTTTTTCCGATAAACGGTTGTCGGCAACACTCTGGCCAGGTGCATCTGTGGCTGAAGTCTTTTGGGCTTATCGTACCGTTTGAGCAACTACCGGTTTCACTGGGGCTGCGATCAGTGGAAACTTCAGCGTGAATGTTGTGCCGATTCCCACGGCGCTTTCCACTCGAATCCGGCCTCCGTGAGCTTCCATGATGTCGCGAGCCAGCGAGAGACCCAGACCTGTTCCCCCCTGCCCCTGTTCGTCAGCGGTCTTCGTCGTGAAGAATGGTTCGAAGATCCGACGCAATTTTTCCGGCGGAATTCCACATCCCGAGTCCTGAATGCTGAGCTCGGCCTGACCTTGTTCCTTATTCTGACGAACGGAGACGGTCAGATTGCCACCCTGTTCCATCGCCTGACGTGCGTTGACGATCAGATTCAGGATCACTTGTTGAACCTGCCCGGAATTGACGGCGGCGAACGGATGGTCATCGAATTTCGTCGTCAGTCTGACCCGGTAACGCTGCAAGTCTTTCTCGACCAGCACCAGGACATCTTCCACCAGTGGAACAAGATCCATCGGTTCACGACGATCCCCCTGCTGTCTGGCATACGACAACATCCCCGTCGTGATTTTCGAGGCACGATGTCCTGCGGCGAGGATTTTTTCGAACGACTTGTCCCGCATCGCCGCGTCTTTGTGACGGATCCCCATCTTGGCGTAATTGATCACCGTCATCAGAATATTATTGAATTCATGCGTGATCGATGACGCGAGCACGCCGACGGAACTCATTTTTTGAGCCTGCAGCAGTTGCTGTTGCAGGGACTGCACCTGCTGCTGAAGTTCGGCAATTCGTGCCGCAGCCCGACGTTCGTCGAATTCAGAAATTGTGCTCTTCATGTCGGGAACGGCCTTGTTGTAATCACGTGATGAGAGCTTCCTGTTATCTTACTCGTCGAGTATCGGATGACCGGGCAAGTCGACTTCACGCGCAAGACGTATCGATTGTTCTGAGTCTACTAACACCCGAGGGTCGTAGCGCGTGCTCAATTTGCGACGAGCAGGTAATTCAGAGAGGGTATGCCGGCAACACACGGTGTTGAGAGCATTGCGTCAGGCCCGCTGGAATCCAAGACCTGTCCGTCTAATGATTTGAGTCGAATGACGACACGGAGTGGGCGAGTCAAATTCGTTTAACCCGCAGCCAGCGGCGCAGGAGAATCGGCGTCCAGCCGATTTCTTCGAACGTTGCCCCAGCCCCGATTCTTCTCAACGCCCCAACGTGAAATGACCCCTCGGATGACGTCAATTCCGCCGCTCTGTTCCCGCTTCTCTGCGAGGCCCGGTGAAACGACAAGAAGACACCGGCGAATCGGCATTCAGCCGATTTTTGCGGATGTCGCTGTGCACGCGATTGGCAGCGTCCCTTAATTTATTCCTGGCCTGACTGTTCTGGGGTCGGGCGTTCAAATTTCAAAATTGGCCGAGTTGATCAGTTTATTCATGAAAATCGCTGAAACGGCCAATTTTGAAATTTGAACACCCGACCCCCTCCTGAAAGAACAGCGGAAAATCGACGGAAGTCTCGGTAAGATGAGTAGCCTATTCGACTCGCGTCAATCAGATTTGAGAATGCCGGTATTTCTTCAATGCCGGGCGCGAGGATCGTTGTCTTAATCAGCAGAATCTTCTTAAGGAACTGGAAACCGATGAAAAAATCTGATTGGCTGATGGGTCTCGCATTAACCGCTTTCGTTTCAGGAATGGGATATCCCGTGCATGCAGATGAATATCTGAATGGGATCGAGTGGAAAGAGCCCGCTCTGGTGGTCCCCGCCGAAAACAACGGTGCACCGTCGGACGCGGTCGTCTTATTCAATGGCAAAGATTTTTCGGCCTGGCAGGGGGCCGACAAGTGGAAAATCGAAGATGGAGCGATGGTTTGCGTCAAGGGTGATATTCGGACAAAGGAATCATTCGGAGACTGTCAGTTGCACATCGAATGGTCGGCTCCAACGCCTGCCACCGGAAGCGGACAGGGACGCGGCAACAGCGGCATTTTCTTCCAGGATAATTACGAATTACAGGTGCTGGATTCGTTTGAAAACAAGACTTATTTCGATGGTCAGGCGGGAGCGATCTACAAGCAGACCCCGCCCCAGGTCAATGCAACGAAGGCTCCGGGGACCTGGAACGTCTACGACGTGATCTGGACCGGCCCTCGTTTCAACGACGACGGATCGCTGAAATCACCTGCCTATATCACCGCCTTGCATAATGGGATTCTGATCCTGAACCATTTCGAATTGAAAGGTGATACCCCTTACAACCGTCCGCCACAGTACAAAAAGCACGCGGACAAGCTGCCCATTCGCCTGCAGGACCATGGCAATCCCATGCGGTTCCGCAACATCTGGATTCGCGAAACGAAACCGACCATCGGTGTTCAGGTGAAAAAGCCGTTCCTTCGCGATGACAAAGGTAACGAGAAGCCGATCGAATAAGTCACCTGACAAAACGGATCAGACTGGCCGTTTGAATTTCTCGTCCACCGGGACCTGAAATCCATTGGCCAGTCGATTTGTCATGTTGGCTGCACCGACGATGCTCATCAGTTCTCCGAACATCGTGTCGGTCATCCCCTTTTTTACGGCGGCGGCCTTGTGAGACGCGATGCAATAATCGCAACCATTCGTGGCACTGACGGCGATATAGATCAGTTCACGGACAAGGGGGTCCAGTTCGCCCGGACCACCCATGACTTCTTTCAACATGGCCCAGGTCCGTTGAAGAGTTGGCGGGTGGTTGGCGATCGCCTTCCAGAAATTGTTGATCTCGTCCGTCTGGCGAGTCGTGCGGATATCGTCATAGACTTCGCGAACCAGACCGGTACTTTGTTCGTACTCAATCAGTGAGGTCATGGGGAACATTCCTTTCCAGAAATCATGCTGCAGGAACTGACTGGAAAAAGAATCTCACGACGACGGGCCTATGGCAACATCGGTAGCGTGAAGAGACTCGGTTGCTGGAAAGCGGTTTTCTCACCCGCTTCTGGTACATTGTTTAAAACAGCACTTACAACCAATGAGCGTTTGCACCCGGAAAGAAGACCGCAATATCATCGGACAATTGATCGGCTGACTTGATCGGACCGTCATTCTCGACTTCTGACGTGCCGCATCGGGAAGAGAAATCCTGTTCGCCGTTGTCGATCCCGCAGAACCCGGCGATAAGTTGGCTCGCACGAAGGGTGAGATTCGAGGTTGTGACGGGCGCCGCAAAAAACTGAAGAAATGCCGTCTTAATGATTTTGTCTTTCTAGACTTTGATAACGTAGTCGAGCTTGCCGTCATTAAATCTGCCACGTGCGACTCATGACCGCACTGTCGCGTCGAAGTGAAACATCGAGCCGTCGACGAGATCCTGCCAATGTTTTCTGATCGAAATCTGTCGCACAGCAAGATTAGTGATAGACCGGCTGGGCGGTTTGGCAAGTCGGATTTTTTTAGTGCAGATAAAATCAGGAATACGATCCGTGGTTTGCCGTGACCCGTTTGTCTGGCCACGTTTGTTTTCTAATAGCGGATTTTTTTCTGAAAACCGGTGGTACTTCTGCCACAAAACACCTGATGCTTGGCGAAAACTGTCAGATTTGCGAATATCTACCGATAATCATTTCCCCAATGACGGCGAATCGAACTGCGGACCGCAGCGACCCTTCCAGTCCAGGTGCCTCTTTTGTGAATTGCTGTTCAGATCAAACTTGAAAGAAGCTCAATGTTTGTTCGACTTCGTCCCCTGGGATTAGGGCTGATCGTCTTCCTTGTGATTTCGCTGGCAGTCGGCCTGTCGCGCCCGTTTCCGTCTGGAACCGCCGTCGCCGACAGCTTGCGGGAAGCGGGCCCACTCAAATGGTATCGTGGCAATCTGCATACGCATTCCCATTGGAGCGACGGTGACGACTACCTGGAAATGATCGCGGTCTGGTATCGCGATCACGGCTATGACTTCCTCGTCTTCACCGACCATAACACCATTGCAGACAAAATCCGCTGGGTGGAGATTGCGCACACCAAAGGGGGAGAACCCGCTTATGAAAAACTTAAAGCCAGATTTCCCGAAGACTGGATTGAAGAGCGAATCAAGGACAACAAGCACGAAATTCGTCTGAAACGATTCGATGAAGTCTTTGCCAAATTGAATGAAAAGGACAAGTTCCTGCTGATTCAGGGGGAAGAAATCAGTGATTCATTCGCCAAACACCCGATTCACCTGAATGTGTCTAATCTCGTCAGGACGATTCCACCTCACGGTGGCAACAGCGTCTCGGAAACAATTCAAAATGACGTGAACGCTCTTCATGCCCAGCGTGAACGGACTCGTCGGCCGATGATGATTCACCTGAATCATCCGAATTTTTCCTGGGGAATTACGGCGGAAGATCTGGCACCGATTCGGGGCGAGAATTTCTTTGAGGTCTATAACGGTCACCCAATCGTTCACAATCAGGGGGACGACATTCACCCTTCCACAGAACGAATCTGGGACATTATCAACACCAAACGCTTGACCGAACTGAACCTGCCTCTGCTTTATGGTCTGGCAACAGACGACGGTCACTCGTATCACAATATTCCGTCTCGAGCGAGTGAACCCGGGCGAGGTTGGGTGATGGTCTTAACGGAACAACTTGATCCTGGAGCGTTGATCCATGCCATGGAAGCGGGTCGTTTCTATTCGTCATCAGGCGTGACACTGGAAGAAGTGACGGTGACCGGGCAAAGTCTTGAAGTCGTCGTCCGTCCCGATCCCGATACGACATACACGATCGAATTTATTGGAACGCGCGAAGGGTTTGACCCCAAAAGTGAACCGGTTGTCGATAAGGCGGGGAAGATTCTTCCGGTGACCCGAAGATACTCGAACGACATCGGCCGCGTATTGAAAACCGTGACGGGAAACTCGGGTTCCTATGCATTTTCCGGCGATGAACTTTACGTTCGAGCGAGAATTACGTCATCGCGACCTCATCCAAACCCCGCAGAAATCGGCGAGCCTCAACGAGCCTGGACACAACCCGTCACGCCGTAGTGGGCTTCAGCCCGTGCGCCACAACAATTCGCGGGGCTGAAAGCCCACACGACAGAAATCTCGGCCTACCACTTCGTGGTTGCGGCACGCTCAAGCGTGAAGACCGCCGTGCCATTGCGGAACAGCGTGACCGTCCCGGTTGACTGACTGACGGTAATTGCCATGGCCAGGGTATGAGCTGAAATTGCGGCTGCCGTCTGATGTCGGGCACCCAGTCCATGCGGCAATCCCGGCGGTGACGACTTGGGCATCAAGTAGGTTCCGGCACTGAGAACAGTTCCGTCACCCTGAATGATGAATGCCCCGTCGATCAGGGCGTACTCTTTCATCGTCTCGCTCAAGCTGGGGTCGAGGACATTGCGAAGCTGTTTTGAGTATCCATGAAACGGGTTCAGGACCAGTTGTTGAGCGTTTCTGAGGACATTTCTGGCGTCACCGACAACGAACATGCACCCCACCGGATGTGCTTCGCGACCCTCGGCGGCGATTTCGACCGCCAGAGAGAGGACCCTCAGCATCACAGCAGGGCGCACGATGTCGACTCCTCGGCGGTTTTTTTCGGACAACATCGCCCGGAAATGGGCTTCTGGTTTTGTGACGGTAATACTGTCGAGCCGCCGTCCATCGGGGCCGGTGACACAAATCACACTGGTTTTTTCGTGCAGCAGGTTTTGTGACGATGCGAGAAGTTGCCCGAGATTCGCTCGATCCATGCGGGAAAGCGAAGCGTGCAAGCCTTCGAACACGTGCGTATCTTCACGATCGATATGAAAATCTTCGCTGTGCTCGGTCGTGACGATCAGCAGTCGACCCTGCCATTGTGCCAGCGAATCCCACGGCACGCTTTCGAGGCGGTCGATCGCGATCAGTAAAGCCTGTGCCCCCAGCGATTCCACCAACTGCATTGCCTGCTTGACGATAACTTGCGTCAAACGGGGAATCCCTGGAAAACGGACGGGACGCTGATCGGGCTGAATTCCTGCTTTCGCCAGCAACAACGTATCGATCGTCTTCGTATCTTTTGCATCGATCAGTTGCTGTCGGAACTCGGGAAGTTTCAACAGTTCAGCAAGCCCGGCGAGAACCTCGACATGCGTTTGCTGAAGTTTCCGTCCGATGACGAGCAGCACGACCAGTTTCACGCTTTGGCCGCTGGGGACGCCATAGTCAATGCCGGACCGGCTTCGACCGAGGACGACGCGAAAATCACCTTCCCAGTCGACGAAGGCATGTGGCAGAGCAAAATCGTTGGAAACAAGGGTTTGGGCAGCCGCTTCACGTTCTTCGATGGCTTGAAGAACGGTATCGGGAGCGATCCCTTCGTCTTCCCAGTTAGCGGCTTGAACAAGCGCTCGAATGGCGGCAGGACGCTGTTTGACTGTCAGCTCCACAATCCGAATCGCACTGACCAAATCGCCAAAATCCAATGTTTCGCCTCCGCTCGATCGTCACACAAGATGATGCCAACGCAATCGCTGAGGGACTTATAGTCCAAGCCACTAAAACATGGCAACCACGCTATTGAGGATATTGCAAAAGATTCGATTGAACTTGGCGCATTTCGTCTGCCGTAAATTCTCTGTAATGTGAAAGTCAACTTTGTCATTTTTGAATAACTGTGCCACTGCTTGACCGTCTTCGGTCAAGCAGTGTTCTTCGATGGACGGAAGCCTGAGCCACTGCATTCGCCGAAGACTCCGAAGCAGCGGCACACGATCCTGACTTTGAAAACCACCAAAACGGCGACCTTGTTTGAACGCGCTCAAGAATTCATTGCAGCCTGGAGAATCGACACCATGAAAACAGCCACAGGATGTACCGTCATTTCAAATGGATCGGTGATTGTCGGCACCGGGGTCGGACCGATTCACGATGCGACCGTGATCGTGAGAGACGGACGCATCGAATATGTCGGCCCGACGAAAGAGGCTCCTTTGGTCGAGCGATCTGCCTCGACAATTGATGCACGTGGCGGGACGATTATGCCGGGATTGATCGAGTCTCATTTCCATCCGACGTATTTCAACATCGAGGCGCTGGAAGATCTCGACATCAAGTACCCGGTTGAATATGTCACGATCCTGGCGTCATGCAACGCCAAACTGGCGCTCGAATGCGGGTATACATCGGCTCGAAGCGGCGGAAGTCTGTTTAATGTCGACGTCTGGCTGAAGAAGGCGCTTGAGAGCGACTTGATTCCTGGCCCGCGTATGGCCACCAGCGGTCGCGAGATTTGCAGCGTGGGCGGACTGATGGATTGGAATCCCGATTTTCGCAAGATCGGGATGGAGGGCCTGGTGTTACTGGTGAACGGCCAGGACGAAGCGCGAGCAGCCGTACGGAAACTGGTCAAAGATGGTGTCGAATGGGTGAAGACCTATCCGACCGGTGATGCGGCCTCACCCGACCTGAATGACCATCACACGCTGTGCATGACGTTCGATGAAATGCATGCAGTGGTCGCGACAGCGCACAATCACGGTTTGAAAGTGACAGGGCATTGTCGAGCGACAGAAGGAATCAAAAACGCTTTGCGAGCAGGCTATGACACCATCGAGCACGGGACGTTCGTTGATGACGAAGCACTTGAAATGATCTTGAAACGGAATACTCCGGTGATTCCCGCACTGTACTTCGAACTGGCCAGTATCGAACGGGGGCCGGAATTCGGGCTGCCGCAACGTGTCATTGACGGACACCAGGAAACTTTGGACGGCGGTGCGGAAAGCGCACGCCGCATCCTTAAGGCGGGTGGCCGACTGGGGATGGGGGGTGATTATGGGTTTGGCTGGAACCCACATGGTCACTATGCCCGTGAGCTGACATTCTTCGTCAATTACGTCGGATTCACTCCGCTGGAAACGCTGACCTGTGCAACGAAAACGGGTGCTGAGATCCTTGGACGTGAGCACGAATTGGGGACTCTTGAAACAGGCAAGCTTGCCGACATTCTCGTGGTCGAAGGAGATGTTCTCGCCGACATCTCCATTCTGGAGAACCGGGAACGGTTCATCGCGGTGATGCAAGGGGGAATTGTGAAGGCAGGTCAGTTGACACGACCAGCATGGCGAAACGATTGAGAATGACCTTCTCTGGTGCTTTCCGAAGTACGCATCGCTATAATTCAATGCAACTGCCGAGATCGTCCCGCCCGGTTGCCCACCTGACTCGATCGTCAATTCGGTCGTGTTTTGCCTGCTCCCTGCCTTTAAGACAGAGTATTGCCGTGTCAAAGCTCAACACAATTACGCCGTTTGGTGTCGCGTCTTCTGGTTGGTTGCTTGTCTGTTGCGCCGGGATGTGTGGTTGCGAAAAGGTCGAGAAGATCACGAGCTATCCCGTCGTGAAACATGAATCTCTGCAAACAACAGAATATCTTGCGGACTTTGAACGGGCGCATCCGAAGCCCGAACGGATGATCGGACTGGTCGTGCCACGAGCGACCACTCTGTGGTTCTTCAAGCTGCAGGGGAGCGTCGACGCGGTGACAGCTCGCGAAAACGACGTGCGTGAGTTTCTCAAGTCGCTGCAGTTTCCCACGAACGATCAGGTGGAATGGACACTCCCCACCGGCTGGAAAAAACTGGGCGCGAGTGAAATGCGGTATGCGACCCTGATTCTGGACGGGGAACCGCCACTCGAAATGACCGTGACGAAGTTCCCAGGCCGAGATGACTTACCGCAAGCCGAGCAGGTCGTGATGAACATCAATCGCTGGCGGGGGCAGTTATCTTTGCCGCCGATCAGGAACGAAGATCTTGAGGATCAGTCCGAGCAGATTCCGATCGCGGACGGCCAAGGTTATTGGACAAACCTGGTCGGACGACCCCGTCCGAAACCACCAGCGATGACCCCTCCCGTACAGTCAGCCAGCCCAAGCCAGGCGAATGCCGAACCAGGTGCCGAAAAATCGGCGCCACCCTACAAGAAACCTGAAGGATGGACCGAGGGACCATCAGCAAAGTTTGCGACGGTTTCGCTGCAGGTGTTGGACGGTGACATGAAAGCGGCGATCACAGTCACCTCGGCCGGCGGAAGTCCGCTTCTGAACGTGAACCGCTGGCGTGGACAAGTCGGGCTTGGTCCGCTGACTGAAGAGCAACTGGCTGCCGCCGCCAAAAAGGTGGAGGTTGGTCAAATGGCAGGCAACTTGTACGAGATGTCCCAGGAGGGACGTTCGATTTTCGGAGTCATTGTCGAGAATCAAGGCCAGATGTGGTTTGCAAAGATGGCGGGTGATACTCCGCTGGTCGAGCGAGAACGCGAGCGATTCGTTGAATTTCTCAAGTCGCTGCAGTTGTAGAATCCGGATTAATCGACTCGGTCTTTCCCCGGCAAAGCCAGATCCGGGAAATATAAGAACCCCAATCAACCCCGTTCGATGGTGAGGTGTTTGATGGCAACAGGCGTAATGACATCCGATAGTTTCGTCAGTCAGGAATCGTCAGAGAATGCGCTTTGGACGGGAATTAAACGGATCCTGGAACCCGCCGCGTCGCTGAAGCTGACGGTCGTCTTGTTTGCGTTGTCGATCTTTCTGATCCTCGCCGGGACTTTTGCTCAAGTCGATAAAGACATCTGGGAAGTGATCGGCCTTTATTTCCGCTGCTGGTTCGCCTGGGTCCCCTTCCAGGTCTTCTTTCCTGCCTCATTTTTTCCTGAAAATCCATTGACGGTGCCGGGAGGTATCTACTTCCCCGGAGGAAAGCTTCTTGGATTGCTGCTGGCGGTCAATCTGGTCTCCGCCCATCTGATCCGCTTCAAAGCGGTCGCCACCGGATCGCGGCTGCTTGCTGGTTTCGTCAGCATCGCGGTCGGCTGTGTCATGACCTGGGCCATCATCGCCGCCGGCGGAAACTCCAAGGGGATTATGTCTGAACCGTTGGTTCCTTACAGCACTCAATGGATCGGCTATCAGGGACTACTGGGATTGGCGGCGCTGGCGGCCGGGTTTGGTTTCGTCGTGCTGTGCCAGCAACCGCTGTCGAAATCGGGTGATAAATGGGTTCGCCAACTTTTCTTGCGAGGGCTGCTGGCAGCAACAGGAGTCGGCCTGGCGGCGCTTCTCGCGTGGATCGTCGCACGTGGACAGGCAGGACGACCGAGCGATGCATCGCTTCGAATTCTGTGGCAGTTAACGCAAGGAGCCGCCACTTCAATCGCACTGCTGGGTGGTTGCTGGATTGTGTTTGGCAAACGAGCGGGGATCGTTCTGCTGCACGGCGGTATCGGTCTGATGATGTTCTATGAACTGCACGTCGCCCTGACAGCGGTAGAAACTCAGATGAATTTCGTGGAGGGAGAGCGAACGAATTTCGTTCAGGATATTCGCACGATCGAACTCGCGGTGATTGACACCACTGACTCGAAAGAAGACCGAGTCGTCGCGATTCCTAAATCTGTTCTGCTGAGCGGCAAGCCGATTGATCACCCAGATCTTCCCTTCAGGATCACGGTTTCTGGATATCTGAAGAACGCAGATATTCGCGCGGCCTCAACGAAGGATAAGAACCCGGCGACAAAAGGTAATGGCCTTTCATGGATGGCTGATGAAAAGCAACCTGGCGCGGGGACAGATAATGACAGTCGCGTCGACCAGCCTGCTGCTTACGTCACTCTCGAATCCAAGGTGGATAACAAGCCGATCGGAACGTATCTCGTCAGCTGGATGCTTTCAATGAGCGACGAATTCGACACGATTTCGTATGACGGGAAGTCTTATCAAATCGCTCTCAGACCGAAACGCTATTACAAGCCTTATGTTTTCGAACTGATTGACGTAAAGAAAGAAGATTATCTCGGGACAAGTACGCCACGAAATTACGCATCAAAAGTCCATATTCGCGATACGGCTCGAAACGTCGACGAAGACAAGACGATCTGGATGAATAACCCGTTACGTTTCGCCGACGAAACGTTTTATCAGAGCGGGTATTACCGCGACTCGCGTACCGGTTCCGAGCACGCGACGCTGTCCGTCGTCGCCAATTCCGGCTGGATGATGCCTTATGTTGGCTGCATGCTCGTCGGCATCGGAATGTTGACTCATTTCTTAATCCTGCTCGTTCAATTCCTGACCAAAGGTGACGTTATTTCCGCAGAAGAATCCGAGCGGGCAGCGAAGCTGGCGGAAAAACTGGGTATTAAACCCAAAAAATCCCTGGAGCCGGTCGCGGTACTTTCTCCGACCGAAAACGCGTCCGGATGGGCGTCGGCAGCTTTCGCATTTGCGATCGCCGGTTGCGCTGCAGCCTATATCAGCGGTATTGCGGTTCCGCCAAAACCTAAAACCTTGTCGATGGACCTCTACCGCTTTGGTCAGATTCCGGTTGTTTCCGAAGGTCGGACAAAGCCGATTGATACGGCAGCAGCAGCAGCCTTGTTGACGATCTCTGGACGAACCCAGATTACGGTTGGTGACGAAGATTCAAAACGGAAGATCCCTGCCATTCAATGGCTGCTGGAAGTGATTTCCGAATCGAAGGTCTCAGAAGAACGAGAGATTTTCCGCGTCGAAAACCTTGAATTGCAAGAAACGATCGGCGTCAAGAAACGTGAGGGAATGCGTTATTCGAGAGCCGATATCCGGGCCAATCAGGACGAATTTGAAAAGCAGGTCAAGCTCGCCCGAACGCAGGCTCAAAAGGATCGGAAGCAACTGAGCGTTTACCAGAAAAAAGTGCTGGAACTGAGTGATAAAGTTTCTACGTTCGATAACCTCGCTTTCGCGTTCGGACTGCAACACCGGATTCGGGGTGAGTCACAACAGGAAGTACTGCGTTCGTTTCAGATGGTCAGCCAATTTGCTGAAGTGATGGAAGAACAAGGTCAACCTGTCTTCGCCGTCTGGCCGAGCAACGATGAAGAAAAATGGCATATCCTTTCGCGTGCCTGGTTGATCGACCTGCCAAACCGTATGAAAAAGAATGGCCAGGAAAGCCAGACGGTAGCGACTTGGGAGAAACTGCTGACAGCGTTTTCCGAAGACAAGGCCCCGGAGTTTAACCAGGCGGTTGATAGCCTGCTGAAACTGGTCAACGATCAGCATCCGAAAGACGTCAAACCTTCGGTGATCCGGCTGGAATCGTACTTCAACTTCGTCCGACCGTTCACTCACACCAGCGTCTTATACCTGATCGCTTTCATTCTTGGTGCCTGTGGCTGGCTGTTCTGGCCACGTGGATTTAACCGAGCCGCCTTCTATCTGTTGCTCGTGACTCTCGTGCTGCACTCGGCAGCACTGTTGGCTCGACTGATCATTTCCGGTCGGCCGCCGGTGACCAGTTTATATTCGTCGGCAGTCTTCATCGGTTGGGGTTGTGTCTTGTTCGGACTGATGTTCGAAGTGATTTACCGGATCGGGATCGGCAACATTGTCGCTGCCGTCGCAGGCTATGCCACCTTACAAATTGCGGATGGACTTGCCAATGACGGTGATACATTTACCGTGCTTCAAGCCGTCCTCGACACACAGTTCTGGCTGGCAACTCACGTGACATGTATTACGCTCGGATACGCCACGACGTACCTCGCGGGGTTGTTCGGCGTCGCGTACATCGTACGTGGCGTCTGTACCCCGTCATTGTCCGCCAGCGACGGCCGTGACATTTACCGCATGATCTATGGGACGCTCTGCTTCTCGATCTTCTTCAGTTTCGTCGGAACGGTGCTTGGTGGACTTTGGGCCGACGATTCCTGGGGTCGTTTCTGGGGCTGGGATCCGAAAGAAAATGCCGCGCTGATTATCGTGCTCTGGAACGCTCTCGCGCTTCACGCCCGCTGGGGTGGGATGGTCAAAGAACGAGGTCTGGCAGTGCTGGCCGTCGGCGGCAATATCTTCGTTAGCTGGTCCTGGTGGGGTGTCAACGCGTTAGGAGCAGGCTTGCACTCGTATGGTTTCAAGCAGGGAACACTGCGAAATCTCGGACTGTTTATCCTTGTGAATCTGGTCATTATCGGCATCGGAATGCTGCCGAAAAACATGTGGTGGAGCTTGCGAAAGCAGGAATAAACAGGTGCGGCGAATTCGTAGCCGGCACCGCTGGTTCGTTCGCGCGTGGATAGAGATAAAACTCCTTGTGCCACTGCTTGACCGTACCCGGTCAAGCAGTGCTCTTCGATTGCAGGGTTATTCAAAAGGGGGTCGGGTGTTCCAATTTCTAAATTGGCCGACTGAGCCATTTTCGTTAGCGTAACGAACTCGATCGGCGATTTTTGAAATTGGAACACCCGACCCCAGAGCGAAACGCTATCGTTTTTTCTCAGTTTGCGGGGCGTTTGCTTCGCGAAGTTTCCCGCTGCCCGCGTCAGCAGCTTTTTTCGTATTCGGTCGCTGCGACTTTGAAGGTTTCACTTGTGCCTGCGGCGGCGTCAACGGGCGACGAGTGATCTCCTGCCAGTGCCGAATATCGATCTCATACGGCCCGTGCGGCTGACCGTAGTCTCCGTAGTCGGCAAGGTATTTTTCGAGGCGGCGGATTTTCTGGGTCGGCTCCAGTTCACCGGGATGATCGCTTCCTGGTGCTCGACCCCAGACAATTCGCGAACCACCGACACCAGTTAACTCAAGCGGAATATCTTTCGGGTCGGTCGACGGCTCCGCAAGCTGAGGAACAACGATCGCTTCCAGCTTCAGCAGTTTCCACTTTTCACCCAGCAGGTTCGCCAGTCGCGCCGCCGCAAGGATGTTCGGTTCATTCCACGTCGTTCCCGGACGGACTTTGGGTTTCGTACCCGAGTACTGAATCACAGGAAAGCGATTCGTATCGCTCGCCGAAAAATCAGCAGTCGGCAAGAGGACTCCATTAATATCAACAGGAATTCGTCCCCCCTGAACCTGAGCCATCAGGACGGGTTGACGATATTCCAGCTCGACGGTGACGGCTGCGGGAAACGATTTTTGAACTCGAACGACTTTTGCAACCCACGGATGGCGGCGAAATGCCGCCGCGATATCCGATGTCAAACTTTCGCTGAGTAAAGAGATCTTCGATGGAACCCCAGACTGCTCTGCAACTTGTTCCACCAGATTCTGCGGAACCGGGTGTTTCGGAAGCGGACTGACTTGAATTTCTGTAAACGAAATCTGGTATTCGGGACGCCCCTCAAGCGACGGCAGTTTTTGAGCGACATAAGGCCAAAGCGCAACGACCCCCGCGACCAGTGATGCGCGAAACAACATCGCCGGTTGAAAAAACCACTGGATAAACGACGACACCGCTGAAGTGTGCCTCGCCGTTTCAACGACTGTTTTACCAGTACGAGCCATACGATTACTGCAATCCAACCAGTTTGCCTTGGGGCGGTTCGAACACTTCGAACGAATACACAGCTCAGAAACTTGACGTTTTCAGTCTCGATAAGGTTTCTTCGGTTCATGGAGCGGGCGCTCCCGGCGAACCACCTGCGGCGGCGTATCAGCAACATCGGATCATCAGCCATCGGCAGTTGATGCCGATCTGGTGGAAATCGGGGAAAAAGATAGCTGAATTCTCATTTGTATGGCACAATAGAGTGAATCGGTTAAGTTTCCCACGATACATTCGAGTGGGGTCTTCCAGAGCGAAGTTGAGGTGCTGTCATGTTACGATTCTGCCTGGCGTCGATTCTGATTTTTCTGACGGCGAGTTTTTCGCTGGGTAAGGAAGAAATTCCGCCTAACATCGTTGCCGGAAAACAGGTCGACAATGACGCAAAGCTGACGGTTGGTACCAAACTTGTCGGTATCTGGGATAAAAAGAACTATCTCGTGGAAGTCATCGAGCTGAAACGCGATAAGCAGATCCGTATTCACTGGATCGGGTTCGATAAAAGCGAAGACGTGGATGTCCTTCCGAACACGCTCTATTACGTCGCTGATACGACTCAAACCAGGAAGGTGAAAACATCGCCGCTGCCCAAAGAGTATCAGGCCTATGATAAGAATGGGGACGGACAGATCGGTCTCTACGAATGGGAACGCTCGAAATACGCGGAATTCAAACGACTCGATAAGAATCATGATGGATTTCTGACACCGCAGGAATTGGCAGTCAAAGTCAGTGCAACAGTCACGACAGTTGCCTCAACTGATCCAGCAGCGACCAAAGAACCGACTCCAAATCCGGGTAACCTCGAGGCGTACAACGGCATGGTTGGTCAGTCTGTGCTGTTTGCCGTGACAGGTAAGGTCGAGGGGCAGGTGATTGGTACTGGCACCTACACCACCAGCAGCGATCTCGCTGCCGCTGCCGTTCACGCCGGCCTGGTAAAAGTCGGCGAGATGGGTACTGTGACGGCCACGTTTATCGAGTCGCCCAAGACATACAAGGGTTCCGCAGCAAACGGCGTAACCAGTGTCGACGGACCTGAATTTACGGCCGCCTTTACGTTGAAATAAGACTGTTTGGTGGCAACGGTGCGAAGGATATCTCTGCGGAAAAATGAGGGAAATGTACGCAAGCCAAACGCAACCCCACCCCTCTACGGGGGTGGTTAACGGGCCTTGGCCCTAGCGCTGACGGTTAAAGTCAGACTCACCTATTGCCGATTCCCCTGGTGCGAAGGCCCTATGACCACCTCCGTGGAGGGGGTGGGGTCGCGTGCCATTTGCTTGCCTTGGTGCAGGCAGGCAGGCCGTGCTATCTTCCGATGCTTTGTCCGTTCGAACCTTTCTTCTTCAGATCGGCCACGAACTTCACGTTTTCTTCGCCGATTGTCTCGGTCAATTCGCGCCTTAATTCACGATTGACGCTGATTTTTTGTTCCAGGGGCTTTAGGCTGATATACCGTTTGCGGATATCACCTTCGCCCGCTGAGTCAACAACGAGAATCACTTCGGCCTTGCCGGGTGTCTTTTGAATGATGTCGCGAACCCGTTCGATGGCATGGATATCGTGCAGACCCTTCTGGAATTTGATCAGCACCTGTCTGGTGAACTCTTTCTCTACTTCTTCCAGTGTCCACATCGCGTCGACGATGACGTTCGGTTCGCGGCTGCGCTTGTCGACTTTGCCTCGAACAAAGCGGATCTGTTCAGTTTCAACTTTTTCACCAAGCCGGGCAAACTCTTCCGGCCACATGATGCAGCGAACGACACCGGTCGGATCTTCGAAGTCAAAGTTCACATACTTCTGGTGTCCGTTTCGACTGGGCTTTTTTGTCTGAGCTTTCTTGATGGCCGAGACCATTCCGCCAAGGACGACTTCTTCGTTCTCACCCGCCTCGGCAAGCTGCTTGGCTTCGTGCGTCGAGAATTGCTTGATGACTGACGACATTTCCGCCAGCGGGTGCGAGGTCAAAAAGAAGCCCAGCGCTTCTTTTTCGAAGGCCAGCATCTCTCGTTTTGACCATTCGGGAACCTCCGGCAACGTGGATGGGCCTGCAGTTCCGACAACGACTTCGTCATCCCCTCCGAACAGGTTTTTCTGGCCCCGCTGTTTATCGCGCTGAATCGAAGCGGCACCTTGAACAGCTCGTTCGATCACGGCAAACTGCTGGGCACGACGCCCCCCCAGACAATCGCAGGCTCCCGCTTTGACGAGCAGTTCAAGCACACCTTTGGTCACGTGCTTGGGATCGCAACGTTCGGCGATCGAAAAAATGTCTTTGAACGGGCCACCTTTATTACGCTCGGCCACAATCGCCGAGATCGCCGCCTCGCCAACTCCTTTGATGGCACCCAGACCAAAGGTCAGTTGATCACCAAGGACCGAGAATTCCACGTCCCCCACATTGATATCGGGAGGGAGAATATTGATCCCCATGCGACGGCAATCGTCAACGTGTTCGACCAGTTTGTCAGTCTCACCCAATTCGCACGACAACAGTGCTGCCATGAATTCAGGAGGATAATGCGCCTTCAGATACGCCGTCTGGTAAGCGACCGCTCCATAAGCCGTACTATGACTTTTGTTGAAACCATATCCTGCGAATTTCTCGATCATGCCAAACAGTTCAACCGCTTTGGCTTCGGCGAGATTGTTTTTGCTGGCACCTTCCAGGAACTGGGCCCGGTACTTGGCGATCGTTTCGAGCTTCTTCTTGCTGATCGCCTTAATACACTGATACGACTGTGGAAGTTCGATCCCTCCCAGTCGGTTCAGAATCCGCATGACCTGTTCCTGATAGACCATGACGCCGTAGGTCTCGTCCAGAATCGCATCGATAATCGGATGCAGGCGTGGAAGCGGCAGGCGTTTGTGTTTGACGTCGACGTACGTCATCACCATCCCCCCTTCCAGCGGACCAGGCCGGTAGAGCGCAGACGTCGCGATAATGTCCGCAAACTTGTCCGGCTTCATCTTGGTCAACAGATCGCGCATCCCACCGGATTCGAGCTGGAAGATCCCTTTCGTCTCACCCCGCTGAAGTAGAGCAAAGGTCGGCTTATCATCCAGCGGCAGCTTGACGGGATCGATTTCCACGCCGCGATGCTTCTTGACGTTCTTGACCGCCTTGTCGAGGATCGTCAGGTTGCGAAGACCCAGAAAGTCCATCTTCAGCAGTCCGGCCTTTTCAACCGTCGGACCTTCCCACTGAGTGATGACGTCGGTTTTACCCGTGATCGTCTGCAGCGGGATGTACTGAGAAATCGGCCGGTCCGAAACAACGACCCCTGCCGCGTGAGTCCCTGCACTTCGGGCCAGTCCTTCGATCTGTTTCGCCAGATCCAGCACCTCGCGGATCTTCGGATCACTATTGTAAAGATCCTGCAGCTCAGAGCTCTCTTTGATCGCCTCGTCTAAAGTGATGTTCAGCGTCTCAGGGACCATCTTGGCGATGACATCGACGTCCTTTGGCGGAATCGACAGCACTCGCGCGACGTCACGAATCGCCGCCTTGGCCTTCAGCGTTCCAAACGTACCGATCTGTGAAACGTTCGCCGAGCCGTATTTCTGCTTGGTGTAATCGATGACCGCCTGACGCCGGTCACGACAGAAGTCGATATCGATATCGGGTGGTTCTGTTCGACTGGGGTCGAGGAATCGTTCGAACAGCAGGTCGTATTCCAGCGGACAGACGTGGCTCAGCCTCAGCACGTACGCCACGATGGCACCGCACGCCGAACCTCTTGCACTACATGGAATACCCTGTTCGACGGCAAACCGCACGAAGTCCCAGACGATCAGAAAATAGCTGGCGTAGCCCATCTTCTCGATCACAGAAAGTTCGAAATCCATCCGCTCGCGATGAGCGGCAGTGATTCCGTCGGCTCCGTACCGGAAGATCATCCCTTCGTCGCATAACTCACGCAGATAGTCGATATCCCTTTTGCCTTCAGGGGGCTGGAAGACGGGATAGTGCCGCGACTTGAGATCGAGTTGAATGTCGACTCGGTTGGCAATCTCTTGCGAACGCCGGACCGCGTCTTCGAAACCAGGAAATGCGTCATACATTTCCGAAGGAGTCCGGACAAACAACTGGTCGGTGTCCATCTTCATCCGATTGATGTCTGACCGTTCAACTTTTGTGTTCACGCACAGCAGCACATCGTGCATGGCCGCGTCGGATTGATTGAGATAGTGAGCATCATTCGTCGCGACGAGCGGCAGTCCCATCCGATTTGCCAGATCGACGGTCATATCCATGCACTGTTTCTGAATATCGAACCCGGCGTTCTGGATTTCCATATACAGGCGGTCGCCGAAGACCTTCGAATACCAGGCAACCAGTTTTTCTGCTTCTTCGTCCCGTCCACCCAGCAGAAGTTGTGACAGTTCGCCAGCGGCACAGCCCGAAAGCAGGATCAGCCCTTCGCTGTGTGCTTCGAGAATTTCCTTGTCGATTCGAGGGCGATGATAAAAGCCTTCCAGGAATGCAGCCGAAGAAAGCTTGACCAGATTTTGAAAACCGGCCGCATTCATCGCGAGCAGCGTCAGGTGATAGCACGCCTCTTTGACGCGCGAAGCACCCGATTTATCAAACCGCGAACCGGGTGCGATGTACGCTTCCAGGCCCAGAATCGGATTGATGCTCGCGCCACGACACTCGTTGTAGAACTCAAGCGCCCCGTAAAGGTTGCCATGGTCGGTGATTGCGAGAGAATTCATCCCCGCGTCTTTCACCTTCTTGACCACCTGATCAATCCGGTTCGCCCCATCCAGCAAGCTGTAGTGAGTATGACAGTGCAAATGAGCAAACGGTTGTGTCTGGTTCACCGAAATAGAATCAATCGCAGCATCGGACATAACCGGAATCCCTTCCGCAAAGCGGTTTTTCAATCGGCAAGATTCACCGCGCGGCCATTCTATTGGCGATCTGTGGCGGGTGGAATTATTCGCAAAGGGGATTGTAACGCACGGAGACGAGGACTCAATCGACTGGTTCCGATCAGCAAAACTGCCGATGCCTTCCGTAATGGCAGCGTGTTTGTGTCTCGAGATGCCATGGCGATGCCAAAGCGAGGGAAACTGGGTGTGTTCTCAGCCGCCCCGAGGATTTCATTGTTCGTTTTGATTGAAGTTCTGATCTTCGACACAAAACAGACATTTCCCGTTGGGCATCCTTCAGGATGAGATTTTGGTATGTTTCCTGGCGCCGATTTCAGTTGGTCGTCGTCGATGGCCCCGATCAGGATTCGGCAACAGCACAGTTTGCCCGGACTGTTGCACTGCATCGCGTCCCCTTCGGACGACATCGTAGCGGTCGTATTTTGTGCTCAGTCGTTTTTCGCGGTTCTATGTTCGGAACGGATGAAGAAGCCATCACAGGAGAATCTCAATGCCTGTCGTACATGATATTTCTCGGCGTAGATTCATGAAAACCGTTGGTGCCGGGACAATGACCGGCACGTTGGCCGGATTGATGACTCAACCAGCCCGGGCCGCTTCGACGCGTCCCGGCAGCGGAGCGCCGCAGCGGATTTGCGTTGTCATGTTCGATGGATTTGGATCGGACTATTACGAGAATTCGTCGATGCCAACCCTGAAGAGTTGGGAAAAAAACGGATTTTACAAGCGGATTCAAGGAGTCATGCCGGCAGTCACCAATACGAATATGGCCGGGATCTGCTGCGGAGTTCACGCGGACGAACACGGCATCACGGGAAATTCTTACTGGGACGCCGACAACGACCAGGAACTGTTCATGTCGGACAGCAGCCTGCTGACCGCCGCCACGATGTTTCAACGAGCGGGTCGATTCGGCGTCCGCTCGATGATCGTCGCTGCCAAACAGAAAACGATTCCTCTGATGCGGCAAGGGACGGCATTGGCGATCGGGTCGCAGGATCCACCTGCCGAAATCGTCGAGAGATACGGTAAGGCGCCCGAGATTTATTCGCCGGATGTGAACTATTGGGTCTGGAAAGTGGCGATTGATCTGATCAAGACTCAACCGAAAGTCGGTCTGTTCCTGGTCCATACCACGGATTACCCGATGCACAAATTCGCGCCGGAATCTGTGGAATCACGAGTCCATTTGAAGACGGTTGATCAGTTTCTCGCCGAAGCGGCCGAGGCTGATCCCGACATGGCGTTTATCATCGCTCCCGATCATGGACTGAATTCCAAGTCGACCGTGCTGAACCTGAACAAGACTTTGGCGAGGAAAGAGATCGACATCAAGATCGCCATGTCAGCCGAAAGGGATCAGTACCCGAAACACCACGGCGGTTTCGGAGGAACGGCGTTCATTTATCTCAAGTCGCCCGATGATACCGACCGCGTGATTCGAGCACTTCGCGACATTGACGGAATCGAAGAGATACTGACTCGCGAAGAAGCCGCGAAGAAGTACAAGTTGAATCCTTACCGGATCGGCGACCTGTGGGTCACGGCAGTGAAAGATGTCGTGTTTGGTCACTCCAAGGAAGAACGAGAAAAGCTTGCACCCGATTACAGGTCGCACGGTTCTGCCCATGAACTGGACATTCCCGGCTTCATTTATCGCTACGCGGGGAAGCTTCCACACGAAAGCGATATCACAACAAATGTTGATTTGTGCAAGTTTTTATACCGACGTTAAGGCGGTCGATTTCTTGCCAAACCCAAAAAGTGATATGCTCAGCCGAAACTTGACTGGAACATCGTGGTGCCACCTAATAGTCCTTTTGAACGTCCGCGCCGGCAGATTGAACGTGAGTTCGGTGTGCCGGTTCCAGGCGAAATCGTGCCGCCAGAGAGTTGGACCCAAACAGCAGTGAAAAAACTGCCGCCGCCGGGTCCGCTCGATTTCAAAGCCCTGTTCGGACGCGTTGCCCCTGTGATGCTCGACATCGGCTGCGGCAATGGACGATCGACACTCGCCTCGGCCGTCTGGCGACCGGGTATCGATCATCTCTCGTCAGACGTCCTCCCGGTTGTGATCCGGTATGCGACTCGCCGAGCAAACCAACGGGGCCTGACCAATGTCCGTTTTGCCGTGATTGGGGGTCGTGAATTGCTGGCTGATTATATTGCTCCGCAAACGATTGCCGAGATTCACGTGTATCATCCGCAACCTTACTACGAAGCAAGCCAGGTCCATCGCCGACTGATCACTCCGGAATTTCTGGCACTCGTCCATCGGTCACTCGTCCCCGATGGACTGTTCATTCTGCAAACCGATAATCCAGGTTATTGGAAATACATGCAGCAGGTTGTCCCTTTGTTTTTCAACTGGACGCCTCACCCGGATCGCTGGCCAGATTCGCCCAAAGGCCGGACGCGGCGCGAGATTATCGCGATCAAACAATCGCTGCCGGTTTTTCGTGGATCAGGACGGCCCCGATCGGATGTTTCTCCAGATGAGGCCTTGCGACTTGCGGTCACACTCCCTCCACCGACATTCGATGCCGATCGCAAACTGCGTGCTCTCGACCGAATGGAACGCGAATCGGGCTCATAGTGCGCAATCAGGTTACACTAAGAGGGATTATTCTCGGAGAAAACAGGGGTTTCACTGAATCAAGTGCCACTGTTTGACGGTCTTCCGTCAAGCAGTGCTCTTACAACAGAGGAAAGAAAAACTACTGCTTCTAAGAGGACTCCGAAGCAGTGGTACATTAAGATGAAGCCCAAAGAAAAATCATGACGTCGCCCTATCAGGAAATAACGCTCGATGAAACCTGGGCTGAAAGTTGGCACAACGGGGACGCTCGGTCTGAAGGTCGGAGGAGCGGACGTCATTCATCTCGGGGCGATGCAATCCGTCAGCGCGATTGTGTTTTGCACTCCCGCGATGATCAATCTGATGGAACATGCGGCTCGCGAGGCATTGCGTCCCTTTCTGGACGATTCGGAAGAATCGGTGGGAGTGAACATCGTCGTTGAGCACATGGCCGCAACACCGATTAATTCTGTTGTTCGAGCCGAAGCACGCGTCACCGCCATTGATGGTCGATTGGTTGATTTTGAAATTGCGGCCTTCGACGAACACGAACAGATCGGTCGGGGAACACATCGCCGGGCTATCATTCAAGTCGAGCGGTTCGTGTCGAAGTTGATTGAAAAAACCAGCAAATTGAACGGAGCAGTCATTGTGCCCTCGTTTATCGAAGCCAATAAAGCCGAACTGTCGCCGCTCAAGACACTGCTCGTTGAACGCGACGGACCGGTCGTCATCGTGACGCTAAACCGCTCCGCAAAATTGAATGCCGTTGACCGACAGATGACAACCGACTTCGAGCAATTGAATGCCTGGTTGGCCGGTCATTCCGAAATCCGCATCGTCATTTTGACCGGCTCAAGCGAAGCCTTCTGTGCGGGTGACGATGTAAGGGAGGTCGGTACGCTGGATCTGGCCGAAGCGACAAAACTCAGTCACCGTCAGGCATCGCTCTACCTGGCCTGGGAACGGCTGCCTCAAATCTTCATCGCTGCCGTCAATGGAGTTGCTTTCGGAGCAGGTTGCGTCTGTGCCTATTCGTGTGATTTTCGAATTGCCGCCCACTCCACTCGTTTTGCCATGCCCGAAATAAAACTCGGATGGCCCCCCGGTTACGGGCTGGCTCAACTGACCGCCTTAATCGGTAAGGCCCGAGCACTGGAACTATGCCTGACGGGAAAACAGATCACGGCACAACAGGCACAACAATACGGACTGGTACACGACGTCGTGCCGCAATCCCGAGTGATCCCCGCCGCGCGTGAACTGGCTTTGCAACTACTTAAACAACCGGCGGAAGCGCTGAGTCTCACGAAGCGACTGCTACACGCCGACGAAGGGGTTGAATCAAAGCAGGCATTTCTTGCGGACACGGCTGCCTACATTCATTGTCTGGGGCAGAAGGACGCTCAGGAAGGAATTGCTGCGTTTAACGAGAAGCGGCCACCCAAATTCCAATAGCGAGGCATTTCTAGTTTCACCCACAGCCATGGGCGCAGGCGAATCGGCGTACAGCCGATTTCTTCGAGCGTTGCCCCGGGATCGGTCCTTTCGCAATACCCCGATCAGAAATGACGCCTCGGCTGACGGCATTCCCGCCGCTCCCTACCCGCTTCTCTTCGTGGTGCGGTTAAAACAGCACGACGGATGCCGACCCGCGACTAATCGCCGTTTTTACAACAAGTTGCTGTCAGAAATTGGATCCGACGATTCGCACTCAGGCATTTGTTGCCGAATCGGTCTGGACACAACCTGCCGCATCCATACAATCCCGCCCGGTCCGACGCTGGGGGGCGGCGGGTGCGTCGACAGTTCCGAGTCAGTTCTGAAGGACTGGTCGCATGCGAATCCATTTTATTTGCGCCGTTATGCTGCTCGTCCTTGCGACGCCCGGCTGTTGTTTTCGTGGGGGTTATCCCACGGGATACTACGCTCCTGGCCCATCGGTGGTGCCTCAACAGCCATCGACCGGTTTTCCCGGCGGTCCATTTTATCAGCCAGGGGGAACGTACCCCTATCCGACAAATGGAAGCACCCCTTATGTTCCCGGGACGGCCCCGTCAGGACCAACGTTAATGCCGCCTGGAAACTCTGGTGGCTCAACGACTTACGAAAGCCCTTCAGGCAGTTCTGGAAACGCTCCGACATTTAATCCGGAAACGCCAGCAGGTGACAAAGTCCCATTGCCCGGCGACGATCCAGGCTTTGATCGGGGAAGCGCCAAGCCGAAACTCACGCCGACGACTTCAGCGGTCGAACCACAAGACGCGACTTCCGTGGTCCAAAAAGATTCCCGCCGTCGAGCTCGGCCTAATGTCGAGGCGAACGCGAATCTTCCGGAAGAAGACCTTCCTTTTGAAGCTCCCGAGGTCGTGCGGCAGGCTTCGGCCGTCGAAACGATCGACGATGATGTACAGTTTGCCGACAGCAAACATCCCGTAAGTCGAAACGCGCCAAAACCATACGCGCATGACACCGAGTGGAACTGGGTTCAGGGAGTCGTTGATTACGATCCCGAATCGAAAACTTGGATGCTCATGTACGATGACAATCCGGATAAAGCAGATCAGCTCGGCGGAGTGATCACGCTGGTCGACCATCCCGCACTCTCCAAACTCCGCTCAGGCGATGCTGTCCGGATCGAAGGGTCCGTCGATGAAAACGTCGGCGATTCTCGAAATATGCCCGTGTTTCGAATCGCCAGAACGAAAAAACTCTAACGCCACTGAACTCTGACGGACTGAGTGGAATTGTCGGTGACGGTTGTTATCATTACGATCCGTTTTAAATCCGATTGTGAATTCACTCTCTTCAATAGCCGTCGATTTGACATCAGTGGTTGACTGACTTTGATTTTTGTGTCCAAAAAAGCAGGGCAATTCGAAACGGGAATCTGAGCTTCCCGATTACGAGAATCATGACGCGAACGTTGTCTTTTGGACTGCGTCAGTCGCGCCCTCCTCATCAATCCAAGTTGGTTGAACGCTGATACGGCTATTTTTTCGCCGGAAAGCGAGTCCGTTCGTGTCCACCAAATGGATTTTGTGGCAGCAGGTTGCGCAGTCGATTCAAGCCGAAGACGGTCTCCGTGTTCTTCAGGCTGTCGAGCAAGTTGTTGATCAAGCGGTTCTGGCTGACAATGCTGCGGAATTTCTACGAGATCAACTTCCTGAACTGGCAGGGGAATTAGCCGCAAATTCCGTCGGGATTTTCCTGAGAAATCCGGATTGGATCGCGCTTTCACAACACGGTCGCGTTGGTCTGGGCGAAATGCCCAAACACCTGTTAATGGACGTCCTCGATCGAGACGCCGGTTTTGTCGGGTCTCTCGACGGCGTACCGGGTACGTATCTCGTCGCAACACCGTTAAGAAGTCGCAGCCATACCGGTGCTGTGCTGGTGTTTGCCGGTCGCAGTTTTCCGGACGATGCCTTGCCGTCAGCCATGATGATGTCAAAGGCTCTCGGTGCGTGTCTCGACTTTCTCGCCCGTCGAAATCAGTCGGTGAAGCGAATCGAACAGCTTCAAAGCATTCTGAGAATTTCGCTGAATCTCTCAGCAGTGCGCGAAACCGAACCGCTGCTGGAATTGATTGCGAAAGAGGCCACGCGATTACTCGATTGTGATCGTGCCAGCATCTTCATCTGGGATAAAGAACAGCACGAGCTTGTCGCGTGTCCTGCACTGGGGGTCGAAGGAAATTCACTTCGGATCCCTGACAATACAGGCGTGGTTGGCGAGGTCATCCATTCGGGCGTTTCGTTGCGAGTTGACGATGCTTACAACGACCCGCGCTTCAGCCGGAAAGTCGATTCTACCAGTGGCTATAAGACTCGCAATCTGCTCTGTGCCCCACTGCATGGAACGGACAGGAAGTTACTGGGTGCGTTTGAAGTCATTAACAAGAACACGGGTTCGTTCAGCGACGACGACGAAATCACGCTTGCTGACCTGTCACTACAGGTCGCGGTCGCACTGCAGAACACTCGCGAACGCGAATCGCTGCTCAGATCTCACCACCAATTGACAGAACAGGTCACCAAGGGGGTGACGATCATTGGTGACAGTCCTGCGATGCAGGCGATGCGAAGCACAATCCGCCGCCTGGCCGCTACCGATCTACCGGTTCTTATCCTGGGCGAAAGTGGAACTGGTAAAGAAGTGGTGGCCCAGTCCCTGCATTATCAAGGTCCGCGGACTGATCGGCCGTTCGTCGCCGTGAACTGTGCGGCGCTGACAGAAACATTACTAGAAAGCGAACTGTTCGGTCATGAAAAAGGGGCCTTCACCGACGCGAAAGAAATGCACAAAGGGAAATTCGAGATCGCTGAAGGTGGCACGATCTTCCTGGATGAAATCGGTGACATGAGTCCCGGCGGACAGGCGAAACTGCTGAGAGTTCTCGAACAAAAAGTGATTACCCGTGTCGGCGGATCACAATCGATACCCATCAACGCCCGAGTTATCGCCGCGACGAACGCTCATCTGGCCGAGGCGGTTCGAGCGAAGAAGTTCCGCGAGGATCTTTATTTCCGTTTGAATGTGGTGACTCTCGATCTGCCGTCACTGCGGGAACGAGCCGAGGATGTCCTGCCGCTTGCTGAGCATTTTTTAAACCTGTTTGCGATCCAGGCCAGGCGACCAAACTTGCAGATGTCTGCCGATGCACGCAAACGACTGCAATCTCACTCGTGGCCCGGCAATATTCGCGAACTGAGAAATTTGATGGAACGAGTCGCGTTCCTGGCGCCAGGAGATCAGGTCGAAGTCGATGACCTCGCGTTTATTCTCAGTCCCGAGCACCAGAACATTTACGAGCCTTCTTTGGAGCTTGGTCTCGGCGAAGCGACCAATGGGTTTCAGCAAGACTTCATTCGCCGAGCCATCAAGCGGGTCAAGGGAAACATGAGCGAGGCTGCGCGACTGCTGGGACTGCACCGGTCGAACCTCTATCGCAAGATGAGACAACTCGGCATGAGCGAAGCTGGAAGCAAAGAAGACGAGGAAGATGACGACGACCCGAGTTAATGTTTTGTCCCAAACTTCAGCGACGATTAACGATGAGTTTGTCCTCATCGTTTAACCGTGCCTCGAAGAGAAGCGAATCAGGCGGCATCACTGACTATCCCGGCGCGTCATCTCGCGTTTGGATATTGCCGTCGATTTCCTATCTCCCGTTCGACAATCGATTCTACCCATCAGCGACAAACGACGTTCGAAGAGATCGGCTGAACGCCGATCAGCCTGCGCCGCAGGCTGCGGGTTAAACGAGCATTCCGTCCTCATTGTTTAGCCGCGCCTCGCAGAGAAGCGAGTCCGGCGGCAACACTGACAATCCCGGCGCACCATCTCGCGTTTGGATATTGCCGTCGATTTCCTATCCCCCGTTCGACAATCGATTCTACCCATCAGCGACAAACGACGTTCGAAGAGATCGGCTGAACGCCGATCAACCAGCGCCGCAGACTGCGGGTTAAACGAGCATTCTGTCCTCATCGTTTAGCCGCGCCTCGAAGAGAAGCGAGTCAGGCGACATCGCTGACAATCCCGGCGCATCATCTCGCGTTTGGATATTGCCGTCGATTTCCTATCCCCCCGTTCGGCAATCGATTCTACCCATCAGCGAACAACGACGTTCGAAGAGATCGGCTGAACGCCGATCAGCCTGCGCCGCAGGCTGCGGGTTAAACGATCGTTCCGTCCTCATCGTTTAACCGCAATACCGTTCAATATTCATGAAAATCGTGGCTCCTGCTAGGGTTAGGTAAACTACGAACTAACCATTTAGGCAAGGAGCCACGACATGCAAGGATGCATGAGCGAGGGAAGTCAC
>CAIULL010000205.1 GCA_903899985.1 uncultured Schlesneria sp.
CACACCTGCAGTGGCGATCGAAGGCGATGGCGGAGGGGGCGAACCCCTTTTGTCGAACCTGAGCGGAGTCTCGTACTTTTCCTCAATTAATTACCCACAAAAACTGGCGACGAACCTAATTTATTAATGAAATCTCTTGCCACACGCGTAGTCGTCTTAAAATCAGTTCCGGCATTTTAATCGAAGAATCGGGGCTCCCCCAACAGCTCCTCATTCACCACTGGTACGAGGATTGCTTTCTTCAACGTTCATTGATGCGTTGCATCATCGCGGTGAACTCCCTTGCGGTTCCGTTGAAAATTTTAACTCTTTAGTACGTTTTTCGTCGCAGCAGCCGATTAACGTCGATCGTTCTGTTCTGAAAAGCAGGGCGTATTCGTCTTCGAAAAAGGGTCAGTCATGAAATCAAGTCTCTTGGGATTGGGTCTCTGTCTCCTGTCACTCATTGGAATTTCAGGTTGTAGTCATGCAACAGCAGGTCCAGTTGAAGAGCTCGTGCCTGTTTCAGGGCAGGTGCTACTTGGTGGCGAGCCCGTTGAAGGGCTTTCGATAACATTCATGCCCTCCGGTAATAACACCAAATCCCACCCTGGCACCGGCATCACGGATTCCGAGGGGAATTTCGAAATCCTGAATTACCGGAACAAACGTGGGTTACCACCTGGCACGTACACGATTCTCGGCACCCTCTGGTTAATGCCCGATGGCACATTGCCTCCTTTGGACACTCCTCCCATAACGAGTGGCGCTACGGAGAGGGTGCCACAAATGTGGGCCAATCCCACAAAGGCCGGAAGACATAACAAAGTGATCGTACCTGAGGATGGGAAGACCGATTTCGTGATCAAGATACCAAAGGCGTAATTTAAACCGGTTGCCGAAATGTGAAGCAACCTCGTTCTCTTTGCACTATTTTAGGACCGATGATGAAACAAGAACGTCGACGCGGATTTACTTTAATTGAATTGCTGGTGGTGATCGCCATCATTGCCGTGCTGATCGCACTGCTGTTGCCCGCTGTCCAGCAGGCACGTGAGGCGGCCCGCCGTACGCAATGTAAAAACAATCTCAAACAGGTTGGGCTTGCGCTGCATAGTTATCACGACACGTTCACCGTGTTTCCTTTTGGGATGTCCAGCCCCGCATTGAAAAATTCAACCGGCTGGGTGATGTTGCTTCCCTATTTTGATCAAGCTCCTTTGTATAACACACTTAACTTCAATGCCCCGATGGGTAAGTGGAACAAAAACACAACGACAGCTCTGACACCGCCGCCCGATCCTGCGAATCTGGCGGCATCCACGAAAAGGCTTGGTATGTTACAATGTCCTTCGGACAATGGCGGCCAGTATATTACGAATGATAACACCTATTATGGGTGCGGATACTCCGGAGCCAACACTTACAAGACGAGTTATGGCTTCAGCGTCTATTATGGGTTTGTTCAAGCAACCGGCGCCTACACGCTTTGGTCAGCAGAAGGTCGGACAACCCGAGCCTTATTTGGGTTCGAATCGAATGCCACTTTTCGCGATGTGACCGATGGAACGAGCAACACATTGGCCGTTTCGGAAACCACATTTGAAGTTTACAACGGTCAGGGACAACCCTGGTCCTGCGTGCAATGGGTCGGTGGAGGGTACGTCGACTTCGCCATCAACGGAGCGATCAATGTCTGGGATAACGCAACGTACCGGGGGCTTGGGGTCAATCCGCAACCGGGCCGTTTAATAAGCTGGGCCATGCCAGGGAGTACACACGTGGGAGGTTTGCAAATACTCATGGCTGACGGGGCGGTCCGATTCCTCAACGAAAATACCGACACGAACACGATCGTTAAGTTGGGGTATATTGCCGACGGTCAGGTCTTGGGTGATTTCTAAAAATGAATAGAACGAAGCGAAGGCGTTTGCCACGCACTTTGGTTTCTCGGAAACAACACAGCACAGCACAGCACAGCACGCGGCGGGAATTTCCTGCCGCGTGCTGTGTTGTTTCATGATTCCTCGCCAAAGCTGGTCCCGTCCGCAGTTCTCGATGCCGAAGCCGCCGATCGGAGAGCAACGAGATTCGACGCGCTACGTGTTTCCCTAATGATTCGAAGTTGCCTTAAGCTTCACCATACCTGCCTATCGATATAACAACTCGTGCTTATGAAAGATTTCCTTGGATGAGGTTCTTTGTTCGCGACCAGTCAGGCGAAGCTACTTCGGATATTGGAAGTCGGTCAGATCTTCGACTCTGAGAATAAAAACAGTTGGTTGATTTTAGTTGCGATTGGCTCATGAGTTCGGATGAGAATATCACCGAAGCAATACCGTGTTGTGACGCATGAGCTCCGTATCCTCATTTGCGTCATGGCTTCTCCGCGGAGGGCGGGCACGGTCTTTGCTAAATGGACACCAGGGCTCATAAGTCACTTCTTTGAAATGAGCGCCCCGACTGATTGGCGAGTATTTCTCAATTCGATTGCCAACTTCTGGATTCTCTTGCATTCGCAAGTTCTGATTTCGGTTTTTTTTTCAAAAAGAGGTGCGTGATGTTTAGCAGTCGTAGAAAAAGTTCTTTGAGATCTCGTGGGTTCACATTGATCGAACTGCTGGTGGTGATTGCGATTATCGCCGTCTTGATCGCGCTGCTTTTGCCGGCAGTGCAGCAGGCACGTGAAGCTGCGCGTCGTACACAATGCAAGAATAATATGAAGCAAATGGGGCTGGCTCTTCACAATTATCATGACACGTTTAACGTCATGCCGCCTGCATTGCTGAACTCGGGCCGATACAACGCTTCGACATATATTACGACAACGAACCCAGTCCTGAACACAACAGGCTGGGTCTTCCTGTTGCCGTATGTCGATCAGTCCCCCGCGTATAACAGCTACAATTTCAATGTCTGCTCGAGCATGTCGTCTCCCTATTCACTACCTGTCAGTGGCACCGATGCGACGAACGTCAACATTGTTGGAATGAAACTGCCGATGCTCCTTTGTCCTTCTCATCCCAACGGCGGAGAAGTTGTTACCTCAAATCCTGGCGTCGCTTCCGATTTCTACAGTCGAAATCAGGCACGACGT
The DNA here is from genome assembly GCA_903899985.1 of uncultured Schlesneria sp. Classification (GTDB taxonomy): domain Bacteria; phylum Planctomycetota; class Planctomycetia; order Planctomycetales; family Planctomycetaceae; genus Schlesneria. The sequence continues at coordinate 3,077 of CAIULL010000205.1, forward strand.
TCAAGCTATCTGTTCTCGACCGGGTCATTTACGGACTATAGCACTCCCCACGTAACGAATAGTGGTGACATTCGTCAAGGTGCATTTGGTAACAGTGGTGCAGCCGCAATTCGGGATATGGTCGACGGTACAAGCAATACGATCCTCGTCGGTGAGGCCTGGGGAGGAGGACACTACAAGACGAGTACTTCCTACGGACCATGGGGTCTCGACGGGACACACACTTCTGTCCATGGTTACACGCCGTCTGGCTCCAGTACTGCTTTGACTTCAGCAACCGTCGCTGCGTATACGGCACAATGGAATATCAATGCGGTCTACACGGCCGGCGATCCATTGAAACAAACGTATGCCTGGGTCTTCAATAGCGGTCACACGGGAGGTGCACAGTTCCTGCTCGGCGACGGCGGAGTGCGATTCATCAGTGAAAACATTAACTACCTGACGCTTTGTCAATTAGCGTATATTCATGATGGGTCAGTGGTTGGTGACTTCTAAATCTGTGTGCCACGTGTGATACGGAACCCTTTGAAACTTAAGACAGCAGCTCAAAGTCCTCTTTGAGTTGCTGTTTTGTTAATCATTTCAACAGTGTCTTTGCGATAGCAGACTTTTCGGAAAATAAGGTGTAAGTTTCATTATGGATATTCGAAGAATCTATCGAGGGATGCCTTTTGCTGCATTCCTTTTGATTTGTTGCTTTACCCTCGGATGTGCTGGCAAACCGCCGACGTCGCCGAGCGCCGTGAAGAAGGCTCCCATTTCAGGCACGGTGACATTGAGTGGCAAACCACTCGCGGACGCGGAGATATATTTTTTTACCGAGAAATTCACTGGCTTTGCAAAAACAAATGAGGATGGAAAATATATCCTCGCCCAGGGGGCGGCGATCGGTTCCAACAGAGTCTACATTTCCAAGTTTGAGGGAGGTGCGGCGGCGGCAGCGGCTAATGATCCAACACGAGAGCTCAACGATCCAACGCAGACGGAAATTGCGAATCAGGCACAAGCGGCCTCAGGTAAAAAAGGACCCAAACAGCTCATTCCACCGCAATTCAGCAACGAAAAAACAACGAAGCTGACGTTCGATGTACCGGAGGGAGGTGCGAAAGATGCAGATTTCAACCTGTGACGGAACTGCAAAGCAGTCCGTTCGTTTGTTGTACCCGGCGGCATAACCTGGCAACGACCCACAGCCGATGTTCGAATCACATAGAAGAATTAGCAGCCGATCTCAATCTGGTTCGCAAATTATCGGGTGCAATTGCAGTTTGTCGCTGATCATGTGAAAAATAAGAAAGGCACCATGGGGTTTCCTCGTGGTGTCTTTCTTCGTTTTACGTGGAATTTAATTGTGAATCGATATTCGGAGCGTTTCCATGCATCGTGTTTTGCTGTTTGTTGCGGTCGTATTCTTTTCCATGTCATCTGCCTTTGGAGCAGACAATCGAATTACCGATTGGTCGAAGCAGCAGATGGAAGAGCTGCTGGGAATTTACAGTGATTTTCATTCGAATCCCGAACTCTCGTTTCGCGAGGAGTGGACGGCAGCCAGACTGGCTGAGCAATTGAAGAAAATCGGCGCTGAAGTCACGACGGGAGTTGGACGACAGGGAGTCGTCGGGGTGATTAAGAACGGCGAAGGACCAGTCATCATGATCCGAACAGATCTGGATGCACTTCCTGTGATTGAGGCGACCGATTTGTCCTATGCTTCGAAGGTCAAAACAAAGGATCCTAAGGGTAACGATGTCGGTGTGATGCACGCTTGCGGCCACGACATCCACATCACCTGTCAGATCGGAACGGCGCGATACCTGGCCAGCCACAAGGACGAATGGCGGGGAACAGTCCTGCTCGTTGGTCAGCCTGCCGAGGAAGTCGGCGGTGGTGCCGAGGCGATGCTCAAAGCCGGCTTGTTCACCCGGTTTCCCAAGCCGGCTTATGCGCTGGCACTCCATGTTGATGCTGCATTGGCGACGGGCAAGGTTGGATTCAAAGCGGGGTATATTCTCGCGAACGTCGACAGTGTCGATATCGTGATGAAAGGCAAAGGGGGGCACGGAGCCTTCCCGCACACGACGATCGATCCGATTGTACAGGCGGCTCATCTGGTCGTTGATCTGCAAACACTGGTCAGCCGCGAAAACAGCCCGTTCGAGCCTGCCGTCGTGACAGTTGGGTCCATTCACGGGGGGACGAAACACAACATCATTGGCGACAACTGTCGATTGCAACTGACCGTCAGAAGTTATTCGCCGGAAGTTCGCGAGAAGCTGATCGAAGGGATCAAACGAAAGGCCAAAGCGGCGGCCGCCAGCGCAGGTGCAGCCGAGCCGACGATCGAATTGTCCGATTGGACTCCTGCTACAAAGAATGACGCGGACCTGGTCGAACGAGTTGTCCCGACTTTTCGCAGGGTCCTGGGCGAAGACAACGTCATACCAGTTGAACCATCGATGGGGGGCGAGGATTTTTCGCAGTATGGTCTGGCGGGTGTGCCGATCTTCATGTTTCGACTCGGTTCCGTGAATGCGAACCGTCTTCAGGAGATGAAGAAGGAAGGAAAAACGCCGCCGTCGCTCCATTCGCCGTTTTATTATCCCGATGCGCGCGAAACGATCACAACCGGAGTCACCGCGATGACTGCGGCCGTAATCGATCTTTTGAAAAAGAATTAGGGATTGAAAGGATACGAATGTTGTGAGGGCCCGCTTCTGGTGAGCCGCGAAACGTGTACCGCAACCCCACCCTCCCCTGCGGGGGTGGTTAACGGACCTTTGCCCTACGAATTTGCATGTGTTTGAGTCGGTGAATGATGGCTCGGGCTGGTGCAAAGGCCCGTTAACCACCGCCGCGGGGGGGCGGTGGGGTTGCGTTGGCGTTTAATCCTTTGCAACATTGCACCAACAAGTGAATTGTCATTCGCCCTTCGCAAACTCCGGTCCAAGTTCCAACGACCAGACCTCGTTACTTAGCGGTTGAGCGTGACCACCCGCGATCCACAGCTTGTCTTTAAACACGTACGCAGAATGTTCATGTCGTTCTTTCCAGATCACGTTGGACTTCAATTGTTTCCAGTCTCGTCCATCTCTTGAAGTCCAGACGTCGCCCCAGTTCTTCGAAGGATTGTTCGACCAACCGCCGAGCACCCACATCCGGTCGCGATATGTCACGGACGAGAACCACAGGCGTGGGGACCATTCTGCGTGTTCCGTCACCTGCGTCCATGTTTTACCATCGCTGGAAGACCAGACATCGTTTTTTGATTCGTATTGTGGCACGTAGTTTCCACCACCCAGAACGTAGATCTTTTCGTTGAGAACGACAGCCTGGTGGTAGGCTCGCGGAGACCAACCTGCGGCTTCGGTTTCCAGACGCCATTCCTTGCCGTCAACCGAAGACCAGACGTCGTTTTTCAGGCTTTTATCGTCGCCGAAATAGTAATTCTCGGTCCCTCCGAGAATCCACATTCGTCCATGAAATTCGATGATCGCAGCAGCAATGCGGGGACTCCAACCCGCGTTCGAAATTCGATCCCAGTTAGCACCATCAATTGATGACCAGACTTCATTGGTCGCGCCATGGCCCGCCAGTCGACCATTAGTCCACCCTCCCATAAACCACATACGGTCATGAAACGCGATCGTCATAGGAAGATCGCTGTATCTCCAAGGTGCCTCTTGCGTCACGAGTATCCAGTTCTTGCCGTCAGAAGAACTCCACGCGTCGCGAGGAGGTGACTGAAACGAATCGTACCAGCCGCCGAAAATCCACATTCGGTCGTGGTAGACCAACTCACCGCTCGAATCACGTGCTCGCCATTCGGCATTGGGCGTGACCTTCACCCAATCAGGACCGATGTTCTGCGCGAAGAGCGGAAACGAATTCCGCAGTACCAAGATGAAAACGAATGCCATCAGCGAGCGAAAGTACATTCATTCAATCCTTTATCAGGTCCGTTACGCCAAAAACTATCGGATGATAAACCGAATGCTGTTTGAATCGCGACCAAAAAACAAACGTCGCCTGCAGCGAGGGGACGCTGCGGCGACGTTTGTTGAATCAGGAGATTGGGAACGCATCACGCGAACTAGAATTCGCCGAGTGGATTTCCATCGGCGATCTGTGCAAGATGCTGCCGCGTGACCGAGTCGATGTTTTCACTGATGAAGCGAACCGTTCCGTCGGCCAGAAGTACCTGTGCTCCACCTGTGTGCATACTGCCAATCGATCCCCATTCCCCGAGCTTTCCTGCAGGATTCGCGACACTCCACGGCGTCCCTGGTCCCCAACCGCAGCATGCCCAGTCATTAATTTTGCGCTGGCCATTCAGATTCCAGAATTGAACTCCGTTGCCTACGTGCTGAGCACATGCCCACGAGCCAGTTTCGCCGTCGTAAATATTCAACGTCGTTTCAGCAACGGCGACGGTGTTGCTTGAACCATCACTCAGATCTCGCATCGAACAGTTAGACATCGCGCCGAACATCGAACGCGTGTATTGTGGTTCGTTGATCCACAACGAATAGCCCTGTCCGCTATAAGTGCTGAAGCCATAGTTCGATTTGTAGGAATTGACACCCGCCACGCAGCCGTAGTTTCCATCAAATCCACCGTGGAATTGCTTGCCGCTGTCTGAAGGACACAACAGGGCAACCAGTTTTGTGTTGCCTGCCGTAGCATTCGCAGCTGGGACACCTCCACCCGACAAGGGCAAGGAAGTACCGTTCAACCAGCTTCCCATGGCCGCCATTGTATTAATGCTATTGAACAGCGGTGCCTGATCGAAATAGGGGAGCAGACAAACCCATCCTGTCGCGTTCTTGATCTCCTTCAAATTATTTCCATTCGAAGGATTTGCAACCGAAGCGCTGAAGCTAGTTGAATATGGAAAACAATTTGCGACATCGTGATAATTATGCAGTGCTAATCCGATCTGTTTGAGGTTATTTTTACACTGCGTACGCCGGGCAGATTCTCGAGCCTGTTGAACGGCGGGAAGCAGTAACGCGATCAGGACTGCAATGATCGCGATGACC
>CAIULL010000206.1 GCA_903899985.1 uncultured Schlesneria sp.
AGGCATCGTTCGCACCCTCATAAAAGAAAGCCAAACAATAACCACTTGGTGTTACCCATGTCCCCGAACAACTGTTACCTTTGTCTCCAGTCTATACAGTCTTCGTAAAAGCAGTGGCTTCTCTTTCTGCAATCAACGAGCAATGACACCTCGCGCATGTCATGGCTGCTGGTAGACTCGCTTCTCGGCGATGCGCGGTTAAACTTCCGAGCTTGGAAAAGGTGTCTGACGATCAATGTCAAAATTCTCGGGATCACGGAGGAACTCATGAGCGAATACCAATACGTCGGCTTCCGAGCGATTGAAAAACCCGTCAGCGAAAAAAATCTGGAGTACATGCACTCTCAGTCATCCAGGGCTGAAATCACTCCCTGGTCATTCGACAACGAATATCACTATGGAGACTTTCGAGGTAATGCACTCGAAATGTTACGCCGTGGTTATGATATCTACCTGCATTACGCAAATTACGGAACTCACAAACTATTCATCAGACTTCCTCATGGCCTGCCTGACAAGAAGGGGGCTGCTCCGTACTTAACAGAGGACACACTGAAATTCATCGCGGACAAGGAAGGGCCAGGTGGCACGCTTTGCATCGAGCCATTCTATGAATCCGGAGATCTCGACCCGATCTTTGATATCGAAGAACTTCTTGATCGGCTTGCGCCACTTCGAGCCGAACTTCTTGATGGCGATTTAAGACCTCTGTACCTGGCACATTTGGCAATGTGCCTCGATTACAATCATGACCCCGAGGAAACGACGGACGCCCCGGTTCCCGCCGGTTTAGATAAACTGACAGATGCTCAGGAGGCATTGGCAGAATTTTATGGTCTGGGCAGTTCTTTAATTTCAGCCGCTGCCAAAGGCATTCCGCCCAAAACAATTCAAAATGATCTGAAAAAGGAACAAATGGAATGGCTTAAGACGCAATCACAAGCAACAAAGGATGCATGGCTTCTCCAATTGATTTCTGATGATCATTCCACAGTCAGACCAGAAATGCTGGCGAAGTTTCGAAAGAACAGAAAGGTTTCCTCTTGGCCAACCTATGACAAGAATCGAACGATCGCTCAATTGGAAGCAGCAGCAGATGAGGTTCTTCAAGCGAAGCAACTTGCCGCAGCAAAAAATGCAGCACGTCAGCGAGCAAAGAAACTGGCCACAATGGCCACCGATCCAGACAAAGTTCTGCTCGAAACAGAAACTCTGGTTAAGAATCGCTCGACCGATTCCTACCGCCAGATCGCCACGCTGTTATCAGACCTTCGCGAATCTCTCGCTGAAACCAACCAGGTCGGCCTGGCCGAGAAACAAGCCGAAAAACTCAAAAAAGACTACCCGACGCTCAGGACGCTTCACTCCGAACTGCGTCGCCAGGGCCTCATCACTAAATGACCGTCATTCCAAAATGAGTCGACCCTGCAACCTGGGCGACGCGCCATCTGACTACGTCGCACTTTGGACCGATAAAAAATGTCATCCTCAGAAAAAGAACTTCCCTATTTGACGTCCGAATTGCCAGGAATTGGTGGACAGCTTAAATGCGAGCCGGAAGATTTTGTTGTTGAGGAAATCGCCGCTTATGAACCATCTGGCGAGGGGCAGCATCTTTTTCTTTGGATTGAAAAACGTGATCTCCCTCATGATCAGATGCTGCGACGCATATCGAAGATTCTGGAAATATCCCAAGACGACGTGGGAACTGCGGGGATTAAAGATCGTCGGGCAGTGACGCGGCAGTATGTCTCGGTCCCTAATACCTGCGGACCTCGTGTGGAACAACTGGAATCCGAGCAGTTGCATGTGCTGCGATCGAGCCTGCATGGGAACAAACTACGAACCGGCCATTTGCGAGGAAATCGGTTCAGTGTGGTTGTTCGAGGGGTCTCTGACGACGCCTGCAATCGCTCAATCGAAATTGCCAGAGTATTGCTTCAAACTGGCTTTCCAAATTATTACGGCGAGCAGAGATTCGGACATGACGGAGAAACGCTGACACTTGGACTGGATTTGCTTTCGGGAAATAAGCGTCCGCAAGACATCCCGTATCAAAAGCGGAAATTCTTGCTGAGGTTGGCTGTTTCGTCTGTGCAATCGGATTTGTTCAACCAGGCACTTGCTCACCGACTGCGAGACGGCTTGCTTCGCACAGTGCTGGACGGTGATGTGATGGAAGTGATCGAATCAGGCGGAAAATTTGTCGTGGACGATGTTGTTCGTGAACAAGCTCGACTGGATCAAGGTGAATTGTCGGTCACCGGGCCGATGTTTGGCGTGAAGATGCTCAGTCCACGTGGAGTCCCCGCCGAACGAGAGGCTCGATTGCTCGAAGAAGCGGGCTTAAGTCTGGATGCTTTCCAAAAATTTGCCCAACTGATGTCGGGTGCCCGGCGAGCGTTTGTCGTTCGCCCGGCGGAACTGACAAGCCAGTCTGTCGACGCCGGAATGAAATTCGAGTTTTCGCTTCCGAGCGGCGTCTACGCCACGATGTTACTGCGTGAGTTTTTGAAGACAGATTTGGGTGCGGAATGAACTTGAGAATTGCGTATGCCGGTTCATCGCTGGGTAATCTTCATTCGCGTTTCGAATCTCTTCCGTCGCAAAGCGGCAGCCCTATGTCAGCCCAGGCCAACGGCTGGGTTGCGACCATAACCAGGAAAACAAAACCCCAACGGGGTGGCCCTCATTGGCCGTGTTGATCGTTTGCGGTGTTCGACGGATCAAATGGATTTCGTTCATTTACGCTGAAAAAGCGCCTCCTGGATTAGGCCCACCCCGTTGGGGTTTCGGTTCGTTGCATGGGGACGTGTACCCAGGCCTTCGGCCTCAGTTTTACCCACATCTTGGTGCGATTGAATCGGCACCCCTTGTGCAAAGCAGGAGTAAATCGAGGCCATTCCAAATTGTTTGCCATCCAGGCTCTCCATCGCATTTGCGACCCATGAACCCACCAAGACTCGCCA
>CAIULL010000207.1 GCA_903899985.1 uncultured Schlesneria sp.
GTCACGGTTCGACGCAGTTCGATCGACTTCGAATCTCTAAGTCGGTTCTTCCCGAGCCGGTCGGCGTAAGCTCTCCGATACTTTGTTGTCATTCGTTCCGTCATAACCTCGCCCCCCTGAATCTGGTGTCACAGTTCGATCAAGTTCGATCGACTTCGACCATTCCTCGTAATTCATAGGGTTTTCGAAGCATTTGCTCCAGCTTTTTGGCGCGCTCGAGTTTGTCACGGTTCGACGCAGTTCGATCGACTTCGAATCTCTAAGTGAATTCCTCCTGAGCCGGTCGGGGTAAGCCCTCCGATAATTTGTTGTCATTCGTTCCGTCATCATCTCGCCCCCGACAGATTTCGGTGCAAAAGTTCGCGTGAGTTCGCGCGACTTCGACCATTCCTCGTGTTTCATAGGGTTTTCGAAACTCATTTCCATTTTTCCGTCGTAAAAAAGTTCGCGCCACTTCGCGCGAGTTCGCCAGACTTCGACCGAGTTCGACACCATTTAAATTTCTCCGTTCCTGTTGCGCGAATGTCTCCCGACACCGCACTCATGGCCCGCGGCGAACCGACACGGATCAGTCCACAGCGATCAATGGCGACAGTGGCGATCCGCGATGAATTCAGTCCTGAATGTCAAAGATCAATCGTCGACGTCAGGTTTCGGAAAACCAGGCGAGCCACGCGCCGTAGAATGAGCTTTAGCCCCTTCCAGACAACAGCACTTGCAGACAATCACCCCCTTACAATCAAGACCAGCTTGATTGCAGATGACCCCTCGCGGATTCTCCATCTTCGACAACAAAAATACGACATAATGTTACGTGATAATTTGTCGCACGTCAATAGAGAGATCGAGCTCCTTTCTTAACATTTGGAAGGTGCTCACGAGAGTCGTCTTCACGAGGCCGAACCCACGGCAAATGAACGTCGATTCCCGGCATTAACCCAACTTCCCCAGAAGTGTGAAAAATTTGACGTTTCAAAAAAATAATCGCCTTGTTTTTGCATTACGACGTCAAAAAACGCCTATGTTTTTTCTTCAGATGTGATGTAGTGAGAACAAGTGATCTGGTCGGTGAGTGAATCGCGAATAAAATCGTTCGCCATGTTCATTCGCCAGTACTTTCAGAAGGAAAAAGGCCGCCGTACGGCGTACTGGGCGCTCGTTGAATCGTATCGCAGTACCAGTGGTCCGCGACAGCGGATCGTCGCCTGGTTGGGGAAGATGGACGAGGCCGGGCGACTGGGCGTTCAGCACGCGGTCGAGGGTGCAGGGAAGCAGGTCGATCCCCCGCCTCAAGGAAAAGGTCCTGTCAAGCTCGAGGCATTCCGACCCCACGGGCGGCAGATGCAGTTCGAGTTTGATGACGACGTGTCGGCGACGGAACCGCGCTGGGTCGAAGTCAATACCGCTGGTGTCCGGGTCGAAAATCTTCGTGACTTCGGCGGGCCGTGGCTCGCACTGCATTTGATTCGTACTTTGAAACTCGACTCGTTTCTGGAGCGAAAGATCCCCAATGGACGAGAACGAGTGGGATGGGATATCAGTTCGCTGATTCTGATCATTGCACGGCTGCTCGAACCTTCCAGTGAACTCCACACGGCGGAGCAATGGTATCCGAAAACAGCGCTCGCCGATTTGCTGGGTGTCCCGGAGGAGTGTGTCGATGACAATCGACTGTATCGAGCGATGGATGTCCTTCTACCGCTGAAAGAGGCATTGGAATGCCATCTGAAGGATCGGCTCGGGACTTTGTTCGACCTCAAATACGACCTGCTGTTATATGACGTCACCAGCACGTACTTTGAAGGGGAAGCCGACTTCGAGTTTGCGAAGCGAGGCTACTCGCGTGACCAGCGGAGCGATTGCAAACAAGTCTGCATTGGCCTTGTCGTTTCGCGGTGTGGCATGCCACTGGGCTACGAAGTTTTCCAGGGGAATACGGTTGATGTGACGACCGTGGAAACGATTGTCGAAACCATGGAGCGTCGTTACGGAAAAAGCGATCGCATCTGGGTCATGGATCGCGGAATGGTGAGCGAAGCCAACATCAAGTTTCTCCGCGAAGGGGGCCGTCGCTATATCATCGGCACGCCGAAATCGATGCTGAGAAAATTCGAACTAGAGATCTTGAAAGATGACTGGCACAGCCTCCGCGACGGACTCGAAGTGAAGATCGTTCCGTGGCCAAAGGGAGACGATGAGGATGACGAGGCAACACTCGAAGCAGAGGCATCGCCCGAGAAATTCGTCCTTTGTCGCAGTCGCGATCGTTCGAAAAAAGAAGAAGCAATCACCCAGAAGTTCGAGAAGAAGATCGAAGCGGCGCTGACACAGATGAAGGCACGCTGCGAGAAGCAAAATCGCAACGCGCAGAAAGTCGAACGCGAGATCGGCCGCATGTTGGGGCAGAACACCCGCGCGGCTCGCCTGTTCTCTGTGAAGGTTACATCCACCGACGATGGTGCCGCTCGGATTGAATGGTCGAAGATTGCGGACAACCGAGATTGGGCAACGTTGAGTGCCGGTTGTTACCTGCTACGCACCAACGTCGCTGACTGGTCCGACGAAGAGCTTTGGAAAGCTTACATCCAACTGACCGAAGCAGAGGCTGCTTTTCGGATTCACAAGAGTGATCTCTCAATTCGCCCCGTTTGGCATCAAAAACAAGATCGAGTTCTGGCACACATTCTGGTTTGCTTTCTTGCTTACGTCCTGTGGAAGACGCTTGCACAACTTTGTCAAAGAGCGGGCTTAGGCAGCGAACCTCGCCGAGTCCTCTCTGAACTCACCGAAATCCGATCCATGGATGTCGTACTGCCAACTCGATCTGGCATCGAAATCCGAACTCGATGCATCTCGAAACCAACAGATCACCAAAAAATTCTTCTTGAAAAACTGGGCCTTAAACTCCCGTCAAAAATAATCCAGCGGAAAATGTAGTGAGAAAAATGGCGACCAAATTTTGAATGCTATGGTGTTTTTCATCCCAACTGGGGAAGTTGGGTTAACTCCAGGGCTTCGTTTCCAGCATGAAACTTGAGGCTGTGCCACAAAAACGAAAACAGGCGACCGTTTCCAGTCGCCTGTTTCCAAAATCAATTGCTCGCACACTGTATCAGACAGCGGCCATCCGTCGTCGGTAAGCACGAATCATCAGTCCGATCCCACCGAGGCCCATCAGCGCGAAAGTGGAGGGTTCTGGAACGGCAGCAGTGGTGGTGCCGGTGACCGTAAATCCGAGAGTTGAAGATGAAGACAAGAATGTTGATTTCCATGGGCTTGTCGAGTCTAAGGTGCCATCGCCCCCAGCGTTCGCGTAGCCCCCGGTCACACCCGTCCCCACGTTCACAGTGGTACCGGTCGCCCAACGAATATTATTGCTGGGGTCGGAGTCCGTGCTGTAGATCGTCAGGTAATATGTTCCCGCTCCCAGAGACAGGTTGCTGAACAACGTGACCGGTGTGAATTTGGAATCGGCGTCGGTTCCTGGCGCGTTGATATTTGTCGCCGTGTAGAGAGCGGCACCGGCACTGGAGCCGATCGAATTGGACAAGTAGGCATCGAACGCCGGATCGGGGAAGATTGCTCCAACCAACGCCGTGATGCTCACTCCGGTATACGCGCTGGACTGTGTCCACGACATATATTCAACCTGATGGTTCGGCCCGCCGATGCGATAGGAATTACCGCCGCTACCAGCGTTATTAGGACTCACGTCAACAATCGTGTCCGCTGATGCGAACGGCGCAATTGCCTGAACCAAAGCAAACGCGAACACAGAAACCATCGAACCAAACCGCATGCTGTTCTCTCCAAAAAGTAACATCCAAGAAGGCAGGCACAACGCCGAAAGGATCGTATCCAACCGATACGATTTTTTCCATCAACGTGGTCTTACGTCCCATCTTTTCACAAGAATTTCATATCAGGCCGAGTTTTGATCTTCTTTGATCCACTCCGTCAAAAACTTTGCGTGTCGCTCGCATCATTTTGAATAACGCTTGATTCCCGTGATCCATTGAAGACTTACGCTAGTGAACAGAATCACGACTCACACCTTGTTGGCAAAATTGCGAGCCTGAACACGAGACTCGGATCAAGAACGAGCTGAATTTCCAAACTGTCCGGCCGACCCCCAACCAGTTTCCAAAAATACGACGATGTCGGTATTCACCCCGACGGGATAGTGGATACTCGCCCAGGGCAAGCTCGTCCTCGAGCGCCGCCCTAATTAATCCCCGCCCCACCACCCCTGCGGTGGTGGTCAACGGGCCTTTGCCCTACTGCTCTCCATGAAATCGCTTATGCGTGAAGGAGTTTCGGGCTGGTGCAAAGGCCCGATGACCACCGCCGCAGGGGCGGTGGGGTTTCGTTGGATCGCCGGCTTCACGACATTTCCGTGGGGGATGCCGCTGAATTCTCCCAACGAATACCCGCAACGGCCGGCCCTCGAAGTCGAGCTTGCCTCAGGCTTTGAATGGCGCTGAACTAAACCTGACACGATACCGAGGTTCGGTTTAGCGAGTCTCTTCGTCGATCTCTCGTGGCGACGTCAGTAGCTGGCCGACGAACTGGGATGTCGGAAGATTTCCCAACAGATACGAATGACGTCCCGCACGGATCGTTACCTTCGTTGAAGCGGGAGTACCGAAATCCCCTTGGCGCTGTGACGGACGAAGCGTGATCGTGTGCTCCCCTGCCGGTAGCTCCACGCGGAAGACCTGGATCGTGTCGGGTAGCAATCCCCAGCAACGAGTGTCTGCCGATTCCGAGGCTTCCCAGGCAACCCCGGCAGCCATGACACCAAGACTGAGCAGCGAGCCTTTTTCGACATTGGCTGCGTCTTCTGCAATGTACAGAATCCCCTTCTTGATCACTCGACGAGCGACCGCTCGTCCGATGATCGCGGGATAATGAGCCTCCTGCTGTTTCACGGCCATGTCGCCGATATCAACGATCGTCGCCGTCTGTCCGACGACTTTGCCGTCAACATGCACCGAAACAAAGTCGGCTACGGGAACGAAATTCACGACCTGCGGGATCTTCACTGGTGCGAGTGTCGGCGTCACATTGCGTTTTCCAACAGCATCGAAGATTCGGTCGGCGACAAGTAACGCCGCCTGAGTCGGAATCTCGGCCGTTTCCTGCTTGATCGGTCCGCGACCGACCAGCGCAAAGACGTACAGCGCCCCGTTTCCCGGGTGCATCGGAACTTCATGCTCGCAGCGCTCGATATCTGCCTTGCCGTCACGGAAGTGCGGCTCCCATTTGGCCACTTGAACCCGGGCACGGACCGCATCATCCAGGGCCATCGATTCCTCGGCGAGCATCCCTCGAATGTACGGGCCTAAAGCAACCTGCTTGTAGGAATTGACCGCGTTTTGATTCTCTTCTTTATACTTCTCTTCGACCGCCTGCATGATCTGCTGCTGCTTGTCGACCACCTGTAACGCATAGGCTCCGGCGTCGCCCCCTTCGGACATCAGGTTCGAAATCGACAGCATGGCGCGAATCAGAACTTTTTCGTAGTCTTCGCCTGCATACGGTCGCGCCTTGTCGTCCGTCAGCATGGAAGCGACTTCTTTCGTCGCGTCGATCCCTTCCTGCTCGTCGAACTTGTCACGAACTTCACGCAACAGGCGTTCGGCTTCCTTCGGTCGCCCCGAGGCCAGTTCGATGATGGCTTTATCCAGCAACAAGACGTCTTTTTCGCCCTTGTGCTTTTTCAGTTCCTTTTCGATGTGCTCATCCGCTGTCGCGAGATTGCCATCAAAGAACGCCGTACGAATCGGCTCAAGCCGGTTGAAGTGAGTACTGCAGCCAGCCAGCACCATCAACAGCGAAAAGATCGCCCATGACTGGAAGGCCCGAGCAAATCGGCCAGCCAATCCGACCGACAATCGGCCTGAAGAGGACGTTTGGGGAATCATCGCCACCTCGGAAAATTCCAACTCGTTTATCAACCCGATCCGTAGTTGCGGATTTTTCCGAGTTTCGATTTGTGGTAGCCCTTACGAATTTTGGTCGATTCCTTTTCGGTATGACCTGTTTCGAAGTTCACCAGTTCCAGCGAGAAGGTGTAATCCCGTTGATAGTCTTTGCTGTTACTGCGAGTCGTCCCCGATGTAATCGTGGCGTACAGGAAGTAATCGATCGGCTCCCGTTCCTGCTCCATCACCGCAGCAAGTTTTCGCCGGGCACTCGGAGTATACAGGTCATCGGGTCGAAGTCCCGCTTGCTGCAGGCCCGCTTTGACAGCGCGAATGTTGACGAGTTCAAATGCTTCCGAAGCATTCACGATCGTATCAACCTCTTGATAGATCTGACCAAGGAAATCGCCGATCTCCTCGGAACTGTCATTTTTGACCTCCAGGAAACAAATCCGTTTCTTGCAGGGTTCACCCGTATGCGAGGTCAGCTTAACGGACCCTTCTTCGCGTCCCAGTAACTGAGTCACGGAAGTCTGAATCAACGGTTCCCAGGTTTCGGCACCCGCCGTGTGACTGCCGACCATATTACGATCGGATTCGTTCAGCACGTGAGCATACTGCCGTCCCTTGCACCCGACAGCGAGCCCGACGACCGAACTGGCGAGGGAAACGCAGATCCATTCAAAGAAACGCCGCCGATCCATGGCTGGCTCCCGTTATAATCCAACTTTCTTCGCAAACACGTTCTATCAACTTCGACCAGACCGCGAAAAATCTTCAATCGCAGAGTCGAATCTGACGAACGCGCCAGAATGATAATCGGGCGTTCAAAACGCGAACAGATGGGTTTTTTCCGTTATGTATTCTTGTCGGCAAAAACTGCCGGTTCAAAAAACATCAAGAATCTCATCGGTTGCGCCACAAGACATCGTCCGTGATCCCCAGGCTTCGCTGAGTCTCGGCGATTTCTTCTCGAAATCGCTTGGCATCAACAGGATAACCCTGGGTTGGTTTTAATCCCTCGATCTGGCTGGCCCAATACTGATTAAATCGCAGCATCGCCAGTTCCCGTACATACTTGGCAGTCATTGACGCAAGTGCAACAGGGCCATGCCCTTCCGCTCGCGGCTGAAACCTGAGCACCGTTTTCCCGACCCGGTAATCACTTCGATCAGCTCCTTCCTCCAGGCGGAAAATCATTTCGCCGTCGAGGACTTCGGAGAGGAGTTGATCATATCGATTTCGACCACCATGCTTGTCACCCACAACAAAAGCCTCAGCCTCGTCGGGACTCCACACGGATCGCAACAATTGAAACGCAACGCGAGAAACGACCAGCGATTTATTATCGTAGTCCCGGATCAATTGATTAAACCGCTGCGGTTCGATAATGGCCGCCTTGATCGCCACCAGTTGAACCCCATGACGTTGGCAAGCGGCGCTCCACGCGTCGCCGATCCCGACGTCAATCGGCTCCGTCGGCAGCTTCACGGGATGATCGCGATACCACGGCGGGATTTCTGCGATCGCGTCATCTTTTGACGTGCTGGGCAAAAGACACCGGCATAGTTCCTCGATTGAACGAGGTTCAAGTCCATTCATTCGCAATGCAGCGAGGACCCCCCGTTCCAGGGCACTAAACCCTCGCTTCGGCTGAAAGACCTCTTTTGAATCAGCCACATGCAGCCGTGTGTCGCGTACACCGGGAGAATTGGTCAGCACATCCTCAAACGTTTTCCAGAAATCGAATTCAAACGGAGACCCTGGAACATCCCAGACAGTCACCGCCACGACGAAGGGCCCCAGATTCGGACCGAGTCCCGCTTCGTCCATACCAATCAATCGCGCCACATGAACATCCTGGATAAGCGAGGGACCAACATCGTTACTACTTATAAATTATGGAATCAAATTCGATTGGGCTGTTGCGTTGTCAAGACGTCAGGTTCCAGTTGCGTGCCACGGATCGAAGTCGACGGAGACGGCAGTCTCTTCCCCTTTTTTCGAGGCAATCGAAGTGCACTGCCAGAACGAGAAAACACTGCTTCTCCGAAGACTCCTAAGCAGTGGCACAGGATACTCATATCAATGTGTTTCAAACGACTCGTTCACCCGAACGACAGTGCCTGCCACATTCCGACCGTTAAGAGTCCTGCAATGACGACGCTGGTAATCATCAGTAGCAGACCCGCAGAACGTGTCCTCTTGATCTGCCACCACATTAGCAGCCCCGAGACTCCCCAGAAAAGCATGACGCCCGACATCAAGTCGACGAACACGGCCCAGAACCATTGCGAACCGATCGAATACGTATAGGCATGAGTCTTGTGCAGCTTCGTCAGGAATCGTCGAACACTCAGCCGCTCACCTGGTGGATCGGCATCAGCCGGACGCCCCGTAAGACTCCCTTGAAGCACGTTGTAACGAGCCACCCATTTCTTGCCGTCAGCTTCGAGATGGAACGAAAGATCCGGGATGAAACCGACCTTCACTTCACCGGTCGCGTAACCGAGTTTCGTCAGCAGGATCGGAATTGCCTGCTTGTACCGTTCCTGCAACGGGTTTTCGAGAATCAGTTTCTCAACATCTTGAGATCCTGCTTCTGACATGCTGTTCTTCTTTTTCGTACCTGAGGAACCCGTTGCACTTGAAGCGCCGACGGCAAACGGCGGCTTTTCGACGCTGGAGGAATCCTTCGTTGGCGAAAAATGAATCGAACCACCCCGTCCTAGGACATCAAAAAACAATGTTGTCTGCAGACCCTCGGATTTGACGGAGGCCGAGACAATCTCCTGCACGAACGCAGCCTGATCAGGATCCACAAGTTTGTAATTCGCCGCATCAGGCGAGCGTTTCTTCAGCGCCTCGACGACATCCGTCGCAATCTCCACGGCACTCAATGGCTTTGCAAGATCAGTTCCCGACCAGTCCGATTGAGAAAACGACCTCGCTTTCAGGTCGCTGAAAGCCAGTGGATGATTAAACAGAAACCCCGTAACTCCATACATGACTGCCCAGGGAAAAAGGAAAATTCCGAAATACAGATGCGTCCGCCGGACCCAATGCAGCGCGACCGATACCCAACGACGTCGCTGATGTCTTAGCATCGGAGTCGACTCGGAAACGTCACTCAAACGATCGATCGTTGACGCAACGCTAGACGTATTCATGTCAGGCTCACTCCGTAGCATGCTTAATTGGTAAGAGTCGCAGTTCCCATATCGTGTTGTACAAGAAGTCGTACATTCGCGGCGATTCCTCGTCTACGCCAACCGACCGAGTATCCAAGACCCAAGTGCTGTTCTATACCCGCGTTTCTCATCTCCGATTAAAACGATCTACGATTTCCCGAGGGCAACGCGAAAGCAAAGAGAATTTGCCACAGATACACACTGATTCATACTGATAAATGCTAAACAGGAAAATTCAGGCAAAAGAGTTTTTCGACAGCGTTTATCGGATTTGTACCTCTTTATCTGTGTGGTTCCGTGTGCATCTGTGGCTAAACTTCTTTGAATTTCATTGAAACACGATAACGTTTCAGGTTGACGCCAGCGAAATCACGCGATGGTCTGGCCATGAAAGCACGCCGTTGTTGACTCGAGTTTTCCTGCCGAGGTTCCTTTCTTGAAACTGCCGATTCGTGATCAAATCCTTTGGCCTTTGCTGGGACTTCTGCTTCTCGCAGTGGCCGCCAACGCGATTTTTTCGGCATGGTGGTTGTCCAACCGGAACTTAGGGGCACTCGACGCCCGGCAGCGGCAGATCATCGGAGTGCTGGAAGAATCCAGTTTCCCTATCGCAACAAACGTGATGGAAAAACTGCGCCGACTGACGGGGGACGAACTAGTTGTCTGGGACAACGCCGAACGTCGAGTTCTTGTCGGGACGCTGCCGAACGAAACATTGACGGTCCTGCAATTCAACGAAGACTTTGCAACGGGTCAAACCGAACAGCCGCGACGAAAAACGATCGGCGGGACAACCTATCTTGTCCGAGCGGGTCGAATTCGTGGATCACCAACTCAGCGGCTGTACATCCTGACCGCTGAGGAAACAATTCGGAAATCCAGCCGTGACGCCATCTGGCCGCCGCTGGCTGTCGGACTCGCCACAATCCTCTGCTCGGTTCCTCTGACACTGCTTCTTTCCTCAAGCTGGGCTCGCCGCATTCGGACTTTAGAAGGACATGTCAAAACGATCGCCCAGGGGGATTTCGGCCTGGAGTTAAATCGTGGCCCGATTGATGACGAATTATCTCGACTGGTTCAAAGCATCAACTCGATGAGTCGCCAGTTAAACACCATGCGAGAACAGTTGATCCAGGGTGAACGAACCCGGCTTGTCGCGCAGTTAACCGCGGGAATCGGTCATCAATTACGCAATGGAATTGCCGGAGCGAAACTGGCCATCCAACTGCATGAAAGCCGGTGTCAGCAGGGGACGGACACAAGTCTGATCGTGGCTCGAAACCAGTTGGCCCTTGTTGAAGAAGAAGTCCAGGGACTTCTCTCACTCGGCAAAGGTGATTCGAAACCACCCACTCAAATCGATCTTCGTCAGATTATGGAAACTGTTCGCGATCTTGTCTCGTTGACCTGTGAACACAAAGACATTGAATTGATCATGGAACTGCAGGAAACACCACTGATTGTGATGGGGCTGTCAGACCGTCTTCGAGCGGCATTCCTCAATCTCACCTTGAATGCGATCGACGCCGCCGGACCTGGTGGACATGTCTGGCTCACATCAGCATCAGACGAGCAACAATGCAAGCTGATCGTTGAGGACGATGGTCCTGGTCCTCCCGCCGAACTCGCTTCATCGCTGTTCGAATCGTTTGTCACATCCAAACCGGAAGGGATTGGTCTGGGGCTGACCGTTGCTGTCACGGTCGCCCAGGCACATCATGGCTCGTTAACATGGAGTCGCCGCCTCGAACGGACTCGATTCGAATTAACATTGCCAGAATTTCCGACCTTTGAATAAGACCGCTGCTGATGCCTCGAATCCTGATCATCGATGATGAACCAGCGATCTGCTGGAGCCTCAAAGAACGGCTCAACGATCAAGGTCACGACGTCCAGATTGCCGCATCAGTCGAACGGGCTGACAAACTGCTGAACACATTCGTACCCGAAGTGATTGTGCTGGATATCCGCTTGCCTGGACAAGATGGTCTTTCCGCCATTCCCGGTTTCCGTCAGCGATTACCATCGACCCCCATTATCGTCATGACCGCCTTCGGCGATCTGCAGACGGTCGTTGATGCAATCGATCGCGGTGCTTTTGAATACCTGGTGAAACCGTTTGAACTGCCCGAATTTCTGTCGGTGATCTCCCGGGCCATTCAGACAATGGCGAAGGGAATTGCTGCTTCATCCGAGCCTGCCGAAGCGAATCAATTGATCGGGCGTGGGCCCGCCATGCAGGCGATCTTCAAACAAATCGCCCTGATGGCACCGACGGAATTCCCCATCCTGATCACAGGTGAAACGGGAACGGGCAAAGAACTTGTCGCGGAAGCGATCCATCGGCATAGCCACCGCCGCAACGGGCCGTTCGTGCGAGTCAGTCTGGCAAGCCTGAACCCGTCGGTGATCGAAAGTGAATTGTTCGGACATGGTAAAGGTGCGTTTACCGGCGCCACTGAAGATCGGCGAGGACTGTTCGAACTCGCAGAAAATGGGACGATCTTCCTCGACGAAATCGGCGAAACTCCGCCAGCGATTCAAGTAAAACTGTTACGTGTGCTCGAATCTCATTCATTCACACGCGTCGGGACCGGCAACGAGCGAACAACAAACGCCCGGTTGATCGCCGCAACGAACCGTGATTTGCGGACCATGATCGTCGAACACAATTTTCGTGAAGACCTTTATCACCGCCTGAAAGTCTTTTCGATCGAACTCCCCCCCTTACGATCCCACCGCGAGGATCTCAGGCCGCTGGTCGAATATTTCGTGACACGGCATCTGAATTCGACTCAACCGAATATCACCGACGAATTCTGGGCAGAAGTCGAAAGAAGAAGCTGGCCTGGCAATATCCGCGAATTGAGAAATGCCATCGATCACGCGGTCGTGCTCTCGCGCGGCGGACCCTTGTTCGCTGAACATCTTCCACCATTGCCGGTTGTCATCCCCCCCGGTGAGGAATCCACCGAAGACCTTCAAAACGCAATCGCCGCGTGGGTTCAGCGGCAACTGGCCGAATCTCAAACGGACAGCGTGAACGATCTTTACCGACGCTTTTCAAACACTGCCGATGCCGCATTGTTGAATGAGGTTCTGGCACATACTCAACAGAACCGCAGTGCGGCCGCCAAACTGCTGGGACTCGACCGGGCCACGCTCCGAGCGAAGCTCGGAACAACGGCTTCAGATTGAGATCTGCCAAACTTCACAATGAGTATCCTGTGCCACTGCTTCGGAGTCTTCGCAGAAGCAGTGTCTTCTCGTTCTAACGGCGAAAGAGCACTGCTTGACCGACGACGGTCAAACAGTGGCACAAATATTCAGAAGATTGACAATGAACTAAAAGCCAGAATCGGCGGTTATTTCCCCACCAGCGCGGGTTCCCAGCGCCTGAAGGAGATTTGCCGAACCGCCGTCACTTGTGACGTTATGCAGAAACCGGACACTGCCATCGACGAACAGGACATTAACTCCACCTGTGTGCAGGCTGGAAAAATCATCCAGTCCCCCATCAGGATCATCCAGGACATTGATCCAGTGAGCATGGCCCAGCACGTGAAATGACGATGCTTCATCAAGGGGAGCGGCGCTGTTTTTTGTCCCCGCTCGCAATCGACCGGTCGTTGGTGCGCCGATCCATGTCCCATTCGCTTGCGCCCATGATCGTTCGGCGATAAGGATTGTATTCGAAGTTCCGTCTAAAACGTCTGAGAAGCGGACACTGCTGTTTCGAAACAGCATTCCGTTTCCTGGATTAATGTTGTCATCGACATCAGATGAATCGTTCCCCACACATCCTACGTAACTGCTGGGACCTGCCTGAACGACTGGAACGGACGCGGAATTTGAGATCGGAAACGTCCCATCGGGTGCAATGTCTGACGCGCAGATGAAACACGGAATTCTTTTCGCGACCGGGCCCGAGTTCAAAAGATGCTCAATCGGCAAACTGAAATCGAACAGCCCGAAGAGCGGAAATTGATCCACTTGAGGAAGAATCATCGCGCTCCAACCCCAACCAGGCGTCGTCGCGGTTGTCTCCGAACTGGCGACGTATCCTGGAGGAAATCGCTCGTATAAGTCGCAGTAGTTTTGCAGCGCCAGACCGATCTGCCTCAGATTGTTCTTGCATTGAGTACGACGAGCCGCCTCGCGGGCCTGCTGGATCGCCGGAAGAATCAAAGCCACCAAGACGGCAATGACTGAAATCACGACCATCAGCTCGATCAGCGTAAAGCCCTTACGCACCGGTTTTGAAAAGAAATCCAAACGATTCACAGAGCACCCCAACGGAGTCAAATGGCGTGGCTAAAAGGTCAACAGCCTCACACTAAGACATTACGACTTAATCGCTGCGGATGCAACGGAGGATGAATTCTGCCTGTCCCGAATCATCTGACGGATCGGCTCAATTCTCGGCCGTCGTCTTTCGCTTCGTGATCGGCTCACATTGAAGGCGGCCGAGAGGATCGCTGACACCTAACCACAATTTCCCGAAACTTCAGCTCAACCGTGCCGTTCGCGAATTTCCCTGATCCGTCATCGCTTAACCTCGCTCTTAGATCGAATGAAGTCCGCGCGCCACTGGCGCGAGCCATTTCATTTCAAACGAGTTTTGTCTTCGGGTCAGACTCGGACTCAAGCAGATTTGCACGGTAAATCGGGTCGTCAAAGATCCGCCGATCGTTAAAGAAAAACGCCACATCATTACAGAACTGCCAGAAATTCGCGTTGACCGGTCCCGGTTGTTCGTACGCGTTTAATTTGTGCAGGGAAATCCGGGCTCGCCTGGCGATTTCAGCTTTCGTAAGACCTAATTTCGCGCGAATCTTCCGCAATTGGCTGCCGTCGTTCCAAAGCTGTTCCGCGAGGTCGAAAACCTGACGCCGTTCCAGACTGCTTGCATGCGTTCCATCGCTTCGAAACATCGTCACATCTTTCCCAAATCGAACGGTTGCTGGTTCTTCCGAAGGATTAACCATTGAAACAATGGACCAAAACACGCGATCGACCGCAACCCTGTGAGGATTCGACGTTGCGCAAGTTGTCTAGCCTAATATTCAGCCTAATATTCAGCCTAATATTCACGTACCGTGAGGATTGTATCGTAACCGAACCGCTTATTCTGCCGCAAAATCGATATTTATTCGCAGAACATTCACAAACTCTTAACACTTTCAGAATATGATCATGGCTCGCAGTCGCACTTTAACCGCTTTATCGAGCAAGTTTCTGTAAATGAGACTGTTGAGAATGGGATCTTCAGTTATGCAGTGTCGGGTTCGTAACGCTGAACCGCGAGGAACGAAGCCGTCCGTCCGCTTTTTGTGTTTTTCGCTTTTGGCATTGCTGATGCTCATCGGATGTGGCGGTAAAAAGCCGAGGGTTGGACCATTGGCAGTTAATCCGGTTCGTGGAGCTGTGACATATTTAGGCGAACCATTAGAGGCAGCAATCGTGACGCTCGTCCCTGTTGCTGCCAATAAAGCGCAGGCGGCATCTCAAGGGGTCACGAACGAAGAGGGGGAATTTGTTCTTTCTACGTACAACCCGAATGATGGTGCGCCAGAGGGTCAGTATTTCGTCACGATTTCGTGCGAGGATCGAAATGGTAAAAAGGTCGGTGGCGAGTTTCCCGAATTGCTTCCGGTGCGCTATCAATCCCCGCAGACATCGGGCCTCAAGGCCACAATTGAGGACGGCGAGAACGATTTGCCAACTTTCAATCTCGTGAAGTGATTGAAGACGAGTTTTACCAACGGATTGGCTTTGTCGCCGGACCAATTCCGGGTGTTGTTTTGTTAGTCTCGAATCAGAAAGAAAGAAATGTCGCAAACTCCTCAACGAAACAAAACGCGTGGATTCACGCTGATCGAACTGTTGGTGGTGATTGCCATCATCGCGGTTCTGATCGCGCTTTTGTTGCCTGCTGTGCAACAAGCCCGTGAAGCCGCTCGACGAACGCAGTGCAAAAACAACTTGAAACAGATTGGCTTGGCCCTAGCGAACTACGAAAGTACCTTCACCGTGTTTCCTCCCGCTCGACTTGGACGCTATCCAAACGGCGTCAGCGGGTCTTGGGATGACGGATGGACAAGCTGGACTATTATGATTCTTCCTTACATTGAACAATCTGCCTTGTACAACACGTACAATATCAATCTGCGGTGGAATGACCCGGGAAACGCCGCTATCGTCGCAAATCCATTGAAGGCCTATATTTGTCCGAGTACGCCAGGAACGAATCGACTGGATCTGAACTCGGCGAATTCCCCCCAACCGGCGGCGGGTGACTACTCGGCAACAGCCTATATGAGCCAGAAGTATTATATCGCCGTCGGGGGATATACCACGACATGGACGAGTAAAACTGACCCCATTGGAAACCAACTTCGACAGGGGATTCTCAATAAGCCCGGTGCGCCGACAGATGCTGCGTATGCACAATTCCAGCCGACTCGCTATCGCGATATCACCGACGGTACTTCAAACACGACCGCAGTGGGTGAATCGGCCGGGGCACCTGCCGCGTACGGCCCTTCGAAGAATATTTTTCCGGGGGGCTCATTGACGGGAACCGTGAACATTGCCGATTACAATTCTGCAGGCGGGACCTACGCGTATACTGGTGGAACCGCATGGGCAGACGACGGTAAAGTGACAGGGGTTCAAGGGTGTAATATGACCGGAACGGCACGAGGCACGGCACCGATCGCGGCCATGAACACCTGCAACGACAGCGAAATGTATAGCTTTCACACCGGCGGCGTCACATTCGTCATGGGTGACGGGTCCGTTCGCTTCATCTCTCAGAATATCGACGTCAACACCTTCGCAGCCGTTGTGACCAAAGGTGGTGGCGAAGCGGTCGGTGATTTCTAATGATTCGGCGACTGATTGGCGACGTCTGGAAAACAGATGAACGGTTCGGACTGATGGGTCCGGACCGTTCGTTCTTATGTGTTGGAAATTAACCACAACCGCTGAAGATCAGCTTTGATTCTGGGGAAACGCCGGAATGATAACGAAAACGTGCTATTTGAACTGGACCTACTTGCGATCGCAGGCAAACCGATGCAGGTCATGTTGATGACTTGTCAACTTTTTGTGCTTGCCAGTTCCACCAACGGTGCCGACGCTCCGGAATATACTCCCACCGTTCAACTCACCGCTCCTGACTCTAAAGATCAGGACGACATGTGTATCTGGGTTCATCCAGACAAACGCGATCAAAGTACCGTCATCGCCTCGGACAAGTCTGCAAATCGCGTTTTTGTGTATGCAATGGACGGTCAAGTCCTGCAAACGCTTTCCGTGCCGAAGCCGGGCAATATCGACCTCCGTCAGAAAGTTACTTTGGGAAACGAGACGTTTGACATCGTCGTTGTCAATCAGCGGACAGACGGTTTCAAACTTGTCATTTTCCGAGTCAATCCCAAAACGCGAATGCTCGAGCGTATCGACGATAATTGTGTAACGGGTCCGAATTACGGTGGTTGCCTTTATCACAGTTTGAAAACGGGTCGGTTGTATTTTGTCTGCACTTCCGACGCCGGTACCGTCGAGCAATATGAACTCAAAGCTCATTCCCAAAACAAAGTCACGGCGACAAAAGTACGAACGCTTTCGCTGGGTAAATGTGAAGGTGCCGTGGCCGACGACGAGGCGGGAAGCCTGTTCATCTCTGAAGAATCAAAAGGTGTCTGGAAATTTGACGCTGAGCCTGACGAACCATCCACAGGGACTCTCATTGCGCCCGTCGGAAAAAATGGGCTTGAGGGAGACGTCGAAGGATTGGCAATCTTCAAGAGCGACCCTGGTCTCGGATACCTGCTTGTTTCCGACCAGGGACGCAGCCGATTCATGGCCTTTGAACGCAAAGCACCGCATCAATTTGTTCGTGAATTCGCTGTTGAAGGTGCGACACACACTGATGGTATCGACGTTTCGTCAGCCAACCTCGGCCCGCTATTTCCACAAGGACTGTTTGCGTGCCATACCGATCAAACGCCACACCAATTTCTATTGACTCCGTGGTCACCGATCGGATCGGGATTGTCTCGCAATCTTACCGCCAAATAACGATGTCCTTTGACGAAACCTCCGACGGTGCAATCTCAATTCTCTGTTGTCTTCGTCTTATTATTAGCGATCGGCACACGGTGAAAACGGCCCTTCGGGCTGGGGACGTGGCCTGGCTGGTTCAGCTCCATCAGGGCATAAGTGATTTCGTCCAGATCACCTAACGGACGATCGCCCAGGTAGCGATAGCGCAGCTTCTGTTGCTTGTCGAAGATTAATACCCCGTGGGTGATTCCAGGTTCGTTTGCCGCTGCAGATTTCGAGTCACATTCGGCGAGATCGAAAGTGTCGGGCACCTCATGAAAAGTGAAGTGCTCCTTTTTGCTCAGTCCCAGTGCAGTCAGTTCCCGCTGCTGAAACGGAGTCGCACTCATGCATTTGATTTTGGCGTCAAGATTCTTCAAGGGTTCCGAGCGTTTCCAGAGTCGGACTAGCCCGTCGGCACAGTGGGGACATCCCATTCCACTGATGAAGACCAGCACGTTGTTCTTACCTGTTTCAAGTTCCAGTCCGTCAATTTTCGTCCGTTCTGCTTCGGCAACACGTTCCAACAGATAAAGATCGGGATATTGAGCGCGCGAAGTCCCGACGATACTGAGGTCTTTCATCATCCCTTGATCCTCATGATCAAGAATGTGGCAATGCACGACGGATCGTCCGCAATAATCGGCAGGGACAAAGTGAATCGGCGTCACGACCTCGCGACTGATGACCAGCGTGTCCTTCCAGACACCCAGCGACGGAACATAAAACGGATTTACGTGCATGTGAAACGGATGTTTGACAGACTCCACCACACCCGGCAGAAATTCCTTCACGCCAAGGTTCCAGATTTGCGGAGTATCGATCTTGATCGTGATACTTTCGGCAGCCCCCGATTCGGCGTAGGGCTTCCCGACGTGGCGCGGAACGGTCGAAATTCCAAAACGCTCCTTATCCGCAAAGGTAAAATTCAGCTCCAGTGTTTCCGCACCGGACACGTCAGGAGCCGGACGCTTGAGCTTCATGATCTGTGCGACAGGAGGCAGACTCATCGCAGTCGCCAGCCCCCCCTTTACGACCAGCTTCGCCACGGGAGTCGCATTCTGGACAGGGCCGAGATGAGTTCGCACCAGTCGCTTTGCTTCGGATGGAAGCAGCCAATACTCCCCATCAGTCGCCTGGTCGGTCACTCGCACCAGCACGTCACTGCGATACCCCGGATAAAGTTCGTTATGGATTTTCTTTTTGAGATGTCCGGTCGGGATTCCATCCGTCGCGATCTCGAACGTTTCGATCGCATCGGTAATCCCAGGGACTTCAATCGAAGCGTCCTTTAAATCGCTCGCCCGATACCAGGCGAGATTCAATGCCGATTCTCGACCGGCATGAATCAGCCGCCAGCGCTCGATCTGACCTCGTTGAATCTCAATGGTCGGGGCATTCTGGCCGTTCACTGCGAGGACTTCTGCGGATTCCGGCTTGTTACTGGGGATTCCTTCCGTGATCCGCCCGACGTTTTTATCCGCAGGAGCGTTTTTGCGATCATTGACATCGGCAGGATCAACGATCCACCGGGCCCCCTGACCACCGTCCTGACCGCCGACTTTTGTGAAAACCAGCTGCTGCAGCAGAAACACGCGCCCATACTCAACGTCCCTGGTACTGTCCGTGGGATGCTTGATTCGATTGGCAGCCTGGATTTCTTTCAGTTTTTCAAGATCGTTTGATGCCGGGTCGGTGTCACCGAGAACAATCAAGGCGCCGGCGAGGCCGTTTGCCAGTTGATAGGCCGCAGACCCATGTTCGTGCGCGTGATACCAGAACGTTCCCGCCACATGATTTTGAGGAAGCTCATAGTCAAGGAATAATTGATTGGGCTTTTCGCCAGTGGCAGGGGGCAAATCAAGAAAGGCATTATCGTGGCCACCGCCGGGACTGACATGTAATCCATGTGTGTGCAAATTGGTCGAGAAAAGATTGTGAGGCGCATCCATCATCCAGAAGGCAGGCCGTTCCTGAGGTCCCGGGGGCTCAGCACCCGCATTCCAGTCGAGAACCGGTTCGCGACTGCTTTTCAGTTTGTTCTTGAGATTAATAATCAACTTTTGATGCCGATTGATGACTATTGTTGGACCACATAATCGTCGGTTCAGAAAACCTGGTCCGCTATAACGAATCGCATCGACCTGGTCGGGTGTGCCATCCCCGTCGACATCGATCAATGGCAAGTTGGGCTCAGTTTCCGTGACTTCCAATTCGTATAAAACGACATCTTTGGTTCTCGACATCGCCTGTTCGAGATCTCGACCCTCCAGCGTCTCTTTCGCGTGCCCAAAATGAAATCGACGGTCACGACGGGACATGTTCGAGAAGAGCTGACCGAGTGCTTCGGAGGAATCAATCGATTTGCCACGTGAACTGCTCGGCATCGAAAACAGAGTCGGTGCGATCGGCTGGTCCTGAGCCAGACTCTCCTTTCGCCGAATTTCCGACAGTTGCTTCGGCGTGATCTGATGCGTCACGTGTGATGGTTTGCCCGTGTCTAACCCCTGAGCAAATACAGTTTCCGCATCGCAAAGAAGCAAACCAGTAAGAAGAATGAAAATCCGTTTCATCGTCACACTCCATTGTTAGACAATGTGATCATAAAACGACGTCGGTTTGCTGTGAAGTCGATCCGAATCAAAACAGGCATGGAACAGCGCCGCTTGCGGGCTAACCTTCATTCTCCCGGCGGAGCAAATCCGTATTTTCGAAGAATCGCCTGCCCTGCTTCTGACGTCACAAATAGACGAAGCTCATCACAAGCCTCGCGATCTTTGGCCCAGGAAAGAATCACCCCCCCTTGTACCAGCTTCGGATACGAATCGGTCGGTAATTGCCAGAATCGTCCCTTCTCCCGCAAGGGGGAAACCGTTGCCAATGAGGCGGCAATCATTCCCACGTCTGCCGCACCCGATTCGACAAACTGAGCTGTCTGCGAAATATTCTCACCCAGAACCAGTTTGTCCTGAACGGATTCGTAGATTTCAAAATGTTTCAAAGCGGATTCTGCGGCGCGGCCATACGGAGCGAATCTTGGATTGGCGATGGCGATTTTTTTCACTGACGGATCACTCAAAACAGCAATCCCGTTTTTTTCCGGATCGAGCTCAGAATCGTTCCGTACCCAGATGCCTAAATGTCCCACGCCATAGGAAAACAAGGTCTCTTTCAGTCCGTCACCCTGCTCAATCAACTTGTCGGGATAGCCGATATCAGCCGAGAAAAAGATGTCAAATGGCGCTTTATTCGAAAGCTGTGCGAAGAAGTTTCCTGACGAACCGAATGTCGTCTCAACTTGAATCTCCGGATGCAACTTGTTGAACTCAGTCGAAACTTCTTCAAACGCAAACTTCAAGTCCGAGGCTGCCGCCACGGACATTTTTGTCTGAGTCACTTTAGACGTCGGCGGGATGTCAGCCGATTTTGAAGACGAGTCGGGGGGTGCGGGGCCTCGATCACAGCCCGACAGACAGGCGAAAAGGACCAGGATCACCAATCGACATTTCATGTATTGCATCGGCTATTTTCCATTCCAGATCTCGCCGGTTTCGCAGGTGTCGTAACCCGGAAGGTCACTGATCAGTTTGCGATAAGCGGCCGAACGCACGACGTTGATAAACGCCTTGAGACGGTGGTCATCTGCCAGCTCTGAGGGAAAACAGACATCGAATGCCTCGTTCTGTACCGGCAGAAAACTAAGACCCGCTTCCGCACCGGCCAGTTGAATACAGATACCCGCATCAGCCCACCCCGTTCGCACCGCTTCCACGACCCCTCGATGATCGAACGCGATATGCCGGGGACCCGACCGTTTATCGAGGATCCGATCAAGACATTGTCGGGCGCCCGATCCCGCTTCTCGACCGATCCAGCGGAGCTTCGTTTTCATCATCCCGACGACGGAGCGGAATCCTGCCGATCGGTTAAAAACAACCCCCTCTTTCCACCACGCCAGGCGAACCGATTGGAAACCGGTTCCTAACGCATGGCGAATCAAACGGGAATTCCCATCCGGTTCCTCCTGCGTGGCAAGATGCAGCCCCGCCAGATGAACGAGACGGTCTCGCAACATCTCGACCGCTTGACGGCTGGATCGAGGCAAGACGATCAATCGCAATCCGGTGGCGGCAGCAAACTGACTTGCCAGAATGCCCGCCGCAGGATCACAACAGGCCATGACTAACGTGTCGTTTGCTTTCACCACATCGGATAAACGAGCACCTTTGGCGTGTCGGTCTGGGAGCATCGCTAACATCGGCGTTGTACTGGCGGGATACAGCACCGTTCTTCCTGCCACGTCGGCGCGCCAACAACTTTCGGAATTCAACGTCGACGGCCAGGCCCAAACATCCGCTTGTTCCGTCGGCGAACCGTCACCAAACAAGTTCTCGACGGTCGTTCCCAGCGCCCGTGCGATCGCCAGGGCCGACGCAACAGACGGAACCAGTCGTCCCCCTTCAATCGCGGTCACGGCCGTCCGTGAAACACCCGCGCGAGCCGCAAGCTCAACCTGTGTCAGGCCAAGAACCGTTCTCTGCTGGCGAAGTCTGTAGCCTGGTGTTTCGCTCGGTGTCATGATCGTGACATTATACGACACTTTCCTGCCACATCAAATCGAGAGATCCCGATCACGAAACAAATCGAGAGTCGTACGAATTCCAAGAATAATCCGAGAGAATTTCATTCTTTAAATGACAATGTCAGCCGTTCGCCTCATCCGTCATAACGTGACGGATGAGCGCCAATGAACGACATGCGTCGATGCGTTGGGTCGAATATCCTAAACAATACACATCTCGATGTACCCAATCACCGCGAAAATTCCGAAACCCCGAAAGGGGTGGCCCTATGTCAGCCCAGGCCATCGGCCTGGGTCTCGGCCAACACAACACAACGCAAAACCCCAAAGGGGTGGCACTAGTCGACGGCGTTGATCATTCGTTGCGTCCTACGGATTTCGTTCATCTGCCGTGGTGACACCATTCGTGGTTTAGGGTCACCCCGTTGGGGTTTTGTTTTCTTGTCTATGGACAAAACCCAGGCCGATGGCCTCAGTTTTACCCACATCTTGGTGCGATTGAATCGGCACCCCTTGTGCAAAGCAGGAGTAAATCGAGGCCATTCCAAATTGTTTGCCATCCAGGCTCTCCATCGCATTTGCGACCCATGAACCCACCAAGACTCGCCA
>CAIULL010000208.1 GCA_903899985.1 uncultured Schlesneria sp.
ACTGCATCGGAGTCTTCTCCGACGCAGTGTCTTCGCCACGTAGACTTGCGATGGAAAGACACTGAGTGACCGAAGACGGTCATTCAGTGGCACAAGATTTCGTCCGAACCCCTGTTTTCCCGAAGAGAAATCCTTCACGGCGTTGCCCTTGGGGGCTTTCCGGCTGACTCTACGTTCGATCCCACCGATAAAATCGGTGGGCTATTATCGTATGTCCCAAAGGGACAAAGAGCATTCGTCAGAGAAGTCACCGAAATGAGTCGTGGGGCTTGTCCCCTCTCTAAAAGTCTTCACTGCGTTGCCTGAAGGGAAATTGGATCAATGCCACAAACTTACCAGGGTCTATCAACTACAGCAGAGGCGACTGTCGTCCCTTAAAAACAAAAACGACGCTGACATGGGAAGTCGGCGTTCGCGGGCAAAAACGGTAGTTGCCGCGATTTTCTGGTTTGTTTAAACGAACGGAACTGACCCGGGTCGTTACAGGACTTTGGCGATGGGGACCCCATCATGCGCGACCTTGAACGGCCGGCCCGTTGGTGAAAAGGCGATTTTGTCCAGCGGCAATCCCAATGCCGTGGCGATCGTGGCATTGAAGTCGGCGGGAGCCACTCCATCCTCGCTGACCGAGTGACCGGCGGCGTCGGATTTGCCATAAAACTGGCCACCCTTGATGCCGCCACCCGCCAGCACCGATGAGAACACGGCAGGGTGATGGTCACGACCGGCGTTGTAATTGATCTGCGGTGAACGACCGAATTCTGT
The DNA here is from genome assembly GCA_903899985.1 of uncultured Schlesneria sp. Taxonomy (GTDB): domain Bacteria; phylum Planctomycetota; class Planctomycetia; order Planctomycetales; family Planctomycetaceae; genus Schlesneria. The sequence goes on from CAIULL010000208.1 coordinate 766, forward strand.
GGTGAGCACAACCAGCGTTTCGTCCAGAAGCCCTCGTTCAGACAAGTCCTTCAGCAAGTTTGACATCCCCATATCGAGAATCCTGGTACGAGCTTCCAATGTTCCAGGGTTATAAATATTGCTGTGCATGTCCCATCCACCGCACGAGACTTCGACACACCGCACATTGTTCTCGATCAGTCTTCTGGCCAGTAGACATCCCTGACCGAATGCGTCGCGTCCGTACCGGTCACGGTCTTCGTTCTTTTCGTTATTGAGATCAAACGCTTTTAATTCGCCGCTCGTCAGCAGTCCCGTTGCCTCAGCGTAGAAGTCAGTGTAGGACTGGACCTTTTTCACACGGAACTTCTCGCGGAATTTCTTGTCGAAACCGTTGATCAGATTGACACGTTTTTCGAAAGATTCGTCGGTCAGGTATTGAGGCGCCGTTGTGTTCTCCAGTCCTCGATTGGGGTCACCGATCGGCAATGGACTGAACGTCGGATCAAAGAAACCGGCACCCGGATGTCGTGCGGGGGCACCAATCAACACGGTATCGGGCAACGTCTTGTTTTGCCGACCTTTCAAATGCTGGATCCAGGGGCCGAGCGATGGATGGCGCTCGGTTGCGATCTCTTCGTAACTCGTTCGCATCAGGTATTCACCCGCCTCATGATCGGCGGTCTGCGTATGCATCGAACGAATTACAGCCAGTTTGTTGAACTGTTCTGCTAATCTCGGCAGGAACGCGCTAATCTGCGTGCCAGGAACCGACGTATTGATCGCTTTGGTATCCCCCTGGTTGGCATGACCCGGCTTCAGGTCAAACGTATCCAGATGCGTCATCGCGCCATTCATGAATAAGTAGATCAACCGCTTTGCTTTACCAGCGGTGGCGTTCTGTGCGGCGACAACCCGTTCGAGTGCCGGAAGCATGGAAACCCCCAGCATCGATTTGGCAGCGTATTCCACGAACTGGCGACGATCGACTTCACCAAGTTTTGAGAGAAGATTCTTCATCGGATGTCCTATTGAACGAAGATGTATTCGCGAGTGTTGACGAGCGACCAGATCAGGTTACCGTACCCTGCCAGTTCGTTTTTACCGACTTCATGTTTGGCCAGCTCGAGTTCCGCTTCGTCGGGTTCGCGGTTCAGAATTGTCAGAAAGATCACTTTGACGCGATCCGCCGGCGATTTTTTACGCATCACGTTGTTGTAAATCGTCGAATTCTTTTCGAGCAGCATATGGGTGATCGGACCATTGAACATGAACAAGACCTGAGGAACGGAACCCGTTGTTGCTGACGCGGAAATCAGCTCACGATCCGATTGGCCGAACATCCGCAGGAAGTGATTTGCCGGAACGGGTGAGGGAAGTTCCGAAGCTCGAGCCAGCAGCACCCCCTTGTAGGTGTACTTGGTCTGCCGTTTCCACATGTTTCCGTCGATTTCCGCGACTTTGAATTCCGCTTCCAGCATCTTCTTTGCTGAGACGGCGTTCAGGTCGAGGCCGACAACTTCGGTCCGGATCTTTGCGGGCATTTCCCGATATTCGTCCGGATCGACGACGGCAAGGGTTAAGAATGAATCCCATGCTTGTTCTGCCGTCATGCGCCTGAGGTTCGGACCAGGATAGTGATAAGGTTCGCCAAGCGGAACTTCTTCCGAACAGGCTTCCCTTTGATAAACTTCGGTGTTCAAGACGATTCGCAGGTACTCTTTCATATCGAAATCGAGACGCTTCATTTCCGATTCCAGAAACTTCATCAGTTCCGGATTTTCGGGAACGGATTTGTCCAGAATGTCATCCACGGGCTCGATCTGACCTGTCCCCATCGCCTGTTTCCAAAGGCGATTGGCAATGGTCATGGCGAACCGGGGATTGTCTTTTGATGTCAACCAGCGTGCGAACGCCTGACGAGGCGTTTCACCACTCCGAATACTGACTGGTCCACCCAGTACCGTTTTCGGTTCAATGACCTCTTCAGGTTTGGCGTCGGTGTATTTGTAGTCTTTGGGGAGCCGGATCTTTCGATCGAGCTGGTCGTTGACGACCATCATGTTGATTCCCATCAGACGATCGAAGCGATACGAATTCTGGCGGCGATCTTCTTCTTCCTGCTCGATTTCATTGTATTCTTCGTGCAGTCGATCGCTGGGATTTTTTTCCCAGAAACGTTTGTCATGGCCACCGGTATTTGTCACCGTTCCGAACGTAAAGGCCGCCATCTGATAGAACTCTTTTTGCGTCCAATGCTCGCTGGGGTGATCATGACACTGGGCACATCCAATCCGAGTTCCCAGGAAAATCCGAACCGTATTATTCATGTTGTCCAGCGGCATATTGGCATCGCGCTGGAAATAGCCCGCTGCCGGGTTGTTCCACACGAAACCTTCGGCGGTCATGATTTCATGGACAAACTTGTCCCACGGCTTATTTTCCGCCAACGACTGTTTGATCCACTGACGGTATGGTTCGCCCCGGACGTTATTGTTCAGGCTGTCGGTATAACGTAGAACGTCAGCCCAATAATTGTAAAAATGGCTGGCGTAGGCATCACTACCGAGTAATTCATCGATTAACCGAGACCGCTTGTCGGGTTCACTCGCCTGAAAGAATTTCATCGTTTGTTGATAGGTCGGAATGGTTCCGGTGATATCGAGATAGCAACGTCGCAGGAACTGGGCGTCGGACGTTCTTGGATTTGGTTTGACGTTGTATTTCGTGTAGTTCAGGCCAATCAGCCGATCGATTTCCTTGGCGGACCGCAGTGCTTCGGGGCGTTTGCCCGGTGCGACACCCTTTGAGCTGACTTGAAATCGAGGAGGCAGTTCATCTGGCTTCTTTGCCGCCGTTTTCGGAGGAGGTGCCGGATGGAATTCTTTAATCTTGGCGAGATCAGCAGCCATTTCACGCTGCTTGTTCAATTTCTTATAGGACTCGCTGCGGCCTTTGTAAGCCACTTCAAGCTTCGGATCGAGTTCGATCGCCTTAGTGAAATCCTGCACGGCCAGTTCATGTTCGCGTTTCCCCTGATGGGCATAGCCACGGGATGAATACGCGGCGGAATCATTTGCCTTTACGGCAATGGCCTTGTCGAAGCACTCGATGGCCTGATCAAAATTCTTTTGCGCCAGATAAGCCCGTCCTCGCAGACTATGGGCCTTGGGGCACTTGGGATCGATTTTCAGTGCCGCATCGAGATCAACCTGTGCTTTTGCGAAATCCCCCTTCATTGCATACAAGGCGGAACGATCACAAAGGGCATCGGGAAAATCGGGTTTCAGCGTGATGGCCTGATCCAGATCTTTCAACGCTTCAGCGCCTTCGTTCTTAGCGAGATGGGCTCCTGCACGACGCTGATACGCGATCGCCAGCTTTCCATCGAGCTCAATTGCCTTTTTCTGGTCGTTGATAACCTGGTCGAAGTTTCCTTTCGCCCCATAGGCAAAGCCACGGTTGCTGTAGGCTTCGGCGTATTTTGGATCGACCCCGATTGCTCGATTAAAGCTTTCGATGGCCTTGTCGTATTGCGATCTGGCGATGTAGGCCACGCCGCGATTGTTATGGGCCTGGGCGTGGTTCCCCTTTTCCAGCAACGCAAAATAGGCGCTGTCGATCGCTTTCAGGTACTCACCCTTCCCGTAATACGACGTCGATCGGTTGGCGTACGCATCGGCGCGGATCGCGAGATTGATTGGATCTCGACTCTGATTTTCCAGGGCGCGAGCGAACTCCTTGATCGCGTTGTCATATTCCCCTTTGCCATTCAGAGCGATGCCTCGGAACACAATGGCTGCTCCTTTGGTCGGCTCGGCTTGCAATACCTTGTCGCAATCCTGAATCAGCAAGTCCCATTCAGATTTCAGAACTCGCTCGCGAGCTTGAAGCACGAAAGGTTCCACCGGAGGTTCTTTTTCCGCCGGTGTCTGGGCGCGACTGTCATTCGCTCCGAGCACAAAAATAAGCCCGAAAAACAGCGACAAAAAAACGGGCTTGGCCGAACGACACCGCAGATTTGCGCGAAGCGATCGAAAGCTTTGACGCATCTTTTACATCCTCAAAGATGGAATTTGCTGACGGGATTAGCTTTTCATTGAAATGGATTGGTTGCGTATTGTACCAGCAGCCACGAACTTTGTGTGAAAAAAATTACTTCAAGGTCGAAAGTTCTTTGATCCGGATATTACGGAACGAGACCGGATCACTGTGCCCCGCAAAGCCAAAATAGCCCTGGGTGCGGTCTTTGCCCGGATGCGGCGAGTTCGCCATGAACTCTTTGACCTGACTGAGGTCTGTGTCGAGAATCAGGTTTCCGTTCAACTCGACCTTGATCGTAGACCCCACGACGGTGACTTCCTGAAAATTCCATTCGCCGGTCGGGCGAAGATAACCACGTGCGGCGGGGGACATTCCGTAGGCCGATCCATGAGCCTGGCGAGGATCTAACTTTGCGTATTGTGGCGCGCCGTCGTCGAGAACCTGTAACTCGCACATACCCACGTAGGCGGTATCCCCTTGTCCCGGATATCGAATTGCCAGGCCATTGTTTCCAGCCGGAGGGAGTTTGAATTCGAGTCGGACGACGAAATCACCGTATTCGTCCTTTGTGTGAAGTACGCCACCCTTGCCGGTCTTACACCGGATCGCGCCGTCGGCCACTTCGTAATTTTCAAGCGCACCAGCCCACCCGTTCAAGCTTTTTCCATCGAAGAGTGGAGTGAATCCGTCATTAGTCAGAACGGAATTTGCTTCTTCCGGGGGAATGTCACGAACAAAAACGTTCTTCCAGCGAATCTCGCCCCCGTGTGTCTGAAGTTGAATCGGTCCGCGGGCGATCAAAGGTTGTTTGCGATCAAAATAGTTTTCGAGCGTGGCATGATCGACGACCAGTTTGCCATTCAAAAAGACGGTGGTCTTGGCACCGATCTGTCGAATGCGAAACGTATTCCATTCGCCAAATGGCCGGTCGGCTTTCACGAGCGGGTTTTTGCCAGGCCGACCTTCACTGTTATTCCACAGGCCGCCAGAACCCTTGTCCGAACCAATTTTGAATTTCTCTTGATCTGTGTAATCCCAGATTTGAACCTGTGGCGTTCCTTTCAGGTAAATTCCACTGTCTGCTTTCGGAACAGTCTTATAACTGACAAATAATTCATAATCGCCAAGATCTGCGTCTGACGTCAGGTACAGTCCAAATCCATCGTTCACCAGTTCACCGTTTTGAACAGACCAGTGCTGATTAATGTCGGCCAGGCTGTTTTTTCGGGCTTCTGCCCTTTCTTCAGCCGAGAGTGCCGCGATCTTTCGTGGATCTTTCGTATCGACGCCGTGCCAGCCTGCGAGATCCTTACCGTTAAAGAGTGCCCGGAAACCTGCAGGAGGAACATTTTCCTCGGCAGAAAGAGCTTGACCGCAGGCAGCAAGAACGATGAATCCGAGACAAATCGAACGAATCGGCACGGTGAGGCTCCTTAGTTTGACAGATACAATGCGAATTCCGCAGTCCTCGGCAGAGATCTCGATAACACGGTCGAGGTTTTCTCATCGAGCCGAGCCATCTTACCGATCAAGGCTTGCCGATGCCATGATTCCGCCACTGTCGGAGTAATCCTCAAAATTCCCAACGATTTCAAATTCTTGGCTGTATTCGGTTCTACAAAACGGTACATTTTTTAAACGGTGTTGTAGGATCGAAGGATTGTAGAAATCTGAAACTCATTTGTGGGACTCCGAAGCTTGGGCTTGCATTTTCCGTGAATGAATTGTGAAGATGGATCAACGAATATTCCTGATCCGTCGTAGTCTGTTGGAATTCCATCAATTTTTTGTGAATTTTTCCTGTAGACCTTCGGCGCGGGATGGATCGTTTTTAGTCGCGGCGACTCGTTCAAACTTTAAGATAGCGGTTGGTTGCCATGAAAATGCAAATTGTTTCATGTCCACATTGTGGTACCTATCTCTTACATGATACCGCTGAATGTCATGCATGCGGGCACGTGTTGAATGAGCGCGCGCAAGCGCAATCCAAGTCTCGTCTGCTGCCGACGGACAACGCCGTTTCGGATGACATGGGTGAGTGTCCCAACTGCCACGAACATTGTCGTACGGGTCTCGTCCGATGTTGGAGCTGTGGTACGTTCCTTCGGTCCGATATTGAAGAGGCTTATCGAAAGAAGCAGGCAAACTCGCGGCGTGAGGTCGAGCATATTGATCTTCCCATTCTCGAAGCATCATTCGTGACGGAGGAAGATTCGTTCCAGAAGCGAGATTCGACAATCGATTCGCTTGTTGCGGAATTTCCGTACTCGACAGAAAACACAACTGACGACGACGATGACTTCGATCTGGCGAGCGGTGCGGCATTCGGCGAGGCGGTCGACGAAGAGTTTGAGGTCGCTGATGAACTGAGGTTTGCCTTAGAATCAAACGAAAGCCAGGAGGCCGAGGAACCAGAAACGTTCCGACTGCAAGTGACTGAAGAAGAATCTCTTCCGGTCATCGAGGCCAGCGTTCCTGCGGTCTTGAGTGAATCAAGTCTGCCGCCGATTCAAACCGAGGTGGAAGCCCCGCCAATACGTGGTATCGATGCCCCTCCAGTTCGTGCTATCGAAGAGCCGCCACCTTCCCCGCAGGAAATTGAAGCCGCCGCCGCTGAAGATTTGTTAAAGATCGCTGCCGACGAACAAAAGGATATTCAGCAGGTTCGTAAGACAATCCGATCGAAAGACACGTTTATTGTCTTCTGTCCGCAGGGATGTCGTATTCGTGTCAAAGAACGACATCGCGGCAAGTCCGGCAAATGCCCTCGTTGCCAGTGTGATTTCGTTGTTCCGAAGAAGCCGGTTCCGAAAAAGTCGGATACCGATGCAGCAGCGCCGGAACCCGTGGCAGTCAGTCGCTATAAGAAGTGGCTCAGCGACATTCGTCTGCACACCGTCGATCCGACAAAACTGCGCATCAAAGCGGACAGTCTGCTGAACGAATGCCAGCCGGTGGACCTTGGATTCTCTGAGGAAGATCTGCTGATCGTGACATTGCTGGTCGGTAAGTTCGGCGCGAATCCGAAGAAGTTTCCCCCCTTGCGTACCGCAATGATTGAACACTTTTTCAAGCAGGGGACGGTCGAGCAATTGACGGCCGCCGCGAAAAAAGTTCTGAAGAAAGAGATACTGAATCAGCTGTCGATGGCTCAACCAGCCCCAGTTGGAACAGAGTCGTTGTTCGCGGACATTCCGGTGTTCGGTACAAATCGAATCGCCGTCAAGTTGCCCAAGACTCCTGATTCTCCTCTTCCGCAGTACCTGTCGTTCTGTTTGTCCGAGTTTCGAGCTTTCGTCGAAGGACTGCAGACCGTTTGCGGTCTGGAAGGGTTTGGCTCGAACACCGAAATTCCGCTAACCGACGACTATCTGACCCGGAAGTGTGCACTCAGTTCCGCTCCGATTAAAGAGCTGACGAAGCTGAATTACTACCAGAAGGACCCTGGTTTCAAGCTGGAAGTGACCGGTTGGAAATGTGCGGGATGTGGGATCTACATCAGCGAAGCCGCCCGGGCCGAAGCCAAGCTTGGCGGAGCCAATGGGAAGGCAATCGCCAAGGCGAAGTGCCCAAAATGCACAAAGAAGTACGGCGATCAGCCACTCTATCAAATCGCAGGGTCTGATGTCGAGAAGCCAGTCGAGTCAAGCGAACCGGAACCCGCAATGGCGTGAAATTGGCCGACGCGTGGCGTGACGTTTTTTCGTTCGAAAAATGGAAGAATGTACGGGCTTTGTTGACGATCTGCTGGCTGTCGTTGTTGCTCATGAATTACCAAAGTCTCTGCACGCCGTAAGTATCAAGTTGTGGATCGGCACTGATGATGGGAATACCCTCCGTCAGGGCTTGCGCGACGAGCAGGCGATCGAAGGGGTCATTGTGGTGGGCTTGTATCCGCTCCCCTTTCAGGGGAAAGAGACGGATATCAGCTCAGGCTGTGCGACTATTTCCCGAAGGGGATAGGGATACCAGCCCAGGGCTAGCGAGTCATCGAGCGCCGCCCTGGGTCGCGGTCGGGATCATTGCGGGTGCCCTGAAAGGGCACGGGAACGGCGTGGTCGCGATTCGGTTCAAAAAATGATGCGGGAATTGTGTTTTGTCGTTTCCGTTGCCCTTACAGGGCAAATCCATTTTTTGATCGGTGACCCAGGGCGGCGCTCGCGGACGAGCTTGCCCTGGGCTGATATACGTTCCCCTTTCAGGGGAAAGAGACGGATATCAGCTCAGGCTGCGAGACTTTTCCCCGAAGGGGATAGGGATACCAGCTCAGGGCTAGCGAGTCATCGAGCGCCGCCCTGGGTCGCGGTCGGGGTCATTGGGGGTGCCCTGAAGGGGCAC
>CAIULL010000209.1 GCA_903899985.1 uncultured Schlesneria sp.
ACTGCATCGGAGTCTTCTCCGACGCAGTGTCTTCGCCACGTAGACTTGCGATGGAAAGACACTGAGTGACCGAAGACGGTCATTCAGTGGCACAAGATTTCGTCCGAACCCCTGTTTTCCCGAAGAGAAATCCTTCACGGCATTGCGTGGCAGGGCGCTTGGGACGTGACCCATTCGGTCGCCGTCAATGGCTGCGAATTTGTGATTGCCGAGCGACTTGGTCTTGCCGACAAAGATGTGGTCGCCGTTGTGAAAGGTAATCAGCTATTCGTGGGAGATAGGCTTATCGCCACGTTGACCACAGATTTTTCTGAGTCGAATTGAGAGGTGGAACAAAAAGTTCTTTATCAGCATAAGGCCGTCATGTTGACTCTCGTGAACGGCAAAGGCATGACGTGTGTGTACCAGGTGATTGACGGCGACATCGTGATTCGTCATCCCTATACAAGCGGGAATGTGTCATGGCGCAGCAGCTTTATTCTCCAGCGACATACGTAACAGTCCTGTTGTTCCGATCTTGAATTTACCCGAAAAGCGAAGCTAAAAATGTCCTGGGCATGCATTGGCTATTTCTTACGAACGAAATTGATTCGAGCCGGATATCAGAGTCCATACCCGGATTACCCCGACGCACAATTCCCCGCACCAGCTCATATCGACGAGATTTGCTCAGCGGGAATTTGTCCACGAGGGCTGGGGGACTCCGCCCTGGATTCCGATGAGAAATGGAATCGATTCTTCGGCATGGACGGCTACGAAGCACCCGAAAAGGCATATCAGGTCGTCCCGAAGGAACTCTTGTCCAAAGTCGAGTTGTATGTTTTTCGGATCGCGCCGACTCTTTTCCGAGACGGACTTCAACAGCCCTTCGATCCAGTCCCTACGATCCCGGAGCCGCCCGTTGGTCCCTTCGAACGGCTTGGTTACGACGCGGTGCAGTATTCCCATGGGGAACTTTGTTGTTCACCACTCGTTTGTAATTCGTTAGCCGGCAAGCCTGACATTCCCGCCGTAAATCGCTTTTGCCTGATGGAGACCATCGACGACGCATTCACCCTCGCGACCGCTTGCTCCCTCGGTCGAGGTGAGCCAGGTCCGTACGTCGTGATCGAAGTCTGTCGATCCCTCGAGCCCCTTCGCTCGAACGGTAATGTGACCGCTTAACCGCGCCGGACTATGTTGCGATCGCAGTAAGAGCGCGAACTCGGCGCGTCTGTCGGACGTCGTGCGGTTTCAAGACTGAAAGTTTGGGTGGTGTGCCACTGCATCGGAGTCTTCCCGGACGCGGTGGCTTCGATGTTTTTGAAGCAACCGAAGTGCACTGTCTGACCGAAGACCATCATCCCGTGGCACCTGGATATTGCGAGCGGACACGCAGTAGACCTTTTCAGACGTTTTGGAAATGGATCTCTTCCAAAGCGGCGCTCCGAAGCCTGGCTGAAATTTCAACGTGACGAAGCGGCCCGTGCCCTCACCAGCGAACAAGCCCGCGAGCAAGCCCGCGAGCAAGGTCGATTGGAAGGTCGCCTGGAAGGAATCGACGAGGGGATCGAAAGAGGGGAGCTTTTTGGTCGAATCAAGACGCTACAGGGGGTGGTCGGGGCGGCGGAATCAACTCGCGAGGAATTATCCGACTGCAGCGACGAGCAATTGACGACAATGTTGGATCAGCTTCGAGACCAACTCCGCAATCGAAACGTCTAACAAAACATCCCCAGAACCCATGATCCGGCAGGCGTCAAGTTTGATTTCTGAGTATGCCCTCGACGAAGAATCCCAAGATTTGATTCAAAAAGACCTGCGTTCGAGATGCCGATGTGGCACTTCGTGTCAGTGAGGCGGATGTCTCTCGGGATTGCGTTGCGATGCAACGATTTCCGACGAGGGGTGAATCACGTGGTGTATTCACGGAACTGAGGCACCGAAACAACGGTTTCAACCGTTCGCCCCGATCGAGGTTCTCGATGAATACGATGGTCCACGCCTCTTCACTCTGAGTGATGCCGAAGGAATATTGAACCTGGCTTAATGGTCCGATGCCGATCAGCAGGTTTGTCGTTACGTCGTTGGTTCCACGGCTAACAGGATTGTTAATGCACTGAAAAACGGGAACATCAGCCTGCACAGTGCCTTGAATTCCCCGGGGGAAGCGCTGGTGTCGTGGTTCGCGAATCAGGAGTTTCAATTCACAACCACCAAGCCTTCGTTGCGTTAAACGCGACATCGCAGACAACCAACGATTAAATAAACTGGTTCCCAAAACCGTTTATGAATCTGATCACTCAATCGTCAACGGCGGAAGCGGGCAATCGAGGGATGAGCAAATCGTTCTGAGTAGTTCGTATTCTGCCGCCGTGACTTGCCGGTTTGAGCAGATGCATGTCGCGCCGGCTCGAATTAATCGTTCTTTCAGTTCTGGCGTGGCTTGTTCGAACTGATAGAGCGCTTTGGCAAAATCGGTTCGGCTACAGGCCGAGATCGCGGGGACGCCCGTCGTCGAATTGTTCCATTGCTGAAACGCGACCATATATGGCTTGAGTGCTTCTTCATGCGACCCATTCCCCTACACGGCAACGCCTGGGAACACGTTCTTTCAAATTGCAGAAAAGAATTAAATCCAATTAACGAGAAGCATCGAAGGATTGAAACGCGAACACGATTTTCAAATCGGAAAGTTCGGGAAAATGGCCCAAGGAGGCGACTTCCGTCCAGACCGCGAACGTCGCCTGTTAATTTTAACTTTATGGCGGTCGAAGCACATTTGGGCTGTTTATTTTGGCGATATTTTCCATCCAAATTCGCTGAAAATGCTTGAGATTCAAAGTCCATAAAACGTCGACTTGAGCAACTTCCGCTGCCTTTACCAATAATGAATAGTAAACGATCCCGCCGCCGGTTCCCGTCGCTGCCAAGTTTCTCAATAAATCGCGGTAATCATCTGCAGACAGAGCAATGATTGTTGCCGTCGTCAAGACGTTCGTTTCGATAAACTGATGGGCTGTCCCCGGAGTGATTTTTGGTACAAGCGGCAACCGCGTGAGAACTGAATATGTTTCCAGCAGCGAGTGTGCGGCGACCACAAGTTGAAAAGTGTTTTGCTTTGCTCGCTCCAGCCACAATCTTGAACTCGGGTAGTCGGCATGGGATGGAAGGTGCGCCGCAACGAGAACAGAAGTGTCGAACAGGACCTTCATTGAACGATGCTGCCAAAAATCTGACTCATTCGATCTTCGCGGTCAGCGTCTATGAATTGGCGAATGTCGCCAGAAAATTCCCCACCTGCATACACAAGTACGTCACCGTCCCAGGCTACGGGGGTCTCGATAACCTCCTTTGATTCCGCGACGGTAATGGGATCGATTTCCATCCGTATCCGATGTTCTCCGGGTAAAACGACGTCGGGCAACTGCAAAAGCAGACGTCGATCCTCGGACACAACTGCAATTGTTTCAAGCGTCGTCATCGGGTTGCCCGGGTCTGGAATAGTATTTGAAAACGAGAAACGCAAATTTTCGTTACGCTCAGGTTCTGTCCAAAACGAACCCGAATTATTCGCGCATTGTCTGAGATTCGACACAAGATAATTGTTGATGGAAAATTAAACCATCATCATAAAAAACACCCTGTAACGTTAGCCCGACGCGCAAGCGAGGGATATTGTCTTGAATGATAAGAAGATCCCTCGCTTGCGCGTCGGGCTAATGAATAATCCGGGCTAACGCCTTTGATTGTCGCTACACAATCAATCAAACGCAACAATTGCAAATCGTGAGTCCGTGCAAAACGGGAATCGATGGAAAAAAGGACTGGCAACGGGGTCGATGAAGGGGGGGGCGCCAGATCACTCAATCGTTAGCGGCGGGAGTGGGCAATCGAGGGACGAGCAGATTGTCCTGAGTAGTTCGTATTCTGCCGCCGTGACTTGCCGGTTTGAGCAGATGCATGTCGCGCAGGCTCGAATTAATCGTTCTTTCAATTGTGGCGTGGCTTGTTCGAACTGATAGAGTGCTTTGGCAAAATCGGTTCGACTACAGGCCGAGATCGCGGGGACGCCCGTCGTCGAATTGTTCCATTGCTGAAACCCAACAGTGTATGACTTGAGTGCTTCTTCGGACGACTCATTCCCCTTGACCGCAACCAGGCCGAGAATGATTGCGGCAGCAGGGTTTAACGGAGTGAGACTTGTATATCGAACTGGTGGGGGTTTGACTAACCCGTAGGCCTGATCCAGATGATGACACACAACCCGCTGAAGGCAGAATTCGAACAGGCTTACCTTTTGATCTGCGTCGATCAGTTCGCTGACACGATCTCGAAAGTCCTTGTATTGCCGCTGTGACATTTGCGAAAGAGCGGGTAATGACTGAAATGCCACGTTCAAGCGAGTTCCGGCCGGCAGGGCACTCATCATCGGTTCGACCGTCAGCGTTTCTTCCAGATCGTTCGGAACAACAGTCGCCTTTAAACCTGCCAACTGCTTTTCGCGCACGGCTGGTTCGTCAGAAAGGACCAGGGCGTAGATGGCGGCTCGTGCCGAAAACGGTTCACCGATGATCTCACGAACTTCATCCGTGATTCCTTCATTAAATTCTTCCGAAAAATGAAGATCGCTGGTGTTCGGCTTTCCCATCTTTCTCACAGCCGTGTCTGCCAGTCCCAGCATGCCAGCAGGGATTGGCGACGGCATCTGTGGCATCCCCGGAATGACGGGCCAGGGCCCCTTTTTCGAGGGACTCGCGATTTGCGGTTCATCCCCCACCACTCGAGGATTAATAATCGATACTTGGGGAAACTTGCCGTCCCAATGGGAATCGATCGCGCGAATCCGGTCATCCAGCGGCGGATGAGTCGCCAACATGGCGAAGATCCGGGTGGAAAACCCACTGGCAAAGAACATGTGACAGGCTTCTGAGGCATGGATGTTCTTGATAGTCGATCCTGCCGACAAACCGCCGATCTTCTTAAGAGCACCAGCAATGCCATCGGGGTTACGAGTAAATTGAACCGCACTGGCGTCGGCCAAAAACTCGCGCTGTCTCGAAATGGCCGCCTGGATCAGTCGCCCGAAAAATGCCCCGATCGATCCGAGAACAATTAACGCCAGGCCGAAAAGAAAAATGGCCATTCCACTACTGTTGTCATCGGAATCACGAGAACCGGACCGGGGCGCAAACCGGATCACATACTGTCCGACGATCGACAGCGCGACGATGCCAAAGATCAGACCCATCAGTCGAATGTTCAGCCGTACGTCGCCATTCAGCAGATGGCTGAACTCGTGAGCGAGAACGCCTTGCAGTTCATCGCGGCTCAGGTAGTCAAGACTCCCCTGTGAGACGGTCACGACGGCATCACCAGGACCGAATCCGGCAACGAATGCGTTGATACTTTTTTCTTTGGGTAAAAGGTAGACGGGGGGTACCGGAACTCCCGAGGCAATCGCCATTTCCTCGACGACGTTCAATAAACGTCGCAAAGTCAAATCCCGGGTATTGGACGGAATCAGTTCGCCGCCAAGCAACATGGCCACGGATTTGCCGCCCGACGACAGTTCGGCAATCTTGTAAAGGCTTCCACATCCGGTGACGAAAAGCACTCCCGCTGTCACCCCCAGTAGCAAGGGCGGGTTAATCGGATTGCGTGCGGCGGGTGAATGCCCACCGTCAACCCAGACAAACAGGACCAGGCAGATGATGTAGGTCGATACGATCAGTGCCAGGACGCTCAGAGCAAATAACAGCAGCAGGCGGCCCGTTTTCTTACGAGCCTGATCCTGCCGCTGAAAGAAGTTGGTACTCATGGATTCTCAGCAGGAAATTTTCATTGAGTCCTCTGGAACATCGATTCCGCTCAACTTAGTTTCCGAACGAAACCATCGGAGCTTCTCGCTTTCGTCGCATGGGCTTCAGCCCGTGCATCGCTTAAGCCTTATTATTACCAAATGAAACCTTTGGAGCTTCACGAGCGGCCGTTTCGATTTCCAGAAGTTGCGCTTCATTGAAGCCAAACATCCCCGCAAACATGACGGCAGGGAAGACCGAACGAGCATTGTTATACATCGTCACGGCATCATTAAAGGCCTGACGAGCAAACCCGATTTTGTTTTCGGTCGCGGTCAATTCCTCCTGCAAGGCCAGCATGTTCGTGTTGGCCTTGAGGTCAGGGTACGCCTCGGAAAGAGCGAACAATCGCCCCAGGGCGCCGCCAAGTTCCCCTTCGGCTCGGCCAAGTTCCTTCATGGTGGAGGCGTCACCCGGATTGGCGGCAGCAGATTGACCGGCACTGAAGGCGCTATTACGAGCCTTAATCACGGCTTCCAGCGTTCCACTTTCATGAGCCATATAACCCTTGACGCTTTCGACAAGGTTCGGAATCAGGTCGTAGCGACGTTTCAGTTGCACATCAATCTGGGCAAAAGCATTCTTGAACTGGTTACGGCTGATTGTCAGCCCATTGTAAATCGAGACAAGCCACAAAGCCGCAATGAAAAGCAGACCGCCCACAATGAGCAGAGTCATCAAGACCGCGTTCAACATGATCACACCTCATCATCAAGAGCAGTAAAACAAAGAATTCACCTAACCACGCCAATAACTTCTAACACGTTCCCAGGCCAGTGTCACGTCGCTCCCTGAGCGGGTCTCGTGAACCGCGTTTATGAATAAATTGATGACTTTTTCACTTGGAGCGTGACGGGGTTTAGAATTGGAAAGTCGGATCAAAGGGTTCGCGTTGTTACGCAAGGCTGATAACGAAATTGGTGGTTGTTTTTTGGGAATCAAATCGACATTCGGCCCTGCGATCGTGTTAAGAGCCCGCGCTGACGAACATGCCGTTACCACGTCTGCCAACGATTCAATGACATTCACAGGTGACAACTTGACCCTGATGAAACGTTAAGTCTGGGTTTGTTGAGCATTTATTATCGCGTTTCTTAAAGTGCCACTGCTTTGGAGTCTTCGGAAAAGCAGTGTCTTTGCCAGCGACGTATCTGAAGTCCAAATAGCACTGCTTAATCCAGACCGGCACAGCCGGATGATGCGCGTCGCATGATGGGTTACGAATCGGGGTATCGTTCGCGCGTTGATCAAGGCGAGCCAAACC
>CAIULL010000210.1 GCA_903899985.1 uncultured Schlesneria sp.
CCGAAACTTGACTCATTGAGTCAAGTTTCGGGATTTCCACATAAGTGGACTTCTCGCTCCGCGAGAAGAAAGCCGAATTGCCAATGACCGGGTGATTCATCTGAGCTTTCAAGTGCCAGTCGAGATTTTCTTCAATTCGGCGATGCTCTCGCGGAGCGAGAGGGCCACTTAGTCTGAGGCAAAGCCTCGCTGACGCCTTCGATAAGGCCGTTTCTTGATGGTTCGATAATGTGTTCGAAGGGGACAGCCTAACCGAAGACGGTAAGACCGCGGTACCCCGAGTTCCATCATTTTTCCGGTGGTAATGGTACCGGTAAATGCCAATACCACTGTCCGTTCTTCTTGTTTTCTTTTCGAGACAGGCCGCCTAAGAGTAAGAACGCCCGGCGAACTGTTGCCGGGCTCATGCCGTTCTGACGTGCTTTTTTGAGAACGGTTGTGGAATGGACTTCTTTACCCTTCAGTTGTTTTCTCAACCAGTGGAAGACGCGAGCGAGTTCAACATGGAATTCCTCCCAATACTCATCCCCCACAATATTCGATAACTTAATGGCTGTTTTCGACGTGGGACGGCGCCTGGTCGAGATTGATTGCCGCTGAATGTTCGCCTGTTTGCGCGATTCCATGTGAAATGCCCGTTGACCGTGATGCGTGAGCGAAAAGCGAGTCCCTGACAGAGGCTTCTTCGTTAATGAGAATTGTTGCACTGGTGCGACATATTTATGTCATGTATGTTAATGAAAATATGGCGTCAGTCAAGATGGTAGCAGGGTGATTCTTATTTCCATCGGCGATATGCTCTTCGGCGATATGCTCTGATCGGAATATCACCAATCTAAGATTGTCGAGATATCGTTCGTTTCGAGTTGGCACATGCAAGAAGACCAGTTGCAGCGAGTCCGCGAATATCTGGACGAGTACGAAATCCGCGAGCGTGAACAGCGGCAGGTACTGCGTCGCGAGGTTCTGACGATTGCGGAGCGGGACGCAGCCATTTCGTCTGCTGTTCGCACAGCGATCCTGGGCTCCATTCCATCGATTGGGTGGTCCATTTTCGCCAGCATCCGTTCAAGCTGGCCCACAGGTTTTGCCGTACTGTTTGCGCCGCTTTGTTTCGTCGTCCCGTTCGTGATTATCGCCGCCGGGGCAGGAGTGATTGGCGGTCTTTTTGCCCATTGGTGGTTCGCGGAATCTACGATCTCGGTCCGAAGTGCCGCGATCGCGACCGCCTTGCTCTCGGATGCGGTTTTGCTGTTCTGGGTTGTGATGCTCTCAAATTGATCTCGTTTTGAACGTAATCAACTTTTCCCTGTCCCTCTCGCGAAAATCGTCCAGGTTCTGTTTGTTACTTCCTGACAATGTGTGTGAACTTTCGGGTGAACCTCGTACAAACGTGCGTTGTCTGCTAAACTACCTGGAAAAGAAAATGTACGATTGCGTTCGGCGTCATCCCCGGTTATCGGGTTGAACCGTCCGCAAATTGATAAAATGCCGTCTGAGTTGTGATTCGATCCCTGGAGTTTGCTATTTCCGCCGCCGTCGCCACCCCCAGTTCAATGAACCGATTGCAGCGCAGTCTGGAAGATGCCTGCCATATTGCCAAGCTGTGCGAAGAGTATCGTGGTAAGGATACAGTAGTCCTCGATCTGACTGGAATCACGGCGATCATGGATTTTTTCGTGATCACGACCGGGACCAGCACCCGCCAGATGCACGCGCTGACGGACGAAGTCCGGGTGCAAATGAAAGCACGCGGTCACAAGCCTCCGGCGACCGAAGGGTACGAACAGAGTTCGTGGATCCTGCAGGACTGGGGCGACATTGTGCTCCATTCATTTCTTCCCGAAGCCCGTGAACTTTACGACCTCGAAGGTCTTTGGGCTGATGCCAAACCAGTTGACTGGCGGGCGATCGCTGCCCCTTTGAAATCCGTTTGAGCCGAAGTCGCGAGCCGATTCCGCTGGATTTTCCCCCCGAAAATCGTTCACAAGGTTTTGTGCTGGAGCCCGTGCGATGACCGTTCGAACGCCTTTTCGTATCGGGTTAACTCGGGATTTTCTCAAGCCCGACGGAACGATTGGGTTCGGTGACATCGGCTTGGAACTGATCGACGCTGCGCCAAACGTCGTCTGGGAATTTCTGGCTGAGAATCGATCGGAGCTGGGGCCAGATCAGATTGCCGACTATGACGGCCTGCTGGTCCTTGCCTCGAAAGTCACGGCGGAAACGCTTTCTCAAACAGATCGCCTATCGATCATTGCTCGATTTGGTGTTGGTTATGACAACGTGGATGTGCAGG
This sequence comes from uncultured Schlesneria sp., assembly GCA_903899985.1. Taxonomy (GTDB): domain Bacteria; phylum Planctomycetota; class Planctomycetia; order Planctomycetales; family Planctomycetaceae; genus Schlesneria. The sequence continues at coordinate 2,300 of CAIULL010000210.1, forward strand.
CCTGTACCAAGGCCGGTGTCATGCTCACGATTACACCGGATGGTGTTCGTCGCCCGGTTGCCGTGTCGGTGATGACGTTGCTACTGGCTCTTTCGCATCAATTGCTGATTAAAGACCGGCTGACTCGTGAAGGACGCTGGGGCGAGAAACTGAACTACATGGGGCAGGGGGTTCGCGGACGGACCTTGGGAGTGATCGGCGTCGGGAATATCGGTCGCGAAGTGTTTCAACTGGCGACTCCGTTTGAGATGCGCCATCTTGGATTTGATCCGTTTCTGAAAACACCTGTCGAGGGTGTGGATCTTGTATCGCTTGAGACATTGCTGAAAGAGTCTGACTACGCTGTCGTCTGCTGTGCGCTGACACCGGAAACCCACCATCTGCTCAATGCAGATCGGCTGAGCCTGATGAAATCAAATGCGTACCTGATTAACGTTGCTCGCGGGCCGATCGTTGATCAGAGAGCGCTAACCGAGATGTTGTCGCAGCGTGGGATCGCCGGAGCGGGTCTGGATGTGTTTGATGTCGAACCGATTGCGAAGACTGATCCACTGCTGGCTCTCGACAATGTGATCGTGTCGCCACATGCGATCTGCTGGACCGACGAATGTTTTCAGGGGATCGGCAGCAGCGCCTGTCGAAGCTTGATCGATGTCGCACAAGGACGATCGCCGTTGCACATCCTGAACCGCGAGGTCATGACAAATTCACGGTTGTTGCAGAAACTTGATCGATATCGGTAGGGGACAAAATCGAAGAATGGGACTCATGGGACGTATGGGACTGATGGGACTCATGCGACAAAGACGCAAGCGAAAAACAAGTCCCATAGGTCCCATCAGTCCCATAAGTCCCATTCTTCAAAAGCCAAGATAAGACCCCAACCGTATCTACACGGGCGGCACCGTAGTCGTCGCAGCAGCCGCCGTCGCAGCTTCAATCGGTCCGGTGTGAATCGTCGCATGCAGAATCTTAAGCTGAATATTGATTTTCAGTCCGTCGCAGCGCTGATGAATGATTTCGGGGAGACCGCTGAATAACAGTGACGAGTTTTCTTGCGTGTAATACCCGCCGATCATACTGACCAGGCCCAACAGATCACTACAAAGGCTGAGATACAGCAGGTGGTTTCTGCGGATGATTGGATCAGTCACTCCGAGAACGTCTTTCGAGCTTTGATGAATACTGATCAAGCTGACCAGTGAATTGAGTTCATGAAATCGCTTGCGGTAGGCCATCATTTCGAGTCCCGTCAGGGCAAGAAACGCGAGGACAAGATTGATAATGATTCCCAGGAAGGCATCGACCCCCTGGAACAACTCGCTGGCTTTGTCCAGGTTCGGCTCATAGCGTCCATCGGACATTGAAGCGGGTTGGCCATCCAGCAGATGGCTGGCTGCGGCCAGCATGCGTGGCGTCATTCTTTTTCTGGCGATGAGATAAGTTTTGACGCTGTAGGTGGAGACAGCTTCTTCGGGAAACGGGGGAATGCTGCGCAGATACCCGGCAGGAACAACATGAGAACTGAGGTATTCCATTTGCGCAACCCTCGCTCCGATGTCGGGTGAGGCGAGTCGAAAACCTGCGTCTGCCAGACGCTCGGCTGCTACAAGAGCTTTCGTGTCTGACGGATCTTTCACGGCAAAAACGGCATCAATCTCATCTGGTACCACGTAGGGACTGTCATCGGTTAACGGTTTCCAGTCGTGAACAAATTTGACTTTTTCGGCAATCTTCCAGGCTTTAAGGAAACTCTGGGCGACAGTGTGACTTCCCGCCCCTTCCGTGGACGTCAGGATCGTTCGAACCGATCCCAAATCAGTGATGGTGTTTCGAACGAACCAGAGGACCAATTCGGGATTGGGTGTTTCGAGTCGCGGCAAATCGAGAGGAATTTCCAGGCCACCTTGCACAAAGCCTAAGTCTGCTTCTCCACGCTCAACTTTCTCGATCGCTTCCCGGGAGCCGGGAACAATATCTTCTGTAAATTGAATCTGGACTCGATTGTCCTGCGTCATTCGTGACTTGAGTTCGCGAAAATCACGGTCGGGCAGCGCAATTTTCAATGTCGTTGTGCGGAAGAATAAAATGTAGATCCAGATGATCAGCAGGATCAGTGCCAGCGCGAGAAACGCGGCCGGTAAACGATGCAACCCGAACGGGCGACGAAGACGCTGAGCGACGTGTTCTGCATCGCGGGCTGCCGTGGCGACCCCTGCGGCCAGGCTCATTAAACCAGCATGCTGCGGCAATTCTTGCTCGACGCGTCGTTTTACGTCTTCCGCATTCTGAACGACAGGCCCGATTTTCAGCCGAAGTCTGCTCACTCGAAGCTCCTCATTGTTCCAGGTTGATCAAAGGGATGGTGTGAAACATGCAGATTCAGTGATTGGAACATGCCCGATGTCGTCGATGTTCGAGTCTTACTTTTTGTCATGTCCGTTCGGAATTCAACACGATGCCTAACGCGGAACTGATGGGACTGGATCACGATTTTCTTCACACTCGTTACACGCGTTGATCGAGATGAATTTCCAATGGCAGGTGAAACAGGTAAAAGAAGGATTATCGAATGCCACGTCAAAAGGGAACCGTTGATGGACGGACTTGCGATTTTCAATAGTCTCGAAGCAGTTTTCTGGATGACTGTTGGTGTTCTCGTTTTCAGGAAGAGTCGACAAAGTGGACCGTATCAACGACTGGGGTTTGTTGCCGCAATCTGGTTTTTCCTGTTTGGCCTGTCGGACGTTTGGGAAGTTTTCAGCGGAGCATGGTGGCGTCCCTGGCCGCTGCTTATTTTGAAGGCTTCGTGTATCGCTGCGTTAGTCACCTGCGGGTTCGTGTATCGGGCGAACAAAAAATAGTTTGCCGCTGTCTGACCGTTTTTGATCAAGCCGTGCTGATTGACCAATATCAAGGAGCAGCCACTGCTTCTCCAATCAACGGTGACACTCGACTTTGGCCCTGACAGTCGTCTCCTGTGTCATGGCACCGATTCGTGATTGAGGCGTTTCGCGTAACACTTCTCTCGTATCACTTGCTCGCGATCTCAATCGAGGGGAGACTGTGGGTTCGTTCCTCTGGTACGTGATGTAGTGTTTGATTTCCATGGCAGCGGTAACTCATGTCATTTCCCACTCCGCCGACGATGTTGCTCGCCGCCGGAGGTCTGGCAATGGTCTCGGGGCCGTTTCTGAGACTTCGTATACCGGAGTTTTGGAAGTGGTATTTTCTCGTTTCATTGTTGATCGCGGCGTGCGGGATTTTTATGGACCCGCTGACATTGCCGCCGACTCTGGAAACTTTGAATCTCAACCGAGTCTGGATCAATGATCCGTTAGCGATCTGGGAACAGTGGCTGGTGCTGACATTTGGTCTGCTAATGGCCGTGGCATCATTTGACGCCTCACTGAAAATCGATGACGGTTCAAAGGTTTCTGGTTACTTGTTGTTTGTCGTTGCCGGGCTGTTGCTCGTCGCGCGGTCAAATGATTTTTTGAACTTAGGGTTATCGCTCGAGTTGATCAGTCTGGCCACGTTTGCCCTTCGTCGAACTTCTGACTTGTCTGCCGAGTCGGCGCTGACGGTTAAGAATTCGTCGGGGCCCGTTCCCAGCCCTGTTCGGTTTCAAGGGGGGCTTGATTTCCCGTTATCGGCATGGCTGTGGCTGGGTGTTGCTTTGCTGTCAAACTGCGTGGCCACGACGCATTTCGACGGGGTTCGACTGGTGCTGCAGGATGCTTACGATCCCGGCGACACCGAGAATTCCATTGGAGCACCATCGAAGTTGTTGCTCCTCTCGATCGGTTTGATTGTCTCGAGCCTGATGGCGCGGACGGGTCTGGTTCCATTTCAATTGAGTTTCAGTCCTGACTCGCGCCGGCATTCTTTTCGGATGCGCGGTCTGACGATACTGGTCGGGACACTGGCCGGTTCTGTTGTGCTGACCCGGCTTTGCGGTCGTGTGTTTGTGGGGGTCGGGCAATCACTTGATGTGCTGATGAGCGTCATGTGTCTGACGACGTTTATTCTGTCGAGCGTCATGGCGTTTCGTGGGTTTTCGGCCGAAGTCAAAGCCGTTCCACGCTGGATGACCAGCCTGGTGCTGCTGCAGAGTGCCTGGATGGGGGTTGCTCTGATGACGGTGACGATGGAGCTTCAATATCCCGCTGCTCGCTGGGGAGCTTTTCCAGGACAGAATGAAACGATCGGACTGGTTGTGCTGTCACAGTTCGTCGGGCTGTTCGCGGTGGGGGGAATGGTCTGGACTGTCAATCATCTTGAACGAACAGATCGTGGAATCGAGTTCGTGGAAGACCTGAAGGGACTTGGGCGATACGCGCCGCTTGCTGCAATCGGCTTGACCGTGTCGTTAGCCAGCCTGATTGGCAGTCCCTGGACGGCGGGATTCTGGAGTCGCTGGCTGATTTTGCTGGCAGCGAGCAATGTTCACCTCAAAGAGACCTCGAGTATCTTCGCCCCTTATGCGGGTATACGCATGGTGTTAATTGTCGGAATCGTGGCGACCGTCATTGTTGCATGCAGTGTGACACGACTGTTACGCGAGATGCTGCTGGAATCCGCGCTGACTCGACCGGCTGTGATCGGGGGACGCGGCTCATTGATCGCCGGGTTGATTGCTGCAGCCGCTACAATATTGATCGGCGTCGCCCCGCAGTTGTTACAGGTCCCACTTCGTTCGATCGAATCGCCGCGCGAGATGGAGCCTCGAATCCTGCCTCGGGGATCGGGCAAGAATCATTCCGTATTTCGCACGCAAGACAAACTCCAGAAGAAACACTTGGTCAAGTTTGATGAATGGTCGTGTCAAGCCAGATGTGCTCGTCAAGTCCACCTTCATTTTCTTATCTCAATAAAACTTCCCTGCTGCTCTTGGCAAGCGTGCATCAGTTGGGCACAATTCTGCCCCGTGTGGTCTGGGACTTCATTACCAGACCATCATCCCTGCGAGGACCATCCTTTCATCCTCGTTGACCCATACTCTTGAGAGACGCAAGAGTGAGTAATCCGATTTCCGATCACGGTATTCAAAGCTCCACTTTGGGTACCGGCTTGACCAGTTTGTTAGGCTTCCATGCAGCTTCGCAAAAGACTATCGCTCCGTTCAGAATCTCGCTCAGTCAATTAACCACACTGCAGTGGTCATTGGCTGACGAAGTGTCGCAACTCAAACAAGCGGGATTCGATGCAATCGGCTTGTGGCGACCAAAGCTGACCGAGTTTGGTGAGCGGCATGCCGCCGAGGCGCTCTCGAAAGCCCGATTGCCCGTATCGTCCTTGTCGTTCGCAGGCGGTTTCACAGGAGGCTGTGGTTTCAGCTATATTGAAGCCATTGAGGACGGCTGCCAGGCGATTGATCAGGCCGTCGTCGTCGGTGCCAAGACTGTTGTCGTCGTCGGTGGATCGCGGCATGGGCATACCGATCGTCATAGCCTCAGGCTTGTTGTCGATGGGCTGAAGCGCCTCGCGGAACACGCGGAGCGGACACCTGTCAATTTGTCGCTGCTTCCGATGCATCGATACTTCAACAAACGCTGGACGTTCTTGAATTCGCTGGACCAGACGATGGAAGTCTTATCGGCTGTCGATCGTCCCCAAGTCGGGCTGGCCTTCGATACGTACCATTTGTGGGAAGAGCCTCGATTGCAAGAACGAATTGCCGAGATTGCTCCAATTACCAATATTGTCCAGCTTAGCGACAGCAACCGATTGCCAGACTCTGAACAGGATCGCCGGATGCCAGGTGACGGGATTATTCCGTTGCGTGAGTTGATTCAAGCATTCCAGTCATCGGGGTATGCTGGATACTTTGATATTCAAGTCTGGTCGGGTAATGTGTGGAAGTCGAATTACACTCATTTGATCGAACAATCGCACGCTGCTGTGAAGGGAATGTCTCTTCGGGCAGCGACGCCAAAGCAATAGATGACGTTTGCAATGGATTGCCAGAAATCGTGATCGGGCGAGGCACACAGATCGTCTCGTTCACACCCGCAGATTTTACCCGCCTACGGTTTATCCCGCCCCTTGAATGTCTGGCCGAAACATGTCGCGAGATTGGTTCAGCCTTGAAGACCTTGCTCGTCAACTTGGACGAGACCGTCGTGAAATCGAAAAGCTCGTCAATCGTGGGAGAATCCCAGGTCGGAAGACGGGTGGGGAGTGGCAATTCCATCCCACGGAAATCACGCACTGGCTCGAACAAGAAATGCGTGAATACACCGATCGTGAGCTGGCGGTGCTTGAGCAAACGCATCGTTCATCAGAATTCACGGATCCGCATCCGATTTCTGCATTACTTCGGCTGGAAACAGTCATGGTTCCGCTGGAAGCCCGTACAAAGCGATCGGTTCTGGAAAGTCTTGTAGAACTGGCTGGTCGAACATGGGAAGTCTGGCAGCCTGCGGCGTTGCTGGCTGCCGTCCAAGAACGCGAAGCTGTCTTATCAACTGCGTTTGAAAATGGGGTGGCAATCCCTCATCCCCGCAATCCACTGCCTGACGCCCTGGGCCAATCGGTCATTGCCTTCGGCCGGTTGCCGTCAGGCATCGCGTTTGGCGCTCCGCACAACGTCATGACCGATATGTTCTTTCTGGTCGTCTGCCGCGATTCACGGACGCATCTGCACGTCCTGGCGAGGCTTGGACGATTACTGCAGACCCCGGGGTTCATTGATGAACTTCGAGCGGCAGAAGACAGCGTCACGGCGTACGAAGTGATCTGCAAGGCAGATCAGCAAATCGTTGAATGACGATGGGCGTCTAAGTAATACGACCGAAACCCCACCTCCCCTGCGGAGGTGGTCAACGGGCCTTTGCCCTAGCATTTTTCGTTCGATCGTATTGGTGAATCGTGACGAGGCGCTGGTGCAAAGGCCCGTTAACCACCGCCACGGGGGCGGTGGGGTTTCGTTTCAGTCCCGTGATACGCGGTGTCTAAGTTTGCTCAGCTGTGAACGTCAAGCCGGGTGCATCTTCGGGCGCACCTGGTGGTTTGAAAGAAAATTCCTTTTTGGCTGCGTCATACGCAATCTTGCCTGCCAACGGAGGTCCTTCTTTCTGGCTGAGCACCAGTACGTCGTCCTGGAAGGCCGCTTCGCCCGGGGTTCCTGTAATCGTTTGTGTTCGGCCATCCTGAGTGACCGCCCATGAAAACTCGCCGTTTTCCTTCAGCACCAGATTGATTTTGACCTTGGGGTCTGGCGAGGCGGTCCACGTTCCGATCAGGTTTTTCGGTGGCGGAGGTGGTGCTGCCTGCTGAGCCCCTTCAGGAACTTTTCCATCGGGTCCAGGTGTTGGCTGAGCAGCAGGGACTTCAGCAATCATCTTCTGCTGAATTTCTTTCCGTTCAGCCGACGGGTCTAATGTTTTCGCAAGTTGTACGGAAAGTTTATCCGCTGGCTGAAGCGCGGCGACTTCATTAAATTTCTTGGCAGCCGCTTCTTTGGCACCTTGAGCCATGTACAAGTAGGCCAGTTCAAAATGAGCCGGAGCCGAGTTCGGATTCTGTTTGACGTAGGCTTCCAGATCGCGAAGTTGAGCCGTGTAGACATCAACCCCCGAATAGAGATTGATCATCGTCGGCCAATCCCAGCTGGGGCCTGCCGAAAGGACGGCATAGTTCACCGCCGCCGCTTCGTCATATCGTTTCAGTGCGAACAGGCACAGAGCGCGGAATTCATGAAGGACCGGGTCCGTCTTGAGTTCCAGCAAGGCCTGATCGGCAAGGGCCAGCGCACCTCCGAAATCATTTGCTTTGAAACGATCTCGCGCCGATTCAAAAACCTTCTGTGCTGATTCGGCAGCAGTCTGGTCTGGTGGAGGTGTCGTTGTGTCGATTGGCTTTGAGTAATCATAAGCCACCACCTTTTGAGTTGCGGCTTGAGTTGTCGGTGCCGGATTACCACCAACAACCTCCACGACAACCGGTTGTGGTTGCTGGATGACAACTGTTTGCGTTGCCGGTGTCAGATAGGGGTTGGCGTAACCGGAGTACATCCAGCTTGATGACAGCGAGTTCAATCCCCAGCTTCCGTAGATCGGGGCTGACCAGGCCGATGGATAGTAAGCGTAACTGCTGTAGGCATATCGAGGGTAAAACAATGCATTCATGCCCCACGAGGTCAGCATCCCCGCGCCGAACCCACCCCAGAAATTGCCGTAGCCGCCTCGGTACCAGTTACCGTAATTCGCACCGCTCCAGCCAGGTCCGTAGAAGTTGTTGTTGATGACGTTTCCGCCGCCACCGTACCAACCACCACCACCTCCGCCCCAGCCGCCGCCTCCACCCCAGTAATTGCCTCCGCCGCCCCAGTTTCCGCCGTTGTTCCAATTACCACCACCGTTCCAATTCCCGCCCCCCCAGTTGCTGTTGCCGCCCCAATTCCCGTTTCCACCCCAATTCCCGCCTCCGGGCCGGTTCACAATATTGGTGTTGTGGTTGTTGTTAATGTTGATGAAGTTATTGCCGTTTCCAATCCCGTTGTTGTTGCCGTTACCCCAGGGACGGTTTCCGCCAGCAAGTCCACCGTTACCGAGTCCTGGTCGGTTGTTGTTATTGTTGGTCCATGGGGGAAGCTTGTTGCCGATTCCACCGTTGCCGATGCCGCCATTTCCGTTTCCACCCCAGCCCGGTCGATTGCCGACTCCGCCCCAATTCCCATTCCCGGGCCGGTTTCCGACCCCTGGAAGAGTTGCGATTCCGCCGTTCCCGTTTCCGCCCAGCCCAGGTCGGTTTCCAATTCCACCCCAATTTCCGTTACCGGGACGATTTCCAATCTGTCCGGGAAGGGTCGTAATTCCGCCGTTTCCGCCCAGTCCGGGTCGATTTCCGGTTCCACCCCAATTCCCGCCTCCGGGTCGGTTTCCGATTTGTCCCGGAAGAGTCGAAATCCCGCCATTTCCACCTAAGCCAGGTCGGTTTCCAACGCCCGGAAGAGTTGCGATTCCCCCGTTTCCTCCCAAGCCGGGCCGATTGCCGATCTGGCCAGGGAGCGTTGAAACGCCACCAGGGCCACCGATTCCGGGTCGATTGATACTTCCAAGTCCCCCGCCGGGCCGGTTTCCAATTTGTCCTGGCAGCGTTGATACGCCGCCGCCACCCATTCCCGGACGATTAATACTGCCGAGTCCCCCGCCAGGTTGCAGTCCGCTGCCAAACCCGCCACCGGGGCGATTAAATCCACCAGCCCCACCACCGATCTGGCCTGGTAGTGTTGTCGGGCGATTGGCAATCGCAGGACGATTCATGTTTCCCATACCGCCGCCACCGAAGCCGCCGGGTAGAGAAGCGGGGCGATTCATGCCCCCCATGTTCGGGCGATTGGCCATCCCTCCACCCGCTGGCATCGCGGGACGTGTCATTCCCTGCGGCATGCTGGGCCGTGACATATTACCCATGTTGGGCATGCCTGCAGGCCGACTTGGCATCGCGGGACGCGACATCTGAGCCGGGGCAGGGCGAGCCATTCCGCCGCCCCCGCCACCCATCGGACGGGCCATTCCACCACCACCTCCGCCCATGCGTCCTCGCTGAGCGAATGCCGGAGTTGACGCCCACGACAGGCAGGTTGCGATCATCAGATAAAGAGCAACTCTTTGAGACATATCGATAACACCCTGAAGCAAAGTCGATGGTGGAAATCCACTTGATCGGTCGCATTCATTATCGATGAAGCGTTGACGCGAACAGTGGCGAGGAAGCGATAGACATCAGGACCGTTAACGAGCTGGTGCCGCAGGGGCCGGCTTGACGGCTGGGGCTCCACCGACGGCAGGTGCCTTGCGGACCAAAGTGACCAGGTCGAGATCCGGAGCAATTTCACCACCAATGATTCGATCGTATGACCGGGTTGTGAAGGCGTCTTTACCAGCAATCGTGACGACTTGTGTCATCGAGTTCGGTGATCCGTTGGCCTGGCAGCCTGATGCATGAAGAATCCATGAATCATCAGTGGCTCGATTCCAGACCGCTTCTCCCCGTCCGCCGTTGGAATCAAATTGCCACGAACGAATCTGGCCGCTTTGACCGTCGAAGCCCAGCACCATCAAGCTGCTGAAGCTGTCTGGTTCCCCGGCATTATAAGACGTGGTTCGAGTCAGATACGCCTTGTTTTCACCCCATTTGACTGAGGTAAAGATCTTCATATCCCCTTTTTGATCGACCCAGTCACCGATCATCCATTCCAGTTCCTTCAGGCGGTCGGCGGGTGAAACATCTTCAGGTGCAGACGGCAGATCACGAATTTCCGCCAGCTTCCAGACATTGTTCTTCTTCGACACCAGCGTGGTAAAGCGGTTCACGATGGCCGCTTCATTCGGTGCTTTCAATGTCGAGATTCCCTCGACCTGAGCCACATCGTCCGAGATGTATCGGATCGACTCGATCGTCGATTCGAGTGTGTAATTCGAGGAAACGGCAAATCCCGTGGCAAACTGTTTACCGATTTCAGCCTTACCTTGAATGACCCGGTTATCGACATCGATCAAGCGAGCGTTGTCGGTGAAAAAGTCGGACAAGTTTGCGGCATTTCGGCTGTTATAGGCCTTCAGGAAACCGGCCAGGCGTTCCTTGATGGCCCCATCGGCGGCCGATGTGTCCTGACCAGATGCGGAGAAATTTCCCGCGAGAACGATCGTGAACAGAAACAAGCCGAGTCCTGCCAATTTGCCAAGTCTCATCGGAGCGATTCCTTAAAAGGGGGGAAACCCAAATTGCCGAGTTGCCGTATTGGAAATAGCGTGCTGATCGAAATGCTGACGACCATCACATGCTGGTCGAAGAACAACTGAAAACCATCAATCAAAAAAGAGTCGAGGAGTCTGCCGTGGCCTGTTTGTGCCAACCGTGGCAACTCCATCGAGTGATGGTCTGATCCGTCAAAAAGTTCTTACCAGATTGATACCGAAAATATTTCCCGCCATCAAGTCGATGGTAACTCAAATCGAATTCCACAAATGCGTACTAACGATTTTTGGGCGGAGGAAACCGGCAGAGAAACACCACGAAGGACACGAAGATCACGAAGTTGGAATTTGACGATCTTTCCAATCACGTGATTGAATGAAATGAAACGGTCTCGCGCGATGATCGGGCGACGAATCAACGATCGCGGCATCAG
>CAIULL010000211.1 GCA_903899985.1 uncultured Schlesneria sp.
CCCTCGCTCATGCATCCTTGCATGTCGTGGCTCCTTGCCTAAATGGTTAGTTCGTAGTTTACCTAACCCTAGCAGGAGCCACGATTTTCATGAATATTGAACGGTATTGGGGTTAAACGAGGAGAGCGTTACATCGTTTAACCGCGCCTCGCAGAGAAGCGAGTCAAACGGCGTCACTGACAAACCCGAGGTGTCATTGCCCACTTCGCCATTGAGAACCGCTTCGGGCCGTGATCGCAATCAATGCTCGGAAACGTTCGAAGAAATCGGCTGGACGCCGATTCGCCTGCGCCGATGGCTGCGGGTTAAACGAAGAGAGCGTTATATCGTTTAACCGCGCCTCGCAGAGAAGCGAGTCAAACGGCGTCACTGACAAACCCGAGGTGTCATTGCTCATTTCGCCATTGAGAACCGCTTCGGGCCGTGATCGCAATCAATGCTCAGAATCGTTCGAAGAAGTCGGCTGGACGCCGATTCGCCTGCGACGATGGCTGCGGGTTAAACGATAAATCTGTCGGCCTCGTTTACCCGCATTACGTCGCTCCTTCATTTCGAAGATTGGGAAAACCATAGCGACGTAACCGAACTCACGTCGGAGCCGCTTTATCGATCCACTGAAACCGTGGAACCGATTGACCATTCACCGTGACAGTTTCTGCGAACATTTTCCTGGACCTTACCCAAAGCCCGAAGTCTCCGTATTCCTGTCGGTACACCACAAGCTCTTCCATCGTTTCGCTATGTTGAGCGACACCAATAACGGTGTACTCTTTCCCTTTATAGTGTCGGTATCGACCCGGCTGAATTGCTGACATTTTTTCCTCTATTAAATCTTACACGCCCTCAATTCTTCGCATCTTTTTCCTGCTTCCGTGAAAAACGGTTGATCAGATTTTCGCGACCAATGAATAGTGGTTCCTTCGGCGGCTGTTTCTGATTGAGCTGTTTGAATTGCTTCAATATCGCCTCCTGTCGCTCCTGATCGTACGGATGTGATCGAAAGAAAGTGGCCCACGGCAGATCCTCTGCAACAGAAGATTTACCTTTCTTCTTCTGAAAGAGCTTTGCTAACTCGCGTGGGTCGTATCCAGCAGCATAAGACCAGGCGACGCCGTCTCGGTCGGCATCCCGTTCATCTTCCGGGCGAAATGGACGAGTCCACATCTTGGTCATGTTCGATTGCGAATTCATGAAAGCATCCCATCGGCCCGGGGTGGAAAAAGATTTCTCCATCAATTTTATTCGTTTCAGCGGCAACAGCTGATGCCCACGATCAAGGTGTGACAATTCGTGTCCGACAATTCCAGCCATTGTCGCTTCGTTACCGGCCGCATCGAGCAGCCCCTCGAAGAAAATCAGTGTCCCGCCAGGAAAAGACCGGGCGTCGACACGCGGTGATTGGGCCACCATCACGCTAATGGATTTGTACCGATCCTTATTTCGCATGTAGGGCTGTAACGTCGCCACAAGGCTCGTAAGGTAATCAACGTCTCGACCCTCCGTTTGGACCTCAATCTCTTCCGCTTTCAGCGAGGCCAGCGCCGACTGAACCATTTGCTGACCCAGCTTTGTTTCGTCATCGCGAGACACCGTGATTTTTTCCAGCGCGATTCGATCGGCTTCGGTGTCTTCGCCAAACATTCTTTCAAACATCTTCGAAGGGTCGGTAAATGGCAACGAATCTGTTTGTCCAATTGCCGGATTAGCAATCCCACACACGACGAAATACAAAATCACGCTGAAGGGAGAAAGCCAGTATCGTGGATCATTCATGATGACGCCCGGGAATTGCCGTTTGTGATCGCGAGAACAACACGCCGCGCCATCACATGAATTGAGTTGAGAGTAGTTCTCCTTGAGCAACATCATAGTCACTTGACGACACCTCAGGCGAACCGCAGCGGTTTCGCCTGAGCAATCGGAGGGGACAGTGAATGTCCTGATCGTTCAAGATGGTATACGATCAGATGCCACGGTTTTTCTCTTAATGGCCTTACCATTTGGGTCGAAATTCTTCGCGAGCGTAAAACTCGAGGAAGCCACACGACTGACATCGGTAGGCACCGACGGGAATTCGATTCATCTGGACAGGACTTTTAATAAGGAATCCACCAAATAGATCCATCAACGACCGCTTTGGTGTCCCTTTGACCCATTGCCCCGTAAAAATCGCCGCGTGGGATTGGTCGAGAGTATATCCCTGCTCCATCGTGCTATGACATTTTGGACAATCTAATGTTGACTGGATCATTGAACATTCCTTCAACTGTTTTTGTCAGACCTGTTCTCTCAACGTCAAAAGGAGTCAATCGGATCAAACCTGGTTTCAACGACGATCTGGCCGCATCAGTCCTCAAGCTCGCCCTTAATAAATCTGCCTGCTCACCAGAATTTGTGGGTAAAAATTGGCTCGGGTAGCTTACCAAGTTGATGGTACAAAGCGATTTCGATCGCTTCATAAGTGCGAAATCCGTAGGCTTTTTTGGTAGTCAGTTTCGCCTTGTTGTTGAATCCC
>CAIULL010000212.1 GCA_903899985.1 uncultured Schlesneria sp.
GGGCGTATCCCTTCTTCTCAAATCCATGGCCATCAGTGTTATCCGTGGTGAAATTCTTTCTAACTGACACTTTTTAAAAACTTGCGCAACGATGGCATTTTTGTGCAACAATGGCGGAACTGCGCGAAATTCGTGGCATTTGAGCAACTATGACGCCTGGTTAGGGTCTCAATTCAAACGTAGGGCGCGGTCGAGTCTTGGGGGACTGCCAGGATTAACGCAAATCCTGAAGAACAAAAGATTTTTAACCACGGATCACACGGATGCGCACTGATAAAGGCGAAAAGCCCGTAGGTCATCCTCTTCTTGAATCCGTGGCCATCAGTGTTATCCGTGGTGAAAATCTTTCTGACTGACACTTTTTAAAAACTTGCGCATAGAGAGTGTTTTTGCGCAACATTGGCGGAACTGCGCGACATTCGTGGCATTTGCGCAACAATGACGCCTGGTGAAGGTCTCAATTCAAACGTAGGGCGCGGTCGAGTCTTGAAGGCCCGCCAGAATCAACGCAAATCCTGAAGAACAAAAGATTTTTAACCACGGATAACGCGGATGGACACTGATAAAGTCGAAACTCCCGTACGCCAGTCTCTTCTTCTTCAATCCGTGGCCATCAGTGTTATCCGTGGTGAAATTCTTTCTGATTGACACTCATTTAGAAACTTGCGCAACGATGGCGGGACTGCGCGACATTGAGGGCATTTGCGCAACGTTGGCGCCTCATTGAGGCCACCAGAACCAAATCAAAGACTTCATGACAAGACATTTTCAGCCACGGATAACGCGGATGGACACTGATAAAGGCGAAACGCCAGTAGGACATCCTCTTCTTCAATCCGTGGCCATCAGTGGTATCCGTGGTGAAAATCTTTCTGATTGACACTCATTTGAAAACTTGCGTAATGATGGCGGGACTGCGCGACATTGAGGGCATTTGCGCAACAATGGCGCCTCGTCGAGGCCACCAGAACCAAATAAAAGACTTCATGACAAGACATTTTCAACCACGGATAACGCGGATGGACACTGATAAAGGCGAAACGCCAGTAGGTCATCCTCTTATTGAATCCATGGCCATCAGGTTATCCTTGGTGAAAATCTTTCTGATTTACGTCTTCCAAAAACTTGCGCAACGATGGGATTCTTGCGCAACTATGGCCATTCATGGAATTCTCAATTCAAACGTAGGGTGGGGTCGACGCTTGGACGTCCCACCCGCCCATCACAACGTCGATTAAAAGAAATCGTCTCGATCCCCGACAAGAAGTTGATCGAGTTGGCAGAGTTGGCCAAGTTCCCTGTTTTATAGGCTTTTGTGCAGGTGTGAAGTTGGTCAAGTTGGCCAACTTCATCGGAGTTCGTCTATTAGTAGGGCACGGACAAGTCTGTGAAGTCCCACCAACGCGTTGATGACAGGTGATCATCTCGATCCTCCAAACACGTTGATCGAGTTGGCAAAGTTGGCCAAGTTCCCTGTTTTGTAGGCTTTTGTGCAGGTGTGAAGTTGGTCAAGTTGGCCAACTTCATTGGAGTTCGCCTATTAGTAGGGCGCGGACAAGTCTGTGAAGTCCCACCAACGCGTCGATGACAAGCGATCATCTTGATCCTCAAAACACGTTGATCGAGTTGGCAGAGTTGACCAAGTTCCCTGTTTTATAGGCTTTTGTGCAGGTGTGAAGTTGGTCAAGTTGGCCAACTTCATCGGAGTTCGTCTATTAGTATTAGTAGGGCGCGGACAAGTCTGTGAAGTCCCACCAACGCGTCGATGACAAGCGATCATCTTGATCCTCAAAACACGTTGATCGAGTTGGCAAAGTTGGCCAAGTTCCCTGTTTTGCAGGCTTTTTTGCAGGTGTGAAGTTGGCCAAGTTCATCCGCTCTCAGGTGATCTTCGGGAGGGCGAGGTTCCACCCGAGCCGTCTTATGTTTTCGTTTCTTACGACGACGCACCGCCGTCGCGGCTCGCCCAGGGCTCAAAGCGAAGCGAGGCGATCGGAGTGAAGTACGAATCCCGATTCATCGTTTAACCGCGCCTCGAAGAGAAGCGTGTTACTCGGCGTCCCTGACAAATCCAGTGCGTCATCGTTCATTCGATTATTGCGGTTGCGTTCCAATCCTCTCTTCCTCATGAAGCCCGAGTCATCCGAGCCCAGCGACGCTCAAAGAAATCGGCTGAACGCCGATTCGCCTGCGCCGCAGGCTTCGGGTTAAACGATCAGGAAAAACCGATCGCTCGTTGTGTGCAAACACAAATAACGACAAAATAATAACGCGATGGGTGTCGCGAGTCAATGGAAAACATCGCGTCGCTTCTCAATGTTTGGAAGGTGCGTATGCAACGTTTTGGAGTGTTACCGACGCAAGCAGCGTCGGAAGCCATCGGGGAAAATCATCCACGAAGACATTCCCCCAAAAGGCGCAGCCTTTGATCAGTACGGGGCCAGCGAGAAGGGTTCTGACAAAACACAAACGAAAACGAAACCCCACCTCCCCCGCGGAGGTGGTTAACGGGCCTTTGCCCTACCGGGTTGAATTGCATTGCGTCTGCGAATGGTCGTTCGCGCCGGGATGTAAAATACTTCGCAACAGCAAGTTGCGTCGGAGGCTGTTGCAAAGGCCCGTTAACCACTGCTGCAGGGGCAGTGGGGTTTCGTTGGCGGCGACTTCGGCTTCCGTTGGGTGGCTTGGACTTGCTGAAAATTGGATTGTGCCGCCATGATTGACGACTGGAGATTTGAGGCGAAAGTTGACAGTCGGCGATTTCCATTCCTTACTAAGACCGCAAGAAAAATCATATGACACGCCTAGCCAGTTGCCGTCGTCTGATCATTGCTGTATTCGTGTGCGGTGTTGCATTGGCCGACGTGGTTCTTGCGGCTGACGGCACTTCGGGTGACGCCAAGCCTGATCAACATTGGGCGTGGCTACCGATTCGTTCTTCTTCGAATCACGGAAAGCTCGCCAGGTCGGAATCTGGCGGGAATCCTGTCGATGGGTTCCTGCAACAACGGCTGGCCACTTCGAACCTGATGATGTCACCTGAGGCGGATCGTCGGACCTTGATTCGACGACTGACGTTCGACTTGCATGGACTTCCCCCTTCACCTGAAGAGGTCCAAGCCTTTCTGAATGACACCGATCCGAAGGCCTACGAAAAACTGGTCGATCGGCTGCTGGAATCACCTCATTATGGCGAACGCTGGGCTCGGCACTGGCTCGACATCGCGCATTATGCCGACACTCACGGATTCGAACGTGATCAGCGACGGGATAATGCCTGGCGCTACCGTGACTGGGTGATCCGGGCCTTGAATGCCGATCAGCCTTACGATCAGTTCCTGCGGGATCAGATCGCTGGAGATGTCCTGCGTCCTGACGACCCCAACTCCGTGATTGCCACAGGATTCCTGGCGGCGGGTCCCTGGGATTTTGTCGGACAGGCGGAAACGAAGAGCGAAGTCTTAAAGCGAGCGGCGCGGGCTGACGATCTCGACGACATTGTCACTCAAGTCATGACAGCAGCCTGCGGCGTCACGATCAATTGTGCCCGTTGCCATGATCATAAACTCGATCCGATCACACAAAAAGAATACTACGCGTTGTGGGCCGTCTTCGCTGGCGTCAAACGGGGTGAACGTGATGTCAGCCCGGCCGAAATTCGGGAACTTGCCGATCAAAAACAACGATTGCAGGCTGAACTGCAGAACCTTCGTGATGAACTGGCTCGTCGTTCAGGTCGTTACATTCACCTGGCCGATATCGTGGGTGGCGGGAACGGACGAGGGACGGGAACTCGCGATGCAGGAATCGATCCGATCACCGGAAAGCCCAAGACGCCAAAGCGAGGTTTTCTGGAAGGGGCGAAAACCAATACCTTCGCGAAATCATCGGTCCCTTTCATTGATGGAGTTGTCATCCCGGACGCCAGCGAAGAGGGGACGCCAATCTCGTCAACGGGTTTGCGAGTCCACGACGTCCCGAAAACGTCCGGGCAGGTCTGGGACGCGATTCGTTATGGGCCGGTGAACTCACAGTTTTCGACGAAGCTGGGTGATGTGGATTACAACTCGGACGGCCATTCGCTGCTCTCCCTGCATGCGAATGTCGCGATCACGTTTGATTTGACCGCTCTGCGCGAAACGGGAATTCCCGCCGATTTAAGACTGACGGCCACAGCGGGTTACTTTGGTCAGACACCAGAAGATGGAGCAAGCTTTGCCGTCTACGTCGACGGTCAAGTTTTGCAGGCTCGTAAAAATCTTGGACGGGACGATGGTGGTATCGCCGTCGATATTGCCATTCCAAACGACGCCAGATTCCTGACGCTGATGGCGACCGATGGGGGAAACGGGATCGGCCATGATCAGATTTGCTTTGCCGACCCCTGGCTGGTCGCTGCCAGGCCAGCTCCGTTGTCTGACGTGGAGCAAGCCGAAATCGTCCGTCTGCAAATGCGGGTCAAGGAGTTCGAGCATGCATTGGCATCTGTTCCCGCACCTTCCAGGGTTTATTCGATCATGACCGAAGCGACGGTTCCGATCATCAAAGTTCTGGAACGGGGTGATCCCGAACAGCCGACCGAAATCGTGACTCCGGCAGCGCTGGCCTGTGTTTCCAGTTTGAAACCTGAACTCGGCTCCGCAGAAAGCACGGACAAAGAACGACGCACGGCGTTCGCTCAATGGGTCGCCTCACCCGAGAACCCGCTGACGCGACGCGTGATTGTCAATCGGCTATGGCACTACCACTTTGGCATCGGCCTGGTCGATACGCCAAGTGACTTCGGACTCGGTGGCGGACTTCCTTCGCATCCGGAATTGCTCGACTGGCTGGCGGATGAATTTCTCGCAGAACGCTGGTCACTCAAGTCATTGCATCGATTGATCTGCTCAAGTGCCGCGTATCGTCAACAGTCGAATCCCGAATTGAGCGAGAACGTTGAACGTGGCCGAAGCGTTGATTCGAATAATCGCCTGTTGTGGAGGATGAATCCGCGTCGACTGGATGCCGAATCGGTTCGAGATGCTGTATTGACCGTCAGCGGTCGATTAAATCAGCAGATGTTTGGGCCCGGTTACCGCGACTTTGAATATCAGGAAGAATACGCACCGGTTTACCGATATATCACGCCTGACGCACCCGAATTATGGCGTCGCAGCATCTATCGCTTTGCGGTGCGGACCACAACACATCAGTTCCTGACAACACTCGACTGCCCCAGTCCGGCCAATCTTGTTCCCGCCCGTAATGTCACGACAACGGCACTTCAGTCACTGACGCTGCTCAACAACGATTTCATGTTGAAACAAAGCAGATACTTCGCAGATCGGATTCAAAAAGAAAAACCAGACGATTCCACGTCGCAAATCGACCGGGCGTTTCAACAGGCGTTCGGTCGAAGCCCAACAGCTCCCGAAGCGGTTGCAGCGAATCAGTTGGTGCAAGCTCGTGGACTGATGCAATTCTGCCGGATGTTGCTGAATGCCAATGAGTTCGTCTATGTCGATTGAGATTTTTGCATGGGTTTGTCCCACAGCATTTCCAGCGGACGTTAATAGGGAGGAATTCGAATAATGATTTGATTGCGATAGGCGTCGCCAGCATGTTTTTGGGAAAAAGGGGCGCTACAAAAGGCCGTGCCACTACTTGACGAGCTTCCGTCAATCAGTGGCGAAGTACAAATCGAGTGTCCGGCTGTGGAGATTGGCAGAGAGGCACCACGAAGGACACGAAGATCACTAAGTTGGAATTCGACGACCTTTCTAATCGTGTGATTGGATGTGCCATCGAGGTTCTCGGATTCCTTCGTGCTCTTCGTAGTACTAACGATTTGTTTCTTCGCGCGCCGCGAAGATTTTTCGTGGGAGGGCGAGGCTCCCGCCGAGCCGTGAAGTAGGTGCACGCATCGACTCAGCGGCTCGGCAGGAGCCTCGCCCTCCCATTGGGTTGCGGGCGATACCCTCGCTGTGTACTTCGTGGTGCTAGGAAGCTTGGTCGCTTGGCGATCGGTGAGGAAATGTCAGCCGAATCGACCGAGATTACTGAAGGCCAGATTGACTTTTGATTGCAATATCATTTGTGTCGAGCGGAAGAAGAAAGCGGACGTAGATTTATGGATCAAACGTACCAGAACCAAATCCCGAAGACGCGCCGTGACTTCCTCTGGCAAACAGGTGGTGGACTTGGTGGTGTCGCACTGGCCACATTGCTGAACCGTGATTCGATGCTGATGGCTAACGGGAGCGCCTCTCGAAATCCACTCGCCAACCGACCTGCTCCGTTTCCGGCAACCGCCAATTGCGTCATCGAAATCTTTTGTCCAGGCGGACTGAGCCATGTCGATACCTGGGACTACAAACCCGAACTGGATCGACAACATGGCCAACCGTTCGACGCCGAACTGGGGAAGCAGACGTTCGCCGGGATTGGTGGAAACTATGCGAAAAGCTTCTGGGCATTTCGACAGCACGGAGCGTGCGGACGATGGATCAGCGATTTGTTCCCTCGGTTGGCAAGTCACGTCGACGACATGGCCTTTATCCACTCGATGCAAAGTAAATCGGCGCTGCATGGACCGGCGATGTTCATGGCCAATAGCGGGTTTATCCGACCGGGATTTCCCAGCATGGGTGCCTGGGTGACATACGGTCTTGGGAGTGAAAGCGAAAACCTGCCTGCGTTCGTGGTATTACCTGATCCGCGCGGACTTCCGCCGGGTGGACAGGCCAACTGGGGCGCGGGTTTTCTACCGGCGGTCCACCAGGGGACTGTGATTGAAGCCTCGCACGAACGACCGCCGATTGCGGATCTGTTTCCCCCCGTCGATCAAGCGGTCTCGCCAGAGACCGAACGCGAAGGGCGAGACTTTCTCAGGATGCTGAACGCGACTCATACCCAACCGCGAAATGACTCGTTGCTCGAAGCACGGATCGCCGCTTATGAACTGGCGGCCCGATTACAAATGAGTGCTCCCGAGGTGGTTGATCTGGCCAGCGAAAGTGCCGCAACCTTAAAGCCCTATGAACTGGACGATGTCGATGCTGGTCCGTTTGGACGGCAGTGCCTGCTGGCTCGCAGGCTGATTGAACGAGGTGTCCGCTTTGTGCAGATCTTCTGCGGCGCGGAAAATACCTCGGCAAAAAAGATTCGACCCAACTGGGACAGTCATGAAGACATCGTTCGCGATCACGGTTACTGGGGACGGGTGCTGGATACCGGAGCGAGCGCCTTGCTGGCCGACCTGAAGCAGCGGGGCCTGCTCGATTCAACGCTGGTAATCTGTACTTCCGAATTCGGGCGTCAGCCGTTTATGCAGGGAGCCCAAAAAGGACGGGACCATAACCCGGGGGTCTTTACGGCCTGGATGGCAGGGGGCGGAATCAAGGGTGGAACCAGTTACGGCACCAGCGACGAGCTTGGCTTTAAAGCGGGTGAGAATCCCACCTATTCCTACGACCTGCACGCGACGGCACTCCATCTTCTGGGGCTCGATCATGAGCAACTCAGCTATTATCACAACGGCATTCAGCGCCGCTTGACCGACGTGCACGGAGCTGTTATTCGAGAGATCATGTCATGACTTCGGCAATCGGGACGCCACCCTGCGAAATCTCGACGGGGCGATTGGTGTGATCGGGGACTCGCATTTCTGGATCAATCCCCAGGCTGCGATAGACCGTTGCAACCAGATCAGCGGGACGGACCGGTTTTTCTTTAACGTAGGCCGCTTGTGAATCGGAAGACCCGTAAACGGTCCCTCCTTTGATTCCGGCCCCGGCCAGCAGGGAACCGTAACAGTTCGTCCAATGATCGCGGCCTGCGTTTCCGTTGATTCGGGGAGTGCGGCCCATTTCGCTGGTGACGACGATCAATGTCTCGTCCAGCAAGCCGCGAGTTTCCAGATCCCCCATTAATGCCGACATCGTCTGGTCAAAGCCTGGCAACTTGTTCTGTTTCAGAATTTTGAAATTCTGCACATGAGTGTCCCAGGCGTCGTAATCGACGTTGACCGGCCCCCAGAACAAATCCCACGTGACGTTGACGAATCGAACTCCTGCTTCGATCAGGCGGCGGGCGATCAATGTCGAATTGCCGAACAGCGTCTGACCGTATCGCTCGACGACTTTCGGGTCTTCCTGTGACAGATCAAAGGCACGCCTCATTTTGGATGAGGTCAGGATATCGAACGCCTGTTGCTGATTTCGTTGAAACGATGAAACAGGAAGCAACAGTTCGGCTCGCCGACGTTCATCGTCAATCTGTTGAAGCAGCGAACGCCGGGAATTCAGTCGATCGACCGTCATACCGTCCTGAAGTGACGTACTCGGCAACAGCGGAGCACCTCGAACGATCTGCGGATTGCCCGCAGAGGGAGCAAAAGAATCCTTGTCATAATACGGCGAGCATTCGGTTGTCAGTGCGTCGTATCGCTTGCCGAGAAAACCTCCGTAGGGACCGGCGCGACGAAACGCCTGACCCCAGCCGAGCCAGTTCGGCATGTAGACGTATTGCGGCAAATCGACCTTCGCGTCGCTCATGTATTGAAGAACCGAGCCGATACTGGGCGGGTCGGTGTCTCGCGGGTGCTGGTCGGGTGGAGTCAGATCATAACCGGTGTAACAGGGAAGGCAGTTGTGACAACCTGCCTTGTGGTTGACCGAACGGATAAAGGCGAAGCGGTGTGCCCATTGAGCGAACTGCGGCAGGTGTTCGCAGACATCGATGCCTGGTACCGAAGTCGGGATCGATTTGAATTCGCCACGAACTTCCGGCGGAGCTTCCGGCTTCATGTCGTACATGTCTTGCGTCGCTGCTCCGCCCAGCAGGAACACAAAGATGACATTTTTTGCCTTGGCTCCGTGGACCGAACCGGCTTGTTCGGCTGCGAGCATCTGCGGCAGCCCAAACCCGCCCAGCGCGGACAAGGCTCCCGCCTTCAATGTTTCGCGACGCGTGATTCCATCACAACACCGTCGCGGACTGCCAAGCATCGTCAGCATTGTGAGAAATCTTTCGTCCTATGTTGCTGATCAGCCAAACATATCAATCAGCTTTTATTCTAGTTTCTCGAAATCGCAACAGCCAGTGTGAATTCCAGGGTGTCGAGGGTGTTTTGTCCAGTTACGGGCAACACAAATCAGCCCAGAGACGTGTTGCCGAGCCCCTTCTAGGCCGCACCTTGAAGGATTTTTCTGCGTGAAAACAGGGGTGTTTTGAAAAAGTGTCGTGGCGACACTCAAGCTTCAAGCTCTCCACCGACCTCGCGTCTCATCGTCCTACACATCCTCGTTAATCCGGCCTGCAGTTTTTGCCGCAGTTCGAAGTCCAGGAGGTGAATATACGATTTCGTTCTCTGATCGTGGCAGGCAACGTCTATTCGACTTCGAGACAGTGAACAACGATTGACA
>CAIULL010000213.1 GCA_903899985.1 uncultured Schlesneria sp.
GAAACTGACTACCAAAAAAGCCTACGGATTTCGCACTTATGAAGCGATCGAAATCGCTTTGTACCATCAACTTGGTAAGCTACCCGAGCCAATTTTTACCCACAAATTCTGGTGAGCAGGCAGAATTTCAAATCGAAGCAAAAAATTCGTCGCTGTTCACGGCGATCGAGAAGTCATCGCGAACTCCTTTTTTGGATCGCCTTAGCACGGGACAAAACGATTTTTAAGAACATGCCCAACTATCCAACTGCACCGTCGCCGTCAGCAACCAGACACTGGCCTTGCGAAGATTGCCATGCTGCAAGTGCACTGATCGCCCGAAGCCGTGTCAGCAGCGCCACCCTTCATTTCCAGAAGCCGTATTTTTTGTATCACAGCTTCCTCAAGCCCATGTCGCTTCACGGTGCCTGGGTCGATCCGGCGTGCAACCCATTTAGGTGCTGACGATTTTCGCGATCGCTTTCAGTTAAATTCCAGCACTTGGGCTCCAAATGGAGGCACAGTCAGCCGAGCGTGCTAAGTCCTTCATTTTTGTTGGCACGAGTTGGGACCTAATGCGATCGTTCCGGAATGAATTTTTCTGAGCGAGAATGATCAGGGAACTCGCAATACGGGGGTTTATCGATTTCGGAACCACGGCATCTTCGCGCGTCTCAAGGCGAGAGACTCAGTTTGATTTTTAGCCCTCCTTCGTTAAGGGGTCTGATGCTCCCCAGCATCGGCCACGTAGACGACGCTGCATTCGCTGGAACACAACGATTCCACGAAAGCCTTCCAAACGTTAAGAAACTGTTCATTGAACTCCATTGACAAGCGATATAATGCGACATCTTTTCCTAGCGTAACTTGTGTTTTTGTGCATCTGGTCAGAAAGAATCCGGGGACTGACGTCGTCCATTTCGCCGGGATTTCCGGAATTTGAAAACTCAGGACAACAAGCGACCTTTTTCATCTTGGAATAATTTTAATGCGGGCCACCTTGGCGTCGACTTGAGGCGCCGGGCAACCAGTGGCGGTTCGCGGTGCGACTTGAGTGTGAGGTCGGGTCCGTATGGGGTCGGAAGACACTCACAAAGAAATCGAAGTCGATCGAACTTGATCGAACTCGAACGCTATAAAAAACGGAAAATAGTCGCAAAAAGTCTACGAAATACGGGAAATGGTCGAAGTCAATCGAACTCGATCGAACTTTTACATCAAATTTCGTGGTGGACTCGAATATGGCAGGTCACCCTGTCTTCCGGCGGGCACCTTCTATTGTGATTCAATCGGGACGCATAGTTGCGCAAACTTTCACGCCCAGAAAACATCTAAAAAGGCCTGTGATTCGACATAGTTGCTCAAGAATCCCATCGTTGCGCAACATTTTTTGAAAAGAGTTTCACCACGGATCGCACTGATGGACCCCGATAAGAGACGACGAGAATGTCGAATTTGCTTCTTACATTTAATTGCGCCTTTCCGAGTCATCCGTGGTGAAAGCCCTGGATTCAAAGGCCTTTTGCGTTGGTCTTGGTAGGACATGACGACTCGACCGCACCCCACACCAGTGTTGAGAACTCGGCCAAGTTCAGTTTTGCGCACAACCATACTCGCCCATGTTCAGCCACAGTTGCGCAAACTTTCAGACCAATCAAAACCTCGCAAAAGGCTTATGTTTCGCCATTGTTGCGCAAAAATCCCATAGTTGCGCAACGGTTTTTAAACGTGTTTCCGCCAGAAACAATTTCGCCAAGGATGACGCCGGCGGAAACAGATCAAACATGGCTTATGCGTTTTGTCGGTCCTTTGGGACTTGTGGGATCGGTACTGAGTGATAGTTTGCCGAGGCCTAGTGCAAAAGGTGGGAACCGGCTTAGAAAACGTTCACCTTCTCGAAACGGTCGATGGTAAGGACACCCCGACAAAAAACGACGGAGTAATTTGGAATGGTTCACTGCTGACAGAGTCTGTCGAAACTGCTAAACCATTGTTCGGCATACATTAACGTACGCACCTTGGGGCGCTGTAGTGAGAACAGCCTGAGACTGATATACGGATTCAAGTTCGTGAATCCGCCGGCTTGAAGATGAAAGATATCGACGGTTCTATGGGACCGCTTAACGGAGTGATTTCGGATGGGTGTTCCTGTTTCGCAGATGTGGACAGTGGCGAGTTACGTAATTGGCAAAAGACTTCGCGGCGTAAAACGCTATCCGCTGGTGCTGATGCTTGAACCACTGTTTCGCTGTAATCTGGCTTGTGCCGGTTGCGGAAAGATTCAGTATCCCGCAGACATTCTTCGTCGTCATCTGACGCCCGAACAGTGTTTTAAGGCAGTCGACGAATGCGGAGCACCGATGGTTTCCATCCCTGGCGGAGAACCGCTTCTGCATCCACAAATCGGCGAAATCGTCGAAGGTTTGGTCGCCCGCAAGAAATACGTTTATCTCTGCACGAACGCCATCCTGCTCGAAAAACATATCGATCAGTTCAAGCCGTCCAAATACCTGTCATTCTCGATCCATCTCGACGGACCGAAAGAAGAGCACGATTTTGCAGTCTGCCGCGAGGGTGTGTATGACGTCGCCATCAGTGCGATCAAAACAGCGGTCGCCAAAGGCTTTCGTGTCACGACGAATACGACCGTTTACAACAACGCCGATCCTGAATCGATGCGCGAAATGTTCGACAATATGATGGGCCTGGGCGTCGAAGGGATGATGATCTCGCCGGGCTACCAGTACGAAAAGGCTCCGCTCCAGGAACTGTTCTTGCGACGCAACGAAACCACGAATCTCTTTAAACGGATCGTCGGGAACGCGAAACGAAGCTGGAAGTTCAACCTTTCGCCGTTGTTTGTCGAGTTTCTTAAGGGAAACTGGGATCTGGAATGCACGCCGTGGGGCATGCCCGCCTACAACCTGTTTGGCTGGCAGAAACCGTGCTATCTGCTGAACGAAGGCTATTGCGAAACGTTCCAGGAATTGCTCGACACGACAGACTGGTCTCAATATGGACGATCAAGCGGCAACTCCAAGTGTGCTGACTGTATGGTCCATTGCGGATACGAAGCGACCGCAGTCGCCGATACGTTTGGGTCGCTCAAAGCCTTTTCACAGGTGGTAAAGCTGACGCTGTTTGGCGCCGGCCGTGAGACTCTTCCACCCGAGGAACCGGGCCCTTCAGACGGGAAACCGAATGTCGAATCGGTTTCTGACGATGAACGAATCCGTAAAGTCCAACTGCCTGTGCTGAGTTCCTGATGTCGCGTGAGCCACTGCTGCATATTGTGCTTTTTCAGCCGGAAATCCCACCGAATACTGGTAACATCGGTCGGACGTGCGTGGCGGTCGGAGCCAAACTGTGGTTGATTCGACCGCTTGGCTTCAGCCTGGACGAAAGCCAGCTTCGCCGGGCGGGACTCGATTACTGGCCGTTCCTCGATTACGAAGTGGTCGAAAGCTGGCACGATCTGCTCAGCCGATTACCTGGTCGGACCGTCTGGTGCATCGAAAACCCAGCGGCTCGAACCGTCTGGGAAGCGAGCTTTTCACCGGGAGATATCCTGCTGTTTGGTCGCGAGACCAACGGCCTGCCCGCCAGCATCGTCGATCAATACCGCAGCCACACTCTGCAGTTTCCGATGTACCCGGAAGTGCGCAGCTTGAATCTGGCCAATACCGTTTGTGCCGTTGTTTACGAAGCAGTCAGGCAGTTCGGTGGGATCCCCGCAAACTGATTACGGTCTCGACAGGTTTCGAAGTGACTTCTTGACCCGCCACTGGACAGCCCTAGAGTGAATACGTGGGCGAAAGAATCCAGTGCTTGAATTGTGATGGCCCCGCTTTGATCATCAAGCGGATCGAACCGAACACGACGGCACGGTCAGCGGCGTCCTCAATGACAGGCAGCGAAAGAGGTACAACAATGTTGCATTTGATGTCGACGAAGTGGGTTTTGACGTTCGCATGCATCGCTGGCGTTGTGGCGAGCGGTGTTGCAATGGCGCATGGTGGCGGCGGACATGGTGGAGGCGGCGGGCACAGCGGCGGCGGACATATGGGAGGTGGTGGCCACATCGGAGGCGGTGGACACCATGTTGGTGGAACTGGCTACCACCACAGTGGCGGGGGAACTTATCACCACACAGGCGGCGGATACTACGGAGGTGGCATCGGTGGAATTGGCCTGTTCTACGGGGGCGGATTCGGTTATCCAGGATATGGATATGGTGGATACTACGGCGGATATCCAAGTTATGGTAATGGAACCTATGGATACGCCCAGCCCGTGTATTCAACACCTGTCTACAGTCAGCCTGTTTACTCGAATACAGTCTATTCCGGCAGTTCCTCGATTGTGACGACGCCCAGCGTGGTCACGTCGACGCCGCAAGTGACCTACGACAACGGAGAGATTGTGCTCTTCAGTCCACCTACGAATACTCAGGATGCCCAATACACATTGAACGGCAACGTTTACTCGATGAAGCCTGGTACGGTTCAGAAATTTACCAACGATCGCACCTGGACGATCGACGTCAATCTCGGTAACGGTCAAACCACGAAATACACGCTGTCAACGGGGCGATACAAGTTCAAGCAGTCGGACACAGGAATGGGATTGTTTTCCACCCAGGATCAACCCGGTGCGCCGGTGGCAGCCGGAACTGCTCCAACGACTCCAGCTCCAGCTCCGGCTCCAATGCCAGTTGAATGACTGTCTTATCGTTGACAGACAAAAATCGAAAAGAGCAATCTTACTCAATGAAATGACTTCAATCACTCTCTCCCCTTCGCTGCGTTCGCCGGGTAACTGACGAACGCAGCGATTTGACGTTTTCGCAGCCAGGATTCGGCTTCAGGTAACAGAGTTCATCTCGGTTGAATTACTTCTTCAAATCACCGGCGATCACATTCACCATTTCCGAGGGAACGATGTGTTTGCGAAGTGCCGCGACGACGTCTTCAGCTTTCAAGTTGCGGATTTTGGATTCGAGCTTGGCCTCATGTTCGAGTGTTCTACCCGTGAAAAGTGCAGAGGCGAGAATAGAGGCTAACTTGGCATCATCACCTCGGTCTGCTTCGTTTCCTTTGATCCACCCTTGCTGAGAATCGGACAATTCGTCGTCAGTAACACCTAACTTGAGCAGTAGCTCAATTTCTTCTCGAGCCAGCTGAAGTACCTTTTCCGCATTTTCTGGATTGCAGATTGCCATCAGTGTGAACGTGGAACGAGGGTCTAACGCACTGGTCCTGAATGACGACATCACCCCGTACGACAAACCTTCCTTCTCACGGATGCGGCTCATTAACCGAGACGCGAAACCACTTCCTCCTAAGACTTCATTACCAATCACAAGGGCTGGATAGTCAGGGTGATCATCCTTGAGTGGCAAAAGCAGGCCAGCAAAGTACGTCGCGTTGGCCTTGTCTGGAGTTTCGATTCTGACGGTTTCCGGTTTTGGAGGTTTTTCTGCCGACCGGGCAATCCGTTCAAAGGGCTTCTTCGACTTCCAACCACTCAGTGCCGCTGAAAAACCCTTGATCGCGGCAGCTTCGTCGAAGTCTCCAACGATGACCAGCTCTCCCACCTGAGCGGAAAGGAATTCGTCATAAATTGCTTTAACGCTGGCAAGATTGAGTTCTCGAACGAGTTTCAATTCGTCGACGAGGCTTGGCTGATGACGAACATCGCCCGGTGGATAGGGATTCAGCTTCTGGGAAACTAACCGAGGTGCCAGCGCTTGCGGCTCGGTCGTTTGTTCTTCCAGTGCTGACATACGGCGTTGTTTCAGGATGTCGAGTTCCTCGGCAGGCAACGCAGGCTCGCGAAGGATTTGTTTCAGTACGTCGATCACAGCAGTCAGATTTTCTCGTTTCGACTGGATTAAGAACGTGGCTTCGCCCGCTGAACCACTGGCATTCAGCGTACTTTGCAGTTCGTCGAGTTTATCTGCGAGCTGTTCCGGGTTCAGTTGCCGGGTGGCACGCGCCATCAGTCCCGGAAGGAATTCACACGCTTGTGACTTTCCGAACAACGACGCGGCAGACCCATATCGCAGGCGAAGCTGCACCGAGACCGTGCCGCCTCGATTCTTCTTGGGCAACAGAGCCACCTTGATTCCTTCGATCGAAGAACGCTTTACTCGGGATTCGATCGCCGCTGGAGAAACGTCGAACTCTTCTCCGATCGAGAATTCCGGTCTTCCCTTATAGTCTTTGACGAGCTTTGCCACATCAGGCGCTGCAGCGACGGGTGTCCGCTGTGGCTGTTGAACGGGAAGATAAACGCCAACGGTGCGGTTGTTGGTTTGCAGATATTTCCTGGCAACTCGATTTACATCGTCGACCGTCACTTTCTCTAATCGATCTCGATTGAGAAAGAACAATCGCCAGTCCCCGGCCGCCGCTGATTCTGCGAGATCGATCAATAATTTCTGAGTGTCGGCCGAAAGCTGGTCAAGATATTTACGGAACTGCCGCTTCGCTCGGACAAGTTCGACTTCGGTAATTCCCTTGTTTGAAACCTGTTCGATCGTATCGAGCATCGTTTCCACGATGCTATTTGGTTCATTTCCCTGAGCGACTTCGGCTGTGATAAAGATCGCACCGGGATCGTGCCATGCATAGGCCATTCCTTCGACCTTCGATGCACGTCGGGTTTCAACCAGCGACTTATAAAGTCGACCGGTTTTGTCAGCAGTCAGGATCGCTTCCAGAATCGCCGTTGCAGGAAACTCTTCGTCTGACGCGGCAGGAATATGGTAGACAACGCCAGCAACAGCCACGTTTCCAACCCGCCGCAATGCCACAAGGCGCTCACCATCCTGGGCAGGTTCTTCGGTGTATGTGGCGCGAATTTTTTCCGCTGGACGAGGAATCGGTCCAAAATACTTTTCGACCATCGCCAACGTCTTGGCTTCGTCCAAACGACCGCCGATAAACAATATCGCGTTATCTGGTCGATAGAATTTCTTGTAGAAAGCTCGCAGGTTGTCCACCGGAACCCGCTCGATATCGGCTCGATTCCCGATGGTCGACTTGCCATAGTTATGCCACTCGTAGGCGGTGGCAAACATTCGTTGTTCGAGAACCCCCTTGGCGTTGTTTTCGCCCATTTCAAACTCGTTGCGAACGACGGTCATCTCGCTGGCCAACTCTTCCGCTTTGATCGGACAGTTCACCAACCGGTCCGCCTCGTAGCCAATCGCCCATTCCAGATTATCGTCACCCGCTGGTAACGTCTCGTAGTAGTTCGTCCGATCAACCCAGGTTGTTCCGTTGTAATCGGCACCGCGCGATTGCAATTCCTGGTCCGGTCGAGGATGACCGGCAGTGGGCTTGAAAAGCATATGTTCAAGCAAGTGAGCCATTCCGGCTTCGCCGTAGCCCTCATGACGGGACCCGACAAGAATGGTCATATTGACCGTGATCTTGTCCTTCGAAGGCTCGGGGAAAATCACCACTTTCAACCCGTTGTCGAGCTGATATTCGGTGAGCCCTTCAATCGATCCCAGCTTTTTCGGTTCGCCAGCTGCGACCAGATTCAGGCCGTACGCCAGAATAATCAGACCGAAAATCATCCGTTGAATCGGCATAAACGACACTCCTTTTTTGTCAGCGATATTTCTTGATTCAAACCATCCGTAAGACAGAGGCTACACGGGTGATGACAATTCCTCCAGAGTAGCGAACGGGAGATATGGTTTCCCTAAGTGTTCATTCGAATCAGGGACTGCGATTCGGATGCAAAAACCATTCGATGTTGAGCGATTTTTGAAATCGTTGTAATCTTGGCAACCAAACGAGCGGCGGATCTTGTCGATTTGATTGAGAATCGCATACCGCATGAAAAATCGATCACAGAAAGACAAGGAAGTCTAAGTGTTGCTAACGCGTTCGATTCGACGCAAGCTGGTGATCGGCCTGGCGCTCGTATTTGCCATGCTGCTCCTGTTGTCGGTTGCCGGACTGTCGGCGATTTACGCCTATTGGAACGTTGTTGATGACCTGCGTTTCAGTCGTGATAAAGAGCCGCACCGAGCCAATCTGGCAGCGGCAATTCAGGGTCTCGCTGAACCGTTAGTCTTGCGGATTCCGGAACCAGTTAGCCCACTACAGATTCCGATGCGACCGGGGGATTACTCGGTCGAACTCACCTATATTGATGAGCAGTTGTGGATTGAGCGACAACAAAAGGCTCGTGACGAATTTAAAGAATTTCATCGAAGATGTTTAGATCTCGAGAAATCCAATGCAGGAATTCGACACTTCTTGAACGAACAACCAACCCTTTATCAAATCCAGTATCGACTCAATTCGCTCGCCAGAAACCGTCCTTCGACGGAAAATCCCGACAAACGTCTGCTCGCGTCGATGTTACTGACGATCGCTGATTTGCAGACACTTTGCCAGCAAATCCCAAATCTGGAAAGCGGGTTCGAATCAACCTTACGCGGTTCAGACGACGAAATCGAGTGGCGGTTATGGTTGATCGGCTGCCCGACAGCGATTGTTGTCGCACTGTTTTTCAGCTTGATCTACTTTGGATACCACTGGATTTTGACACCGATCCGACAGTTACACGAAGCGGCATCTCGGGTTGCAAATGGAGATTATACGTATCGACTTAAGCTTCGAGGTAAAGATGAGATGGTGGAACTGGCCGAGATGTTCAATAAAATGACCGCTCGGTTTCAGACAGACAAGGCCAAGTTGGCGCGGGAAGTGGAAGAACGTAGTCGTCAAATTCTACGGAACGAACGACTGGCAGGGATTGGATTCTTCGCGTCGGGGATTTCGCACGAGATCAACAATCCCTTACAAGCGATCGGGGCTGCCGCCGAATCATTGATCGAGCGGATCAGCGATGGCTCATTGGGTACGGAACTTCCCAATGACGATCGGGAGTTGTTATCAACGTATCTAGGGATGATTGAACGGGAATCGACCCGCTGTCAGCAGATCACGTCGCGAGTCCTCGACTTTGCACGGGGTACAAACGGTCCGAAAGCCAGACAAGATCTGACGAAGATTGTCACCGAAGTGCTTGACATGGTTTCACACATGAGCAAATTCGATAACTATAAAATCGAGTTTGATCGAAGTAAGCCACATCTGCTCGATGTCAGCGCGGCCGAAATGAAACAGGTCATCTTGAATCTCGTCGCAAACGGCCTGGAAGCGATGAATGGATCGGGGACGTTATCGATCCAGATCGTTGAACTCGTTGACGAAGTTGTGCTCAGCGTGCAAGACAACGGATGTGGAATGACTGCCGACGTCATTGCAAATCTGTATGAGCCGTTTTTTACCGAGAAATTAAATGGAAAGGGAACGGGGCTGGGTCTGTCAATTACTCATCGCATCGTCCGCGATCACGGTGGACGTATTGAGGCAACCAGCGATGGGATCGGCCACGGAAGTACGTTTCGAGTCCATCTACCCCGTTGTGCAAATCCCTCGAATCGATCTGCTGCTTAGCCAACGTCTGGATCGTTATCACTTTCGACCCGGTCGAAGCGTGTGCCAATTTTCGGTATCTTGGCATCGGGCGTTTCAGGATCGTTCTCAACCGTTTTATTTTCCTAAGCAAAAGCATGATGTCGCGCGAGGATCTCCTCTCAACCTACGATTACGACCTACCGGAAGACCTGATCGCGAAAGAACCGCTGGCGACAAGAGATGCCGCACGGCTGATGGTTCTCGACCGACGTTCGAAAACGATCACCCATCGACAGATTCGCGACTTGCCGGAACTTTTACGAGCAGGTGACTGTCTCGTGCTGAATAATAGCAGGGTTCTCCCCGCAAGATTACTTGGCGTTCGCACCGCAACCGGCGGAAAGTGGGAAGGACTTTATCTAGGTTCTGCACCGAATGGTCTTTGGCGGTTGATTGGACAGACCCGGGGCTATCTGCGTCTGAATGAATCAATCACCCTAACGAACGATGCTGGCGAGGCTTTACAACTCAAACTCATCACGAAAGAAAGCCACGGCATTTCGTTATTCGAACCGTCGTTAGCGGAAAGTGCCCTGGATCTTTTGCACCGGTTCGGGGACGTGCCGCTGCCGCCGTACATGGACCGCAAGCAGGCAAACAGCCTGGATCGTGAACGTTACCAGACAACTTTTGCTCGCCACCCGGGATCAGTCGCAGCCCCGACAGCTGGACTCCATTTCACGCCTGAACTGCTCGACGCATGTTGTCAGAGGGGAATTCAGAGAGCGGAGGTCACGCTGCATGTCGGCATCGGAACTTTCCGCCCCGTCACTGGAGAAAATCTTTCGGGCCATCGGATGCATTCCGAATGGTGCGACATCTCTCAAGTCGCCGCCGCGACACTGAATGAAACTCGCATTGACGGTGGTCGGATAGTCACAGTTGGGACAACCAGTTTGCGTACACTGGAATCAGCCTGTCAGAACAATGATGGCCCAGGTGCAACATCCACCTTTCGCGAGTGGCAAGGTGAGACAAATATTTTCATTCGTCCCCCGTATCAGTTTCGTTCCACGGACGTACTGCTGACGAACTTTCATCTCCCGAAATCAACGTTGTTGATGCTTGTTTGTGCGTTCGGTGGACTCGACTTCATGCTAAGTGCTTATCAATCTGCCATCACAGAACGCTACCGCTTTTTCAGCTACGGTGATGCGATGTTGATTGTCTAAACGAACAAACAGAATAGCGAATAACCGTGAGGTACATTCTCGGGCTCACAAACGAACGTCAGGTTACGGAGCCAGGACTAAGACATTGTCGATAATAATCCCGCCGATTCCCGTTCCCTTGGGCATTGAGAATCCATCAGACAGCGACGCAGTGTTACGAATCCAGTTCGTTGGCGATCCGGAGGGTGCATACAGCGAAATTGTTGGAGCAACCTGGCTGAATATGATCCCTCGATGGGTTAAAGTATCGCCAGCCAGCAAATTTATGGTATTTGCGTTGATCGTGAAATAGGAACTCGAGGCAGCGTAATCGAACAGCATTCCGGTCGCCCCCCCAGCAAAGTCCGTCATGTTGTTTCCAGTAATCGTCGCTGTCGTCGTTTCGTATAAGCCAAAGCGGAATCCGGTTCCACCCGTACCTTGGAACTTGAGTCCATTACTTGTCACATTCACTGTCGAAGTACCGGTCGACGTCTGGCCTGATTGGCCATCACCGATGTAGACTGCCGTACCCGAAGTTGCCCCGGCATTTTGGAAGAAAATCGAATTGCCACTGACGGTTGCCAACAGGTTTGCTCCCGTTGTATTGGTGGTGTTAACCGTTGTTGGCAGTAACGACGAACCTTGAAGCGATATGGCGGTCATGTTGGCACTGTAAGCATAGAACGTATTTCCCGAAACGGTGGCTACAACAGGTCCATTCCAATTCACCCCTGCAAGCGTTCCCCCGTTACCGTAACCTGAGATCAAGTTGCCAGAAATCTGCGTTGTCAGCGGTGATCCAGCAGCGCCAGCCTGGGTTGCAATTTGAATTGCGCTCCCGTTGGGATCGGTGACGGTGTTGGTTTCAACGTATGAGTCATACGTTCCAACAGTATTCGCCATCACCCTGATCGTACCACCGCCGACCGTACCATTAGCTGTCAGAATCGAATTACTTAACGAAAACGTACGATCGTTCAGAGAATCAATTGCATACCCTGCCGTACCTGTCATACGTAAATGCGACAGCGAGAGAGAGGTAGTGTTTGCCGACTGAATGCCAACGGCATTATTTGTGTAGTCAACATAACTGAAATTCGTGTTCCCGTATCCGTTAATCAACACTCCGCCGACCGTCGTATTCTGGATTGTTCCACCTGTTGCATAATTTCCATTCCCCTGAATCACAAAATTGCCGGTACTCCCTTCAATCTGGATTCCATAGAGACCACCATTCGCGGAGACGGCACCAAGTTTCGCATTGAAACCTGATGAATGGACATCAATCGCCGGGGCATTCACCGTTGTGAGTGACCCGCCGTTAATCTGCAGTGAGCTCGCATTATTCGTGTAGAGTCCCGTCCCATCCTGAGTATTCAGATTCAGATTTCCAATCGTGATTGGATTCGTTGTATCTGCCAACGAAACAGCAGCCCGCGTGGACGTTGAAGTGACATTGAGGTTTGCAATATTGATGTTTGCGTCCGTGCCGCTTGCCACAAATCCGGCACCGTTGGGTGATGTGATTTTCGTGTTACCAGTAAAGTTATAGGTATTGAAAGTGCTCGTTGATACGCCATTTACGGTTTTGGTAATACCCGTCGTTCCAGAAATTGCAACTGCAGAACCTCCTGAATTACCTGACCCTGATTGAGTGACATTAAGAGAGTCGATCGTCGCATTGCTTGCAACGCTGTTCATCAGCAGTCCCGTCCCACCAACGTTGATCAGCGAGAGATTTCCGATCGCAATTGAGCCCCCCGTCAGGTTCTCAAGTACAAAACCATTTCCTGCTGCAGTAATAGAATTCCCAGTACCATTGTATGTGAGATTGGGGTTACCCCCATTAAAGATGATCCCGTTTCCCGACGCAGATGTGACCTGAATGTTGTTCATGTTGACGTTACCAGACGAATTCGTCAGGTTGATTGCATCACCGCCAATGGACGAAAAGACCAGATCGTGCAATGAGACTCCCGAGACTCCGTTGCCGAGGATTCCGTTCCCACTGGCTCCCATGATATTGAATCCACCGACCTCAGAATTCGATGCCAAGGTCACGGCAGTGCCATTAACACTTTGAATTGTTGGAGTCGAACCGGCACCAGATTGCTGGGCTGCCGCCTGTAATAAATTTGGGATCTGTACGTTTCCGCCACCGACGGTCGGCAATGTCTCCGTAAAACTTCCCTGACCAAACAAATGCTGGCCTGAGCTTAATATAATTGCCTGGTTCAACACTGATCCACTTTGGACGAGGAAGACATTACCACCAGCGGCCTGCGCTGCCGAAACAGACGGAAACGGGTTAGCGCTTGTCCCATCCGGTGTACCCGATCCACCACCTGAACCACTCGGATTGGCAAAGATCTGGTCGATCACATACGCCTTTCCGGTTGTCGGATCGGCAGCAACCTGGTTAGTTTCGTTAGTTTGTGATTGAGCAACGATCACGTTGTAGTTGCGTTCAACAAATCGAAATGGAGACGGAGTATTTCTTGTCCAACTCGCAGTCGGATGATTGTTGGCGAAAGGAAACTGGAGCGACAATCCGACCATGAAATTGTCGCCATACAGTTTATCATGTGTGTAAAGCACTTGTGCTGTAATGGTATTATTAATGACCCCTTCGACACGCGCTTTGAACCCGTTGACACCACTCGTCGAACCTCCGTCAAAGTGATATCCGCCGACAAAACCACGTACGACAT
Organism: uncultured Schlesneria sp.; assembly: GCA_903899985.1. GTDB lineage: Bacteria > Planctomycetota > Planctomycetia > Planctomycetales > Planctomycetaceae > Schlesneria. The sequence goes on from CAIULL010000213.1 coordinate 13,354, forward strand.
GGCGATCACGAACTGGCAAGCTATAGCCGATTTCCACATCGACTCCGCGCAAGGCCGAACCAGTGTCGATGGAGCGGGAGTAGAGTAGCTGGTTGCCAACGATCGTCGAGTTACTGACCGAAGACGACACCGTTTGAGACGATGAAAAGGGCAGGTAAACGTTGGAACGGACTTCAAATCGCTGGATGAGGCCTTCGAAGCTGAGTCCCACTTGTTGAAACATTTTTCCTGTCGACTGGTCAGCGTCATACCAGACACTGGCACCTCCCCAGGCATTCCAGTCGTCAATCAAGCGGCGGTATCCGAAGCCAAAATTTCCGCCTGCCCTGGATTGATTTGTCACAAATCCACGGACATCCGCAAAAACGAAATGCTCATCGGTTAATAGATACGGCATCACTTCGATCGGCGTGATCGAGACATTGCGTCCAAATGTCCTGGCGGCAAGATGGCTGGCTCGACCATAGACGCCGATACTATTTCCCATCGGCTGCGGCGACGTTTCTTTGGCTTCTGAAAAATCAATCGGTTGAGCCTCTCGCTCAGGCGTTTCAGGTTCTTCGGGGTCAGGCGATTCTACATCTGCAACCGGTTCTTTTGGCATGATACGTACCGGTGGCGATAAGTCTGCTTGAAGGATTAGTGATCCCATGCCGATCAGCGGAAATATGAGCGCAACAATCCACGTACGCTTCAGGTATTGCCTTGAACGTGATGCGGCAGGACTTCTCGTCGACATAGTGACAGTTCCTTCTCGCGCAATCGAATTGTTAGACCAATCGACTGGCCGGAATTCTTTCAAGCGATGGTTACCACCATCACCGTTCAATGACGGTCTAGGCCCGCAACGTCACCTGGATTTGCACGGGAAACGGAGTACGCGAATAAAGAAATGAGGTTCTGGCAGGTTGATCAGATCGATTCTGGCGGTGTATACGACTTGATTCCCTTCCTGTCGAGACCAAGTTTCCACATGGACGTTCAAACTGTGTAAGAATTCAGATGTCAGATGGGCCTTACGAACTCTGTTACGTCGCTGCTGATTCACCTTTTCAATGACCGCAAAAACATCTGCGAAAGGTCGATCCGAGCTCGGGCCATCAAAAAAACTCGCAGACGCCAATATCTTGAAGCGACGATCAGAAAATAGGCTCGAAACACGGCGAGAATCGATCTACTTCCCCGCCGAGCTCGCAAATGCCATCCCAACTTTTCAGATCATATCCAGTTTGCGATGAGTCCTCTGCGGTGGTCGCGAGCAATGCGCACAGACACCTTCGACCTCTAACCGGTGTCCCGACATTCGAAACCCATGCTCGGCTGCGACCGTTTCGAGCACACTTGAAATCATCTCGTTGGGAAACTCGATCATTTCTCCGCATTTTTTACAAATCAGATGGTCATGTTGAGGATATCCGTAGTCGTGCTCATAAACTTCACGGTCATTAGCACGGGCAACTTTTCGAATCAGTCCCGCTTCCTGCAATAAATGCAATGTACGGTAGACGGTACTTCGGCTAGCAAGCATTGATCCCTTGCGGCCTGCTAAACTGTCGATCCATTGATCCGCGTCAAAATGGTCGTGGGACGAGTAGATCGCAGTGACAACCGCTTCCCTTTCTGGAGTCAACCGCATTTTTTTCGTCAGCAGGAACTCACGAAACTTGTCAACTGGTGCAACAGTCACGTTCACCGTGGCTAGCTGCGACACAATGCACTCTCCCTCGTTCAAGAGTAGGAACCCGTAACGATTCCAGCCGGTTTTGTAATACCAATGATGAGATTCATCCAACTACTTGTTGAGACAAATGCGGAAACACGATCAGAATTCTAACCATCGAACATCAATCATTCGTCTTCAAAACGGCTTCCGATCGAGTCAATCATTTTCGATAATGCTGCTTCCAGCTTTTCGTCCGTATCATAAGCACCGCTTTCGATCGCCTCCTTGATCTGGGCCAATCGTTCTGCTCGTACCTCGGGTGTTTCGCTTAGTCGATCAAGCATTTTGCCTGCCGATGAAATTTCAAGTTGGTCTCGCGGAGATTCGACGGACGACGCCGTGGATGGCTGCGAAACGGAAGTTGTTGGAGATACCTCACGCGCGGGTATCCCTCCAGAAACCGAACCAATGCCCGAAACGTCCATGTTCGTTTGCCCCTCATTGATATGGCGGTCGAAGCGATTCCTTGAGACGGACGGCTTCGTAACCAAGCCAGCAAGATCATAGCTCACGAGTGGGTGGCGATTCAACCGGGACTGAGTTCGACGACACATGACATTCCCCTAAATTAACGTGTTCGCACATGGAATTCCGGACGAACGGGCTGTTGGGGGGAACGTCATCTTTCCCAATGAGACGCGTCAAAATCGATTCAATCGACGCTGTCAGCGCTACAGTTTTAAACGCAGGGATCCATCATTTGGATCATCATTGTCGGCCCGAACTTGTCCGACATTAATGTTATCGGCTGTCGATTCACAAAAATTGAATCGACGAAAAAAAGAATGATTTGGGCACGCTTTTTGTTTCACGATTCTGAAAACATTCTCTAGACTCAGGATACAGTGAGAAGTTCTCGCCTTATTTTGATACCATACCGGTCAGGATTTAAACCACGGCGACACGAAACAATGTCGGAGTGACCAGAAAGACACATCATGCAAACGAGCGGGCCACTGGCTGAACTTCGAGATGGCAATGTCACCGTGATTGTTTTTGGAGAAGAATTCAAGCACCTTGATGAAACAAACGTGGCCGAAATCGGAAGAAAACTGCTTCTGCTTGCCGAGAATCTTCCACAACCGATTCTAGTTCTCGACATGCAGGCGACCGAATTCTTTGGCTCGTCGTTTATCGAATCATTGTTTCGAGTCTGGAAAAAACTGAATACAAAAGATTCGGCCAAATTTGGACTCGCTGGTTTGCAGCCCTATTGTCGAGAAGTCCTCGAAGTGACTCACCTCGACAAACTTTGGCCTCTATTTGATACGCGAGAAGCAGCATGCGCTGACTTCAATAAAGTCTGAATTATCCAGCAAGTCGTTGTCCTTTATTCTCGGACTTTTTCTTTGACCGAGGCTCGCTCTTCCAGCGACGATGAATCCAAAAGTATTGTTCAGGTGCGCGCCGAATGGCATTCTCCAACGCGGCAGTAAATTTCCGCGTGATCTCACCAACCGGGTCTTCACTTTGAATCTCTCGCGGATCAATTACTAACTCACAGCCGACTTCAAATCTCGACCAAGACTCGTTTCCAAATTCATCAGGTAACCGAATCGAATAACCGACCATGATTAGCGCGTTGTATTCCAGAGCCAACAGCGCAATCGATTTGAACGTTGAAGCCGGTGATCCGAAGAAGTCAACAAAGACGCCACGTGGTCCGGCATCCTGGTCGCAAAGCAATCCAAGATTCCCCCCTTTTTCAAGTAGCGCCACCATTTCATCAAAGTCGCCTGACTTCAATAACATTCGATGACCAGTGTTCTCTCGCTGCTTAAGGAACCACTGATGTAGATAGGGGTTGTCCATTTCACGGGCAACAATCCCCATGGGAAACCCCCAAAGCCCGAATAACCCAGTACCGATTTCCCAGTTACCAAAATGACCACCTAACATCAGAACGCGCCGACCTGAACAGATCGCTTCGTTTGTCCGAGTAAACTCGGCGAAATCGACGATTTCCCGGTAGGAGTGGATATGGAGTTTACGAGACGCTTGAACCGTTTCAGCAACCGTTCGAAAGAGATGGACCCACATCTCATACACAACTTGTTCGATGTCTGCCTCGGAATACCGGCCCCCGAATGCACGAATCAGGTTCTCGCGCGCGACGGCATAACGTGTCCATTTTCTTGGCAAGCCGTAATGGATCAATGACGCCAGAGCACGTGATAACCGTGCGGTCGTTCTGATCGACAGACTATCGATGATACAGACAAATGCCTGAAAGACTAGAAATTCCAGTCGATGCCGTAATTTGAGCATGAAATGGTTTATTCCTTTCTTAACAAGCGATTCGATGAGGCTGATCAGATTGGGCGTCGAGAGAAGTGTCGTGGAAAAGTGACCGAATTTCTGGCTTCTGAAAGAAACGACGAATCCGCGACTGCCCTCGCCAAAGATGCAGGAACCGGCTTTGAGTCTGAAGCTCGGGTAGCAACAACTCGGTCGCGTGATTCAGGTGAACCACTCGTTTTGCGACGTCGCGCGGGTCGAGCAGCCGGCACTCATAACCAAGTTGCGTCAAGTCCTGGTGAAGTCCCTGGCCTGCGGTCAACAGGGGTTTGTCATTATAGGTCAGCGAGTGCCGATCCATAATACTCCGTCGGTACAACGCACAATGGCTGCGAATGTAGGGCAACTTGTTTTGAACTCGGACGGGCCGAAATCTCTTCCACCACATGATGGCGTCCTCGGCAGTTCTGAGCCATTCTTGAAACGATGAACGAAGTACGAGTTTATCCGTTCCGATCGCGGCCAGATTGGGTTCGGCCAGCATTGGGTTTAAGTGAAACTGCAACCAATCCGATCGGATCGGAATTGTATCTGTATGCACGGTCAGGACGAACGGAGCGCGTGCCGCTTCAAATCCGATCGTGACGGCTTCTCGATGTGCGATACTTCCCGTGGCAATTTCACCCGTCCGCTCAATCAATCGAATCCACTTGACGCTACGCAAGTATTGCTTCGAAGCGATATCCTTTGATGCGTTGTCGACGACAATGACTTCGTAGTCGATATCCGTCGTGTACTTACGAATGCTGCGAAGGCATAACTTTGCCAGTTCCGGCGTTTGAAAGTGTGGAACAATTATGGAAACGACCGGGTTCATATTCCGTCCAATCCGTGTGCAGCACAATGAATTTGCGATAAATCTGGCATATCCGGGGCGGTTGCTTATTGAAAACGAACCAGTTCAGTTTTTCAGTGTCCACAACCATTGCTGCAGTCTCGCTAGCTTGCGTCGCCACCATGAAAGACTATCCCGCATCGTGGCTTGTTCAGCGATCTGATCGGCTTCATCAAAAAGTGGAAGCCATTGAGCCAATTCCGGTTGCTGCGGAATCAATTCGCTGACCAGATGCTTCCGGAGATCGACCAGTCGTTCGCGACGTCGTTCACGTTGAATCCTTCGGGTCGCGAAATCGACACGCTTTTGTCGATACCGACCAACCGGCCGTCGAATCCCGCACGTCTGCTGTCCGTGAAGCCGGTAACGCGTGACTAATTCAGAAGTCGCAACGCCATGCGCTCCGACTAATTCGCACATGACCGAAATCCAATGGTCGTGCAGCCAGCTCGCTGGAATTGGACTGAGCGCTTTCAGGCAGGATGATCTCAAAAGCATCGTCGCGCCCAGAACGCGATCCGAATGTAACAACAAATGTCGAGCGGCAGCGATGTGGTCTCCTTTAAGAAAGGAACCAGGCGGGCATCGATACTGTTCCCATAATCGATGGTTCAATGATTGGCCATCTTCACCAATCATATCTGCATCGGAACAAGCGTAGCCGGCATGCGGATGCTGCTGCATCAGGGCGACCAACCGCTGTAGCTTGTCGGGTCGCCATTCGTCATCCTGATCCGACAGTACGATGAACTCGCCGCGACAACGCTTGATTGTTTCATCGAAATTTCGACCGACACCAAGTCGTTCGGTGTTCTGGTGAAAATAGACGGGAAACGGAGCCGACTTCGCAAACTGCTCAACCAATAATCGCGTTTCATCCGTTGATCCGTCATCACCGACGACGAGTTCAGCCGGAGGCCGATCTTGACTTAGATAACTTGCTAACTGAGTTGGCAAATACCGAGCGCCATTAAAGGTGCAAAGCGCGATAGAAACCGAGCCGTCACCAAGGTAGGTCGGTTCCCCTGTTTTCTTTTCGAGATCAGGCGGCATTTCGCTTCTCCCGATGCAAGGCATCACTTTGAGAGCCAACAGCAGAAACAGGTACCTCTTCAGGTTGTTCCCGTCCTTGATCAAGCAGCAGACCCTTTTTCGTCAGTCGCACGAACGCTGTTTCAATACCGATCCAACACCAGAGCACGGCCAGTTTGGCGATGCGAACCGTTGTGACCACGGGATTTTTTCGCTTGAGATGATGCAGGTAGACGTACCTCCACGCTTTCAAGACGCCTTTCACACGATCATTTGCAGGGAGTCGCTGCCAGCTCAGTCGGGTGATGTGAAAACACACGATTCCCCACATGACCACGGTTTGGCGATACGTAAGTTTTTTCCGAACTCTGTGGTCTGCGGTATAGAAGAACGTCGCCGCTGAAGCGCCAACGATTTGTTCCTGTAACAGGACACCCCACAACCAGATCACATCGCCTGAAAGCAGGGGATATTGCTTCCATTCCGGCGCCGCTTTCGCGACCCACTCCCGTCGATACAAGCCATAGACCCACACAACCGACATAAAGTATTCGATGTAAACAGCCAGAGTTGCATCCCGATCACCGTTCGGTGCCGAGGGGATGATTTCCTGTTCTGTGGTTCCGTTTCGACGCGTCGTCGCCACCTGAATTGACGGTGTTGCAAGTATCGCTTCGGGGGCATGATCCAGACGATCCGCCAATGCCTCGACATAATTGCTGGACCAGAAATCGTCGTGAGCGGCCCACATGAAGTACTCGCCCCTGGCCTGATGCAGAACCCAGATGAAATTGGGAACAGCTCCTTGATTGAACGACTGTCGCGTTAATCGAATACGAGAATCACGCTTTGCGTACTCTTCGGTGATCGCCTGCGTCACAGAGTCGGTCGAGGCATTGTCCGAAATGATCAGCTCGAAATTAGAATGCGTCTGTGACAGAAGACAATCCAGCGCTCTTCGCATGGATTCCCCACCGTTAAAGACCGGCATTCCGATCGAAACGAATTTGTCTGACATCTCGGACACCTTTTCAGAAAGTCGCAAATTGTCGAACGCCAGACGTGCGAGTCACCGTGCTCGCCGTCGTTGGCATCACCCGACGTCACAAATCGGCAACACACTTGAGCCAGCCACCGGGTGCGACTGTCACTTGCAACTTGTCTTCGATTTCCTGATCTACCTGAAAGCGTGTATTCGTCTTGAGAAACTCTTGTACGGCGGAATATGGATTATCGCCGATTTTCCAGGGACGATCAGGGAAAGCATCTTCCTTCATAAATTCCACCACCGTATCGAACACGACAAGATAGCTGCCCGACTGAACCAGCGATGAATAGAGCTTCAACTCGTTGCGAACATGATCATGCGTGTGGTTTGAATCAAGAATCACAACGACGGGAGACCTTTGGCCAACCAGATCGCTGACCTGTTTAGCAACCGTTTCATCAATCGATGAACCTTGAATCATTCGAATTCGGCGAGCAAGTGGATGAGCTTCAATGACGGCCCGATTATGAGATCGAATATCGATATCGACGCCGACCACGATTCCATCGCCACCAATCAACTCAAGCAACGATGCCGAAAGGATCAGCGATCCGCCGTGAGCAATCCCCGTTTCCACGATGGCCTTCGGTTTCACTTTCCAGATGATTTCCTGCAGGGCCACGATGTCCTGGGAATACTGGATGATCGGAACTCCAAGCCACGTAAAATTGTAGGGGTATCGATATTCAAAGGTCTTGTCGAACCAGTCACGGGTCAACTGGCGCATTTCAGGATCAGCGCCCATCTCCGCAATGCGTTTTGGATCTTTAGGATTTGTGGACATACGATACCATTCAATTTAAGGAGTCTTTGTTTCGCTTTCGCTGCGACGTTTTCAGTTCATTGTGACTTCGATTGAGGCTGGCCGTTACGCTTTTCGTCATAAACCTCGGGGTTTCATGCCATCACCTCGTCGTGCATCATGTCGACGATTTCTGCAGTCACGCCGACACTTGCCAGGCGTTGAGCAATCTCGTCGTGATAGTTAGGGTTCAGTACCATCACCACCGCTGGTGCAATCTCGGGCAATGACTCCGGTGCCACAATTGGATGTCGGCTTCCGGCGAGGTACTTGCCCTGTTTGCTGGGGTTCACATCGACGATTGCCTCAATCCACTGACAATCAGGGTCGACGAGGTTGGCAAACGTGACCGCCTTGGCTCCCGCACCCCATAACACCATTCGGCCACGCTCGGATTGACTGCGGATAAAATCCGTCCAGGTCCGATTTCGTTGTGCCTCGATCTTTGTAAACGCACGAGCGTTTTGCGGGGTGACACCCGGCGCCATTATTACACGCGGGGCCGATTTCGCGGGACGAGCATGCAGCCACAGGTATTGCCCGCCAAACACATGCTGGACCGATTGAACGGTAAATCCACATCGTTCGAACAGCGTCGTTAACGATGCTGTTGTAAACACAGAACAATGCTCGTAGAAGAAGTCCCAGGTGACTCGGTTCTGCAGGATCCAGTCGACGCAAGGTGTCTCGAAGTAGACGTGGGCTTCAGGGTTTGTCGACACCGCGCTTCCCACCGCGCGAACGATTTCCTGCGGCTGCGGAATATGCTCGATCACGTGCCGACAAACGACAATATCCGCTTTGAGGTTCGCACATGAAGCATCGTAAAAGCGTTTTTCAAAAGTCAAACGTCCGTCGCAGACGACTTCAGGACCAAGATAACTGGGGTCAAAGCCATAGCCGCGAGCCTGTTGATCATGATTCAACAGTCGTTTGATAAAATCCCCTTTTCCACAACCGACTTCCACAATTGTTCCGCCCCGAACGCCTGATTCATTCAGCGTCGTTTCGACCAGTCCATCGACGTAGGTATTAAACGCAGGGGAATGGACCTGTGTATTTTCATAATCCTGGTTGTAACTCATCAATGAGCCATCGAAGGCCGCATTGAACACGAAGCCGCACGCATTGCAGACGTGCATCGCCAGCCGACCCCGTCGGATTTTGCCTGCGTCTTCTGCGCTGCGCATCAACAGATTCTGGTGCACCGGGACGTTCTGACGATCGAGAAACAATTCGATCGAAGTCGAATTGCAGACAGGACATTCTTCCGCTTGCTGCGTCATGCGAGCCTCCTTTTATGCCATTCCAGCGTCGCACCCAATCCCGAGGCCAGGGAATGAACGGGTTTCCAACCGAGTTCCAAAGTCAGGCGACGTACGTCAGCAACCAGCAGCGGCGGATCGGTCGCCGCCGTCGGAATCGCTCCGAACTCGACCAGATCCTGACGACCGAAATGATCGGCAATCTGTAAAACGATTTCACGGATCGTGACTGGTTCACCCGATGCAATGTTCACTGGCCCCTGAACTTCGCTATCAATCAATGCGACGAGTGCCGATGCCACGTCAGCGATATGCAGAAAATCTCGAATCTGATTCCCGTGTGAACAGCGGGCGGGCTCGTTACGCGAAAGTGATTCAATCACCACCCCGGGAATCCGCGAAGGATGTGCATGGGGACCATACATGAAAAACAGTCGTCCCCACCCCCAACTCAATCCCACCTGCCGGGCATATCCTTCAAGAGCCGCCAGCAACGCGGCTTTGCATTGCCCATAAAGCGTGGCTGGTCTCAATGGGGTCAGGTCTTCTCGACACCACCCATAATTCCAATCGTACTCGGCACAGCTTCCGGTCATGACGACTCGCTGCCCGCCATGCTGATGAAACGATCGCAACAATTGCAGACTTGAAGCCAGCCAGTCAAGGTTTTCGGGCGCCGTCGAGTACCGTCTCGGTTCCGTGATCCATGCCAGATGAAACAGATGCGTCGGCTGAACAGACTTCATCAATGACGCCACGCTCTGCTGATCCATCAGGTCGACCGTGTGCCACTTGACGTGGTCACCCGTCTGTCGCAGTGACGAAATCACATGAACTTCATAGCCACTCTCCAGAAGTTTTGGCAAACAGTGACGTCCGACAAACCCACTGCCGCCAGTGACCAGTATCCGCTTCATGGAGTCGTACTCCGTTGAAGTTGACGGGCACTTTCGCTTTCGAAGCTGGGATACGAATTATCACGATCGGAAATTACTTGAGGAGATTCCGGCCATTCAATCCGGAATGCCGGATCGTTCCAGCGGAACCCGGCTGCACTGCCTGGAACATACCGATTCGACATCTGATAGAAGACTTCGGTCGAATCGACCAGAGTGATAAATCCATGAGCAAAATCTTCAGGGATGTACAGCATCCGTCGGTTCTCGGCAGACAGCTCGACACCCACCCATCGAAGATAGGTCGGAGAATCTTGTCTCAAGTCAACGATGACATCGAAGATGGCTCCCATCGTGCAGCGAACAATTTTCGTTTCTCCATCGGGATAACGTTGAAAGTGCATTCCACGTAGCGTCCCTTTGCGGTGATTAAATGAAATGTTGCACTGCACGAGATCCGGGTTCAGGCCGTGTTCCGAAAATTCGTTTTGACACCAGCTGCGCGCAAAAAAGCCCCGTTCGTCTTCGAGTCGTTCCGGCTCGATCACAAAGGCTCCGCACAACGATGTCTCGACAATTTTCACGATCTCTCTCAGGCCACGCGAACTTCGGGTATCGGGATAATGAACTTCCCACCTTGCTGGCGGTATTGAGCCTGCTGTTTCAGGATTTCGTCAGCGAAATTCCAGGTCAAAAGCAGGCAATAATCAGGTTGGTCTGTCACGAGTCGAGACGGATCGCAAATCTTCAGCCGCGTACCAGGGGTATACAGTCCTTGTTTGACCGTACTTCGATCAACCACGAAATCGAGCTGTTTCTGGCCGATTCCAAAGTAGTTGAGCAACGTACTTCCCTTTGCGGATGCGCCATAAACGGCGATCCGCTTCCCTTTGGCTTTGAGCGAATCTAACAGCGAAATCAACTCGCTTCGCAGTGTCTCGACCCGTTTGCCAAATGTCGCGTACGACTTCGCATCCCGAACCCATGTTGATTCTTCGTTGAGCAATCGCAGGACCGATGGTTGCACTTCCGCCGAATTCGTATGAACCGCGAAAATCCTGAGTGAACCACCGTGAATCTTCAACCGCTCAACGTCAACAATCGTCAGTCCATGCTGCTGGAACAGTCGAGTGAGTGCGGTCAACGAGAAGTAACAAAGATGTTCGTGATAGATCGTGTCAAACTCGACGTGATCCAGCAGATCCTTCAGGTAGGGAGCCTCGACAACGACGACGCCATCCGGCTTCAGCATCGCCGCAAACCCCGCGACGACTCCGTTCAGATCGGCCACGTGTGCCAGGACGTTATTGGCATGAATAACGTCGGCCCTCTGACCTGACATGGCCAGTTTCTCGGCAATCTCGCGACCGAAGAATTCGCTGATCGTCCGCACACCTCGTTCGGACTCGGCCACGCGAGCAATGTTCTGAGCCGGTTCGATCCCCAGCACAGGAATACCCGCCTTGTGGTACCACTGAAGCAAATACCCATCGTTACTGGCGATCTCGACCGCAAGGCTGTTCGGTCCCAGCTTTCGGGTCTCTCGCAATCGATCGGCGATGGTCTTTGCATGAGCCACCATCGTGTCCGAAAACGAAGAAAAATAGGAGTATTCCCGAAACAGAATCTCGGGAGGAACCGTTTCCGTAATCTGGGCCAGCGAGCAATCCGGACACCAGGCCAGTTCAAGCGGCCAGGTATTTTCGCCGTCGCCAAGCTGATCTTCGCGCAGCAGCGCATTCGCCAAGGGGGTCTTCCCCAGCGACAGAATGGAATTCAGGCCGACTTGGCCGCATATCCGGCATGCCACGTCGTATTGATCGGATTCGCCGTCGGCTGAAGATAGTTCGTGTACCATGCGATTGTCCTGCGGAGGCCTTCCTCCAGGGTGAACAGAGGTTGCCAGTTCAAAAGTTCGCGAGCCTTACGCGCACTCAGGTATTGATGAGGGATCTCATGACTCGCCTCGCCAAGAATCTCGGGTTCCAGCGTCGAATGCATCTCGCGCAAGACCTGTCTTACAATGTCCAGCACCGACAGTTGGATTTCGGTCGATAGGTTGAAAGCCGAACCAGCAAGCTCGGGTCGTCGTGCCAGTTGCTCGGCGAGAAACATGTAAGCCGCGGCACCGTCTTCGACATAGAAGTAGTCGCGAACGAACGATCCGTCAGAACGGATCAACGGTCGCTGGTCACGAAGCACCGATCGGATCGTCCCCGGAATGATCCGGTTCCAATTCAGATCGCCGCCTCCATAAAAGTTTCCGCAACGTGTGATCACAACCGGCAGTTTGTAAGTCACTGCGTAGGTCTGAGCGATCAGATCGCTACAGGACTTGCTGACATCGTATGGGTGCCGCCCTTCCAGTGGAGTCTCTTCGGTATACGGCAAAACCTTCGCTTCGCCGTATGCTTTGTCCGATGAGGCCAAAATGATTTGGCCCACTTTTGGCGAACGACGACAGGCTTCCAGCAGTTTCCACGTCCCGCCTATGTTCGCTTCGAACGTCGAAACGGGATTGCGATTGGCAATCCCCACGATCGTTTGAGCGGCCAGGTGCATGACCGTGTTGATCTCAAATTCTCCCAGTGCCCGTTCCAGCACCGCCTGATCGCAAAGGTCCCCGCTGACAACGGTCACCTTGTCGATCATGCGGCTTTGATACAGTTCGGAATTCGGAGTCCAGTCACGGACCAGGCAAACAACGTCGGCCTCCGCTTCCAGCAATCGCCGGATCAACCAGCCACCCACAAGGCCTGTCGCACCGGTCACAAAGACACGTCGATCACGCCAAAAGCTTTTATCAAAACTGCCGCGACCATTCATAGTTGAGCTTCTTATTCGAGCGGCCTGGAATCAAACGGTTCACTTAAGGAATCTGTGACACCGAACCTTGTCAGTTTTATGGACACAAACATCAGGCTCTAAGCCGCCTTGGGTCTGAGCTTGATCGTGGGAACGGTGGTCTCTTCGTCCCAGGTCCGCCACGGCGATTCGCCACTTTGCCACAGCGATTCGAGATAGTGCTTGTCGCGTAATGTATCCATGCACTGCCAGAAACCATCGTGCTCGTATGCGGCCAGCTGACCATCCGCAGCCACCCGGTTCAAAGCATCCAGTTCCAGGCTTTCCATGTCGTGAGACAGGTAATCAAAAATGCCTGGCTCGAAAACCAGGAATCCACCATTGATCCAACCTTCACCTTTGACCGACTTTTCTGTGAAGCAATTGACGATGCCGTCTTCGATCGTCAGTCCACCAAATCGAGCGGGGGGACGAACGGCCGTCACGGTCGCGAGCTTACCTCGCTGACGATGAAAGGCGAGCAACTTGGTGATGTCGACGTTACTGACCCCATCACCATATGTCAGCATGAAAGTTCCGTCACACAGCCAGCGGCGAAGACGCAAAAGTCGACCACCGGTCAGCGTGTTCAGCCCCGTATCGATCAGGTTCACGTTCCAGCGATCGAGTTCGACTTCGGTCCGCTTGATGGAACCTCTGGCGAAATCAATCGACAGGTTCCCTGCCAGATTATATCGATCAAGGAAAAAGTCCTTGATAAAGTCACCCATGTAACCGAGCGCAAGATAGAAGTCATCGCACTGGTGATGTGCGAAATGCTTCATAATGTGCCACAAGATTGGCTTTCCACCAATCTCGACCATCGGTTTTGGACGGGTCGTCGTTTCTTCTTGAAGACGAGTCCCCATACCCCCGGCGAGAATAACCACTCGCATTGTATGCCCCGTTCAAATCCATTTGGGAGCCGCACGGATTCATTCATGAATCCGCCACCTGTCATCTCGATTGTACTTTTAACAATTCCCCCGAGACAAAAGGCTGGCGGAATGTAGGAATGGCTTTCCAGAGTGTCAAGATCAGGAAAGACGTAACTGGATTGACTTTGAGCATCGGCCGGAAAATTCATCATCCAAAGCCGATCCCATCAGTTGAAACAGGTCGTATCAGTCCCCCTGGGTCCTATTCACCCCGGGAAGCAACTACGATTTTCTTCACTTCGTTCCCTTTGTTAACTTCTGTTCAGACTCTTTTTCTGTTTTTGGTGATTCGCGTCGCTCACGAAATCTGATGTCAAAGTTCGCGCGAGTTCGCGCGACTTCGACCATTCCCCATGTTTCATAGCGTTTCCGAAGACATTTTCCGCTTTTCCATCGCAAAAAAGTTCGCCAGACTTCGCGCGAGTTCGCGCGAGTTCGCCAGAGTTTGATCGACTTTGACGAAGTTTGACTCCGTTTTGCAACGGGACTCCTGACTTCGAACTGCAGACTCGATAGACAGTCGAATTTTGAAAACGTTGCGCAACGATGTTGAGCAACATTGGCCAAGTTTGAGCAACGATGGTACCTGCTTGCTAAACGATCGACGGTAACCGCCGAAACATACTGTGACCAAAACTCGTGTGGTAGGGTGTGGTCGAATCTTCGAGGACCACCAGCCCCAGGTTCCGGTTTCGGGAGGTCGAGAAAAAACTCGACCAAATTTCCTTTTTGAAAATGTTGCGCAAAAATAAAAGTCTTTGACCAACATTGGCGGAACACAGGCGTTTTTCGATATTTCATAGTTCGAAAAGGTTGCGCAACATTGTTGGGAAACATTGGCCAAATTTGAGCAACGATGGTTACGCGACCCGCGCGGCGTTTGTGCAACCATCGAGCCTGCTTGATTCACGTTGGACGACACGCTCCGAAACAAACAGTGATTGAACCTCATATCGTAGGATTTGGTCGCGTCTTCGAGGTCCACTCGTCCTCCATTTTTCATTTCAGGAGGTCGAGTGGAGATTTGCCCCAAATTCCTTTTTGAAAACTTTGAGCAACTTTGGAAGTTTTTGGGCAACATTGCCAGAATACAGCCTTTTTTCGGCATTTCATCGTTCAAACCGTTTGAGCAACGATGTTGGGTAACATTGGCCAAGCTTGAGCAACGATGGTTGCGCAACCCTCGCGGCGTTTGGGTAATGATCGGGCCTGCTTGGTTCACGATGAACGATGCCCGCCAAAAAAAGCAGTGACTGAACTTCGCGTCGTAGGGTGTGGTCGAGTCTTCCAGGCCCACCAATCCCCCGGTTTTGCTTTCAGGAGGTCGAGGGGATATTCGCCCCAATTTCCTATTCGTAAACTTTGAACAACATTGGAAGTTTTTGAGCAACATTGGCAGAATACAGCCTTTTTTCGGCATTTCATCATTCAAACAGTTTGAGCAACGTCGTTGAGCAACATTGGCCGAACTTGACCAACTATGGTTGCGCAGCACGACGGCTTCTGCACAATGATGGAATCTGTTTGGATCACGATGGATGATGCCCGCCAAGATAAACGGTGACCGAACCTCCAGTCGTTGGGTACGGTCGAGTCAAAAGTTCGATACGAAGAGATCACGACAATAATTCGGACAACCAAGATGCAGTCTGCGCCCACACGGCGCAAAACGAACCGCACGTGAAGAGACATTGTCTTCAAGCTTGCGTGTCGTATTTATCCGTGACCATCAGTGCGATCCGTGGTTAATCTCTTTCCTTTTTATTCCGACGAATTGATCGTCAAACGACGCCCTTTTCAGGATGGCAATCACATTGCCCGCCCAAGTAGATTCGTTTTTGTGTTTTACTAGTCGTTATTTTACAACCCTTTTGCGGATTGCGTCAATTCATATTTACACATTATTTGACGTTTTGTTGAAGTTTTTAGAGGAGACAACGAGGGGTACAATCCTTCGGGAGTGTTCTGCTGCAGGGTGACGGGTATACTCAAACCACTCTTCGGACAGCCGTCTCCGACAATTGCTCAGGCGACTGTTCCGTTCGTTTTCCAATTGCTCAACATCATCCAAACCTTCAACCAGGCGACACAGCTTATGCCATCACAGATCAAGGACATTCTGGTCAAACATTGCTTCCTCTTCTCAGCCGCTCTGCTCGGACTTCTCTCCGTTTCCTCCGCGACCGCTCAGGAAAAACCGGAACATCCCGGCACCGAAGGAAATGGTGACGTCGTCATCGGACCCGAATACAAAACGGACATCGATCTGACCGACCGAGCGAACCTCAAAGGGAAATCGTTCGAATTCTCCATGAAGCTGGCGGACAGCAAGATTTTCAAAGGGGACGATTCGACACTCGAACCGAAGAAAAAAGTCCGCGAACAACGCAAGATTTTTGTCTACATCCCCGCCGCCTACAAAGACGGAACCAAAGCCCCGATCCTGGTCACCCTGGATGGACCGAGCCAATTAAATCTGGTCCGAAATGCACTCGACAACCTCACCGTCTCAAAAGACCCCCAGCGAAAATTGCCAGCGTTCATCGTGATCTCAGTCGAAAACGGAGGCGACGACAGTAAAGGGAGCGAACGAGGTCTCGAATACGACACCCTTTCCGACCGATTCGCTCGCTTCATCAACGACGAAGTCTTGCCAGCTGTGCTGAACGATCCCAAGATCAAAGCCGCCTATCCCAACATTGCGTTCACACAAAATCCCTGGGGCAAAGCGGTCATGGGTTGCAGTTCGGGCGGGGCCGCAGCACTCACCATGGGCTGGTTTCGTCCCGACCTTTTTCGTCGCCTGATCACCTATTCCGGCACTTTCGTCGATCAACAGGACGATGACGCTCCCGAAGAAGCCAAATACCCGCTCGGTGCCTGGGAATACCATTCCAGCATGAAGTTGATCGAAACCAGCGAAAAGAAGCCGCTAAGGATTTTCACTCACGTCTCCGAAAACGATAACGGAGCGAAAAGTCCCGAATCGTCCTACCACAACTGGGTCATGGCCAACGAACGAACCGCCGCCGCCCTGAAGGCCAAAGGCTACGACTACCGCTACGTCTTCAGCAAAGCCTCAAGACATTGCGACGGAAACGTCTTCCAGCACACGCTGGCCGATACGCTCGTCTGGATGTGGCGCGGCTACGAGCCGGAATAACCGACGATTTTCATTTGCCCAAAACGGGTAATCCTATGGTGATTACCCACTACCCAAACGCGCGAGCGGGCCTTGCGATTCTCGCCCAGCCCTTCCCAGCACAGTTTCCGGTGAGCGTTTTTATCGAAACCGCAGCCAATAGTTCAGTTCATACTTTAAAAATGACGCAGACGGAAAATCGATTCGGAAGAACCCATCGATTTTAGACAACATCCACGTGACAGCGTCAATATTCTCGATCGCATCTAGAATTGCCTGAACTACCGACGTCTGCATGAATTCGTTGCAGCTTGATCTTCGGAGCAATTGCATGATCGCAATTCCAAATTGTTTTTTCTCATCAAGCGACAACACACTCGAACGAATCAATCTTATGAACTGATGAAGTGGCCAATCGTTAACATCCCATTTAGCTATCTCAGCTGCAACAATAAAATCTTGCGGCTCCCAGAATGTAATATTGTAGTTCCAAGCCGCCAATTTCGCAGTTACCGCGATGACGGCTTTCGAAACATCTCCACCCGACTTTTCCAGCCGCTTGAATGCGAGTTGCGTCCAAATGCGTTGAACGCCGAAGTCGACCTCAGCAACAATTGCAACAAAAATATCGTCCGTCCACAGAATAGCATTCTCTTCCTTTGCGACACTCAAAGCATGAAGCGATTCGTTTCCGAGAACATCGCGATAACCGTCGCGTCGTTTGGGATCTAAGGCAGCGACCGCCAATGATGTCTTTATTTTGCAACGTGCTCTCAACTCCGAAATGATCCCCTGAACTTCATTTATCTCTTGCCTAAGTTGTTGCGACGTTATTTCAAACGTTAACATCTGTCCGTTTTCGCCAACTCCGAATCGTTGGACCGGTTGCCCTTCGCTTTCCAATAATTTACGCAACCAGTCTTCAATTGTGTCTAGCGCATGCCTCGAAACGAAGTACTCAGCTGTTTTATCGAGATGCTCCCAAATCTCAAGCATCGAAATAGTCACGATCGCTGAAATGTCTAGCACGAACTTCTTTGAAGGCATTTTCGCCGTACTTGCATTGTTGAATTCAACCGGCGAACAGTCGGCGCACCTTACGAACCAATGGTCATTTTGGACAAGTGACTGCATCAATTGGCGTAAATCGCAGCCAATCATCGAGGCAAAGAAATGCAACGAACAAAAGTTATTGTGGTAGTAGTCCGAGACAGATTCTAATTCCTTCCGACCTTGCTCTAATTGATTTATCAACGGCGTTGGGTCGAATTCGTCGCCGGATCCAACAAGTATCCATTGAACTGTGGACCCCCCAGGGAAACGGTATTGGAAATTCCTAATTGCGTCTTGAAAAAGACGCAAGAACTTGGATTGTATCGCTACGATGCGTTCTTCTTGTACCCGGAGAGTTTGGCCGGTAACGTTTATGAATTCGCCGATGCGCTTCCCAATAATCGCTTGAACAAGATCCGACGAAGAAGCCAATTCATACCTGCCGATGTCGGGATTGGCATCCTCTACGGTTATCCACCGTTGTTCTTTTGTGGTCGTATTCTCAATAAGTATCGCAGATTGAGTGCCAGCAGCTTCAGTAGCTTCGAACACCGTTTTCTTGCCGTATTTTAGAAAAAACCAGATATACTGGCCGTGCGCCCGTTCCGCTGAGAAGTTATTTCTGAGTTGATGATACGCAAACGTCATCGCTTCCTGAAAACGGCGAGCTTCTACAAGTGGTGTGACAACCAAATACCCATCATCCGGCGAAAATGCTTCAGGGGGCAGTCCCTCGAAATCAATGACTTCTTTTCTACCCAGGTGTGTTGCAATGAAATTCGTGGCCGCGGTAAAATAAATTTTGTCGTACCGTTTAAATTCGATCGCGAGCGACAATGCCTTCTCCGGGTCATAATGAGAAAGCATTTGCACTTCCATTTTACGCAGCTTTTCGTCCTGCTGCCCAGTTTGGCGAAGTTCCTCACAAGTCCGAAGCAAAGTATCATGTCGCCCGAGGCGTTGAGCACATGAAACGAGCTTCATGCAAGCGTCGTCAAAAACACCTGGCGTGGCAGCCTGTTCTAATAGTGGCAATGCACGCTCCTCGTCATGCAATTTCACTAGGAGCGTGGCCAAAACGACAATCTCCTGCTGGTTTGCCAATCGTGAACTTGAATCGAGCGCTTTTTCAACGTACTCACGTGCTAATTCAACGTTTTCGGCTTCTAGTTCGATCCAGCCAAACAAGGTGTTTCCTTGAAAAGGGCAACGTTTTAAGAAAGCGGTCGACACGCAATCGCGTGCCAAATCCAAATCCCGAAGGTCGATCGCCCATTGCACGCTGTGGAATATTGCTTCCGTTGCCCGTTCGAACGCCGATTCCCCCAACCCTGCCATTTTTACGATGAGATTTCGCTTTTCATCGTTTGTTGCGAAGTGATAATTTGTAGCGACTGTCAAGAATTTGCCGTCATCGGAATTCGGCGACAGCGACGGCAAAAGTGCCCGCGCAGAATCGAAGTCTTCGATGTGTAGAAAAAACGTAATTGCAGGGTCGGCATAAAGGCCAAGATTGTCTGAACCACTGACTGCACGGCGATAATCAGCCTTCGCGGCGTCATAGTTGCGAAGTGCTCCGAAGACGCGTCCGCGATTGGTACAAATCTCGGGAATCAGCCCAGGATACTTATCCCGCTCTGCGGCCGCAAAGGCATCGGTATAGTAGCCAATGGCGCTGTAAAGGTTTTCAGCACGGTTCTTCCAATCGCCGTTCAACCCAAGATAATGTGAGACCATTCCGCACGTAAATAACGCATGCGCTGACTTCGGAGCGTGTTCTCGCAATTTGGCGGTTACAGCAATTGCTCGATCAGGGAGTTGCCACCCTAAATATTTATCAACAAGCGTTCGCATCAACTCCTCATCGTTCGACAAGTATTCATCAACCAGATTTTGGAAGGGAACAAGTTCTTCCGGTTCAGTCGTACCACGAACAAGGAGGGTAACTAGAAACGGAGAACGAATTCCGCTGTTAAGCAAATTAGCCGCTTCATCAACTACCTGACGTTGGTTTCCAGTTAGGCTCAACGCCAGAATGCGATTTTGCTGGGCTTGTTGTAGTTCCGGCGAAGCCTCGTAGGCCAGCATGAATAATCGGGCTGCCTTGTCGAATTGTGATCGTTCCATAGCGAGCTTCGCGCGGAACCTCAGGATCGCATATCGGTCGGCCGGTGTTAAAGAATCGTCGACCTCGGGGTCCGGGAATTTGCTAATTTCATATTCGACAACCTCGATTTTTCGCGACATGAACAACGCGTCTATTTCGGAATACACGGAACGTTCGGGCGATCCAAGCGTGGGAGCGGAAGAGTATGATGGGCTTCCTGCAGGCATCAGACAAAGACCGCCTACCTCGCCCTGGGACAACTCTGGGTAAAAAATGAAATCCGCAAGTGCCTGGCCAAACTCACTCAAATGCGTGCAAATCTCCTCCCAGAAATGAATCTCGACGGTGAAACGGCGAATATTCGCTGGCCGTTGATTCAACTTTATGACTGTGTCTTGGGCATACCGACTCTTCTTCGCCGTCGTCGCGATGATGTAATGATCAACTTTATGGACCGAAGTCTCCGCCAACAAAACCTCGTGTTTGATCGATTTTGGTGTAATCGTTTTTGTGATTTCGTGATATTTACATTGAATCGCAACGTGAGGCTTGCGTGGGACTTGGTCAATTATGTCTATGCCGTCTTGTTTCTCACCCCGCTTGCCATATCGGACCAGTGTCGCTCGCTTGAGAAAATGACGGTAGAAACGGACGCAGAAATCCTCGAACTCGTCTTCATTTCCCGGCTGTTGATATCGGTAACGCATTCGATCGATTTCCCTTGACGGTGCAGAAATCCATCCACACCCCGATTTCGGCGACCGAAATCGGGATGCGCAGATTGGTTGAAGCTAACGGGCAAATACGCCCGCAACAAGCATTGTCCTCCCGACGCGGAAATTGGTTCGCTCGCGCTTCCATTTTTGAAGTGGTCAAGCGAAGAGCTCATGCTGAGAAATTTTGATGAATATTGACCGTGATGAATTCTGCCTTTCCTTCCCATTAGTGGTTCTTAATTTTGGAAAGCGGTGTGTCCAATCGGTGCAATTTCTGAAATCGACAGTCGCATCGAGTCCGCGCTGGTCAAGTTAAACGATTCCGTTTCAAATTGGTTCAAACCTAGAAACGCCGTCTTCGGTCCGTTAAAAAGGCAGCTCTACGCACCCGTGGCTGTGGCACTGTCGACAACTCGATCGAAAACGATTTTGATAGCGGGGGCAAGATCCAGCAACCGGCTAGTCCTCATGGTGATTTCAAGAAAGCCCAAAATGACCGAGTCGCCCCCTGACAAAACCCCCGAGCTCCAGGAAAAGATCAAGTCGCTGAATACTCAAATTGATCAAATCAATAAGGCGCACACGAGTGAAATCAATTCGCTGAATTCCCGGCTCCTTGCCTCCAATTACGCCGAGGCCGTGGCTGCGAGCAAACTCCAAGAAGCGAACGACAAGTTGACGGACGACGGAAAATCAACGTTGTACGACAAGGAAAGAGACCGGTGCCTCAAGTTGGCTCAGTCTTATGAGGAATCATGGCAGCGCCTTCGAGAACACGAGTGGCGGCTTGAAATCGCGTTTTGGGGATTACTTCTCGCCTGCATCGGGCTGTTTGCCGGTGGCGTTAGCCATTTATTCGGGTCAGAAATATCGGCCCCAAGGCTCCCAGAAGAACTGCTCAACAATCTTCCGCGCAGCTTGATATGTTTTTGGGTACTTAGCGTCATGGGTAAGATTGGCTACCAATTGGCATTTGAATATTACGCAAAAAATCGCGACTACTACATTCGACAAAGTTGTGCAGCAGTGTGCCCAACGCTTTATCAATGGAGCGAGCCAAAAATGAATTGGTGTGATCCTCGCACGTGGAAGTGGCATGTGTACAACCGAATTGCGGTCATCCTCTACAACGCGGCGGTAACCGGGATGCTGTTATTCACCTGCAACCTACTGATAAACAAAGCTGCGGCGAAGGAATCAAAGCCGATCTTTGAAACGATTAATGGAACGGTTGAAACGATTTCAATGATTCCCGATCACGACGGCGTGCTTTTGCTGCGAGGTGGAACAAAGATTGTTTTACCGCCAGGTCTTGGTCAGGGTGTGCCGAATGATAGCAAGATCGAGGTCATCGCGTACAAATTGAAGGAAAAGGGAGACCTTCGCGCCGTGAAGCTGTATGCCAAGTAAAAGCAACCGCGTAATGCACCGTTTTTCGTGTGAGGACATTGCAGCGAGAAAAAGTCCATATCTCGATAGGGTCATTGCACAACCGTCCGCCAACGATTACGCAATGTCTTTAAAGTCGGCATTTTCTAGACGACGACTCGGGCGCTCTCGTGTACGAAAAGAGTGCTCATTCACCCGCATTGGCCTCGAAGTGCCGTTTCCGCAGAGTCGCGTCCGTGTTTGAAATATGCTACGTTCCCGCAGTGTATCGGTGAGTTTTCACCCTGGAATAAGGATGCATCATCATGCTGATCGGTATTCGCCCCATCAATGACTTTGCGTTCAAAAAGACGTTTGGATCACCTGAAAACAAGCTGGCTTTGATTAGCCTGCTCAATGCCATTCTCGGACTGCCGAAGCCGATAATCGATGTCACCATCGAAAACCCATACAATCTTCAGGACTTCAAAGACGACAAACTTTCGATCCTCGACATCAAAGCGATCGACCAGGCAGGCGCGATCTATGACGTCGAAATGCAGTTGTCGTTTTTTAGCGGGTTAATCCAGCGGATCGTCTTTTACGGATGCGAAATTTATTCCGATCAATTGAGATCAGGCGACGACTATTCGTTGCTCAAGCCAGCGTTTTCCATTTGTCTGCTCGACGGAGTCCTCTGGAACGACTCGAAGAAAGTCCACCACGCTTTCCGTTTCACCGACCTGGAATCGGGACGGACGTTGAACGACACATTAGAAATTCACACGATCGAGTTGGGACGGTATGATCTTCAAGAGAAAGATCTGGCCACGGCGAGTATGTTAGATTGTTGGCTCTATTGGCTGCTCCGTGCTCATGAATACGAGCCTGACGAATTGTTGAAACTATTCCCGCAGGAAGCAATTCGTCAGGCGACGCATACCATTACTCAGATCGCACAAGTTACCGAGGATAAAGCCATGTACGATTCAAGAGAAAAAGCGATCCGCGACCAGCAATGGGCGCTTAATGCTTCACGAAAAGAGGGTGTGATTGAAGGGGAGATCAAAGGGAAAAACGAAGGACGGATTGAAGGGGAGATCAAAATGATTCGAATGATTCAAGAGATTTTAAATCTCCCTGTCAGCACCGATGCGGATTTCGACGGGAAAAAAATTGGAGGAACTTCAGTCACTAACGGCTGATCTTCAAGTTCGCCTTCGAAACCGTGGTGTATCCTGAAGTTCCGCTGATGAGCTGCGCGAACATCATGTGGACCGTTTTGCCGATTCGGTCCGACGCTAGCAGCGAAGGTCACGTGGGCGATGCTGCTAGCATCGAAACAAAGGTCACAGGATCGCGAGGGCCTCTCTCGCTTTCTGTAACAACGGTGAATCGGGGTCGCGGGTTCCTTTCAGGTAAAAAACGCTGGCGGCGAGCAATTTTGGTCTCACGGCAGGGCTGGCGTGCGTCAGATCTTCAAACGCGGACGCTGCGAATTTGAAATCGTGGGCGTCTGTTCCTTTGGTGAAAATCAGGTGCCTGGCGGCGTCGAAGAATTTTTCCTGGTTTCCACCTGCCTGGCTGAAGGCCAGTGTTTGAGCCGCAGCCGTGCTACGACTTTGCTGCATGCCGTCGAAAATCGACTCGATACTGACTGGGGCGACTGCCGCTGGTTGGAATTCGTCGATGTTCGGTTTGTCGGGAAAACCGCCGCGTGCCCGCGTTCCGTCGCGGAACAGCGCGAGCCAACTTGCTGCCTGTAACAACGCGAGGCGACGAGTCGAATCTGATCCACTCTGCCGAAACGTGTAGTACAAGGCGTTTGTCGCCGTGGTGGCGTGGAGCGGGACAATCGCTTGCTGCCGCATTAGCAGCTCGCTCGCGGCGAGCAGGATTGCGTCCCATAACGAACTGGCCGAGACCCCTCGATTGAGATGTGCGACGACCGACGCGGCCGCCTCTTTTGGACTCGCTTGCCGTAATGTTTGCAGCAGCGCCGTGGTGACCGTCGGATCGGGCTGGCCTGCGAGCCAGTCGGCTCGAATCTGACCGGCCAGTTCACGGTTGTGATCGTAGGGAACGGCGGTGTCGCTCGATCCTCCGTTCAGAAGTCCATAGACGAGCGACCGAAGGACCGGTTCGGCGTGCTCCCAGCCGATCAGTTCCAGTGTCCGCCAGGCACCGGCAGCGAAAATCGCCTTGTGACCGATGTTTTGCCAGTCACGAATGGCATAGGGCCAGACCAATTCCATGACCTCGGCCGCTCCCGCTGACCGACAGAGTCCCGCAATAGCCGCATCCGCCGCTTCCTCGTCCCAGCGATCCATGCCATCGATAAATCGTTGCCTGGCTTGCGATGCGGACGGGACCGACGATTCCCGAACTGCCGCAAGTGACCAGTCCCCTTCTTTCACATCTTGAGCCTGCGACGCTTTGAAGTTATCGAGAGCCCAGAAGAACGGAATCAATCGATCGGGTTGAGCCGCATCCAGCGAAAGCTGATGGGCCGCTCCAATCACCATCACTGCGTGAAACTTAAAACCAACGGGACGTGGCTTGATGTTGCGAATCCCCGCGAGGAACAAACCTCCGACGAGGTGCCGGTAACCGAGCCCTTTCTTCAATCGTTCGACGGCCCCTTCCAGAATGCGCTCGCGTGGAGTCGATTCGATCCATTTGACGATCTCTTCCATTTCCGGTCGGAATTGAACGAGACCGGGTGTCACCTGCAATTCCTGGGCACGGGCCGGGGTCAACGACAATAGAGCCTGCCATGCCAGACCGCCCGAAACAACGCCTGTTCCCAAGTCACCAAGAAATTCACGGCGATCGAGTTGACTCATGTTTGTTTCCCTTCGAGGCTAAAGGATTTCAACGTTCACAACCGTCGATACCGCCCTCGGTTTTAACGCATCCGATGCAGATCCCCAACATCTGAAATTACACTTCTGCCATTTAATCAAAACGCGCAATTACGGTGCCACCGGATTACCTCAACCGACCTGCGTAACATCGCCCCCCGCTTAACCCTCCCCCGGGACGTATCCGGCCGACTCACGCAAGCGTCACATCACACGCTCTTAAACCTTTGCACCCTATCGCAAAAGACTTCCCCAACCGGGCAGCCGCAAACCGACCTTTACACCAGCTTTTTTCCCAATTGAGTATATGACTCGATTCGTACCCGCAACACACATATCTACTTAATCTTCTTTACAGGAGCACACATCCGCTTCTCCTCCCGACCCTATTATACCTCTTTTGCTACCCATCCGCAACAATGTTATTCGGCTAACGCGCATCGACCATTGCGCCATTTATAACACCTGACTTACTTATTACACAGTGATATTTATCCATACGCTTCGGCGACTTTTCTGCCAATTGGATGGCGATTTTCTGCCACCTCATCCGTAGTCACTCCGCTCGTTTCAGCCTGTTATCCTCTTCTTGCGTGCCACAACTTATTCAGCCTGAATATCATAAGTTCTATTCACAGACAGGCGTCTCCTTACACTATCTCTTTCAGATATATATTTTTTTCCGTCGGCATACGACCTGCTTTATTCACCAGCGTAATCACTCGTCGGCAAAGGTAATGTGCCTTGCCTCGTCAGCATCGCTGACTTGATTTCGTTGTATTTAGTTTCAATGGAGAGATCATGCATTTTGAACGATCAACCACACGCGTCACCGCATTTCTTGCTGCATTGTCGATGTCACTTATGTGCAAGGCGCCGTTAAGCGCAAATCTGATTGAGGATCAAACTAACCCAGGACCAATTAAAGCGGCTTATATACTTCAACCAGGTGGAACAACTGCTCAGACATTTACCGTCGGCATTGCGGGCAACCTTGAGTTGGTCGACGTGTCTCTGTATGCATTTAACAATTATCCGGGAAATCTCAACTTCGAAATCGTCACAACCTCCAGCGGACTACCCTACCTTGCGGGCCAAGTACCAGGAAGCGTTCTTGCCAGTGGCACTATACAAGTTCCAAGTACCTCGGGGGCGTTTCTTGGATCGCTATCAGGTTTTTCAATTCCTGTTTCCGTTGGCGAACAACTTGCAGTGACACTCTCTACGGAAACGCCCGTGGAATGGTATTTTGTAGGTGATCCGAATAGCTATACAGGAGGTGAGGCGTACTACACTAGCACCTCTCTTAATTCGTGGTATGATCAAAGCGCTGATACTGTGTTTAGCACGTTCGTGACTCCGTCATCTTCTTCGCCTGTTCCCGAGCCATCTAGCTTGGCGCTGTTTCTCCTTGGCGGAGTTGGTTTCGCCGTTGGTAGCTATCTTCGACGACGCCCCCGCAGCCTCGCGAAATAGAGCCTGGCAGTCCGGGATTCACCTGTGAGGAAGGCGCCCCATCGTTCACGGATCAAATGTATAGCCAATTCCCAAACCCCACCGCTCCCGTGGCGGTGATTAACGGGACCTTTTCACCAGCGCGATCTGACATCTTCTGATGTGAAGCCAAATTGATGCCGAGTGCAAAGGCCCGTTAACCACCCCCGCAGAGGGGGTGGGGTTGTTTTTTGTTCCGGTCACTTTGCTTCAAGAAGTGGCTTTGTATGGACCTGTTTTTTGAGCCTGCTCGCAATCAAATAATGGTTTTTTTCATAAGTTTTATTTATTTTTGATTGTAGATATTTGTCACTCGTCTATTGTGTATTCACTGGGATGTCGTAATATCCGTGCAGCAACGCGGGTCACTTCCCGCTTGCTTACGCAAACGGAAGACTCAAAGAACGGCAGCCCGGTGACCACCGGGAGGTTTGTTAATAAGTAAGCCGACGCGAAGGATGACCTGTTTCAGGGTCTCCATCGCGTCGGCTTTTTTCGTTTGAAACGGCGACAAAACTGGCACGGGCGCTTCGAATCGCTCGGAGTCAGGCGTCGTGCTCTTCTGCGTATTGACAAGTGTGACCAGCTAACGGGTCGTGTTCGTTGAGACGTTGGTTTGACTCAACCGTTGTTCGGTCGTCAATGATGTTCTGATCCGTCTAGAAAAGGTGGTTTTGCAAATGGTTAAGTTTACGAAGTTGATTTGTGCAGCGGCTCTTCTCGTTGTCAGCGGAATCACTTCCGCATCAGCCGGAACGATTGGAACCCAAGGGTTCGGAGGGGACGGCAGCCCGGTTGTTAACACCGGAAGCATCGACACCGCGACCGTTTTCACAATCGGTAACTGGGTCACTAACACCAGTCAAAGTGGTATTTTTGTAGGGGCACCTATCTACACGATCGGAACAATTACATTTGATAAAACGGTGGGGACCTCGTTTAATTTTACCAACGCGGGTTTTGGTTCGTTCGCCAGTTCGTCGATCACGGAATCAGCTTCTGGTCCCGGATTTGCAAACTTTGATATTGTCGGTCGTTTCGATCATGGAACTTTTGGTATCGCAAATGGAGCAGCAAGTCTCGCCGTGAGTTTCACTCAAACACCTTCTGGAGTCGGTGGAGCAATCTCCGATTCCGGGACGCTGGCTGTTGACGCATCAGCCGTTCCTGAACCATCGACCTTCGCCCTGCTGGGCCTTGGTGGAATCGGATTCGCCGTGCGTGCCCTTCGTCGACGACGCGCTGCCGCCGTCTGATCGACTGGTTTGTAGAGGCATTGATCTAAACAGAAAAGCCGTCCGAGGCCGGACGGCTTTTCTTCGTTTTTAGGAAGTGTGTTGTCAGTACTTTTGAGACGGACATCGGTCCCTGGGGCAAAGGCCCGTTAACCACCCCCGCGGGGGGGGTGGGGTGGCGTTATTGGGAAACCTTCATTTTCAGGTGCCACTGC
>CAIULL010000214.1 GCA_903899985.1 uncultured Schlesneria sp.
GATCTAAAATCCGATGGTGACTTCCCTCGCTCATGCATCCTTGCATGTCGTGGCTCCTTGCCTAAATGGTTAGTTCGTAGTTTACCTAACCCTAGCAGGAGCCACGATTTTCATGAATATTGAACGGTATTGCGTTTAAACGCGCCTCGCAGAGAAGCGGGAACGGAGCGGTGGAATTGCCGTCCGCCGAGGCGTCATTTCTCGCAGGGGCATTGCGAAAAGTCGGGCCTGCGGCAACGCCTGAAGAAATCGGCTGGACGCCGATTCACCTGCGCCGATGGCTGCGGGTTAAACTAATTCGCGACACGTCTCCCGTTTGAGAAAAATCCTGTGCGCGGTTGCCTGTCCGACCAAAGCCTCATTCGCTTTTCTGTGGCTGGCTTTCGAGTACTGCTTTTAACGCCGCGCGAAGTTGTTCGTCGAACCGGGCACCCCCTCCTACAAAAAGCCGGGCTACTTTTCCTTCGCGGTCGATGATCACGGTTTGCGGGATTGCCGTTGCGCCGTATTTCTCGGCGATCCGGCCATTCTTGTCGAGCACGACGGTTGTCGACAACTTCAACCGTTCCAGAGCCTTCGTAATCTTATCTGCTGATTCTTCCAGATTGATGGCAAACAGCTCAACGCCCTGATCGGCGAATTCATGCACCACCTTATCGATCTGTGGCATCGTCTGCAGGCACGGACCGCACCACGAGGCCCAGAAGTCGAGCACGACAATCTTTTCCTTGTGGTCCGACAGGATAAACTTCTTGCCATCCAGCATGTTGAGCGAAATATCAGGAGCCGGTTTTCCCACAAGGACCGATTCCATCCCTTCACCACCGTCGCCAGAACCTTCGCCACCTTCTGGTGGTCCGACCGGATCGGCAGACTGTTGCAATTTCCAATCGTGAAACGGTAATCCGGCTGCCGCAACTTCGATGGCGGCTCCCGTCATTAACTGGTCAACATCCTTCAGGTCGACATGACACGAACCCAGTAATTCGCTTTTTCCGGCCAGGGATGAGCCCGAGACTTTTTCGGGGATAAAGGTCAGTCTGTTGCCATCGCTTCGTAACGCTTGAATTCGTCTGGGGTCAACCGGTCCCGTTTCTTCCGTTTTGACAACGGGAGCGGTCGTTTCTGGATGCAGCCAGATAATCCGTGCGATACGATCGCGACGTACGATTTGTGGTTCCAGTCGTATTTCGATCTGCATCTGCGCTTCGTCCATGGAAACGATGCGACCTCGTAAATAGTCGCCGTCTACGGAACGAATCAAATGCGTTGGTGGGTTGTCACGCTGCATGCGAGGTAACGTCAGCAGCCGTTGTTTCTTCAGCGTTTTGATTTCCACAGGAGGAGCGTCGGAGATCAGTTCCAGGGCTTGAATCTGATTGTGAGGGACGAATTTTGCATCCGACACATTTGATTCCAGCGTCACGCCATGCTCGTCGATGCCGATGACCTTGCAGGGAATTTTGTCGCCAGTCCGCAGGTGCAGCACTGGCTCAGGCTTCGTTGCCTTCTTGCCACCGGGTGTTTTTTGCGTTTCACCATCCATGAACATCCCTTGAACCTGACCGACAAGCCCGCCGGCTCGAACAACTCGGACTCGGGCTTGCAGCATTTGTTCTTGCTGCGGATCGGTTGTTTTTGGAGGTGGGGGTGGTGGATCGCGATA
The DNA here is from genome assembly GCA_903899985.1 of uncultured Schlesneria sp. Lineage (GTDB taxonomy): Bacteria > Planctomycetota > Planctomycetia > Planctomycetales > Planctomycetaceae > Schlesneria. The sequence goes on from CAIULL010000214.1 coordinate 1,667, forward strand.
GACAATTTGGGCTGAAATTCCCGGCTTCAGGGGACTCGATGTATTGCTGCGTGCCGGTTGCCAGACCAGGCATTGATTTGAATTTTCCCGCGAGTCAATCAGACAACCGTGCAGCCGAGTCTCCTTTGTCTCCAGCCGTCCCCGACGTTCAGGTAGCTCAGCAGGATCACTCTTCGGTGCCAGGACGACGAACGATTGCAGCAGGTCGAGCGGTATCGGGATCGATTCCTGAATCCCAGGGGATTTGAGAATGACCTTGCCGTCTTCGATTCGAACGAGCTCGCCGCTGATTTTCGTTCCCGAAAGAAATACCGCTCGCAAGGATCTCGGGGCAACCTCAGACTCTTGTGACAAGAAGACATCTTGAACCAGATCTTCCGCAATTCGCTTTGAAGTAGTCTCATCACCAACGACGAATTCATGCTTTTCAGGATCGTAGGAGGTTAATGATCCATACTCGATCGTTCCATCGCTTCCATGGATTCGCGACTTGTTGAGTTCCGCTTTACGTGGTAATTCCCCGTTCCAGCGACCGATGCGCAAGCTTTCCAGCCGAACGTCACCGCTACGATTGATGAGTTGAATACCGCCGAGGATTTGTGGCTTGTTTGTTTGTACGGTCAGGTTTGCCAGCGGCTCTCCACTGGAGGAATAAACCAGGATTTTGCCCGCTGTCTGGTCAAGAAACGCCTGCAAATGCACGCGTCCTCCCTTTTCGTCGGCCGACTGCAGGCGTTCCACGTCCGCTTCACGTTCGGTTTCGCGCTGGATAATGACCGTCTTATTCCAGACTTCGAATCTATAAGCTCGTAGCGCGGTCTTGGGATCGTCACTGACGCCGAGTGCCAGTTCGAAATCGGGCTGCGTTGTCCAGGAAAGTTCAAACTCGATTCGTGCCTGATTGGGGATCCCGAACTCGCGACGAAGTGTTGCGCCCGGCTTATCCGCAATCAGTTGTCCGGCATCTTCACGCCATCCATTCTCTTCTCCCGACGTCTGCCATCCATTAAGTCCGCTGGGGCCGATAAATAACTGAGACGAACTTCCTCCCCAGCGATACATTCGCTTGATGATCGATCGATCGATTGTCGTTTTGCCAATCTTAGTAACATCAATTGTCGCCGATTTTGCGTCGAGGCCGATCAGCGATCCAAACAAGACGTCATTGCCTGCAACTTCAATGCAATAGTCACCTTCGTGCGGCTGTGGCTTCGTGGGGGCGGGAAAGTGAATCGAGGCGATTCCACCGAGTGCGAAGTAAAACGGTTCTGTGAATGCGGGCGATTGCCAACCGAGTCTTGTGGGGTCGACGGAATTAACCATTGTCCCCGTGATATGGTCACCGTTTGTCAGATTCATGACAGGGAATTGAGTCTGGTTGGACGGCAAGTCTGCAAATGCTGACATTGCGACAAGCGAGCCGAACAGGCAGAGGCCGATCAATCGTGTGGAATCCCACGGCGACGCGACCGAACTCACCCAATGAGTTCTTCGAATGTTTCTGGCCGTTGATGGAAAGATGGTTGCGTTTGGCACGATATCGCTTCCTCGTCGTCGCAGGGGGTTGTCGGTCCTGCAAATGTAGTTCTAACATGATGCTTCTTCGCGCGGTGCAAAGTTTTCCCTGGGAGGGCGAGGCTCCCGCCGAGCCGTGGTGCAGGTACACCGATCGACTAAACGGCTCGGCGGAAGCCTCACCCTCCCATTCGTTTGCGGGCAATGTCCGCGTTCCGGAGACCAGCATTATCTTTCGTAAATCGGCAAAAATCGGTAATTCAAAGCGAGTGCCAGGCACGACATTGAAGTCCCCAGCGTCACACCCATCTGGCCGGGAATGCTTCCGTCTGCCAGTTGGATCTGCTTCAGGTGTCGGACGAGAAGTTTGTTCCATTTTTCCCAGGCATCGACATCACCCTGGAATAACGCCTGGGCCTGATAATACCGTGTGTATTCGGGCCAGCTTTGTTGCGAGACATTTCCAGTCGTTGAGTCAGATAGCTCAGTGTCGCCTTGTATTGAGACAGGTCTTTTCGTCGCGAGACGGAATAGACCAGCGTAGCGATCGAAATCCTTGCGAACGATTCGTCAAATCCGCCGAACCCGCCCGAATAGCCGACCTGGCCGGAGGGAGATGTCATTTTGGTGAAGTAGTTGATCGACTTGTCGATCACCTCATCTGGGACTTCGATCCCGGCGTTTCTCGCGGCGAGCAGACCAACCAGGACAGCACCACTGACGGAGGTGTCTGCGTCGTTTCCATCAGGAGAATATCGCCATCCACCGAACGAGTTTTTCTTTTGTGATGTAATCGCTGCGCGTACCGCAAGTTCTAAAGACTGACCGATCGATCGGCGGTTCGGTTCGTTTCCCGTCCACAAGTTGCGATCGTCGACCGCTCCATAAGCTTCGGCTAATCCGAGCATGGCAAATCCGTGGTTGTACATACTGCTATGTCCGTTGCCACCGTAAAAGCCCGTGCTTGCATCCTGCCCCGAGATGATATTGCGTAAAGCTCGGCGGACATTGTTGCTATAGAGGCCGAAGTTCGGGTCTTCTCCGCTGGCGAGTAAAACCATCAGGCACAAGCCCGTAACGCCAGGCCCTTGTTCGCCCCCTCCCTTCCAGTCACCTGCTTCGTTTTGTGTCGTGACGAGATATTGCAGGCCACGTTCGTAGATTTCACGGACATCACGCGGGACAACTTCGCCGAAGCGGACAGAAGGGGCCTGAGCGAACGCGTCAGAACCAGTTATCCCGAACGCCAGCAGCGAAAAAATCAGAGTACACAAAATGTGACTCGAAAAGAGGGATCTCATATTCATTTCGGTTCCTTGATTCGAATCGCACCATCATCGGCGTTTACAACATCAGCTTCGGGGTCGAGCAAGCCTCGCTCAATCAGGTATTCTTTATAATGGTAACACTGCTCGAGCATCGGCTGTACCTTGTGCCATTCAATTGGGTCAAAAAGAGGCTCGATTTTCTCGTTGGCAATACAGGAAAGTCGGTACATCATCATCATTTGTTCTGACCTCGAGACGAGCAATTCACCATTCTCGCTTGTAGGGTCATACGGGATCTGGTCGAGCATGATCTGAGTGAGGGACTCCCGCTGTCGCTCCCTCAGTGTCAACCTCGCGTCAAAATCGCGTAAGGCTTTCTTAATCATGCTGCTATGAATTGAACGTTTGCGTTCGTTGAGTAACGCGAGTTGATTATTGTTCAAAGTGACAGGGATCGACTTCATAAAAAACGAATCCGGGCCAATGAGTCCGTTAGTCGCTTTCGCCTCCAACTGCCTGATTACTTTTTGATCTTCCTTTGTCCAGCCCCCTTGGGCACAAAAGATTTGACTTGCGGCTTTAAATCGATCGAGAAACCTCTGGTGATCGACTTGACCGGCCAGATCTAGTTTTCGTTTTTGATGGTCCGTCAACTGAACTGCACGATCGAGTGCGTTGATCGCCTGTTCTCGGTCGGCCTTTATCCTCTGATGGCCAAGCTGGGCGCTACCGTCCTGGCTGAAAATCATTTTTTCAAACTGGAGTTGAAGTGGGGCACCGTTCCGGGCGATCGCCAGGTCCCTGATGACAACCTGCCGTTGGACTTGTGCTCCAGGAATTTCGTTGTCCGTCAAATTTTCCAAGCGATCAACAACATAGTCATCCTCAGAAGCAAAAACAGAGAAGCAAGCAATGCTGGAAAGCAGCAGAAAAGGCCCGCATGGGAATGATCGCACAAAACAGTTCATGTCATTCACCATCCTTCTTCAAAGCAATCGGATCGGGAATGTTTTCGGGGGTCGTGGCATCGGCAGGACGAGTTCTTTGCTTATATCGGCTGACGGTCGGCCGTTTGACGTCGTCTTCCGAGTTCCTTGCGATAAATCGTTGATTCGTCAGCAAATTCCGATTCGCTTCAATCTCTTCAAGAAGATGTCGTACGAGGGGCCATTGGTCAGTGTCAAACAACGGCTTTAAAGTCGAATCGGGTAGTTGAGAGAGCCGATTCTTGATGTCAACGAAGTCAAGTTCCGGGTTGATCCTGGTTGGACGGGGTTCCGTCGAGAGAAGTGTGACAAGTGACTCTTTCTGAGCACTCTCTAAATCAACATAGTGTTCGATTTCCTTGATCACTCGAAGAATGCTGGAGCGACGTTGTGAGTCGGCAGCGATTTTGATGGCAGACTTTGCCACGAAGGAATTGGGGCCGAACACGTTTTGCATCCCTTTGTCGCGAAACTCTTGTATTTCGTTTCGCACAATGACCCATTCGCTTTTGGAATCGTGCTGTCCCGATTCGTTATTGTCTTTCATGGTGGCTTCGAACCGTCGGCGTAGCTCTTCAATCTGGACATCGTACCGATGGAGGTCAATGCGTGCCGCGAGTTCCAGTTTTGGACGATGCGCATTTGCGAGAGTGTATTTGTTGCAAAGGTCGTTGATGGCAGGGCCGATTTTGGATTCGAGTTGCTTTCGGACAGAACCAGGATTTCCACGAAACATCCAGCTATCAAATGGCTCGTCTTTGGCGAAGCGAATGAAATTCCCCGCGTTCTTCGGAAGAACTTCTTTAATGTCGTCATCGGCGAGAGCGATCAGGGCGCACACGAACAGGATGGCCAAAAGTGGTATCAATCTGGTTCGGTGGTGAAAGCGTCTGGTCATGAAAATGGGGTTTCAGAACGACGTAAGTGTAAGGCATGGAGTTATCAGGCAACGCCATGAACGATACTTCAGCGGCAAGATTACAAGCGAACTGCAGAACGGATTATCAGAAATTGCTCTCCACCGACCCCGTGTCGGTGGAAGCAGCGACTGGAAGGCTAAACCGAGTGAACTCAAGTGAAATTGATCGCTCTCCACCGACCCCGCGTCGGTGGGAGCAGCGACTGTGAAGCTAAATCTTCTTGCGAACAACCCGTGTGATTCGTTCAATAGCCATTCAGTCGTTGCTTCCACTGACGCAGGGTCAGTGGAGAGCTTGGATTTCGTTGTCGGGCTTGAGTTTAGCCACTCAGTCGTTGCTTCCACCGACACGGGGTCGGTGGAGAGCTTAAAGCTTGTTAGTCCCCACCACTCTTTTTTCGTATTCATAGCGGTTTTCTCGCGAAAAAATTCTTTACGGCGCATCGTTATCCGGGCCAAGTGCATCAGCGGGAAGGTTGTCAAAAGTCATTTTTAAATCTTGCGCTATTTGCGAAGAAGTGGCCATCAGATTCGTTTTCAACACTTTGTCAAAGTACGAGCCCGATCCCAATAACCCGATCCGAAGGGTCATCGCTTCGCGGGAAATGCTTACCACGTCGTTCAATCCAGCCGGTAAACCCCGAGATTCTTCATACTTCTCCCGCAATTCGTCAGCCTTTGTAAAAAAACGCTTCACATCGACACTCGCCGCGAGCACCAACTTATCTCGTTGGTTTTCATTGAGGTTGTACGTCTTAACGGTTTCACGAATCTTCGCTTCGACCTGACTTGTAATCCGCTGTTGTGGGGTCACCGGACCGTCACCGAAAATGCTTTCATCAAACGACAGGCTCGAAATTGTAAAACGTGGCGGAAAGACTTCGACGGGTTTGATCTCGGCGAAATCATCTTCGGCACCGTCGCTCATACCTTGAGCAAAGCCGACGATCAGGAATGGCAAGAGAATTCGGCATTGATAGATTTGGACTTTCATGAATCCAATGTTCATGGCTTTCTCCCGTCTTGCTGCGCTCGGGCCCGATTAATTGGAGCAGCGTCGGTCGGTAACTTGTTTTGCGGAAGATTGGTCGCAGGTTTTGACTCTGCCGCACCTTCCTGCTGAATCAGACCTTGTTGTACGAGGGCGGTTTCCAACTCGTTAAAGCCGTCGAGTGTCTGGCGCACCTGAGGCCATTGGTCTTCGTCAAAGATTGGTCGCAACTTCTGTTCGGAGATTTGTGAAAATTGATATTTGACTAAGGTTTCGTCGTAATCATGACTCAATTTGGGTGGAGGGATTTCGGAGATCAGCAATTCGACCAGCGATTCGGTTTGTGCGATTTTTAGAACGACCTGGCGTTCGAGATCCCGGATTGCTCCTTCAATGTTTGAGCGATGCCGAATCCGCAGCCGCTCGTCGAGTGCCGACTGGTATTTTGCCAATTGATCGCCAGTCACCGTTTTGGCCCTCACCTTGGACGAAAACGAACTGGGGCCGAATAACTTCTGCCGCTTCATGTTAAGGGACTGAGCCTGTGAGACGACGATTTGTCGTCCAATAAGATCGCTTCCCAAAGCGTCATATTTCTGGCGCAACGTCTCCACTTCGTTCAAAAACTGTTTCGCTTCCCAATGAGCGGCAAGCATCAGTTTTGATTGTTGAGCTTCCGTGAGGTCATACTCGGTACTCAATTGCTGGACCTTGTTTCCCAGTTGAATTTCGATTTGCTGCTGTCCGGAAATTACCGACGTTCCATAAACAATCTGGTCGATATGATGGATTGCAAGAAATACAGCGACATTTCCCTGAACCACGATATTCACGGCAGGCAGCTTTGCTTCTGCCTGAGCCTGTTCGGCGATTAAACGACGGTTTTCTAATCTCTCGATCTGAGTCTGCTGGAAGCGGAGGGCCTCTTCCTCGCGTGCAAAGTCCTGAGGCCAGACACTTTCGCTGCACGCCATCAAAATCATGACGACGGTGACCAAATTCATTAATTGAAAACGTGGCATGTCCATGACAAGGTCAACTTAAGAATCAGGGCAGGGAACGGGTTTTTCTCGCGTCTGATTTTCTGGTTCTTCTGCGTCCGCTTGCTGGTGTGCGGCAGGGATTCGTTTCTTGACGGTGACTCGTGCTTTCAGTTCTTCGTCCTCTTTGGGAATCATTCCGTTCTGAATCAGGAATTGCTCCATCCCCTTGTATTGTTGAATCTGTACTTCCAACAGCTTCCATTGGTGTTCATCAAGCAATGGTTTTATTTTGGGTTCGGCAAGTTTTTCCAGTTGATACATAACAAAATACTGGTCGTACTGGCCAAACGTCGGTGGTGGCTGCGTTTCGTCCAAAAGCAACTTGACGATCGCTTCGTGTTGCGTGTGCCGTAAAGGGACTGTACTGGCGAGGTTTGTTACGACCACTTCAAGACTTGCTCGATAGCGGAACTTGCGTCGTTCATTCACGACGACGTCATACTTCTGGATTTGTTCTTCGGTGAGCGACTTCCGGACGGTTTTCGCGAAAAATGAGGTATCGCCAAACAGGCCTGACGTTTGCCTGTTCCGCAGAGGCTGGATCTCTTGCCAGATGTTGTTCCATTCATTCTGGTCGAGCTTTCCCCCCTTGACCTTCTTGCGGATCCTGTCAACCTCGTCGAAGAATCGCTTGATATCCGAACTGGCCGCCAGCGTCAGCTTCTGTTTTTGAGCTTCGGTGATCCCGCAAACACGTTGGAGTTCATCCAGTTGCAGTTTCAGTCTGGTTTCGATTTGAGTGCGAGCGGCCTTGGCGTTGCCGCTGGGTTGAAAGACGTTTGCATCAAAGTTTTGTTCGTCCATCTGAAATAACTGGACGTTGACTTGCTGTTCGTCTTGTTTAACCGCTTCAATGTCATCAGGAGCCGCGCCCGTCGATGACGATCTGACGATCAAGAAGACAACGGCGATGAAACAATTTTTCGAGAATGAGCACCTAACGCCAGCCCGACGCACAAGCGAGGGATCTTCGTTGAATCGAATACAAGATCCCTCGCTTGCGCGTCGGGCTGCCGTCGTGACGTTAAATTCTTGACCGCGAGTGATCTTTTGATTCCAAATCCATTTCATTCAAGCTGCTCCTCGACGATCCCGACGATCTCTTCCGTTTGGATGATCTCAATCACCTCGAAAAATAAAACCCGGTTGCCCATTTGCCTGATTCGGGACATCTTCTTCGTCACCCCACCAACCATCGTTCGGAGGGTTTTGTCCATTGTTACCCCACCACATGCCTAAATTGATTTTTTGCAGTCCCTTCCAGACAGACTTCTGCTCGTTATTCAAAAATGGGGCGATAAATCCTTCAGGGACTTCAGGAAAATACTGATCGCCATAATTGCTGATCATCAACCACTGTTCCCATTTGTCTTCCCAGTGAGATGAGATCGAGTCGATGATTTTCTCGCGTTGATCGGCACTCAGGCTCAGGCCTCCATCCAGCCGCGAGACAACACACAGTATCGTGGCCTGTTTTCGCTGTTCCGTTCGTGCGTTTGCTTCGAGTGCGTAACGTTGCATCTGGTCGGCCGTTAACGATTCCCGAAGCGCTTTCGCGACAGCTTCACGGACGATTTTTCGTGGTTCTGGTTGCATTCTTGTTTGAATCGCGATCCCCTGGTTTTGGCGATTTTGAAATTGAGCCATTTCCTTTGCCGCTTGTTTCAAACTGGCTTCGCCCGCCGCTTTGATTTTTGGACGCTGTTCTTTAGATAGATCGCTGCAAACCAGACGAACGAACCCCAATTCCTCCGTCAGAAGCGGTCGATACTGCACGAGAAACTGCTGCATCAACGCGTCATTTTGAGCCTCGACCAAGTTGACGTTGAATGCCACTGGCGCTTGCATCGCACCACCACCACCACCCCCACCGCCAAACAAAAGCTGAAGCGGGGCAATCAAAACTTCAAGATTAAGACGATCGGCAGGTTCGTTCCGTTCCGGCTCTTTCTTCGGTTTTTCCTGCTTGACCTCGATGACGGTGCCGACAACTTTGACTGTCTCCCTGGCAGGCTCATTATCTGCGCTCGCGGCACACGCCGACGCGACGATGAGAAGCAAAGCTTTGGCAATCTTGTTATGCACGAGATGTCTCATGGATACTCAACGCAATCTCAAAACGAGGTAACTAATCAGCGACATTTTTCTTCATGGATTTCAATGCTTTCGCCGCGAAGCATTTCCGTATTGCGAACGTTTGTTTCCTCGCCCAGAGTGGCGATTTTCCGAAAGTGCCTCGCCCTCCCGGAGGGAACATATGACGTCAAACCTCTATTTACTTGATTCCCGTTCGAGACGATTGAAGTATTCGTCCAATCCGGCTCGAAATTCCTCAGGCAATGAGGCTCCCGATTCACCCGTCGATTGCGAGATTCCTCGGTCTTCGCGAACTTCCTTGTCATTGACTCCCGATCCGACCAGCGCCAAGGCTGATTCGTTCGTTGTCCCTTCGCCACCACCACCAGGACTCGATCCCCCTCCGCCACCACCTTTGGGATTGATCTTCTTGGATTGGAGCAGCAGTTCAATCGCTTCCGTTTCGGCCCCGACGGCTCGTGCTCCCGTGTCGGGACTCTTCAGTAGACCTGTCGCTTCATCCATGACCAGTTCGACTCGATTGAGCAGGCTGATTTCTTTTGCGAATTCCTCTTCGCTATCGGGTAGCTCTCGAATGCGTACGGTCAACTTGGCAACCCGATCTGACAGTTCGTCCTGGGTCTTCGACAGTTGTTTTGCGCGATCGCCATACTCTGCAGCCGAGATCGCGGGGCGGGCTTGTTCCGCCACGCGGGTTTCTTCTCGCAAATTGACTTCGGCTTCCAGGATCTGCATCGCTTCGAGGACGACGGACGGAGGCAGGCTGGCTTTGGACTTGCAGCCGGGGCACTTGCCGCAGCAGGCGGGGTCGACCAGATCATCGGCCCAGCGATCCAGGGTATCGGACCAGAATTCACACTGGGCAATCGACATCCCGGTTTCGACTTTCAGGTCGTCCCCCAGTTGTCGCAAGCTGCCGATGGCATCTTGCGACCGCATTTCATCGAGAACCGTTTTGAATCGCTGAAAGCGTCGGCGTTCAAAATACGATTGCATGTCGTCCATGATCATGGAAACGTCCTGGCTGCTCGCCATTTCTTGTTTCGACAAGTCTTCCATCGCCTGTTTCAATGGGCCGGCGGTTTTGTTCTTCAGGCCGAACGCTCCACTGACCTGATCACCGATTTTACCAGCGACCACGTATTGCTTTCGCGAGGCGGCTTTCAATCGTTTGACCAGGGTACTTCCTTCGAGGTTCGCCAGGACCTTATTCAGTTCGTCGGCGATCTTGTCAAACTCGGCCAGCAGATCCTGCTGCGCTTTGACTGCTTCATCCAGCTTCTTCGCGGCAGGAGCAGGCGGCTTGGGCTTGTTGTTTCCGGCGGCAATAATTGTCGTCATCGGCAATCCAAGTCGCGGGCTGGAATTGCTCGGTTCTTCAGGTTCGCCTTCCTGCTTCTTGGCGGGGTTTTGCGAAGATTCGCCATCAGCAACGGTCGGAACTGCTGGTTTCGGCTTGCTTTCACCCGGTTTTTGGGGAGCACCCGATCCCCCGGCTCGATTCTGTCCCGCCGTTGGCCCGCTGGGTTTAGGTGACTGGCTGGCCATCATGCCAGGTGCCTGTGAAGACTGCTTTAACAGGTCGGCCACGTTGGGCATCCGGTTTCCTGAAATGTCCTTCAAGATCTGCAGCATCTCGGCCCACTTTTCCAGGTGCCCGACACCAAACTCCGGATTTCGCATCGCCTGGCGAATCAGATCTTCGCCACCATTCACCAGGCCCGTCAGTCGGCGACCATTGGCTCGTTCGGCGGTCGACTGTGTTTCAATTCTTCGCCGATTATCAGGTTGATCGAGTTCGTCTGATGAAAGCATGCGAAGTTCCTGGTTCGTATGATGCAGCTGCATTTCGCGGTCACGAACTTCCAGGGACTGTCGGTGCCATTTACTCAATTGTTCCGTCAACCAGATAGAATGCTGTTCGGCGCTCAGCACGTAGAGAACAAAAGGAGTCGAATAGGTTCGAGATCTGCCAGGAAAATAATCTTCCACAAACAACCGAACGTTAAGCGGCTGTGGTTCGATGTCGAGAGTTTTGGCACAGAACGTTCCTGTCAGCTCCAGCAGTTCTTTTTCACTGGCACCCGCCGCTAAGACTCTTTCGCCATGCGCCAATTTCGAGACGGCGGACTTGTCAGCCCCTTTCCATTCGATACCAACCACTTTAATGCCGAAATCGTCTTGAGCACGGACTTTGAACGTCAAGGTTTCCGAATCGATCACGACCCTCTGGCGCGGAAGATCCTCGCAAGCCAGTGAAGGCGCCTCGTCTTCACGAGCGTTGATCGTGATCGTCAGTGGTTCTTTCCCCATCAAGCCATATTCGTCTTTCCATTGAAACTGGAGCTTTTTCGAGGCATCGATCGGGATGACAGGGCTCGACATGGTCTCGCTGGAAGGATTGGGGCTTGGAGCGACCGCGAGCGATTCCTCGGGGCGGTCGGCTGTCGTCCACTCACCAGAGACCAGAGGTCGATTAGCGGTGACGCTGAATGTCGCTGAGCTGCCGTTCACAACCGTGACCGTCCCCCCGCGAATATCCTTGTGCAATGGCTGGGTTCGGTTCAGGTACGCGGGTAATTGGATATCCGCCACAACGTGCGTCAGTTCCGGACGAAGTTTTGGTTCGACGCGAGTTCTTTGTCGTGCGTCGCCGATTTGTAAATCAAATCGTCCCGCGTCGATTTGCGGCGGTAGTTCAAATTCGTAGCGACCCTCTTTCAGTTCGGCTTTCAGCGGAAGCTGACTGCCAAGCTGAGCGGTCCCTTGTGCGGGATGCCAACTGGAGTTTTCCAGAAGTCGCACAGGAACAGTCACCGCTTCACCGTGTGGGACAACGACCCGGTCGGCCAGACGCTCGATTTCCGTAAATGTATAGCGAGGGGTTGGCTGCCACGGAGCGGCAAACCTGGCCCATGCGTTGGATGCCGCCGATGGGAAAATGGCGAGTACCAGCAATGCGGCGGCGGCGGGAACGGCAGCCATCCAGGCCCATATCCGATGGCGTGGGTTGGGTACGGCGTCTGTAAAGTCTCGCTTGCTCGCAACCTCAGCAACCTGATTAATGGCTGCTTCGCACAAGGCTCGTGATCGCTGCTGTTCCAGATCATTGCGAACCAGTTCAATCACCCCCAGCATCTGATCGCCAATGCTTGGATACCGCCGACTGAGCAAACGGGCGAGTTGTTCCAGATGGCGATTGCACCAGATCCAGCGATGCAGGTAGACCGGCACGTAGGCACAGGCTGCGACCGCGATCAGGAAGATTGCCATACGCGCCCAGGCGGGAGTGTCCATGACCCGGTCGAGTCCGAAGACGACCAGATAGGAAACAAAGATTCCAAATAGAGCACCACAGACCGCTTCGATGGACTTGATCGTCCAGACACGACGGCGGAATTCATCCAGTTGCGTCTTTAGCGATGAAGGCAACTTCAGACCGGCATTCGGCTGTGAAACGCTCATTTCGGCTTTCTCCTGGAACACAAACGAATTCTTAATGCGTGCGAGAAGATTCATTCCCGGGTTTTTAATGCTGCAAAAGGCTATCAATCCTGGTCCAAACAATCAGTAGGCAGATGCTGCCCGACTAATGCACTGTCAAAGCTAAAGTTCAGGTGCCACTGGGTGACCGTCTTCGGTCACCCGGTGCTCTTCGATTGCCTCGAAAGAAGCGAAGACACTGCGTCGGAGAAGACTCCGATGCAGTGGCACACAAGCTGAATCTTAATTCTTGACAACGCAATAGCCTCGTTCAACGTCGTTCCACTCATTCTAAATCAAACCGACAATTTTACGTCCCACCCAGAACGCTCCTAACATCGTAACCAACAATGACGCAACGATGGGATGACACCACAACTGAACTCGCCTGACGGATGGCAATGGTTCCGGCAACGCGGCGAGCGATTTCAGAACTTGCTCTAATCGATCGAGTCCAATCACTTGTCCTTTTGAGACTCGTGAAATTTCTTCCATGACTTCAGGCCGAGCGGCGCGACCGATTCGTTCGACGGCCAGTCCCTGAACGAAAAACGATGCTTCCAAAATGGCTCCCGTCTGCTTGCAACTCAGGAAGACCTCGTGCTTACCAGGTTCTTCCGGGGTGAACCGAGACGCAAATGCGCCCCATTCATCACCCGACGACTGAAACCGGATGGACTCGGCTTTTCCCGACGGAGCTACAATTCGAGCGGTGACGTCTCCCTTTGGTAATGGTTCGCCGCTCTTTTCCATGACGTTGGCACTCAAGGCAATCGTCTGACGGACTTGAGGTTGTTCGGGGGAATAGTACATCCGCATCGATTCGCCCTTGGCCATGTTTCGCTGATACGCCATCCAGCGTACCACCTGGCCCCAAAAACGATAGTGGTATTTATCTTCGACCCCTTTTCGCCATCGCCAGGCACCGTCGGTCCCCATGAACAGGACCTTACCAGCCCCGTATGTTCCGGTGGCGAGCAGCGGCAGACGCCCATACTCGTTAGCGACATCCTTATGGACCGCCAGCACTTCACATCCCGCTTTCACTTTGAGTGCCGGTGCGTACCATTGAAAGCCGGGAAGTCCTTCCCAGACTTCAATATTGTCATCCTGCGTATCCGCCAGCTTTGTGAGCAGGCTGCGGCGTCCAAGCTCGGTCAATTCAAAATGACTGGGAGTTCGTGACCCCCAACCTCCTGGTTGAGCCGGATCGAGAATTACGGGGCAAAGTTTTCCGAGTTCGGTATCCGAGAGCGACATCTGCCGTCCCAGCAGGCCAGGCATGAAGACCAGTCCACTGGCCTGATGTTCGACAAGCCCCTTTAGCAGGCGGCAGTCTTCTTCGGTCAGTTGTCCGTCTTCAAGCCCCACATCCCCCAGGAAGACAACGTCATATTTGGATAACTCATCCAGACCCTTGGGAAACTGTTTGATGTAATCCTTGTTGCCACCGCCCGCTTTATTCAGTCCCGGATGAAATAAGAGGCAGGAAACTTCGACGCCTGGATCGCGTGACAGGGCATTTCTCAGGTAGCGATATTCCCAGCGCGGGACCGATTCGATGACGAGAACCCGCAGCTTCTCTTCCCGGATGGCGATCGGGGCTGTCAGTTTGTTGTTATCGGCGACCAGTTCATCGGCGTGCCTGGGGACGTCGAGTGAAAGTGTATAGTCACCCGTCGTCTTGGGTTTCCAGATCAGGAAGTCACTTGTCCGGCCCATGGGAGCGATCCGAATTTCTTTCGTAATCTCTTCGCCGTCCGAGACCTTCAGCTTGATCGTCGTCAAATGTTCGCGCGGAAGCGTACTATCCACGGTAAACGGAATCCGTACAGATTTCCCAGTAATTCCGATGGTGGGCGAATCGAGACTGAGTAATTCGACATCCGGCAATCTCGATGAACTTCCAACAGGAACAGTGAAAACCGGGATACCCTTAAGCCTTAGTGCTGACGCGGCCTCCACGGGGGGCAGCCCTTCGTTCCAGTCTCCGTCGGACGCCAGGACAACCGCGTGCAGATTTTTGAATCTCTGGGGCGCACTGGCGAGCGGTTCGTATAAGTTCGTGCCACGTCCCGTTGGAGTCGTCGACGTCAGGTCGGTAGTTCCGAAGGGCTGAACAATGACCGTTAACCGTTCCTGCAGCGATGACCAGAAGGGGGTTTCGGTCAGTACGGCAATGGCTTCGCGACGCGTATTAACGGTGGTCGACGCCGTTTCGTGATTCGTGACGTCCCGCGTTTCCATACTCGCGGAATTATCCCACAAAACAGCCACTGTCGGCTTGTCGTCCGGCCGATACTCTTCAACCCACTCCGGTTGATTGAACAGCAAGACTCCCAGGGAGACGAGTGCCAGTCGCAATAACTCCAGTAAACCGATTGATCGACGATACCCGGAACGCTGCCAGGCAACGTAGCAAAGCCCCGCCGTGACCGCGATCACGAGCAACGAGAGCACGATCGACCAGGGTGCCCAGACGAATGTAAGTGAGCGGACGGTGTTCATGCCGCGGCTCCCACTGTTCGTGTCGTCTCAGCAGTTTTCGCAGCTTTGGGCAGACAAAGTACCGCTTCGAGAATCAGCGAAAACAACATCGTTATCAGAAACACTCGCCAGATTTCCTGGATCAACGAACTGACACTTCCAGCCTGGTCGTCAACGCGGACAAAATTCAAACCACGAAACAATTCGGCCAGTCGAGACTCATTTAAAACTCGGGCATCGTCCTCGTTGGCAGGGCGGTTGACGGCCAGCAGGCGGTCGTTTGAGCTGTAAACGCCCCGGTGATACAGCGCCTCGGTGGATAATCCCTGGTCTCCTTCAACAACAGGATTCCAGCTTGCCGAGATTTCCCCTTGAGCGTCTCCAGCGTCTAACTGTCGGGATTTGCCGAGTACTACGGCTCCGGCCGAGATCGCTCGTTGAACGAAGGCGTACAAAACGACGCCGCCCGTTGCCAGTGACGAGTCACGGGGTGCCGGGGTCGTCGCCCAGAAATAGACACCACCTCGTTTAGTCGGGATTCGCGCCAACAACGTCGCACCCCCTTTGAGTATCGCCAGTGGCGTGTGGTCGCCACTCAATCCGCAATATTGATGAATTTCGAGTTGCCCGACGGGTAATGCCGTTCCGTTGAGCGTGCGGCTCAGTAAATCTCCATCACTGCGCCAAGTTTCGAGTGGAATATTGTCGTTTGAGCTGACCCATTCGTTCCATCGAATTCCCAAAAATTCGTCACTTGAGGGGTTTCGAGGTGGAAGGAAGACAACCTGGCCACCTCGGTCAACAAACGATTGCAGCAGCTCCGCCTCGGTTCCCGATGGAAGTGCAGCCTGCCACAGGACCAACGAAACCTGGTCCCATTCGACCGTGGGCAATTGCTCAACACCAATCACGTCTGCGGTACAGACAAAAGATTGCTCGGGTGGGATTGCCGCAGCAAGTTGAAGCGGTTTTTCCACTTGAGGCTCTTCTGCAACGATGATTGTCTTTCGGGGAGGAGGAACGTCGAAGACGAAATAGAAATCATCGTCCGCTGGATTGGCGTCGGCAGGGATCGAAACGCGACCCCAGCCTCGTTCTCTTGCTCGCTCCAGAGGGATGCGGTGGTCCTTAAGTTCGGTCGACAAACCGTCCAGTTCGACCGTCAGCACCGAGCGTGCCCCTTCAATGTCAAACTCGACCGGAATACTGACTTTCTGCTCGTCTGTCCCTTCGCGGGAAATCTTGAGCGAGACCAGTAGCTCGGCACCGTCACTCGTTGCCTGTCGCTTCACGTCAGTCACTCGGATGGAAGTATTCGTTGAAGGGAGTTGCGAATAAGCAAGCAGATGAAACCGCACTCCCTGTGGGAATTCCAGAAAAGCATCGCGCAACGTTGACCAGCGGTTGCTTTCCGCCGTCCAGTCATTTTCGCGCAGGTCGGAACAGACCCAGATCTCAGTTCGTCCCGATCGGTTATCGCGGATATAGTCATGGGCCGCTTGAAGCATGATGGGCAGATCGGCCGGAGAACTAGCGGGGCCTGCGTTCGGAAGATTCATGATCGCGGCGGGGGAATCGATCTGATGCGGTGCATTGGAAACACTGTCGATCACGACCCAGCGAGCCGAACCAAGAGTCTGCAGCGTTTGGACAAGTTGCTTCTTGCCAGTTTCCAGCTTCGATTCACCGGTTCCTGATCCACGCTGCTGCATACTGGGCGAACGGTCCAGCAAGACGATTGTCGTGTCTGCCTGGCCTCCCGCTGCCAGTCCCAGCCATCCGCTGGCGAGTGGTCGAGCGACGGCGAACAACAGGCCGGCGATCGCCAGCATGCGGAATAACATGATCAGCCATTGACGCAGTCTTGAATAGCCACGTGCCATGCGATGTGCAGCCAGCAAAAACATCATGGCCGCCCATTGAATCGTCTGAAACCGCCGCTGATTGATCAGGTGGATGATGATCGGCAAGGCGATCAGTGGCAGGCCCCACAGCAACGAGGGTTGCAAAAAGCTCATCGCATCCCCTTCGCCTGAGCTCGTCCGATGAGAAATCGGACCAGGGCCTGTTCATAGTTTTCGTCGATGCTGATCCGCTGATAATCGATTGCCGACTCAAGCACAACCTGTCTCAATTGAGCCAGATATTGTTGCAAGGCCTTGTCGTATCGATCGGCGATATCATTGGGCTCGGCAAATATTGCAGGGCCACCTTCCATATCAAGGAACCGCATCGGCCGACGAAACTGAAAATTCAATTCGAGCGGATCGAGCAGATGAAATACCGCAGCGTCATGATGGCGAAACCGCAAATGCTGGAAACAGCCACGCAACAGTTCCGGTTCAATGAACAGGTCTGAAATAATGACGATCAATGCTCGCTGACGAATCGTTTCCGCCAGTTCGTGCAGTACCGTAGCGAGTTGTGTTTCTCCTTTTGGCTTGGCATTCTCAAGCAGGTCCAGCACCAGCCTGAGATGGGCCGCGTTCCTTTTCGGGGGAAGGTTCTGCACAATCCCATTCGCCACGCATGCAAGGCCGACCGCATCACCTTGCTGGCTGGCGAGATACCCCAGTGTTCCCGCGATTCGTCGTGCGTATTCGATCTTCGTGATCCCGGTTGAACCAAAATTCATGGACCCGCTGGTGTCGAGCACAAAACAGCAACGGAGGTTCGTGTCGGCTTCGAATTCTTTCACGTAGAAGCGATCGGACCGTCCGTAGGCTCGCCAGTCCAGTCGCCGAAGATCGTCGCCGGGGACATATTTGCGGTATTCGGCGAATTCAACGCTTGATCCCCGGTGCGGACTGGCGTGCCGTCCTGAAACGTTCCCTTGCATCGGTCGCCGCGCAAACAGCGGGATACCCGCCAACCGCGACAAGACTTGAGCGTCGAGAAAGCTTCGAGGCTGGCGATCCGTAAGCATGCCTGCTCCCGTGCGGATGCACGTTCGTGAATCACATTCGACTTGCAAAAAAACGAAGCGGACGCCATCCGTCAGCTTCGTTCACCGATTACGACTGTTCCTCAATCGTTTCACTGATCAACCGTTTCACGATCTGTTTTGCGTCCAGTCCTTCGGCTTGTGCCGCGAAAGTTGTAATGACACGGTGGGTCAATACCGGGACCGCGACTTCGTGGATGTCTTCCAGTCGCACCATGTAACTGCCATGTAATGCAGCCCTGGCTTTTGCACCCAGGATCAAGAACTGGACGGCTCGCGGACCCGCTCCCCATGCCACCAGCGGTTTCAGCCACGCGGGT
Organism: uncultured Schlesneria sp.; assembly: GCA_903899985.1. Taxonomy (GTDB): domain Bacteria; phylum Planctomycetota; class Planctomycetia; order Planctomycetales; family Planctomycetaceae; genus Schlesneria. Next base: position 19,720 of record CAIULL010000214.1, read on the forward strand.
GCCGACGTCCCTTTCGGCCGCGTCTTTCGAACGAGCTTGGCAGCGTAACGGTAGATATGGTCTGGCACGGGAACCCGACGGACCAGATGCTGGTGATCAATGATTTCGGTCGCTGTCATCAGATGTTCGAGTTCCGGAAGGGCGTCTCCCGTTGTCGTCCGGGCAATTAATATTTCTTCCTCCTCCGACGGATAGTCCAGTTCGATCAGGAACATGAACCGGTCAAGTTGGGCTTCGGGAAGGGGATATGTTCCTTCCTGTTCAACAGGGTTCTGGGTAGCAAGCACGAAAAATGGTGAGTCGAGTCGGAAAGTCTTTCCAACGACGGTCACCTTCTGTTCCTGCATCGCCTCGAGCATTGCGGCCTGAGTTTTTGGAGGGGCACGGTTGATTTCGTCCGCCAGCACGATGTTTGCAAAGACCGGCCCGCGGATGAATTGAAATTCTCGCCGACCATCCGCTCCGTCCTGAAGGATATCCGTACCGGTGATGTCCATCGGCATCAAATCGGGCGTGAACTGGATGCGGCTGAAGTTCAATGACATGGTTTCGGCGAGCTTGCTGACCAGCAGGGTTTTTGCCAGACCGGGAACACCCATCAAAAGCCCGTGACCTCGAGCGAACATACAGATTGCCAGTCGTTCGATGACATCATTCTGACCGATGATGACCCGTCCGAGTTCTTTTCTGAGCCGACCGTAGAGCTCCCGCAGCCGATCAATGGCCCCGACGTCATTGTCACTCAGGTTGGTCGGCGCTGGGCCCGAAGGATTTGCCATGAATCAATTCCCCTGATCAAACTGATGAAGCGGATCGTCGCCACGACGATTTGACGAATTGAAAGTACGCTTCTGCACTCAACTGAGACAATCAGTCTAAAGTCATACCAAACCGATTGTGAGAAAAAAAGCGTGTACTTTTTCAGACGGCGAAATCCGGAAAAATCAAATAATCAGATTGTCAGCGGTCAGGTTTTTGTCGTCTAACCCGCTTACATTTGTGACCTTCGACACTCTGGAATTGATTTTAGCAGGTTTCACGCTTGGCCTTGTCGAAATCAGGGGTTTGAAACGATACTCTGCCCGTTCACTATTTTCATTTGATGCTGTTTCCATCAAGGTCCCCACTGATGTCGAATGACGAGCCTGGATCTGGCAACCCTCCATTAAACGCGGGCGAGTTCTTGCGTCAAGTTCTTGGGGAACTCGGTTCAAAAGTCGGAGCCATGTGGATCGGCGAGTCCGGACAACTGATACCAGTTGTTGCTGTGGGGCTGGAAGAGTCTGGCCTTTTTAGCGGACCCAACGGGAAGCAGTTTCTGCAACAGGTGTTGAGCGACGCAATCAACCAGGGGCGAGCACAGACTTTTGATACCGAAGGACTGATCGAGCCAACTGCTTTTGGCCACGCAACATTGTTTGTTGTTCCGATGTTGATTTCGAGCACGCAGCCGGGGGTGATCCTGGTGGCAGAAAGGCCAAATCTCCCGCAGCAACAGCGAATCGGCATGATGCGACATGTCGAATTGCGCTGCCGTGAGCTCACAAATCAGATCGCGAAGGCAATCGTACCGAACCGCGGGCCGGTTCCTGACGCGGCTGTTGCTCCCGTGGCAGGACCGAGTGTGCCACCGACGTTTGGGCCCGCCCGGAATACGGCCGCCCCTCAGATTTCCGGTCCGCAGCTGGCCGCATCCCAGTCTCCCATGGCAACTCGTCCACACGTTGATCCACAAGCGGTGCTTGATTATCTGTTGTCGCTACAGCGCAGCCTTGATCTGAATGAAGTGGCCAACGTGGTGGTCAACGACGGTCGGATTCTTTTCGGAGTCGATCGTGTGAGTCTGGCCATGCGACGTGGAAGGAAAGCCATCATCACTGCCGTCAGCGGACAGGAATCAGTTCATCCACGCGGCAACCTGATCCGTGCCATGGGACGATTGACTCAGAAAGTCCTGACATCAGGAGAACCGTTTCGATATGACGGCTCGATCGCAAATGTCCCAAAAGAGCTCGAAGAGCCGCTGGCGGAATTTATTCAGGAGGCGGGGACGCGATTCCTGATGATCGTTCCGCTTTTGGAGCCCGAGCGACTCGTCAAGCCGGAAGAACCAATGGGGGGTGGAAAGCCACAAACCATTGATCGCCAGCCAATAGGCGCGTTAATCGTCGAGCAGATGTCGAACAGCGAGCCATCAACTCAATTAAAAGGAACGCTTGATTCTGTCGTCGATCATATCGCTGCGGCGGCTTACAATTCGCACTCGCATAGCACAATTTTCCTGCTTCCCGTCTGGCGTTCGATGGGGCGATTTTTTGAATGGCTGCGTGGGCGTCGACTCGCCATTGCCGGCGCGATCGCGGCGGCGCTCGTTGCAGCCGGCGCGGCACTTGTCCTTGTCCCATGGGATTATCGAGTCGACGGAACGGGTCGACTGATGCCGGTCACCCAACGAGAAGTGTTCGCACCCTGGGACGGACAGGTCATGGAACTGTTAGTCGAAGGAGGTCAGCACGTTGAAAAGGACCAGCCGCTGATCAAGCTTCGCAACGATGAATTGAATGCGGAACTGGTCAAAGTAGAAAGCGAGCTCCAGGAGAAGCAAAAGCTGTTGCATTCTCTGAAAGCCCAGGCCGACGAGGCCGAAAGACAAGGCAAAAAAGACGACAAGCTGAAAGCCAACGGCAAGGCGATGGAGACGCAAGTCGAAATCGAAGGGGGAAAACTGCAGCAGGAAATCCTGCAGGAACGACAGAAACGATTGACTGTACGGGCACCGATTGCTGGTATCGTGACGACGTTTCAGGTTCAGCAGTTGTTAGAAAACCGTCCGGTCAAGCGGGGCGATCTGCTGCTGCAGGTCATGGACGAGAAAGGGGACTGGCAGCTTGAACTGGAGATCGCGGAACACCGCGTCGGACGTATCTTAAAGGCCCAGAAAGAGCTTGGCGAAAAGGCTCGGAAAGAACTTGGTGAAAATGCCTGGAAAGAACTAGGTGAAAAAGCCCAGAAAGAGCTTGGCGAGCACCTTCCGATCGAATACCGCTTGCTAACGAGTCCTGAGTCGAGTTACGAAGCAACACTGAAAATGCTGGCAACACGCACCGTTACCGCCGAAGAAGACGGAAGTGTCCTTGAGGCGCGTGCGACCCTTGATACAGAGAAACTCCCGTCGCGAGCGATCGGAGCGGACGTCCGAGCTCGCATCGGGTGTGGCAAGTCCAATTTGGGTGATGTTCTGTTTGGGGACGTCGTCGAGTTCATCCAGAGATATCTCTGGTGGTAAAGCATTACGGCCCGGGTTCAATGGGAGGGCTTCAACGGGATGGCGTCAATGGGAGGGC
>CAIULL010000215.1 GCA_903899985.1 uncultured Schlesneria sp.
ACTGCAATTCCGGACCAGGTTTAGTCCCGGCGGGACTCAATGACGCCAGGGCGCCCAGTACGAATAATGCCCACATGCCAAGGACCCGATCGAGGAATACCGTCGCCATGATCGACGCAATACGCTGGGGATGATCTTTGGCCAGGAGCGCAGCTTTGACGAGATCGCCTCCAACGGTTCCAGGCCCCATCAAGTTGCAGGCTTCACCAAGCATTCCCAGACGAAACGCGTCGCGGATCGAAAACGGGAGACCAATTCCGCGAACTAAAAAACGCCATCGACTGAACGTTGCCATCATGGAAAGAAATCGTACGACTAATGCCGCGGCAAAAATGCCCCACAGGATTTTTCGATCCTTCATGTCCGCCAGGGTTTTGCGGCTCATCCATAACAGCGCCGCCATCAGTCCAACGGCGAGTAACCACTTAAGAGTGACCACGAGATTTGCGCGGGCCGAATTGTTTGCAGGAGTTGTCACTGAGTGAGATCTTCCTTGAGTTTTTCGAACAGGCGAAGTACCTGAGGAATCAATCGTTCAAATGCTTTGGCTCGATGACTGATGTGCCGCTTGACGGCTGGGGAAAGTTGACCGAATGTCTGATGGAACTCTGGCACAAGGAACAGGGGGTCGTAACCAAATCCGTGTTCGCCGCGATAGTCTCTTAAAATGTAACCGCCGCAACGTCCTTCCGAATGTAACCGAACTTGTCCAGTGGGATCTGACAAGACCGCATAACAAACATAATGGGCCGTTCGCTTTTCCGAAGGGACGGCCGCAAGTTCTCTTAACAGTTTTTCGTTGTTGTTAGCGTCAGCACCGTGCTCGCCCGCATAGCGAGCGGAATAAATACCGGGTGCCCCGCCGAGCGCATCGACACATAAACCGCTGTCTTCGGCGATCACCCAGCGATTCAAGATTCTGGCGACTTCGGTGGCCTTTTTCTCGGCATTGGCAGCAAAGGAGTTACCATCTTCGACAACATCATTGACGTGAGGAAACTCGCTGACGCCAATCAGTTCGATGCCATACGGCTCAAAGAGTTCGGCAATCTCGCCGATCTTCTTGCGATTTCGGCTGCCGAGAACGATCTGGGGGAATTGAGTCATCTTTTACCATGCCACACAGGGTGTCTGTCAGAGGGATTCTTGTCGAAAGCAAGCTTTTGTGAAAGTGACTTTATTGCTCAGTGACTTGATCGGCAAAGGGGTCCGCGAAACAATCGTGTCCCCTTGGGAGTGCCGTGAGGTTTTATCCCTTAACGCGATCCGCTTTCGTGTTTGAGTCATACGTTTTCCGTTTATTCTCTTTGCAGGTCTGACAATGTATTGGTTTCGTTCGCGACGTGCCGGTTGGATGCTCGTGTTTCTGATTTCATCAGGCACAAATGCCTTTGCACAGCGAGAACTCAAAGATATCCCCATCCCCGATGCGGAGGAAGAACGGAAAACGTTCGTCCTGCCCGAGGGGTTTGAAGTGAACCTGTTTGCGGCAGACCCCGGAATTCATAAACCGATCCAGATGAACTTCGACCCCCAAGGTCGACTTTGGATTGCGGCGTCCGAGGTCTATCCGCAAATTGCGCCGGGACAGAAAGCGACTGATAAGATCCTGATCCTGGAAGACGTGGATGGGGACGGTGTCGCTGATAAAACAACAGTATTCGCCGACGGCCTGCTGATCCCGACTGCGGTCGAACCGGGAGACGGCGGAGCCTACGTCGCGAACAGCACCGAAATGTTGCATCTGCGTGACACAGACGGTGACGGAAAAGCGGATCAATCGCGAATCGTGCTGAGTGGCTTCGGCACGGAAGACACTCATCATATCCTTCACACGTTTCGTTGGGGGATGGATGGCCAGCTTTATATGAACCAGTCGGTGTATATCCACAGTCACGTTGAGACGCCGTTCGGTGTTCGACGGTTGAACGCCGGTGGGATCTGGCGGTTTCGCCCCGAGACGATGAAGCTGGACGTCTTCGCTCGAGGTTGGGTCAATACCTGGGGACATACTTTCGATCGCTGGGGACAATCTTTCGTGACAGACGGAGCGGGTGGTGAAGGGATCAATTATGCCGTTCCCGGAGCTGCATACCCATACGTTTATGGCGTGACGCGGATTCTGCACGGACTGAATCCCGGCAGCCCCAAGTATTGCGGACTGGAGATGATTGATGGACGCCATCTTCCCGATGACTGGCAAGGAAATCTGATTACTCACGACTTTCGAGGACATCGGGTTTGTCGGTTTGTGTTGAGTGAAGACGGTGCGGGATTTGCGGCACGACAGCAAGTCGATTTGATCAGCTCACCACATGTGGCATTCCGGCCAATCGACGTCAAGCAGGGGCCGGACGGGGCAATCTATATTGCCGACTGGTACAATCCGATCATTCAGCACGGTGAAGTCGATTTCCGCGATCCGCGTCGCGACCATACCCACGGCCGAATCTGGCGAGTGACTGCGAAGGGTCGCAAGACTTTGAAACGGCCTCAATTCACGGGCAAGTCAGTCGCCCAGTTATTAGAGTCTTTGAAATCTCCCGAAACATACGAACGACACCACGTCAAGCGGGTGTTAAAAGAGATGGGAGCCGAGAAGGTTGTCCCCGCGCTTGCTGCCTGGGTGAATTCGCTCGACCCGAATGATGCGCAATTCGAACATCACCGGCTGGAAGGCTTGTGGTTGTATCAGAGTCTCGACGTTCCAAATCCCGCATTGCTGGCCGCAGTGCTCAAATCGAAAACTCCACAAGCTCGAGCGGCTGGTGTGCGTGTGATTCCCCAGTGGAAAGAGCAACTTCCTGATGCACTTGTCTTGTTAGAGGCCCTGGTTGTCGACGAGCACCCTCGCGTGCAACTGGAAGCGGTTCGTGCGTTATCCGAGTTCCCGGAACTCAAGGCTGCCGCCTTGGCATTGCGGGCGGCCGACCGATTCCAGGATCAGTTCGGCGATTACGCCCTCTGGCAAACCAGTCGCGAACTGGCTCCAGTCTGGCTTCCCGAAGTCGTTGCCGGAAGATTTGATTTCGAAGGAAACGTCGGACGCCTGTTATTTGCCATCAAATCTGCGGAAGCCGGCACGGCGGCCCCGGCGCTGGTGAATAAGCTTCGCGAAGGGAAAGTTCCTGTGGAACTGGAGAATCCCTTGATGGAGACGCTTGGACAATTCGGCGGCCCGGACGAACTGCGACTTGTGTTTGACCTGGCCGTCGCAGCGACCACACCTGCAGCCACGGCAACGTCGATGTTGACCACATTAGCAGAGGCAAAACGCAAGCGGAATATTTCACCGTCAGGCGACCTGGGTGCGCTGACAAACGCACTGAAGTCAACAGACGGCCACTTGCAACAGGCGGCGGTTGACTGCATCGGGGCGTGGAAGCTGGAATCTTTACGCGGTCCTATCACGGCTCTCGCAGTCAATCCTCAGACTGAACCTGCTGCTCGTCTGGCCGCGATTCGAGGAATTTCGGAACTTGGGGGTGACCCGAGCAAGACGCTTCTTACGAAGATAGGCTCGTCCGATGACGCCGAATCAATTCGAGCGTCGGCCATTTCGTCACTGATTCCGCTCGACACAAATGCTGCTGCCGGTTTGGCCGTTAAGTTCCTTTTCGGTTCCAGGGAGATTCAGTCTCAAGCAGGAGTCGTCAGCGCCTTCCTTCAGCATAAGGGAGGCCCCGACGTGCTTGCCTCAGCATTGGCAAATCAAAAGCTTCCTGAAGATGTGGCCAAAATCGCTCTGCGGATTATCACGGGTTCAGGCCGTCAGGAACCAGGTTTGACGGAGGCGTTCAGCAAGGCGGGTAATATCGTGAATGCCCCGAAAATCCTCTCCAAAGAAGAGATGGCGGCAACGGTTGCACAGATTAAAGAGCAGGGGAATGCGGCCCACGGGGAACTGATCTTCCGCCGTGCCGAATTGAATTGCCTGAAATGTCACGCCATTAGTGGTGCCGGAGGAAAGGTCGGCCCTGACCTGGTCAGCATCGGGTCAAGTGCCCAAATCGATTATCTCATCGATTCGATTCTCGATCCGAACAAGAACGTGAAAGAAGGCTTTCAGTCGCTCGTGGTTGCTACCGATGAAGGAAAGATCATGACTGGGATCAAGGTCCGTGAAACGGATACCGATCTTTTGCTGCGTGATGTCGAAGACCGCGAATTTGCCATCCCACTGAAATCCATCGAGGACCAGAAATCCGGTACATCACTGATGCCTGTCGGGCTTGTCGACAAGCTGACACGATCAGAACTGATTGACTTGGTCAAATTCCTGTCGGAACTGGGCAAGCCAGGTCCTTACGCCGCCGTGACCGCTCGGATCGTTCGCCGATGGGAGACTCTTCAACCAACGCGTGAGTCTTACCGGCTGATGTTTCCGGTCAGTGAAAAGCAGATTCTTCCCAACGACAACGAACTAAGTTGGGTTCCGGTTTTCAGTGCCGTCGCGGGATCGCTTCCACTTAATGACGTCCTCGATTTTTCCACGAAAGCAAGTCCGGGGACTTCGGCTCGCAAGATTGGCTTTGTCCGTTGCCAGGTCAATGTCACAACACCAGGATATGTCGGTTTTCGCTTGAATGATACCAATGAGGTTCACATGTGGATCGACGGGAAACCGATCGAGCCGGCCGCGACCATGACCGTTCCTCTCGATGTCGGTATCCATCGTGTGACGTTCAGCGTTAACCTGCTGACGCGTACGGCGCCGCTCGGGTTCCAGCTCATCGATATTGAAGGCTCCAAAGCACAGGCTCAGTTTCTTGGTGGAAAGTAGTCGGATCGAGTTTATTCGACTGGGCTGTCCATTGCTGGAACAGGGTTCTTTGTTAAAGCCAGTGCTTCGAACTTTCAGGAAGGCTTACGTCGCATCGCTCATCTGGACTTACCTTCTCGAGTAACGATTCCGGGCCAATGCCTTGTCGCCTGAGACGAATTCCTTCTGGCTCTTTCGTTGCGAGTTTTCCCTCAGGCTTCGTGGCAATTGGTAGTTAACCAATGCTCCATCGTGAGAGGTTTTCGACGAGTGTGTTTCCTCTTCGATGCGAAGCATTGCTGGCTGTGAAGCCGCTTAATGACGCTTCGCTCGATCCAGGGCTGCGGCAATTTCCTGTTCGATAACTGGCATCGGGTTGAGGGGACTCATCGGATCAGCGACAGCCGTCACACGGTTCGTGTTGGGGTCCCAGTCGACAGGACCGAAGCGAGCGACGGACTTGATACCGGCAACCACGTTGCCCAAGGCGTCGTTCTTGTTGAAATGCCAGAACTCGAAGGGGAAGTGGACGAACCCCTGGGCTTCCAGCATGGCGGTGATCTCCAGGCGATTGCGCAGCGCATCGTCTTCGACGAACGGAGACCGCATCGGCGTCCGTTCGCTCATTTCGAGATAGGGATTGCCGCGGCAAACTTCGGTCCCGTCGTCTCGTCGAAACACCGAGACGTCGATCGCCGATCCAGACATGTGAGTGCCGATCTTCGGGATATTGGCCACCAGGACCATCGCACGGCGAAAGACCAGTTCCACTGGCGGGATTTCACCACCATTTTCCCAGATGCATTTCTTCAGAATGACATCAAACACTTCGGGCTTGCGGACCAGTTTCCCCTGCATTTCCAGCGAGCGATAGCCGTCTTCGATCTTCAAGATCCAGCCTTGGCTGTTCATGGCCCGACCGACCGCTATCACATTTTTCACCAGGCTTTCACGCATGTAGAAGACTCGGTCGAGTTCCCCGGCGATCTTGGTGGTTGAGAAGAGCATTTCAACCCCCGCCGCTTTCGCCGCGTCCCGCAATGATGCGAAGCCCTCGCCACATTCGTTGACTTCAAACTTCAAGACTTGTTGGACGACCTCGTAACCCGCTTCCATTTGCTGTGCCCAGTAGGCACGGCGTGCGGCTTCGTCTGAATTGCTCATTGTGTTCGGTGCTCCTTTATTAGACGGCATTGAGTCTCCGGCCACGATGTCATGTCGTATACGTTTCATATGACTGAAAATGTGACTTTTTATTTCGTCGGTTTGAACGACTCGAACACATCGGCGAGCACCTTATCGGACAGTCGCCCCAATTCGTTCAGAATCAACGGTTCGGCCTCAGGGAGCAGCGGCGACATGTTTGGTTCATAGCCACCGTACTGATGCGATTCAGCGGTGCAGATATAGCCGAGGCTACCGTTCGCATAGCCGACGACGATCGGGATGGCTCGGTCGGCGATCGCTTTTTCAATCTGGAATCCGTATTCAACCATCGGCTCGCCGGGCATCGTCAAAAGCAGGAAGTCACCGATCCGCAGTGCTTGCATTTCGCAGGCTTGTTTTTCCGTTTTGCCGGGCAGCGGAATAACGCTTGTCGCGCATTTCAGAGGGTAGATGGTCTTACGTTTGGCCAGCTCTTCCCGAACCGCGCCACGATCGACGGAGCGGACAACAGCACAACCGAGACTGCGTCCAGTCCATTTGATGTCGGCTTCATCGCCACAGCGATAGGGCATCCCCGGCAGGTTGGGCCGGATATCTCCCGCACATCCCTGCAAAAACAAGGCTCTGGTCTTTGTCCCATAGACGGTTTCGACAAACGTCTGTGCCTCGCCAGGAAAGTCCGCACTGATCTTGGGGAAGCCGTTGGGAAAAGGGGGTGTGAGTTTGTCACCCCACGTGAATACACAAGGATGGCAGACGGCATGCATCAGGACAGCCATTGGCTCCAGGGTGCGCCCGTCGTCAAATCGCAGAACCTTAACACGATGATCACAGGGACCTTCGGGATCGAGCCGTACGACGGCCCGGCCATTGATGACCTTTCTGCGGTTGATGTTGAAGTCAATCCGGTCTTCGCCGTAGCCAATGGTGACAGGACGCATCTCTTTCGCCGCATCCGCTGCCGCAGCACCGATTTTTACGACCATATCGCGACTCCAGGGTGACTCTCGTGACCAGCCCGGTCCCGAGTGATTATGCGATGCGGCAACCATAATGTTTTCGCGAGGGATCTCGGTCTTCTGGGCGATGGCATCCCGCAACGCTTCGACCATTTCGGTTGGTGCATTGATCAGGTCAAGTGTGACGATTGCGGCTTGCGTCTGTTCATTGGCGAGTAGCAACACACCGGCCCGAATGGGATCTCGTACCCCATTCGTCGGACGGACATGTCCTACGACCGGAGTGTCGGCAGCGGGAGTAATATCGACCTTCGCGACACCCGCTTTAAGATTCGATTCAACCCGGAAATGAAACCGATCGTCGGCCCACAATGGGGTACCAATTAACAACAGAGGCACGATGACCCGGGGAATCAAATGTCTGAAAGAAGTTTTAGGCGGAATTTCATGACAACACAGGCGACGCATTCCAAACTCCCCAAGACAGCACAAATCGCAGAACTTGCGAACCAGTCGGATAAACGAATGTTTGCGCGTCGTCAGGATGATCGTCTCGCCTTGCAGATGCAAGCCTGATTCACAATCAAAACTCCTTGGGTTTGCCGCCGGTGGACTGAGAACCTTGAGACACTGACCGGCGCAGCTCATTCCATCTCGGAAGTGCTTTTGAATTTCTTTGCGCCCCAGGCCGCTTCTTCATCGCTCATTGGTTTGAGTTTCAGTTCGCGAATCAGGAATTCTGAGTCCGACTCGCGAAGCCACAATTGCGAGCGATCAACTTCTGAGTAATTCGGCGGGAGAAATCGAATTTGTCTCAGCGACAAACGACGCGCGTCGCCGCGCCACTTGACCACTTCTTTTTCGTCGCACGTGACGAAAACGGTGTCTGGCAGAACGAAACAATGGATGTTAGCTCACTTGCCTTAGAGTAACAGCGGCCCAGGGAATTCTTGTCGCGTGAAATTCAACTTGTCATGAAACTATTGATCGTCGAGTAGCTCCAATCCGGTTTCGGAGCCTCCACCGTCGATTGTCACGTTGCACGGTTGTCCGCCGACAACGAGACCGAAACACTATTCGCGGTCTCCCTTTCGTCGTTCAACATCTGCGGAGATCACGTATCGTTCTGGCGAAACGAAAGGGATTGCTGATCGGGGGGCTGGAAAAGCGGGAGTTATATGTCCGTCATCGCTTTTTTCGCCGATTCGGGTCTTCGCGAATCTCGAACCAGATCAACCTGTTAATCAATCTGTTAACCCAGGACTTCGTGATCGCCCGGAGAATTATGCGGCGTTTGCAAGTTGCTTACGTCGAAGCCGAATACCACAGATGCAAACTGCACCGAGGCCAAGCATTAACATGCTTGAGGGTTCCGGTACTGAGGACGCTACGACATTGACGTTGCTCAGCAAACCGACTGGGGGAACGCCGCTTGGGGTTCCCAGCGACAAGAACATCAACGTTTCGGAAGCGGCGTCTGCGGTGAATGTAAAAGACTCCGAGATCCAGTTGGAATGGCCTTGACTCGAAATCGATTCCAATCTGGTCGTCTGGCTTGAATCGCCAAAAAAGACTTCGAACTGTTCCGTGAAGTTTCCAGTCTTTGTTGTGTATTGAACGGCAGCCCAGTCGAAAGTCACCTGGTATGACGCGCCTGCAGTGAGGCCGGTCAAAGTTTGCGAGAGAGTCGCGGCACCCTGGTAGCCGTCGAGGGTCACCGCATACTGCTGACCAGAAGGCGCTGCACCGGGATTGCTCCAAAGCCCGATCGTGCCGGCTTGCGGCTGAAGCGTAGGGTAGTAAAAGGTGTACGCATTTGGTCCCGTTGTCTGGGTAATAAAAGCGTACGAGTTAAGCACCGTATTGGGGCTACCAAGAGTGTTGCCGACGGTCCAATCTTTGAGACTCGCGTATCCGCCGGTACTCGTGTTATTGATCTGCGTGGGGCCACCACCTGGGGCGCTGCTCGTGAACTGGCTGAAGTCACCGTTGGAAATCAGGCCGGCCTGAGTTCCAGCAGTTGAGAACATCCCCAAAGCCAGGGCAACGATTCCAGAAAAAGTCTTCTTGCTTGAAACGCTCACCATTTAAGTTGCAAACCTTCTTAATTGAGATAGAAAAACGTCAGAACACACAAATCGCAAACGTCTACAAGCACATCCCAACTCCAATCAGGAGCGTTTCGAGATGAACCACCAATCAGACAATCGTCAAAAAGGGCAATGACCGGGATGCGCGCGTTGGGGCCAAATCGCTCACGGTTGACACCGCCAGTAGCACGCGCGCAGCAGATGACATCGGCGGATTTCTACGAAAATTCCGGGATCGAAAAGCGACTTTCATTTCCTCAAGTTGCAACAACCAGCAATCGCGTCCAACGCGTTCGTTCACAGGCAAAGAACCTGAATTTGAACCCAATGCAAAAGGTTGTAGGCCCATCAAAAAAAGTTTCCACTTTTTTGTGGCTTGATTGGAAAGAATTTGCGGAGCAGCGTAAGGCCTCAGACGTTAAGTCAGGGTTGTGTGCCACTGCATCGAAGTCCTCGGAACGGCCGAGTCTTCTCATTTTTAAAGGAAATCGCCGAGGACGAAGTCCCCGAGAGTCGTGATCCAGTCACACTCGAAAATCGCGATGTGACCAACGCGTTCGCCAGATTTTCGACGTTGTTGACAGTTAGAAACCGTCAGTGCAATCCTGTCCGCTTTACCATTCCCCCCTGGACGTCGGAGAGGGGATGAGTGACCACAAAGGCTGACGGATCAAATTCCTGGATGATGTTTTTCACTTTCCCGATCTCAAGCCTGGTGACAACGCTATAAAGAACTTCGTGGTCGGCTCCACTTTTCCCGCCGCGGGCTTTGTAGACCGTGACACCACGCCCCAATTCTTCCATGATCTTTTGTTGGATCGACGAATTCTGCTCAGAAACAATCAGAATGGCAGTGTATTGTTCGATTCCATAAAGGATGAAATCCAGAGTCTTTGCGGCAGTGACATAGGTGAGAATTGAATAGAGCGCCTCCTCCGTTCCCAGCACAAAAATGGCCACGAAAAAGATCACAACGTTGATCCCCAAAATCACGTCGCCGACTTTCAAGAGATGACTTTTCTTGCTGATCAGAAGCGCGGCGATTTCCGTTCCGTCCAGAACCGCCCCACCGCGAATCGCCAGGCCGATCCCCGCGCCGATAAAGAAACCGCCGAAGACAGCGCTGAGCAACCGATCCTGAGTCACATCGGGGAAGTGGAAGGTGGCCAGTACCAGGGCCAACAGGCCAATCGCGAATGTGCTTCGGATAGCGAAGGGTAAACCGATATGCCGATATCCCATCGCGATAAAGGGCAGGTTAATGACTGGTAACAGTACCGACAACGAAAGCCCCGTGAGGTCAGCCAGCAACATGGAAACTCCTGTCACGCCACCGTCAATGAACTTGTTCGACAGCAGGAATCCATGCAATCCCAACGCTTCGGAAAAAACCCCGAGCCCAATCAGAACGATATTTAAAAGTTCACGAAGTTGCCGGTGCAGGGGGGAGACCCCAACCCCATGTTTGAGTTCTTTCCCGCCGGCATTCACAAGTTCGCTGGAAGATTGCGTCATAGATTCAAAGTCGTCCTTTAAGGTGTCGAAAACCTGAGCTTTGTGGGTATAGCTGTGAAACAACGAATTAGGAAGAGTCAATGGCAACCAAATCCATTCACGGGATTGTCGAATGCCGCTTTTGTTAACTTGTTCCGTTAGACGCAAGAAGTCGCGGTCAGTCGTTGCTTTCAAGACACGGGCGCGACGTCGTTTCGGTGCAAGGGGTTGCGTCCGTTGTTTAAGACCAAACACAGCCTGGCCCCAACGTTGTTAAAAAAGACGTGCTTCCTTGGAGTAGTATCTATTTGTTAGGATGATCACCGTCTTGGCGGGCAGGGACTGACAGGCAAAATAAGCAACTATGGCAAACATGCTCGAATCAGAATTATTAACTGCAGAGGAATACGGACGGCTGCCCGATGACGGTCGCATCACCGAACTCGTACGTGGAAGGATTGTCGAAATGAACCGGCCTTTCACTTCAAACGGTTACCTGTTGATTCGCGTGAGCGCCCTGTTGTGGAACTTCGTAGAACAGCGAGGGCTTGGAAGAGTGGTGGGAGGTGACGCTGGAGTTATTACTCAGCGTCACCCTGATACAGTGCGTGGCCCCGACGTGGCGTTCTACAGTTACGAGCGAATCCCGCGTGGACCGCGACCCGTTGGATATTGGCCAGACAGCCCGGAACTCGTCATTGAGATCCGTTCCAATGATGACCGCTGGAAGGAAATCCACCAGAAAGTCGGCGAGTACCTGAGTGCGGACGTGCTAACTGTGTCAGTGATCGACCCTGAACCGCAACGAGTGCATTTGTTTTATGCTGATCGAGAATCAGTGGTGCTGAACGCTGGTGACCAACTGACGTTCCCGGATATTCTTCCAGGCTTTGAAATTGCGGTAGGAGAGTTATTCGAATAAAGAAAACTCGGATGTCTAGACGGTAAGGATTCGAATCCAAAGAAAGAAAATCATTATGATGACCTATTCGAAGCCGTTTTGACCTTTTCGGCTCCATCTTGCCAGCGGTCTTACTTTTGATGTTCGGCACCCCGAAATGTTGAAAATTCTCAAGAGTAGCGTCCTGGTTTTCAAAACGGACGACGAAACATCTGGCTTCACTGAAGAATGGGAAAGCGTTTCGCTCATGCTGACGGAGTCGGCCTCGCACCTTGATGCTGCGATAAAGTAGCGACAAGATTACGGTCTATAATTTCAACCTCAATGGACCAGAAACGGGTGATTGGCGGTAAGCCGATCGTGAGAAGTATGTGACTCAATTGTTGTCGGGCAGCTGCGACTTGGCGTCGATACCGGTGTCCTGAATTATCATTTCTTCTTCAAATGTGGCTTCCAACTCGTCGTTTCGATAGCTCTTTGTCTGGATACTGGCGGCGGAAAGCACGGGCTCAGTCTTTCGGTCGAACCATGTCGTATATTCGATGACGTGCTTTGTTTCCAATTTTATGCCGTTTCGGCTTCGATTTACCGGCGATGTGACATTGCGTACCCGTGCTTGAGGGATCGTCAGTCGTCCTTGCTGGTAGTCGACAACCTTCGCTGTGTCGACTCGATCTGCTTTTTGCCACATGCCGGGAAAGATTATCAGTTGTATGTCCAAGGAATTGATTTCCCGTCCGACGTTGACCGCTCGCACATCGAATTGGTTCACTTTAATCCAAGCTCGCTTGACCGCTTCAAGTGGCTGGTCGCGTTCCAATAGATCCTTTTCTGAGACCAGGAACTTCCAAATTACGAGGTTTTCTTTGTCGCGTGCTAAATAAACGGAATTCACCTCGATCCAGCGGCAGGTCTCACCATTCTTCATAACAGTGCCCACCAGTGAATATGTTTTTTTACGGGTGAGTTCTTGATCCTTTGAACCGATTATTTTTTCCTTTTTTACAGAAAGATACCTGATCCACCATCCGTCTTCCGGCAACTTGGCCGTTTGCTCTTGTGCCAACGCGTCAAGACCATGAATCAAGATGAATCCAAAAACGATGAATGAAACGGGAACGCTTTTCATGCTTTGAACCCTTTAGCGAACGAAACCCGGCGACGGCATCTGTAGCAGCGGCGCGAATTCACGTGGGAAACCTCGCTAGTCCGTTGAGATTAACGCTGTCATCATTCGAGTCGACTTTGTCTTTGAATGTTCCGCCATGGTACGGGACTCGCTATTCGTTAGCCACATTCATCGGTAGAATCTTGAGATTGATTGTCCGTCGTTTATGCAAATGAAATCATGAACTAGGGCAAAGGCCCGTTAACCACCGGGGCAGGCCCGGTGGGGTTCCAAATCAAAGCGAAACTATGCAATTGCCGATTATTTCTTCTGTTGATCCGATCGCTTCACCTACGTCAAACGATGGTCCGCCGCAAATGTCCAAGGGGACATACGCGTTCGTGATGTTGTGGGCTTTTGCACCCTTCGCAAACCTGAGGATTCTTTGATTTCGAGGCGGGGAAGGGGGTATCTGAAATACAATAAGGAAGAATACGACAAAGTGGGAAAAAATCAACGGGGATGACACTACAATAAGA
>CAIULL010000216.1 GCA_903899985.1 uncultured Schlesneria sp.
ATCCCATGCAGCACATCAGTGAGTTGTCTTTACTGACCGCCCCAGAACGGCATCAATTGCTGGTGGAGTGGAATAAGACTCAGCTCGACTATCCTGAAGACAAGTGTGTGCACGAATTGTTTGAGGAGCAGGTTGAGCGCACACCCGACGCAGTCGCGGTCGTGTTCGAAGATCAGGAACTGACGTATCGTGAGCTCGATGCTCGTGCCAATCGGCTGGCGCATTACCTGATCGGTTTAGGTGTGTTACCAGAAACGCTGGTGGGTCTTTGCGTCGAGCGTTCAGTCGAGATGATCGTGGGACTTCTGGGGATTCTGAAGGCCGGTGGTGCGTATGTTCCCCTCGATCCAGCCTCTCCACCTGCGCGGCTGAACGTCGTGCTGCAGGAAATTCAAGCCCCCGTTCTCTTGACTCAAGGGCATTTCGCTTCGTCCCTGCCGACAGATCAGGCACAGATCGTTCGGCTCGATGATGACTGGCCGCTCATCTGTCGATCCCCAGACGAATCGATTCCGTGCATCGGGTCAGGAGATCGTCTGGCGTACGTGATGTACACCTCGGGTTCCACGGGAACCCCCAAGGGGGTCTCTATCCCTCATCGTGGTATCACGCGGCTGGTGAGTAAGACGAACTACGTGACCATTGATGCCAGTGAGGTGTTTCTCCAATTGGCACCACTTTCATTTGATGCGGCGACATTTGAAATCTGGGGGGCACTGCTCAACGGAGCGCGTTTAGCGATTGCTCCGCCGCATCATCTTTCTTTAGAGGAATTGGGAAACGCGATCCGTTCTCAGGGAGTCACCACGCTTTGGCTCACCGCAGGGCTATTCCATGTCATGGTTGAGGAGCGACTCGAAGATCTCAAGACGCTGCGGCAATTGCTCGCGGGAGGTGATGTCCTTTCGCCGACGCACGTGCGGAAATTTCTGGAGGGCGCTCCCACGACGGTGCTTGTCAACGGGTATGGACCGACCGAGAACACGACGTTCACCTGTTGCCACCGCATGACATCCCCAGAGGACGTCGGCAGAACCGTTTTGATCGGTCGACCGATTACAAATACAGAGGTCTATATTCTCGATGCTCATCTTCAGCCGGTTCCGGTGGGAATCATCGGTGAACTGTATGCGGGGGGCTCAGGTCTTGCTCGCGGATATTATCAGCAACCCGAACTGACAGCAGAGAAATTCATCCCCCATCCGTTTCAGAACGACTCCCAGGCGAGACTCTACAAAACCGGAGATCTCTGTCGGTATCTCACAGACGGTACGATTGAATTTGTGGGCCGGGAAGACCATCAGATCAAGTTACGCGGATTCCGTATTGAACTGGGAGAAATCGAATCGCAGCTTGCCCTTCATCCGGACGTGAGACAGTCGGTGGTTCTGCTGCGCGAGGACAATCCTGGCGATAAACGTTTGGTCGCTTATCTTGTGCCTGCGGACGCCGAACGGCACCCATCAGCGTCTCTCCTGCGGGAATATCTCCACGACAAATTGCCGGAGTACATGATCCCGTCCGCATGGATCGTGCTCGACCAGTTGCCGTTGACCACCAATGGCAAAGTGGATCGAAAAGCGTTGCCGGCTTATGACGGCAGTAATCTGGACCTCGACAAATCGTATGTCGCTCCACGGGACGCGGTCGAGGAACAACTCGCATCACTCTGGCGTGGGCTTCTGGGAGTCGATCATGTTGGCATCCACGACAATCTCTTCTTGATTGGAGCACATTCACTTCTCGTCGCAAGGTTTGTGAATCAGGCTCGTTCCCTGTCTCACGTGGATTTAACTCTCCGTGATGTTTTTCAAAGTCCGACTGTTGCTGGCATTGCGGATCTGGTCAGACAAAAATCGGACGTTTTAAAAAACGCCCCGAGGATGGCGACACAGTCTGTTCCTGACGACGCATCCGCCGTTCCCGCGGCTCCGAGCGATGGGATCGAATTCGCCGCCGAGTTGCTCACTCGTCGATCGGATAAAAGAGACTGCTTTTACGTTCACACGCTTCGCGAAGGTTCGGGGCAACCGCCGGTTATTTGCGTTGGCGACGCACGGTTTGTTCCATTGATTCTCGATCGATTTCCGAAAACGGTTCCCGTAGTTCACCTGGGATTGGACGGCTGTCACGTGTGGCCACCGCTGAAACTGACTCTTGAAGAACAAGTTGCTGCCTATATCGCGGAGTTGAACAAGGAAACGACCTCACGGAAGGCTTTGATCATAGGCTATTCGTACGGCGGACTACTGGCCCACAGGCTGGGGTCGGCGATGCTGGAACATGGATGGGAACGGATCGAAGTCAATCTTGTCGAGCCGTCGATTCCCGGTCGTCAGCTGACAGCCAGGCGTCAGTTGCAAAAACGACTGAAGAACTCACGCCGCTGGATTGGTAAAAGGTTGGGTTTAATCATAAGCAGACTCAAGTCAAAGGCCCACGTGGTGGATGACAAGCCCGATCAGATACCAGACGGGTTAGCTCGATGGAAACTAATGGAGCCACAATATATTGAGAACAGCCGATTTGCGCGGCTTGTCCCGTTGGGTCTACCATTTGGATTGATCGGTAGACGGTCCTATTTAGTCAAAAATGCTGATCGTTGGAAAGCGATTGAATCGGGATCGGTGGAATTGTCACTTTTGCCAGGCGATGCAGGGCATCTCGAGGTCTTCCGGGATGAGTGCGGCAAAGAATGTGTCAAAGTTTTTGAGCGATCCTACAGTCGCCTGATGCGGGGCTCATTGTAACATTCGTGCAATCGTTACGAATGAAGTTCGTGTGCCTTTCGTTCGTCAACACAGAATCACACAAGGTTCAGTGACATACGATAAGCCGTAACTTCGCATCTGCTTAAGCCGCGCCACCATCACACGTTACTATTTCGGTTGCTGGAAGCGCGTCGCACGATGGGTCAGCGATTCGAACATCGCTCCTCCGAGGTTTGCCAGGCTGAATTCGGGTAGAGGCATTCCACGTCCTCCGTTCAGCAGCGAGGCAGACATCCCTTTGAGGAAGCGAAACGGAGCAAGAATTCGTTTTCCCAAGGGAATCTGAGCTTCTTCTCCCGTTGCCTGAAACAGCAGCAACGTCACGTCGTCGTCGGTCAGATTGCCCGGCCAAAGTGATGTGACTTTGGTGACGATTTTTTCCAGCAACGTTTCCGGGTGGTCACCATCCAGTTTGGAAACGATATCGAGAAACGCTTGTGAACCAAGCAGTTCGCCCTGCGAATCACGTGACTCAATGAAGGCATCGGTGTGGAATAACACGATATCACCCACGTCGAGCATTAATTCGAGTTCGCCATAATCCCCATCTTCGAAGATACCCAACGGTAGGTCGCTGGGGCCGCGCAGATGGCCCTCTTCGTCCTGCAGGGTTTCCAGCAATCTCCAGCGGCGATCGCTCGCCGTATAAATCAAAGGGTGAGGGTGACCGGCATTACTGAATGTTAAACGCCTCGTTGGTGCGAGAAACGTTGCCACCACGGCTGTTGCGAACCCTCCGGAACTTGCCAGACTTGCGAATTCGTTGTTCATTGAGGAAACGAATTTCACCTGTTGAATGTGGTTCACGTAACGGCGCATCAGCAGTCGCAAATCATTCGCGATCTTCGATACGGCCGAACCGTGTCCACTGACATCCGCCAGCATTAACCGAGTAATCCGTCCCGTCGCACAATTGGAAACGTAGTAAACATCGCCGCCACTCTCTGCCTGCTGGTAAGGCCGGCTATAGACCCAGGCGCCCAGGCCCGGCAAAGTGACATTACGAAAGGTCGCTCTATTACCGCCCCAAATCTCCATGCAGGTCATGGAATAAGTCGGGTCTGTCGCTTCAGGGAGTATTTCGGCCATAGCGATTTCGTTTCCGTCTTCCGGCCCGAAGGGCCATCCATTCAAATAGCCAGGGCCAACGGCCCTGGTGTAGGTTCTATACGAGAAATTAAGGCCTGAAGGGCAGACCGTTCGCTTTTCTTATGGCATTATTCGGACAAATTGAGAATTGACGGCACTTCAGGCCTAAGATCGTCTCGTTGTCGAAAAACCAGTGTCGATGGCTCTGGATCATGGAACGAATGTCCCCATCGAGCCGTAAGAACGTCAAAGGTGTCCTTCAAGAACCGGACTCTCGATTTCTACGCAAGCCGCCATTCAGCAATACAATAATTCTCCTGGGGCAAAGGCCCGTTAACCACCCCCGCAGGGGGGTGGGGTTTCGTTCTCGATGTTCGGTTGAATATTTCGCGATGTTGGTCCATAGGGATCACGTCTTGTCCGTCAATTCTTTATAGACGTGTTCGATATTTTCTGCTCGTTCGCGAACAGAGACTCCTGCCCATTCTTTATACCACGGCAGATCGATCGTTTTCTTGATTTCTTCAAGATTCTTTCCTGCGGTAATCCCTTCCTGCACCGCCTGACGAAGTTCTACAAAATACCGCCTTTGGGTCTCGACAAGTTTTGCATCGCTTCGCTCGCCGTGACCTGGGCAAACCATCTTGATGGGCATTTTTGACATTTCCGTCAGAACCGAGATCCAGCTCGACGTATTGCTTTCGCCCGTATAGTTGAAGGCTCCATTCACGCAACTGTCCCCCGTAAACAGAATCCCATGTTTTGGGAGCCAGGCGACGGCATCTCCGGGCGTGTGGCCGTGGCCGATGTGGATCAGTTCGACTCGTTGTTTGGAGTCTTCGATGATCATCTTCTTGGGAAAGTAGACCGAAGGAATGCCGTATTTTAACTTGCCGTACTCGCCGGGCTTCTCCTGTTTCTGTTTATCGAATGAGGCGACACCTTTATTCACAAACTGGTCGCGGCTCGATTCAGCAGCGATGGCACTTGCCCCATCAGCGATGAAAACCGGATTGCCATCGGCATGGTCACCGTGCCAGTGAGTATCAAAGACGTACTTAATCGGCTTATCAGTCGTTTTGCGAATTTCCTTAATCAATTCTTCGGCTTGATTCGGAAAGCTGGCTTCAATCACGAGCACGAAATCATCGAAAACGATCCAGCCCTGATTACAGCCGATGAATTGCGGTTCCCATTGTGCCTTCCGGAAATAAACGCCCGGTGCAAGTTCTGTTACGGTTGTTTCCGTTGGGACCAGCAAGCCCAATGCAAATCCTGAAACTCCCAGCAAAATCCCAGCGGTCAGCAGTCCAACACAAAACGAGCGTAGTCGATGCAGATTCATTATGTTTTCCATTGATTAACGGATTGCGGAAAATTCTCACGTCGTGTAGTCAGCATTCAATTCGACATACTCTTTTGTCAGGTCGCATGTCCAGAATCGTACTTTTTCGTGGCCGTGAGTCAGCTTGAGATCGATCGTGACGTTTCGGTTGTCGCGAAGACTTGTAGACACTTGAGTCGCATCGAAGTCAACTGGTGTTCCTGACTCATAAAGCAAAAAGCCGTTCACAACGAGCGACATATCCGTTTCGAGTAATGGTACGCCTGCATAACCGGCTGCCGATACGATTCTGCCCCAGTTTGGGTCGGCACCACAGATTGCGGTTTTCACCAATGGACTGTCGGCGATTGCCTTGGCAATTTTGAATGCCTCGTCTCGTGTCCGTGCGCCGGTGACGTTCAATTCGACGAAGTGATGAGCCCCTTCCGCGTCGCGGATGATGTCTGTCGCCAGCTTGATCGCGACTTCATCGAGTTTGTGTTGGAACGCCAGCCGCTCTTCGGCGGAGGTCAGGGTGACTCCCGACGCCCCGTTTGCCAGCAGGATCACCGAATCACTGGTGCTCTCGTGCCCGTCCACGCTGATGCAATTGAATGAATCCTGAATGCTGTGTCGCAGCATGCTTGCTGCATCGTCCTGGCTCAGTTTGGCATCGGTCATGATCACGCACAGCATGGTTGCCATGTTTGGAGCGATCATCGCTGCTCCTTTACAGGCACCGCTGATACGAATCACCTTGCCATGAAGTGCGAGCGTTGCCGTTGCTTGTTTCTGAAACGTGTCGGTCGTCATCATCGCCTGAGCGGCGTGCCGAAACGATTCCGGCGAATGAGACAGATGCTTTGCGGCGTCGGGAATTCCCGCTTCCAGGACATCCATGGGCAAGAAACGTCCGATGACTCCGGTGGAAGCGACGAGTACGTCTTCGGGGACAGCCCCGATTTGATCGGCCACGATTGTTGTCATTTTTTTTGCATCAGCGATACCACGTTCGCCCGTGGCCGCGTTCGAGTTGCCTGAGTTAATCACGACCGCACGGGCCGTTGATCTCGGAAGTCGTTCGCGAGTCACCTTCACGGGAGCTCCGCAGACCAGGTTGGTTGTAAAGACGCCAGCGGCGGCACAGGGGCGGTCGGAAACAAACAGCGCCAGATCGAGTTTGGGTGCGTTATTCTTAATGCCGCACCGCACGCCAGCCGTGGAAAAACCAGAGGGAAGAGGGATCAAATCGGTCATAATCGCGTTCGTTCCTTGCGACGTTATTGATGTTGTTTTCAGAAATGCTGAGGTACGATCCCTTGAAAATACCGTTTCAATAGGGTCCGTGGCTATCGTGCAAGACCGTTTCAGCAAGAACGTGAAAAAGATCGCCTCCGTGACACTCGACCGAATCGCTCGCGGGTTGATAGACTCCGCCCGCATCGATATTCAAAATACTTATGCGCAACTCATCATCCGCTGCGGCTGGCTCAATGACTCCATCCGTTGTGAATGTTAATTCTCAGGAAACTTTGTATGCGAATTGCTTATTTAGATTGTGCTTCTGGAATCAGCGGAGACATGACGGTCGCAGCGCTGATTGATGCCGGACTTGACGTGGATATTCTTCGTGCTGGTATTGAATCGCTCAATCTTCCCGGCGTCAAATTGCATGTGAAAGAAGTCGACCGGGGTGGATTCCGTGCGAAGCATTTTCGCGTTGAGCATCCCGAGCAACACGCTCATCGGCACTTAAGCGATATTCGCCAGATCATCAACCGGTCGGAAGGTCTGAACGATAATCAGCGAGACCTGGCTCTGCGAATTTTCCACGTTGTGGCAGAAGCTGAAGCGAAAGTTCACGGTACGACTGTCGATCAGATTCATTTCCATGAAGTGGGTGCAATTGATTCCATCGTTGATATCGTTGCCGCAGCCATCGGATTTGATTTACTCGACGTGGAAGAATTGTACTGCAGCCGAATTCCGACGGGCCGAGGACAAGTGAAGATCGCGCATGGTGTTTGTTCGATCCCGACACCGGGGACGGCTGAGCTACTGAAGGGGGTCCCCCTGGCCAACGTTCCGATCGACGCGGAACTGACGACACCGACGGGTGCGGCCATTGTCAAGACGCTGGTCAGTGACTTCGTTGATTCGCTCCCTGAAATGACGATCGAAACGATTGGTTATGGTGCCGGAACGCGCGAACTCGAAGATCGAGCGAACGTCTTGCGGCTGATCATCGGCGAAACGACCGGTGTCGAAGGTTCTGCCGATACCGTCATGCTGCTGGAAACGAATCTCGACGACATCACGGGAGAAGTCCTGGGCTATACCAAACGAAAGTTACTCGCTGCCGGGGCACTTGATGTCTTTACGACCGCAATTCAAATGAAGAAGGATCGCCCGGCGATTACGCTCAGTGTGATTTCCAAGCTCGAGGACGTCGGGAAGCTCGAAACGATCCTGTTCAGTGAAACGCAGACGTTTGGAATCCGTCGTCAACGAATCCAACGTTCGATTCGCGAACGACTGGGATATACGGTCGAAACCGATTTCGGCCCGATCAAAGGGAAAGTCGGCTGGCGAGACGAAGAGCCGGCGGTCTTCAAACCCGAGTACGATGACTGCGTGGAAATCGCCAAAGCGCACGACCTGCCGCTGCGCGACGTCTACATGGCGGCCCAGTTCGCCTTCCATCTCGAAGAAGAAGATGATGACGACGATGAACATGATCACGACCACGATCATGACGGCGAAGAATGTGAACATGAGCACGATCATGACCATGATTGTGCTCACGACCACGATCATGACCATGACCACGACCATGATCACGACCACGACCACGACCATGATCACGACCACGACCATGATCACGACCATGACCACTGACGCTTTCAGAAGCGAATTCGACGGATGATGGCGGATTACGAAAGAGGATTCACGTCATGTCTCAACAACAACCCAGCCCTGAAGAACTTGCGACCTGGCAACGTCGAATCGCAGCGCGAGCAAACAATCAGGCGTGGGGACTTTCTGAGAAACTCGATCGGACTTCTGCGGAAGATGACGACATGTTGCATGCCGCGCATGCTGCCATGCACTTGTGGTCCATCGTCGGTAACGAGAGCAATAAGGCGCATGCAGAACAATTGCTGGCACATGTTTACGCATTGCTCGGGGAGGCGGCGCTAGCCGCAAAGTATTTCCAAGGCCCCAGTGAGTTCTTCGCTTCAGGGCAGAGCGAGGCATGGGAGGTCGCGATTTCTCGCACGATCGCAGCCAACATCGCGGCATGTGCCGGTGACGTCAGTAGCCACCAGTCTCTTTACAAGGAAGCAGAATCACTGATTGCAGGTCTTCCGGGTCCCGAGGACAGGGAAATCCTACTGGCGACTTTGCGCGTTGTCCCTGTTCCGCAAGATCGGTAGCTCTACCGGTTGAATACGCGGACGCTTGGCCCATGCGAGATGCCGCCGGATCGCGTTGAACGGGTTTCATTTTTAAAAGACCTTGCAGGCCGGCTTCGCCGTCGTCTTCAGACCTTCTCGGATCGATGTCATCCAGAGTTCGGTTGAGATCAACCAGAAAATCGCCGCCAGGTTCGGCCCCCTTGTTCGATTGTGATCTGTTGAATTGAATGGCATGATTTTGGTGCCATTCTGAATCTCCATTCAATCGAATGAATCTCATCAACATTTGCGAAAGGGCCTCGCACATGAATTGTCGTTTTCAAACCCAATTGTCCGTTAAACGCAACCTGAAGACGCTTTTTGCGGTCGCAATGATGGCGACGCTGTCGTCCCTCGCGGTGGTGCGACCATTAAACGCCCAGGACGCACAACTGAATGAACAGATCCTTAAGAAAGCAAAGCATGCGACGGTGCAATTGAGAGTCAAACTGAGTAACGACAGCATTGCCGAAGGGAGTGGCTGGTTTGCGTTTGAACCAGGTCTCGTTATTACCAATGCACATGTCGTCGGGATGGTCGACGCAGACAGTCGACGCCCGCAGGCGATCGAAGTTGTGATCGATAGCGGCGAAAGCAACAGCCGAAAAGTTGCAGCAAAACTCCTGGGAATCGATCGAACTTGTGACCTTGCCGTGCTGAAAGCAGAAGGAGCCGACCTTCCGGAACCATTGGAACTTGGACAAACCAATGACCTGCTCGAAACGCAGTCCGTTTTCATCTTTGGATTCCCGTTTCGGGACAAAATTGGCAAGAACATCACCGTCAGCAAGTCCAGCATTTCCAGCCTTCGAAAGGATAACGGGACGCTGACGCAAATTCAGGTCAACGGCGGGATGCACCCCGGCAATTCCGGTGGTCCTGTTGTTGATGGTAAAGGACAAGTCATTGGAGTTGCCGTGGCCGCGATTGCCGGTACTCAAATCAACTTTGCGATTCCCATCGATGAGGTGAGAGAATTTCTGAATGGCCGCGTGATTTCGATCACGGTCGACCATTCCTACATCAGTGGTGACAAGATCAAAGTTCCGGTTCGTATGTCGCTGGACGATCCGCTCGGCCGGGTGAGGGACCTGAAGATCGATTACTGGGTCGCCCCTTCCGCGAAGTCCAGACTGCGCCCCGGTGGCTTCGAACAGCCAAAACCGCTACCTGACGACTCGCCGATCACAACCCGAACTCTCGAGTATGACGGCAAAGGAGCGGCGAACATTGAGGTTGATGCCCAGGCAATCCCGGATCCCAAGCTGTCGTATTGGTTTCGTCCGGTTTACACCGACGGCAGTGGTATGGCGATTTGGCATCGAGCGATGGGAAACCTGCGACCAAATCCTGTCGAGCGAAAAGAAATCACGCTGAAATTTGAACCAAAGCCGGGGAAAATGCCACAGATGGAATTGTCGGGCGATTCTACATTTCAGGTTCGTGTTGGAGCGGCGAAACCTGATGTGTTTGCGATGCACCTGAAATTGATCATGAACCCGACGGTGCTGCCTTACGACCCCAATCAAATGATTAAAATGGGATTAAACTACAGCAGTTTTTCGATCGGCCTGAAAGTGAATGGCGAAGTCATCAAGAATTCTGATCGATGGCGAATCGTTGGCCAAAATATATTGAAAACATCGGCATTGGTCGAATTTGAAAACGATGGATCGGTCAATCGGTCGCTGCCTGACCTGAGAAAGGCGGCCAAGGACGAACAGGAATCGCTCAAGACCATTACGGAAAATCTGCTTCAATCGCTCGACATCTTTTATGTACCCCTTCCGAACGGACCAATTCAGCCGGGTTCTGTGATCAAAGTCCAGCGAGACCTTTCCGTCGGACTGCCTGGGATGTTCGTCCCCGCTCAGGCCATTTTGAAATACCAATATCTCGGAATGCGTACGGTGTTGAACGCCAGGCCCACGGCATTGTTTGAAGTCACAGGATCAATCCGAGGTCGACGCGGTGACGGCCTGAACGTTGGTGGCGCAGTCAGTGGTAAACTCGATGTCCTGCAGGAAACCGGCATGGTGATCCTGGCCTCAACGAATGTCAAAACGGACCTCGATTTCGTCGACGAAGGGAAACAGACACGGTTGACCGGATCTCTGGCGATGCAGTTACGACCCGCACCTCCGCCAAAGCCCGCAACACCGAAAGTCGTTGAACCGGGGGAGCCGATTGATTCAGAAACAAATCTCGAAGCCGACACGATGCTGATGGCCGAAAAGGCTGGAAAATGGCTACCCGTCAAAGTCGTCACTCAGTCGTCCGAGGGGGATGTCAAAATTCAATGGATCGGTGTCGAGAACAATGCGGAAGAAGATATCCCTCGCGCACGTCTGCGATTTCCCAAAAAGTAATCGGTGATACAGTCGGCAACGTTATGCTTTATAACGCGACGCAACATGGCTTCACGTATCGCATGCTTTCATCAGCAAGTCATTTATTAAACGTGGTACCGTGATCACAGCCCAATTTGACGTGAAGCGCGCGAATATCGATTTGCTGCATAGGAGATAACAGCATGACCAATGAAATATTGAGTCCCACGAAAGGCTGCGGATTGTCAACTTCTATCGTCGCACTGTCAGTTGCACTCGTCGTGGCAGTCGGAGGTCTGGTTTATACGTCCGGAATCAACCGGCATTTTGCTCTGCAGTCAGCGGGTTCGACAGACGTGACCGGTAAGCTTACGGTGTCTTACAACGTGATCGTTTCGAAAACCGCGAGTACGGAGGAATCGATGGGTTCAACGATCGAGGCCACTCGGGTTCAGTATTTCCCCAGCTATGTGCTTGTCACGACGACAAACGGCGTGACTTACCTTTGGGCGATTGAAAGAATCAAGAAATTGGAAGTATCATTAAGGTCTGAGCCCGTAAGTCAGGGACATCATTGAACGAAACAGCCATTCAGCGGTTTTCGATCTTTCGGTTTAACTCTTTGATCATTTGTTTCAGACGTTCGTTCTCGTTTCGGAGTTCCTGAATGGCATCCGGGCCGTGTTCACCCGGTTGACCATTTGCGTTGTGTGCTTCATGTGCCAACTGTTGTTTGGCTCGCTTCACGTCCTGCTCCATTTTTTCAGCGGTTTCCATCAATTGATGAGCCACGTCGTGGATCTCAGCCTGCTTGAGGTTTTCCGCAGCAACTCGAATGTGGTGGATTCGGCGGGAAGCAGCTTCAAGTTTCTCGGCCTGTTGGCGAAACTCGCGGTGAATCCCCTGATATTCACGATGATTTGCGTTATCTGAATGTTTTGCATGAATCGTACGCAGGTTCTGCTCAATTTCGGAAATCTCCGCTTGTACGTCAGCCAATTGTTGATCAGGCGCGTTCGCTTCACGCAGTTGCCGCGCTTTTGCCATTAAATCCTGAAGGCGTTCCTTGAGCTGGCGTCCTTTCGTTTCACGCTCTGATCGTTCGCCTTGTGCGCCATCCCCTTTTGCCTGGTACTCCAGACGCTCTGCGGCCTCAAGCATCCTGGCCGAGGCTTCTTTGGCTTGCTCTGTCGTGGCAGCAGCCTTTTTTCGAATGGCCTTGGCACGCTCCAGAAGCTCGTCCGCCTCTGAAGCGATCAAGCATTGTCCGCAAACCAGCAACATTAATCCGGCGACCAGTGAAGAAAATGAACTTCGTTGCATGATAACTCCGAATACGAGATTTTCGGGATGAGTGGATTTTCGTGTCAAAGTTACGCTTGAGGTGAGAGTGAATCAATCAAAGCCCTCGTAAAACGCCGAATTAACCCATCGCTACCAAAATCTTGCGCGGACCAGAGTAAGCATTTCGGCCGTGCGCGACGAGGTGATTATCGAGGACTAATACATCCCCCTGTCGCCACGGAAACGTCACTGATTGACTCCAAAGAACTTCGCGGACTCGATCGAGATCCTGGTCAGGAATCTCGCTGCCGTCGCCAAAAAAGGCATGAGTTGGCAGGTTGTCGATGCCACATCGATCGAGAAACTGACGACGGTGCCGCTCGTCGAGATTCGTCACGTGCCACAAATTCGCCTGATTGAACCAATGCATTTCGCCTGTCGCCGGGTGACGCTTTACGGCTGGTCGGATCGACCACGTTCGCAAGGTCGCGTTCGCAGACCATTCGTATTCGATTTCGTTTTCGTGCAAGTATTTTTCGACAGCATTTCGGTCGTTGGTCTCGAAATGGTCCATCCAGGATTTCCCCAGTCCTCTGTCCTGACCGTGCATCGTCTTAACGTATTTGACTCCGAGTCGTTCAAATCGATCGCGCAGTTCTCGATCCATTTTCTGATAGACCTTACGGCAATCAACGATCGGTGTTTCACCTCGGTCGACAGGTTCGATATGGCAGTGAAAAATGATGCGTTTCGGTGGAGATTTTGCGTAGGACAGTTCGTTATGCAATGTAATGCGATATTGCGGCGGAAATTCCGTCGACGTGTAGACGTTGTCCGCAACCTTTGTTCTGGGCGATTGGCCTTCAACGTACGGTTTAAGTTCAGGGACAGCCGCTTGGGAAACTTGTTGAAACTGGTCAATTTCTCGAATCGGAAATCCTCGGAACAAGACTCCGCCGTGCCGATGCAGGGTCGTTTTCAGCCAGTCGTCTCGGTCTGAAATAAACGTAACGAGGTCTTCTGCGGAGCACCGCCCCGCCTCGACAGGCTGGACCACTAGCGGAAGCTCGTTGGATCCTTCAAGTGTCGAAACATTGATCTCCATTCCCGATCCCTTGCCGAAAAATTGCAAACGCTATGTCAGCCATTCCTTTGGACACCGTGTTCTGCAGAAACCCGAGCCGCCGCCGGCTCGAAGATTCGCATTTTTGATGCGCGTCGTCAAAAGTTCGGTGAGACCAAAGTCAGGCGAGCAGTACGACCAAAGCTATGCGGACTGAAATAAAACACGATTTCAAGTTCGTCAACAATATTAATGTATTGCAGCAGTGGGGCGCACGCCTCATTAACTCAACACTTTTCTGCAGAAAATGCCGATCTGGTTCAGTTGGTCGGCCAAAAATCCATCCAACACCTCGCGTCATCGTGCGCGTAACGGCAATCCCGCCAGATTCGACAACCATTCCGAATACGCAGGTCCGGCTGATTAAGCGTAAAACTGAAGCGAATTTTCAGGATGCGGAGTCTGCTCCGACAATGAGGCTCGCGTCAAGGGGCTTAAAGTGCCGATCATAATGAATACCAGATAATCGGTTTTTGCGGTGTTTTCGGGTCTTCGACCGTCGTCCCCGGGTGTTGCAGGCAGGGAAACGGACGGGAACAGGCGAAATTGGCTGGTTGCAACCCGCGGTTTTGGCCGATGATGGAAAAGATAATCGAAAAGGTTTTAG
Source organism: uncultured Schlesneria sp. (assembly GCA_903899985.1). Classification (GTDB taxonomy): domain Bacteria; phylum Planctomycetota; class Planctomycetia; order Planctomycetales; family Planctomycetaceae; genus Schlesneria. The sequence goes on from CAIULL010000216.1 coordinate 13,987, forward strand.
AAACATGACAAATCTGATTTACCGAATTTTTCGAACGGAAGGCCGCTTGAAACGGCTACTGTTTTCGGTGATTTTCGCGATTTGTGCCGCTTCCAGTGCTGACGCGCAAGGGACGATCGGTCATGCCGAATGCTGCGGGCGACAGGATGTGATCCTGATTCGGGGTGGACTTGGGTACTGGCCAGGGGCCAAAGCTCTGGCCGAAGAATTTCGCTGTCTTGGATATGCACCCTCGATCATTTACGGTTGGGAGGCGGCTGCAACGGCGAGGAAAATTGCGTGTGCTCACCAGCGATGTAAAATGGCGGGGGGTGTCATCATCGTTGGTTACAGCAGCGGCGCTGACGCCGCGTGCATACTTGCCCAGCGACTGGAAACTTATGGTATCGGAGTTCAGACCATGGTCTTGATCGAATCGACTCTTGGGACGCCGGTCCCTGGCAATGTCGACTATTGCATCAACTACTATGCGTCACGCAAGCTCGACATGATTCCCATGTTCCGAGGGATTCCGGTCGAAGCCGAAAGTCCCTGTACGATCATCCATAACATCGACGTTAAAGAATTTCCCGAGTTCGCCAGTCAGTTGAAGCGAAATCATTTTGCAATTGGCAGCACGACAGCGATGCGTGAGATGGCAACGGGAGCTGTGGTTGCACGTCAGCCTGCATTGTTGTCATCTCCCGACAGCCCAATCATCGGCGGCATTCCTCCCCTGCCCGTGCTCAGGTAGTTCTCTGTCAAATCGATGGAATTACCGAACATGTCGACCGGACGTCGGTTTCCTGCAAATCTACTGATTCTTAAGGCGGACGTAACCAGACCGTCCTGTCTTTCGAAAGATTACTTCGACGTCGGTGGGCGCCAGGCCAATCATCTTGGTGTCGAGTTTCTCAACGTTGCGATGCATCGCTTTGACCAATCCGCGATCCTGACGAAGGATAATGACTGGAAGTATGGTGACTTGGCCGGCGCGACGATGGAAGTGGCTGCCGCTATTCAATCCTGTCCAGGCTTTATTCCTGGTGAGCGTGTCGTCGTGATGCTTCCTAACTGCTTGGAGTATATCGCCGCTTTCTACGGGATACTGCTCGCAGGCGGAGTTGTCGTACCCATTCCACCTAAAATGGAAGGACAGTCGCTTGAACGAATTTGCCAGTCGACAGAAGCGTCGACCGTTGTGATGGGGGCGTCAGCGAAACGTCCCCCCTTTTTCGACGAACAAATTCCATCATCTACCGTGAAATTAAGTGGGTGCTCCAGCCATTCTGAAGGGCAATTGCAGGAACCCACGGCAGGCGGAAGTGACCTGGCGGCAATCTTCTTCACATCGGGTTCGACTGGTGACCCCAAGGGAGTTATGCTCAGTCACCAAAACCTGATTTCAAACGCCGCCTCGATTCAACGTTATCTCGAGATCAATTCGCACGATCGACCACTCTGCGTTCTGCCGTTCTACCACGCGTTTGGAAACTCCGTCCTACAGTCGCATCTTCTGGCCGGCGCGACACTGATTCTTGATGGATCGACCGTGTTCCCTGAAACACTGATTAAAGCGATCAGTTCTTTCCGTGCGACGAGCCTCTCCGCCGTTCCAGACCTCGTGCGTGTGTTGCTTGATCGCACGTCACTGGGCCGAAGCGAATTGCCATCACTGCGATACCTGGCCGTCGCAGGAGGGGCACTAACGCATGATCTGGCAGTCGAGTTGACCAAGCGGATTTCGCCAGCTCGTCTCTTTCTCATGTACGGACAGACCGAAGCGACTGCACGTCTCGCGTACGTTCCTCCCGACCGGTTCCCGAGCCTGCCGGCTGGTTGCATTGGCCAAGCCATACCGGGGGTCGAGTTGGAAGTGGTCGACGAAACTGGTAATCCAGTCGCCGCCGGAACGACAGGTGAGCTTCGGGCGCGCGGTCCGAATGTCATGCTGGGGTACTGGCGGGATGATGCCTCGACCGCTGAGAGAATCAGAAATGGGTGGCTGCTGACAGGAGACCTGGCGGAAACCGATAGCGAAGGCTGGATCTATCACCGAGGCCGTCGAAATGCGATCGTTAAGATTGCGGGATTTCGAGTCCATCCAACTGATTTGGAAGAGTTTGCCGTCCGACGATTATCAGCCAGTCAAGCAGTCGCCGTCGCCTACGAGGCTCCACAGGTCGGTATCCGCCTGGCGCTGTTTTTGACGGGGTCGGATGTCCCGATGCAGGCGGAAATCATGTCACAATGCCGTGAGGCACTGCCACGACACATGGTTCCAGGTTTCGTCCGATTGTTGGACTCAATACCGTTAAACGCCTCATTAAAAGCCGATCGTCCCCTGTTAACACAAATCGCCGAACGGGAATCGAAAATGTCAGGAGCGGGACAAGATTTTGTCCCTTCCATTACGAAAGGGGGCAATCCTTGAACGCCGCCGAGATACAGCAGAAAATCGTCGGGTTTCTTGTTTCCGCCACAGGCCAGACGTCGATCGACGGGGAGACAGAATTACAGGAATCGGGCATCATCGATTCGTTGATGATGATGGATCTACTCGTGTTCATCGAGACCGAGTTAGGCATCCGCCTTGAATTCGAAGACATCACACCGGATGCCTTCGAAACACCGGCCGCGATTTCCCGGCTGATCGAGGCGCGCATTGCAGGGCAACAGCCCTGAAGGAGAGTCGCAAGGTGTATTACTGGCCGACAGAATCACGCTCCGTTCCGCTGGAAGAATTAGGCTGGGTCAATTCAACCTACCTTGCGACCGCATCGGCTTACTGTGATCCGACAATGATCTGGGGGACAACGATCCAGACCGAGGCGTTGAGTCAGTTTGTCACTGATCAGAAACGAGAAACCGGTGCATTCATTTCGACCGCTCATGTTCTGATTCGAGCCGTCGTGGAAGCGATGCACCGACACCCGGCGGTCAATCGACGCGTCGTTGGACGCCGCGTCTATCCCTATGACGGAATCCACATCACGATGCCGATGCTGGAAACTCGTACGGGTGAAGTCAATGTCATCTATCTGCGGCATGCGGAGCGAATGTCGTTGGTCGAGATTTCTCGTTATCTCATGGGAAAAGCTCGCGACGTGGCTGTTCGTGCTGCGACAGAAGCGAACGTCCAGAAGAAGGGAAGTCCTGCTGAAAACCGGCGATACCGCTGGCTGAAATGGTTCAGGTCGCAATGGGTTTATCGCATGGCAAACATCGGTTTTTTCCTGACGAATCGCTTCAGGCTTCCCACAACGACACTGGAAGAAATCAACGGCAGCGGGGCGTTTGTCAATCACCTCGGTTTTGCGACCGCACCACCCATGATTTCGTTTAAACCAAGCAGCCTTCCAACGAACTCGTACGGAGTCAGCGTCACGCTTGGGCCTGCTGAGATGCGTCCGGTGGCGGAAGGGGACGCAATCGTGATTCGAAGCGTGGCACCATTATTTGTGCGCCTTGATCACCGACTGGTTAATGGATATCAGGCTGGTGAATTTGTGGGGACATTGAGAACAACTCTTGAGAATCCTGCGGGTTTAGTAGTGCCCGCGTGTCATTTGCCCGAGACCGCCAAGATCGACAAATGAATTCCTCGAAGGAAGGAATATGGCATGAAGACAGCCGTGATTCTTAAAAAATTACGGCAAAAAAAGCAAAACGGGACGCAATCCAATTGGTTGCGCCCCGTCGTTCAAGGAGGGTTTCTCAAGGCCGAAATCACGTCAGCGATCAGGTACTGATTCGGCGACGTGTGAAGTGTGAAATCGGGCTGCCTGACGACGGCACGGTTTCTTCGGGAATCGGCTTCATGTCGACCTGGGTGTCCTTGGGGACACCGCAATTTCCTGATGCACAGCCGCCGGAACCGCAGGAATTGCAGCTTGATGGGCAGACGGTCTCGGGAACCAGTCGGCAGACTTCGTAGTTTTCCACTCGTGGAACACATTTTGAAACCATGCGGGTACAGGTCGACTGAACTTCACGGGGTACGCATCGAGCGACTCGCTTGGTGACCGTGTAAGGTTCCTGTCGGCAGACAGTGTAAGGAACTCGGCAGGTCTTTGTTTCCGTGATGGTACGGCAGACCTGATGTGGGACCTTGCGGACACATTCTTCAGCGACCATGCGGCAGACCTGATACGGCACCTTCTGCACGTGCTGTTCGCAGACGATTCGACATGTCTTGTAAGGAACCTTTTCGACAACCTGTTCTGTGACCATGCGGCAGACGGTGTACGGTACCTTGGTCACAATGGTTTCGGGAACCATCTTACAGACAGTCACCGGACAGGACTGACGCACGACTTGAGGCTGGTACGTCGTGCAGGGGATCTGTCGTTCGACGATGTTCGGGCACCAGACTCGCTTACAAGTGTAGAAGCCAGGCATCTGAACCATGCAGATCTGAGGACCGCAAGGGCCGCAAACCATCTTTGGACAGCAGGGGCCTTGATGATAGACCTGTTGTTGAGTCCACTGGCCGCAGTCCTGCTTTTCCGTACGGTACATGGTGACGGGTCGCATCACCGTGTAGCAACGTTCCTGATTAATCACTTCCGTCTGCTGACGCATGACAGTCTTGCGACATTCCCGTTCCAGTGTCTCGGTGACGGGTCGTTGGACGCAGCGTCGAACTTCGCGACACGATTCTTCCCAGACCTGTTTTTGCGTCGTGTAGGTCTGATCGCGATACAACGTTTCGCTGACCGGCTTCATAACGGTGTAACGTTCTTCACGATCGGCCGTTTCGTAGACCTGTCGAGCAACCTGGTACTGCTGTTCGCGATAAGCAACCTCGTTAACCATCCGTTGATGTGTTTCCGTCACATCTTCGTACGCCGTTTCATAGACGGTTCGATTCACCGTGTACGTCTGCGGTTCCTGAATCGTTTCATAGACCGTTCGTTGACATGTCTGCCGTTCAACACGGTGAGTCGTGTAACAGCACGACTGCTGACACGCAGTCGTTGGACAACACCGGTAAGTTGCGGCACCACAATAGCACCCGGCCAACGCCGTACCTGGTGATGCAGCAACCGCGATCACCAGCGCTGCAAAAGCACTGACCATCGCATTCTTCATAATTGAGCCCCCCTCAATAAACCTGGTTCCAAGCCATTTCCGTTGAATTTTCGTCCGGCAACCACGTGTGGCAATTTGCCGGGATTCCGTCAATTATGATAAGCCGAAGGTCAAAGACAGGCTTTAATCAAATCTTTGAAATCACAAAAACTGGAACAAACATCAGTCATCGCCATATACAGTCCGCAAAGTCCGCAAACTGTTATCTGTCCAAAATTCGTTACACTCCGGACGAATCCGACTATTTTAACGCCATTCGTTGACAATCCGCTTCATCCATGATGACGAGAGGCAACGGGCCTGCACAATCCGAAAAAAGCAGAATTTCGAGAAACTGAATGGCCTGGTACTAAGCAAAGTTGATACCAGGTTTCGATTTGAGATCTCGGCAGTCAACGATTTTGAGGTGTATTTTCGCTGGATCGCCGCGACGAAGTAGAGCCGTGAGCGGTTTTTGCCGAAGAGATTTGGCGACTTATCTTACCCGAACGTCGTTTGAACGTTGCCCGGTGGCTGCTTTGACCCCCTTGAGGTCAGCAAAGAGCCGAACAGGCTTCAAATTCGCTTCCCTTCCGTGAAGGAATTTCAACATCCAATTGAAAAATCTGCGTTCCTTTGGTGATAGCAAGCTCACCACTGCGGCGACGCAAATGAGTCGAATGGCCTGCGACGAGCTTCAGGATTAAACCAGATCGAACCCGGCAATCGAAATCTGCCGCCGAAATCAGAAATACCTGCTCGACGTCGATTCTGCCGGGTAGGCCCTTTCACCACTCTCCCGTGCAAGGGGTGAAGGTCGCGTTGACATATTTTGGCCTGGCTCGGATGCAGCTGCGGCCGGGTCTCAGAACCCTGGAATGTCCTCATGAAATGGACCAATCACAGCCTGGCTTGTCGCATGAGTTGGACGTATTCCGCTGCAAGTTCTCGAATCCGAACGAAGTTTCCTTTTTCGAGAGCTTCTTTTTCGACAAGCTGTCCACCAAGACCGACAGCACATGCACCCGCTTTGACGAAATCTTTTAACGTTTCGCGGTTGACACCTCCCGTGGGCATTAACCTGACTTGAGGAAGCGGACCTTTCAGCGCTTTGAGGTACGGAGCACCACCGATGTCTGCGGGAAAAAGCTTGACGACATCGGCGCCAGCTTCCCATGCGGTGACAATTTCGGTTGGAGTGTAGGCTCCCGGCATCACCAGTTTATCGTATCGCAGTCCAAGTTTGATGATGTCCAGATTGACGCAAGGTGAGACAAGAAATTCAGCTCCGGCAAGGATTGCCGTACGCGCCGTTTCCGGGTCGAGAACGGTTCCGGCACCAAGCAGAATCTTGCTGCCAAATTCTTTTCGCACTGCCGAAATGACATCGACGACACCCGGAGTGGTAAAGGTCACTTCGATGACATCGATTCCTCCTTCGTAAAGGGCGTGGGCGACATTCACCAGCTGCTCGCCGGAAGTGGCACGAATAATGGCCACGATGCCGCCATCTAAAACTCGTTGCAGATCATCGTGTCGACTCATTCGTTAAACCTCTCCGTAATCTTTATGAATTTCATGCCCGGGCCGAAAATTTCTCGGCGTATTCCAGAATCCATTGATCGACGACATCTCGGAATCCATCGATGTCGACCTGGGTCAACTGCTGAAAATGTGACCGGCTAAGAACTTCTTTATTGCGGATGGCCCCGCGAGCGACGAGTTCAACGATTCGCGTCGGCGAATACGGCCGGACCAGCATTTCAATATGACTATAAAAGTGAACCAGGCCCTTTGTCCCAGCCGGCCCCGGAGCGAGGTCATCGCGGCGAATTCGAGCTCCCCATCCGTCGGCGGACATCAACGTCTCGTAGTCAAATCCGGGGAAGTAGTCGGCCAGCTTATGCAGGCCGGCTTCAACATGTTCTGAGAGCTCAAGCCGGGATTTCGAGTGAATATTGCGACATTCTTCTTCGGTAAGCGCCTGCAGTGCCCGCTCGCGGGATTCAGCATCGCGTTGTCGCTGGCCGCGCTCAATAGCTCGTTCGAGTCTCTGGTCAAAATTCATAGATGGTTTCTCGCAGCCATAAAGGGGGCGTCCATGATTATCCGTTTAAGCATTCCGACTAAAAGATTAATCAATTCGGCAGATGCCTGGCGGCGCCATTCTCTGGTAAACGTAAAATTGCGGACTGTGTTGGCGAATTGCCACGATGAATTTGAAAACCCAAGTTCTCCGCAGCACGTCATTGTATTCCGCTGGCCGACAACTTTGAACCTCGTCTCTGTGGGAATTTCAAAACATCGCAGGGAAGATCTTACGGCTGACGCAATGAAGACTGGACCTGAGAGCGATCCAAATCTACAAATCAGTATTGGGTGCGAACATCGCGTTGTGTAAGCCATACAAATGTGGGCGGCAGGAACCGCCGAAGCCGGTTGTCGTACGGCAGATTTCGAGCCGTAACAATGACTGGCACAGTTCTTGCTTTCCGATTACTCTGCGTTGAAAGCAGCCAGATTGCGTGGCTGGTGAATTCATTTTATCGATCGAGTCTCGTCAAGAAGCATGTTAGCGAAAGGGGTTCGGCAAAAACGGCTGGAAGGTGCGGCAATGGTTGACTGGAATCGTTGGAATCTTTATCAGCAGGCGATGTCTCCATGGCAATGGGGCATGCTCGTAGTTGGTATCGTTGCGTCGATCTGGTTAATTTTTTGGTTGAGGTCGTACTTTCGCGAAGATTCCGAGAATGCGGATGGAACCTTGGAAATGCTGACGCAGTTCCGCGAATTACATCAGGAGGGTGGCCTCTCGGACGACGAGTTCCGATTAATCAGGAGTCGGTTAGCGAGTGGCTCCCAAAAGTCGCGACTCGCGGGAAAGGCAAAGCCAGAAGCAATTTCTGCCGAAACCGAAACCCAAAAACAGACTGACGACGAACGAGAAAACTGACGAAAAACACCAGAGATAAACGCAACTGAAAACGATGATGGAACGTCCTCATGGATGATGGACGAGCGAAGGATGAGCGTGCAATATTTACTTGCAACAAAAAGGCCACGGACGCGCCGCCAGCTTTCACCACTGTGTCACTCACTGAAGAAGTTCAATCGGCAGCGTTGAAGGATAGCTGATGGCCTCAGGACGCGATTTCATGTCAACCGGTAAGCGCGGCTCAACCGGCAAAAAAAATGCAAACTGTTCGTTCTGTCGAAAGAGCTACCGAGAAGTCGGTCCGCTCGTCGAAGGGCCGGACGAGGTTTACATTTGTGGCGAATGCATCGAACTGTGCCAGAATATTCTGGATCAGGAAAAGCGTCGCCGTGGTGGCTCGACCAAACTGTTCAATCGAGTCCCCAGCCCGCGTGAGATTACTGAACATCTCAATCAATACGTAATCGGCCAGGACCGGACGAAAAAGATTCTGTCCGTGGCAGTCCACAATCACTACAAGCGATTGATGGCAACTGCCGACGTCGACAACGAAGTCGAAATCGAAAAGTCGAATATCCTGTTGATCGGTCCGACGGGATCAGGCAAAACGCTCATGGCAAGAACGCTTGCTCGACTTTTGCAGGTTCCTTTCGCAATCGGTGACGCCACGACGCTCACCGAAGCGGGCTATGTTGGTGAAGACGTTGAAAACCTTCTCCTCAAGCTGCTGCACGCCGCCGATTTTGATATCGAAACGGCACAGCGAGGGATCGTCTTCATCGACGAAATCGACAAGATCGGAAAGACATCGCAGAACGTTTCGATCACTCGTGACGTTTCCGGCGAAGGTGTTCAGCAGGCATTGCTGAAAATGCTCGAAGGGACCGTCGCCAACGTACCGCCACAAGGGGGCCGTAAGCATCCCGAACAGCAGTACATCCAGATCGACACGACCAACATCCTGTTTATCTGCGGCGGAACGTTCGTCGGACTCGAAGACATCATCGCCAAACGGATGGGGAAACGAACCATCGGCTTTGGTGCGTCGAATAAGGCCGAGCAGGAAGACAACAAGACCCGATCCGGCAAACTGCTGAGTCAGGCATGTACCGATGACATCATCGAGTACGGAATGATTCCGGAACTGGTTGGTCGTCTTCCCGTCGTAAGTGCCCTGCTGCCTCTGGCGGAAGAGGACCTGGTCAAGATTCTGATCGAGCCGAAGAATTCGCTGGTCAAGCAGTATCAAAAATTCTTCCAGATGGAAAATGCCGAACTGGAATTCACTCCAGACGCATTGCGTGAGATCGCTCGCATCGCGAAAGAAAAAGATACCGGTGCTCGCGGCCTTCGTTCCGTGGTCGAAGAATCAATGTTCGAAGTCATGTACGATCTTCCTGACCAGGCTCCTGGCAAGAAGTATGTACTGACCCCGGAAGTGATTCGAGGCGAAAAATCGCTACGGCCACTCGATGATTCCGCAACGGCTGCCTGATCGCCGAAAACAAAAAACAAAAGGCCCGTCCAGTAATTCTGGGCGGGCCTTTTTCGTTGTCTGAAGTGCAGTGACGAGCGCAGATTCCCTGCTTGCGCCCATCGCGAACGAATCGTACTGGTTAAACCGGCGGTGGATTGGAAGAATGATCAAATAACGATGTGCTGAAATATCGTTCGGCACGGTCGCACAACAGTGTCACAACCCGTTTTTCCGGGCCGAGATCGCTCGCCAGTTTTAGAGCAGCAACTACGTTGGCACCTGAGGACGTGCCGACGAGCAAACCGAACTCCCGGTGCAGTCGCTTTGTCATCGCCATGGCGTCGCGGCTGGTCACTTTGACTTCACCGTCCAGTGGAGCATCCTTGAGTAATTGCGGAATAAACCCGTCCGCGATCCCCTCAATCTGGTGGCAGCAGGGCATTTCGCCGAGAAGCAACGCGGCTTCGGACGGTTCCATGGCATAAATCTTAGCCGTTGGGTACCGCGACTTAAGTGCCTTGCCAATGCCCGCCAACGTTCCTCCGGTACCGTATCCCGTGACAAACGCGTCGACCGGTCCATCAAGTTGTTCGATAATCTCACGTCCCGTATGCAGTTCGTGATCCTCCACATTCAGCACGTTTTCAAATTGACGAGGCAAAAAGTATTTGCTGTCTTTCGCCGCCATTTCTCGCGACATTGTAATCCCGGTCTGGTAGCGACCTTCGCTTTCAAACAAAATCAGCGTAGCACCTAGTTGCTGGATCAGATGTCGACGCTCAACACTAGCCCCTTGCGACATCAGGATTGTCACTCGATATCCCATCGCGGCACCGAGCATCGACATTGCGATTCCCGTGTTTCCGCTTGAACATTCAAGGATCACGGAATCTGGTTGCAACAAGCCGCGCCGCTCGGCATCGACGAGCACCGTTTTGGCCAGCCGGTCTTTGATGCTTCCACTCGGATTGAGGAATTCACACTTGGCGTGAATCGTTAAACCTTCCGCCTCAAACCGCAAGGGAACAAGTGCCGTGTTGCCGATCAGCGAAAGCACGGCCGCGGCACGTGGATGACGCGGGATGAAATGGTCTGTTGCCATGAAACGCTACTCAATTAAGGTGGGTGCTGTTATTCATGACAGACTAAAGCCGGGATCGTCAAGAAGAAAGGTCAAAAAACCTTCAATTGAGCTTCAGGCGTATTGAAAACAAATCAGCGAGAACCCTTCAACTGAACCGGCTGCAGGCTTTGGACCGTGATCGTGTCGGCGTTCCAGTCATTTCGATGGACTCGTTGGCCAAAGATGCCCATGGCACGACCGACATAGCGATTCAGGTCGACCCCTGGCGATGAGGTCAGAAAAGACAACATTCGGCCATCGGGAGCAATCAGCACAAACTGCGGCCCCCCTGGGAATGTCTTTGCCATCTTTTGCACGATTCCCGCACCGTCGAACGCCGGTGCTGAAGCTTGAGCAGTTCGTTCTGCAGGTGGTTGCTGCATCGTCGGTGGGGTCGTTGCCTGAGCGGTTTGCGGCACAGTCGATGGAGCCGAAGTCGGACCCGCAACGGGTTGCTGCCCAGCCCCGAGCTGCGTTTGTATTCCCATCAATTGCGCATCGCGCTGCTTTGTGTCTGATGAGAGTTGCGCGAATTCCAGATAGTTCTTTTGGATGCCCCGGTAGCGTTTCACTGCGTCTAATCGAAGTGCAATTGTCGAAGTCATTGATGCGACTCCGATGTCTTCGTCAAGCTCCTTGTATAGAGTTTCCAGCGAGTCGAGGTCCCAGGTCGGCGGCTCCTGTCGAATCATACCGCGGAAATGTTCATCAATTTCGTCGAGTCTTGTTCGCCCGGCAGCCAATTGATCGGGATCGGGACCAGTCCGCCGTACGCCGGTGTTATCCGCAACTCGCTTTTCAGAGCGAGCCGTGGCGTCGACGACAGCATCATTCGAACTTGATCCCGTCGAAATCGGTTGCGCAAAGTTATCGTCTTCCGCGTTCGCGACCGGACCGGTCCGTTTTTTTCGTTGAGGTTGTTCTGCCGGAAATGGATCTGAGCGTAATGCATCTACCGCGACGATCGATTTACGAGGAATCCAACGCCATTCCCGCTTTACGGGGCTGATTTTGTACATGAGGCGGGGGCCGTCCTCAAATGGGAAGTTTTTCTCACCAAGGATCTCAACCGCGTCACTTTTGGACAGATTCGCCTGCACCGTTGTGAATTCGTCAGGATTGATCGTACTGCCAATATGAACAACGACTCCATTGGTTTTTAGAACGCCACCGTCTTTGCCACTTCTCTGCACGTGTTCCGCCCGGATCCAGCTGAAACTTCCTGGTGGGGGGGAAATCATGCACCAGCCACCAGGATCGTGCCGGTGGACCATTACGCGATCCCCCTTCTGCAGTTTGTCCGTCGGGTAGTACTTGGGGCCCGGCCCACTGCGAACATTTTCACCGTCTTCGACTTCGACGATCGCTTCATACGGAAATTTACGGTCTTCTGCGCGAACCACCATTCCGTTGGCAAGCAACGCTGCACCAGCAATCAGCAACAGAAAACGCATCGGCGAGGCCTCCATGCCGAGTCGATCGGAAGTTCGAAAACCAATAGACGTCAAAATGTCGTCGGCGACCGGCATGCCGCAGACCGACCTTCAGATATGGAAGCGGTTTGTACTGAACCGGCAAAACTTGCTCAAGATCAATCCGTGAGTTGTCCTTACCTGGAATTTCGCCGCTTGACGAACCCGTCCAATCGTTGCAGAGTTTTAATGAATAGACGAAAAGTGAAAGTTCAAAAATTCTTTCCAACTGTCGCCTGATCCGTAATTTACAAGGAAAATAGCTACGTGGATCTTCAACTGAAAAACAAAGTCGTTCTCGTCACCGGCGGTGCCAAGGGGATCGGATTGGGCGTTGCCGAAGTGATCGCTACGGAGGGGGCAATCCCGGTCATCGTCGGTCGAAACGCAGATGATAATGCCAGAGCCGTCAGCGCCATCGAAGCGGCTGGGCATCAAGCCTGGTCGGTCGTGGCAGAGCTGAATCGTACCGAAGATTGTCGACATGCGGTTGATGCGACGATCGAGAAATTTGGGCGAATCGAAGGACTCGTCAACAACGCCGGGATCAACGACGGTGTCAGCCTCGAAAACGGTGACACGGATCGGTTTCTTGCTTCGCTTCGCAAAAACCTGATTCATTATTATGAGATGGCTCAGTTCGCCCTGCCTGAGTTAAAGAAGTCGCGTGGAGCAATTGTAAACGTCGGTTCGAAGGTCGCCGAAACGGGTCAGGGTGCGACGTCGGCATACGCGGCTGCCAACGGCGGGCGAAACGCGTTGACGCGAGAATGGGCGATCGAACTGGGGAAATACGGTATCCGAGTTAATGCCGTGATCGTCGCCGAATGCTGGACGCCAATGTATGCCACCTGGCTGGCGACGGTTCCCAACCCCGAGGAAACTCGTCGCAAAGTCGAATCTCGCATCCCCTTCGGCCAACGAATGACGACCTGCACCGAGATTGCCAATACGGTGGCGTTTTTGCTCTCAGAGTGTTCCAGCCACACGACCGGTCAATTGATCCATGTCGACGGAGGCTACGTCCACCTTGACCGATCTTGTCATGCAGAATGATCGATGAACGGCAAAACGGACGGATTTCGTTTAACATGGAATTGTCCCGTTTTGTCTGGCGAATAATTCGATTCGACCTTTCGAGACCTCATTGGTCACAGGCCATCGACGTTATCCGCCGACGACGTGTCTGGAGTGATTGATGATTCGATTTTGGCTGGTTTCAGGCTTTTTGCTTTTCGTCCCATCCTTCTGTTTCGCGGCCGAGCGATTTGTGGCGATGTTCGCTGACGGCAGTCGTGCCGAAGAAGCAGAAGTCCGGGAATGGAATGAGCCTAACTCCCAGCCCAAAATTGGGGGGCGAGCACTTTTTGATCCGGGGGTCCCAGTCCGATGGATCATCGATCGGCAGCAGACGACCAACTTAAAGACCGCGTCATACGTCGAATTCGAAGGGGGGGACCGACTGGCTGGTGAAGTCGTTGCCTACTTTGAAGGACGTGAAAACCCCTATGAAACGAAACCACCATTTCTTGTTGTAAAACCCGTTCTGGAAGTACAACCCCCGGATATAAACATCCCCGCAGAACTGCGGGTAACGGCCGAATGGGTGCGGAAGATCGTCTGGGAACATGTCGGCGCCGATGAACTTCAGCCGGGAACGGTCTGGCTGAGAAGCGGCGAGTTGATCACATTTCGGTCGCTTCGCTGGTCCGCCCAGGGAATCATTCTGCTGACGAGCGACGGGGTCAAACAATTTGCGATTTCGGATCTTGGGGAAATCCATCTTCCAAAATTAAGTCCTTGGAATGCCTATTACGAACAGCTTGCCGTACTTTCGCCGCATCTGAAGTCTCGATTGATTCAGCTCAGTGCGGCGGATGGAAGCCGCTTAACCACTTCGCTTGAGCGCTTTCAGGCACGACATCATGGCGACAAGAATCGGCCTGATCATTGTTATCAGTTGATTCAGCCGGCGTGGAGTCTCGATTCAATCTGGATTCAGTATCGTGCCGTTCGCAGCTGGCGTTTCTTCGCGCCTCATGAGATCCCCATGTCGAATCTGACACCCGTTCTGGCATCCCATAAAGCGGTGTTCGGCGGGATGTGGGACTACCAGCTGGATCAGAATATCGTGCGAGGTCCGCTGCGATCATCCGACAAAGAGTTTGGCTGGGGCTTCGGAGTCCAGGGGACTTCAGAACTCATGTTCGAATACCCTGAGACGGCACGTGCCGTGCGAACGCAATTCGGATTGGACCGTATTGCCGAAACTGGCGGCTGCATCAACGTTGAGGTTCTGGTGGGAAATGGTCAATCCGTGATGAAACAGACCAACGTGATCGGCTCGGCCTTCGTCGGAAATGTCAATTGGCATGATCTTCCTGCAGGTCAAGCGGAACAGCGTCGGATTTCGTTCCGGACGGAAATGGCACACGAAGGGCGTCCCGCTGGGGCTGATCCCTTCGATGTTCGCGATGTTTTGAACTGGTACGAACCAGAATTGCGCCTGGACCCTGCCGCGCTTGAGTCCGAAGTCTCCAAGCGGCGAATTGCACAATTGCCAGGCTTGATCGGCTGGGTACTCTCGCCAGCGGATGCTGTCTCGATGAACGTGGCAAACGTGATTGATACGACAGATGTTCGAGATCCGCAATTTCGACTGACCACCCGTCCGACCGACGCGTTCTCTGTGCTCTCTCGTAAAGTCAAAATCGGTACTGGCGATCGTTGGCTATCCCTGATGGGCAGTCGATTTGCCGACAATACGTCTCCTTCGACCGTCCAGATTCGCTTCGACGGTCGAGTTTTCGGCGAATTTGAGGTTCCGATCAGGCAGTCTCTTACCGATCCCGAGCCGATGATGTTAAACGTCCGGCCATTTCAGGGGAAAACGGTCAACATGGAAGTTGTTGTCTATCCGACCGACGAAAAATCCTGGGTTGACTGGCGCGGCTTTTCCGTCGGACCTGAACGACCGGGACTGTTAACAGTCTTTGAGGACGACGAAAAGTTTGCAGCGCGTCTGAGCCAGGGGACGGGAACAGCGGTCACGGATACTGAGAAGCCCTACTCAGGTACCCGCACTCTGAAAGTCACTCCACCCTCTGTCGAGAATCCGGCGATCCCCGGTCTTGATGCCGTGATCTGTGAACATCCGCAGTTGGGGCAGTATCGGTATGTCGTTTTCGCCTGGAAAAAGCAGACGGGAACGCGGATTCAAGTTCAGTTTGCGAATCGAGGGCGACTGGGGGATGGAGGTCCGTTTTTCAGCGGAACAAATCGAGCCCGCCGTCGAACAACGGTCGCTGATGAACGGGGGCAGAAATATGGCTATGTCTATGAACGAGGCGTGGTCACGGCTCAGCCGCCGTTTCCTCTATGGCTTCAGGGGGATTTACCGCGCGAATGGCAATTGATTCAGCGTGATCTGTTCGGCGATTTTGGCCTGTTCAATGTCACTGGACTGTCGCTGAACTGCGTTGATGGAGAGGCGGCATGGTTTGATCATTTTTATCTGGCGCGAACGAATGTGGATCTGGAGTACGTCTCCAGATTACTCGTTAACCCGCAGCCCGCTTCGCCACAACCTGACGGAAACGGCACGTTGACGATTCCACGTCGCGAAGACTTCGCCGCTGAGTTTTCTCGGATTGCACCATTATTCTCGTCACTCGATATGGCTCATGGGCTGGTTTGGCATATCGGACAGAATGGTCAGACTGACGTTTTCAGGACTCACGCGAATGCCGCTGACAAACCATTGATCCTTCGCGGAGCTGCAATTCTGCCAAAGGATCGGCCCATGATGCTCGACCTGCATGTCTCGCATCAGGATCAATGCGACTGGCAACTTGTTGTTCGTGCGAACGGGCAGGTCATTCACGATCAATTGATCGATGCGAAGCTGACCACTGCTCAAAAGGGGTGGGCGACCATTCAGATCGACCTGGAAAAATTTGCCGGTCAAAAGGTCGTACTGGAAGTGCTGAACCAGTCGAACAACTGGCAGAATGAAACGGCGTACTGGAAACGAATAGAGCTCATCGAACGATGAGCTCTATTGAAGTCCTGGAAATTCAGACGTCACGTCCGAACCGTTTTTGATTCTCAGCTATCTTCGTATCTTTGATCAATCGATCAGATTTACTTGTCTTCTGGATTGATAAACTTAAAGACGAGGGCGGCGACGGCACCGCCAGCGAAGTCAGCAAGAAGATAAATCCAGATATTCGCCACGGCGGTCAGCTTCATGATGGTGATACCAACCGCAACGGCAGGATTAAACGCACCACCGGAAATCCCGCCGACGGCAAAGGCACCTGCCAGGACGGTGAATCCGATAGCCAGGCCGTAGAACGAGTTGTTGGCGTTGGCTTTCGCAGTTGCCACGTTTAATACGACGTAGGCCAGAGCGAATGTATACAGGAACTCTGCGAGAAGAGCCTGAGGAACTTTCGCCGACAGATCCAGTGGGGCATCCTTCGGGGAACCGTAAAGAATACCAACCGCAAATGCAGCGGCAGCGGCACCAAGGACTTGGAAAACGATGTAGGGAATCGCGTCGGCAAACGAACATCGGCCACGCAACGTCACTGCGAGCGTCACGGCAGGATTGTAATGTGCGCCGGAAACATGTCCGCCAGCGAAAATCATGACCATCAAGGCTGATCCAATCGCCAATGGTGGCAATGTGGCTCCGCCGATGACGCAACAGCCGATGGTCAATACGAGGAAAAATGTTCCGATGAATTCTGTCAGATACTTGTTCATTTTGCTTCTTTCTAGTGCAATTTGTGATTCAGTGGGAACAGGCCCGCTTTCGAATTTGAAAGACGTGAGGAGATTAACCGATTACTGGAAAGCAATCTACCGTTTCCATCATTGATTAGCCCAAAATTCACTGAAATCTAATCCGCCAATGTCGTGTGTATGTTGTATGCTGGTCGTACGTTGCGAGCGAAAAAGACTGTTGTAAACGGGTCTCATGACACCGCGTCAGTGACCGACCAGATGACTCGTCTTCGTGTTTGCCGGTCCTTGATTCTTACACTGATGTGAGGATTTCTTTTGATCAGCTGATCGGTGCTTAGCCCGTCGAACCATCAACAATTTAACGGGGCGAACTTTCTTGGGAAAACAGGCGACCTTCGCTCGATCTCTTGTAGGAGGTCAGTAGGCCCGATCACCAAGGCGAGTTGCGCACAAAAGCGTTTTTAAAACCGCGCCTGGCGTTGAGACAGGTATTCCACGAGTGCCCGGTCGAACGGCAGGCTCGTATCGAGTGCAACATAGTCAGCACCCATTCGAAGACAATCCTTCTTGTAGCGTTCGCGCAGTTCTCGAATGGCTTCCAGGTAGTCACCACGTATTCCGACCGCATCCACGATCAATCGCTCGCCCGATTCGGGGTCTTCGAAATCAGAAAGGCTGTCGAACGGAAAATTGACCTCGGCTTCGTCCAGGACATGAAACACGATGACATCGTGTCCGCGGTGCCGCAACATTCGCAAGGCATCGATCACAGGTTCAGGGTCACATAACAGATCAGAAAAAAGCATGAACAGGCTTCGATGTCGAATCATCGCTGCGATGCGCCGCAAATTGCCTGCGACATCCGTCTGACCCGACGGACGTGCCTTGGAGAGCAATCCCAACATGCTGCCGAGCTGGCTTCGCTTGCTGCGCGCGGGAAGACAGGCGTGCAACTTGTCTGAAAACGTCATCAGGCCGACAGGGTCCTGCTGATGAATCATCAAATAACCAAGTGCTGCAGCCAGGCAAATACAATAGTCGAACTTGGAAAGTTCTTGTCGATACGTGTAGGCCATGCTTTCCGAGAGATCCATCAGCAGATAGCCCGAAATATTCGTTTCTGCCTGATACTTTTTAACATAGAACCGGTCGGTTTTAGCAAACACCAGCCAGTCGATATTTCTCGGATCGTCTCCCTGTGCATACCGCCGGTGTTCGCTGAACTCAACGCTGAAGCCTTGAAACGGGCTGGAGTGCAGGCCTGTCAGGAACCCTTCGATGATAAATCGTGCGCGTAAATCGAGCCGGGCGACATTTCTGATCACTGAAGGCTTTAGATACTGCTCTGCACCAGCCATTAGGGAAAGCTTTGTTTTGAAAGAAGCAAATGCATCGGCCCGGAACGACTGATGCTGACTCTCGATCCGCACACATCAGATACCACAAATCGGATTAAACGCCAAGACGCGCACGGCAAAGTCTCAAACTCGATCAAACGGTATCGAGTCCATTGTCCGCCACGTATAGTGAAATTATCAGCGATGCATTTTTTTGTGTTAGTGAATGCCAGAGTCAAAAAGCGAAACTTCCTATGAAAGTCGCCGAGCACCCCCATCGGAACACGGTTCGCGTGATCGGCCAGTTACTGCTGATTGCCCTTTATCTGGTATCACTTTGCTTGCCGGCGATTCACCTTGAGCCAGAAAATGGCGGCGGCCTGTATGATCCACGTGGATGGATCCCGGGTTTTGGGTGCTTGGTATTTCCTTGCTGTGTACCCTGGCTGTTTCCACCTTGGTGGGCTAATCCGTTTTTCTTCACGGGCATGGTGCGACTCAATCAAAACCAGGTCACGCCTGCGTTTTGGTGGGGTCTGGCAGCGA
The DNA here is from genome assembly GCA_903899985.1 of uncultured Schlesneria sp. Lineage (GTDB taxonomy): Bacteria > Planctomycetota > Planctomycetia > Planctomycetales > Planctomycetaceae > Schlesneria. Next base: position 32,681 of record CAIULL010000216.1, read on the forward strand.
CATTCGTTTCCCTGACGATATCTTTCGTTCCCACTGTGACGGCGCTTGGCCCAGGCTATTTTACCTGGGTTGGATGTATGATCGGCCTCGTGTTACTGGCTTTTCACACGCATCTGAAATCGCAGCAAGCAAAAGAACGGTAAAAACAATTCTTATCCACCGTATCGAATGTCAGAATTAGCGGTTGGCTGCCGTTCCGTTCGGCTCGCCAAAAAAATCGAAGCTCAATCTGCAAATCTCCAACGCCAATCGACGTTTTCAAGTTTGACAAACCTTAGGTCGTGGCGCGTGGCGACGACTCGTTGGCTGACGCTGAAGCGGACGAAGCCAATTTTCCGGACGGATTTGCCCAGAGGGATGTGACTCCCCTGGTTCCGATGTGAAAATTGATTCTGTCGGACACATTTTCAGTAGACCCGTCAGCGGTTTTTATCGTTTTGCCCGACGCGCAATTGTTGTCAGGTCGGCAATCATAGCCCTGTCGCCGGCCTTTTTGACGCGGTCACAAATTAATTCGATCGATTTGAATTCCGGGTCGACAACGTACAGGCAACTTGGATGAGCAAGAAAGTCGAATACCGCTCGATGCTCAATTGCCCAATCCAGAGATTCTCGTATCGCCTGTAAAAACCATTCGAGCCGCCATTGTCCGGTTCGGAACGCTCCGATATCGCTGATCGGGCTCATCGGAATCTCGATCAAACCGTCAGGGTAGACGAACGGTTGTGCCAGCGCTTGAGCCGCAACGATTCCTTCCACCACGGCAGCGGTCGGTTGTTGCATTGGCTCTGAATTCGGGTGGGGTGGGTAAAGGCTACTCACCCAGTCATACCCCAATTCCAAAAGCATGGATCTCACCTTGGGGTGCTCGCGCAGACCAGTTGCAAATCCACCTGGAGTACGAAATCCAACAGGATCGATCCCTAATCTCGATTTCATCGCATTGCTGGTCAATTGAATATTGTCGCGAATGGCGTCATCGACAGATTGTCCTCGTAATAGCCAGGGTGCCCGTTGAAAGCGGAACTGCAAATCATTGACCGTCGTTGCGGTAACATTCACATGGTCGTATGTGTGGTTACCAATCGGGTGTCCCGACCGTGCAATCTCGGCGATCCAGTCCATGTTGGGTTGCTCGAATACGCGACCGACGGCGAAGAAGTGAAGCCGTCCTCCGGCCGCTTTGACTCGACGCGCCGCTTCGACAGAATACTTTTTTGTCTCATCGTTCAAGTTACCCTTCTCGAAGTTCCAATGAGTTGTCTCTCGGGTCGGGAAGTTGGCGCTCATTTCGAGATCGAACGTTATCGCGACCAGACATTTGTCGGATTCAGCAGCACGCAGTTGACTGTAATCCAATGGGAATGTGGCCATCGCACCAAGGCTGTTTGTCGCGACACGTTTCAACCAGTCACGGCGAGTCCATTGATGCACCTGGCCGATCTCGCGCATGGAATTAATCGAATCATCAGATTCGTGCTGTTCGTTTCGTTTCTTACTGGTCGCTGTCATGGGTTGACACCTTTTATTTTTACCCATGAGACCTGTGTAATCAGGTGGTTAAGGGCCGCGAATGAGATCGCTGCGTTGACGGCAAATCGCGGCGACTTATTGGAAGGAAATGTGGCCAGCGAGGCATCGCCTACCAGAAATACGTTGAAGTCCTTCGACAGGTTCTCGTAGCCGGCGGTAGTACGACAAAAGCACATGTCCGTCGCATAGCCTGTTAATAGCACGTGACGAATGCCGTTTGACTTAAGAAACGTTTTCAGCGGCTCGTATCCTTCGGCGTCGTAAATAACGACATCATTTGGTTCGACGTCCACATCGGTTGTGACGGGAATCGGTAGCTTCCAGAATCCTTCATTATTGAATTTCGGGCCGGCGTCCAGCCCTGGGAACTGGGCGAAATAGTCGATTACAGGCTTGTCCTTCGAAAGTAACAGCTCCGCCGGCAGCGGTTCGCCTCGATACCTGAATCCAGCAAGTTTTGAGGTGAGCTCACGAGCACCTTCGCGGCGTTCCTGGTCCGTCGGTTTGTATGTAAAAGACCGATACAACTTGCGGCGGATCGGATCGAGATCACCCGGCAGGCTGTAAAGAACGTTTCCCACTTTTCCTCGCAGTGAATTAATAAAGGGCCGCACGATTTCGCGAGTATGACGCGCGGCAAGATGATTCTTTTCTGTGGTACAGAAGTCAGCGACACCTGCAGGTTCGGGTGTATTCCAGCCTTGTCCATCGTCAATACCCCACGGATGAACCATGATGACGGCTGTTTCTGAAGCCTTCAGGTGGTTCGGGATTTCAATAATCCCTCGGGCGTTGTACGAGAATCTCCATGCACGAACATCCAGGTCGGCGCCCGCATCGACAACGAGTGGTGGAGCTTCAAAGTGTGACTGCTCGATAATGGGCTCAAAAAACTCGGGAAAATCTGCGAGCAACTTTTGCGGTTGTTCGATCAGGGTGAGCCGATTCGCATAAGGTCGCTTCGCACTGGTCTCTTGCGACAATACCGGATGAACGAAACAACACAGACATCCGCTGACGGCTAAGATAAATCCATAACGCATCGGTTGGTCCTTCGCTGTGACAACGCGTCAAACACTTCTCTTTATTAGTATGGAATGTCACAATCCCGAGTTCAAAGCCGATGCGTTCGGCTTTCCGATCGGAATTGCTGATTGCTCTAAAAATCACCGAGGCCAACAGATGCTTTTGCGCTTCTTATGTTTGATGACGTTGTCGATCGCGGCCTTGCCAATAACCACCATTCATGCGGACGAATCTGATTTTCGCGTCGGTTATGCGCAAAAAGATGCCACTCCGCAAGTTGCCATGCCCATGTGGGGCTACGGAGCGCGCAGGGATCTTCTGTCACAAGGGACGCTTGATCCACTGATGGCCAAGGCCATTGTCATCGAAGCAGGTACGGATCGGGTGGCTCTGGTCGGACTGGATATGGGGCGAGCACCGACGACAGCTATGATGGACGAAATTCGAGCGACAATCCGTGAAAAGGCCCAGATCGAATACGTCCTGATTGTCGGATCACACACGCATCACGGACCGGTGCTGGAACTGACCGATCGCGAAGGATTTGGAAAAGGACGCTTCGACGCCGCCATCGATTATCTGAAAACTCTTCCCGATCTGATTTCGACAACAATTATTGAAGCGGCATCCAAATTACAGCCAGCCCGGATCGGCGTCACGTCGGCCGAAGTCCCATACAATCGCAATCGGCACAGCAAGCGTCAGCCTGCAGCCCGAGATCCGCAACTCTCTGTGATCCGGTTCGACGATCTTCAGGGGAAGCCCATCACAGTCCTCGTCAATTTTGCGGCCCACCCCGTGATGACCAAGGGAGAGATCCTCAAATTCTCGGCCGACTATCCCGGGTTCATGATGAACTATGTAGAAAAGGAATTGAATGCCCCTTGCGTCTTCATTCAGGGAGCATCGGGAGATATGAGTGTCAATGCGATTAATGTGACGGGTCCCCAGGGCTTTGGCGAGCAGTTGGGTGCTGAATGTGTCAAGCTGGCCAAGGCGACGGAGACGATCGCTCCCGCGCGACCATCGATCAAGGGACGAGTTGATCGGTTTCATTTCACGACCCGCATTGATCTGAACAATCCTGCCGTCATGGCCCTCTACGGCGCGGCATTCTTTCCCGAATTGATTCGGAATTTCGCCGAGGACTATAAGGACGGAATGCATCCGGAGTTGAATACCGTCCTGATCAACAGGGAAATCGCGATCGTCGGCGGTTCCGGCGAATTCTTCAGTAATCACGCCGTTCGGCTAAGAGATCGATCTTACGTGAAACACACGCTTTTTTTCGGCTACTGCAATGGATACATGAATTACTTCCCGACTATTGAAGCGATTTCGGAAGGGGGTTATGGCGCCGATGCTCCCGTATCACCCGCCCAGATCGGTGCGGGTGAAGAGATGATGAACAAAGCGCTAATCAACATCTATTCCATGCTGGGAAAGATCACCGTTGATGACAAGTGAAGCGAGTGAATTCACCATGGAACCTGGCCCCTGGTCAAACCTTCTCAATCCGGACTTCATGCCACTGCTTCGGACTTCTTCGGGTCGGAAACTTGACTCGTTGAGTCAAGTTTCCGGATTTCCGCAAAAGTAGCCTTCTCGCTCCGCGAGAAGAAAGCCGAAATTCCAACAACCTCGTGATTTTTCGGAGCTTTCAAGTGGCAGTCGAGGTTTGCCTCAATTCGGCTATCGTCTTTCAGAGCGAGAGAGCGACCTTCGACTGAGGCGAAAACTCGTTGAAGTCTTCTTAGATGCAGTGTCTACGCGCTTCGCCGATGAAAGAACACTGCATGACCGAAGACGGTCATACAGTGGCACCCTTATTCAGAAGATTGACACGGGACTCGCGATTGCTGCGACTATTTCTGATCTGATTCCAGATATGAAAACAAGTCGCGTAGATCCTGTGGTTTCAGTTGTTTGTAAAGATCGTCCGGCATCAGCGAGATTTGTGATACTCGCATGTCTTCAATTTCGTTTATGCCGATTGTCGTCTTTTCGTTCCGTGCATTGACCAGCGTGACGGAAGCGTCGTCGCGAGTCAGCGGTAACCCCGTCAGCACGCGACCGTCTTTTGTTTGCACGATATAACTGGCGAACTCTTTTCGAATCACGCTGTTGGGATCGACCAGGCTGATCAGCATAAAGTCACGGTCTTTGCGGTTCGCCGAGGTCAGGTCGGGTCCCAGCTTCGTTCCCTCGCCGAATAACTGGTGACAGGCGGCACAATGTTTTTTGAAGACAACCTTTCCCATGTCAATGTGACCCGCAGATGCGCGCACATCGTTGTTCAGTCGCCTGACTTCGGCCAGTTTTTCTTCCCGGGTTTTGCCAAACTGACCCCAATGCTTGATGACCAGGGCGTCCAGTTCTGGATCTTCAAGAAGTGAAATGCGTCTGACCTGTTCGACGGGGACTGACTCTCGGGAAATCCGGCCATCATCCACAGCGACTAACCAGGCTTTTGCGAATGATTTGCGACCAAACAACACCTCGCGAATGTGTGATTTCATCGACGGCGAAACAGCCGACTGATGTAAATCAATCAACCTGGTAGTAATGTTCGCATCGTCAAACCGGCCGAGTGCTTTCAGCGCGGCCATGCGAACAGGTTCAGGATCGCCGGATTGAATCAACTCCAGCAATGGCCGAACAATGTCAGGGTTTCCAAACTCAGCCAACAGACTCAACAAAGCAACACGTTTGTCGGCGTCAAGATGCGGATTCATCGCGCCCTGAACGAGAGCTGGGAATGACTCGCGGACATTCAGCATCAGCGCCAATGATAATAACGTAAGGTCGTCCGGTTTCGCCTGCCATCTTGCATGGACGATCTGCGCCAGACCATGTTCGGCGGCGAGTTTCTTTTGTTCTGATCCTGATTCGTTTCCGGAGCACTCTCTTAATCCTTGAAGAATCGGCAACCATAGTGTGTCGCGCGCTGCGTCGTCAGGGGCGGCCTTTAATAGCTGAATGACGCAATCCATTCCGGCTTCGGTTCCTTCGGCGGCGTACCGTCGAATAAGTCGAGTCAGCAATGTCTCGCGACCCAAACGTGATTTCCAAAGTGAAGGACGAACGAAGCGTCGCATCACTTCGTCTCGGCCCGTCACACTATGCCGCTCAACTGCCCACCACCACAACAAGGGAATGTAAGGATCATCGCGATCAATGTCTCGGTTAATATTGGCATTGATAATGGGCAGCGCCTGTTGCGCTGGCAGGCGGGCTGCGGTCGATGCAAGTTGCCTTCGAACATCGACTGCTGGCTCCCGCTCGGCAAATTTGTCTAATCGATGAGCCATTTCCCCTGACACGCGTCGAGAGTCGCCAAGAAGTCGGACCGTCCACGACCGGATGGCGGGGTGCGGACTGTTTAATAATTTGTCGCCCAGGATTTCGTCGAAACCACCGATGGCGGCCACGGACCACAGGCCCTCGAGTGCGATGATTTCATCCGAATCATTCAGCAGATTTAACAAATCCGATTTGCCTTCCTTTCGGCGAACCAGCTCCATTCGTGCTCGACGAACATACCACTGACTGCGATGCCGATGCAGCTTTAATAATTCATCCGTCGTCAGCTTCGTGAAGTCGATGGGGATAGCCGGGCGGGTTCCCTTTGCAGCAAGTCGATAAATCCGTCCATTTGATCGATCCCAGTCGGCGTCGGGATCGGGGTGTGCCGTCCTGACGTCGTTCCAGTCCGACACATAGACCGCTCCTTCCGGTCCAATGGTCACATCCGTCGGTGCAAACCAGGTGTCGTTTGCGGCAATAAACCGACCTCCGTGGGCCGTCTTGACAGTCGATTCCCGTCGCGCAACCTCGTGCCAGTAAACCCCATGACCCAAGAGATCGCCTGCGATATAAGTGTCGCGGAAAGAAGCAGGAAACGAATCTCCCTGGTACACGATTCCGCCAACCGTCACATGTCCTCCCTGAAAATTCTGGTGAGGTGCGTGATCAAAAAATCCGTAAGCATGCGGGTTGTGTAGGGCACCATGTTTTGCGAAGGACTTGATCAGATAACTTCCCTGAACTCCGTGCAGGAGCACATGGCCCCCGTAGTTCGTGCTGTAGAACAGTTCGCCCGTGCGGTTAAAGTCCAGGCCCCACGAATTGCCACCCCCTTCGCAGAAGAGTTCGAATTCGTGCGAAACAGGGTGATATCTCCAGATTCCCTGCTGAAATTCAATTCCGCGGATATTCGCGGTGACAGTGCTCCCCTGGCATCCGTAAAGCCAGCCATCGGGACCCCAGGTCAACGAGTTGGCGACACTATGTCCGTCCTCCATTCCGAATCCGGTCAGCAGAACCTCGGGATCACCATCCGGAATGTCGTCGCGGTTAAGGTCGGGATAGAACAACAGGTATGGGACGTTTAAAACAAAAACCCCACCGTGTCCGAACGCAAGACCCGTCGCAAGATTCAACCCCTGAACAAAATCATGGCTGTTGTCCATCTTCCCGTCGCCATCGGAATCCGACAGGATGGTAATTCGGTCGGCACCCTTGGGGCCGAGTGGTGGTGGTTCAGGGATTCGGTCATATCTCGTGCGCGAATAACGGTCGACTTGCAATCGTTTCAATCCGGCCGGATTGGGATATTGCAAATATTGGATGACCCACAGACGACCCCGGTCGTCAAACTCGATGCAGACAGGCTGTCGGACGAGTGGTTCACTGGCGACGACCTGAACCTCAAAGCCATCCGCTACCGTCATTCTTTTGACGGCTTCATCGGGGGTGAACCCTTGCGAAAACAGCACCTGCGTTGTCGCGGCAGTCCAAAACCATACCAACGCAAATAACGCAGACTTTGACAACCGGTTCATGCTTCCGTCCTGGCTCACGACAGTCTTCTTTTCTGATAAGAAGATAGACATGTCGAAGCCCTGACACCAGCAGGCGAAACTTTGAATAAAGTCGCAAGATGTCTTGTGCGACTGCTTAACCGTCTTCGCTTAAGCAGTGCTCTTGATTCCCTGTTCGGAAATGCGAAGCCACTGCGTCAGAGAAGACTCCGACGCAGTGGCAACACGGAAAAAATCTCGTCGGACTACTGACGTTTGAATCCATAGTCTTCGTTCGTGTGATCGAAATCGAGAGCGATCAGGTTTGAACGGAACTTAATGTTCGAATAGCTGTAATATTCAATGAGCGTCGCTTCGTCGTGTTGCTCGGGGTCTGCAGGTGCATCTCCGTTCAGCCAGCCAAAATTCTTTATGTAAACGGGGACTGACCATTCCTTATCAATCAACGTAACTGACTTACGATACTGTTCCGACGATTGCTTGTCTTTGTATTCCACGACAAACGCATGACAGTGGCGACCATCGAACACCTGGTCTTGCAGCTTTTCGAAGCGAGCAATGTTGTCTTTCTCTAAATCCTGTCGATGGGATTCAACCATCATCTTCGTCAGGCTGTACAGACCTGCTTTTGTGATCGGATGTCGTGACTCCGCCATTGCCAGGCTGCCGGTTGGTTCAAGGTTGACTGCAGGAAGGCGTGCTTTCCATCCACCGGGATGAGCCTTCATACGACCATCGTTTTGCCCTTCGACATACAAGACTTCACGTCCCGCTTCCCCTGTCACCCATTTCAAATAAACGCTGAACGGAGCGTGGCGAACTTTCATTTCCATTTCTTGTTCGTCGAGCAACTCTCCATTCACCAGCTCTTTTTTCACGAACTGAGCCGTGTAATGAGGGGTTTTCGAAAGGTAGTCCAAACCCTTTTCCAGGATTTGAATCTTGTATGTGATGTCGTGTGATGCAACTTCTGACGCGCCACCTTGCGCCTGAGAAGAATTCGACTGGACGGATTGTCCCGACATTGACGACTTGGCTGCCACCATCACAAACGCAGATTTATTCGTGACGCGTCTTGCGATATCGGCACCGGCAGGCGTCGGCGAACTTTCCAGATGCAAGAACAACAAGGCGAAGAGGGCGACCGAAACGGACATGCCGTTTGCGGTTTGCTGACTGTTCAGACAACAGAACAAACGAAAAAATCGCTTCATGCGAGAAACTCCGGGATGGAAATATGTGAGCAGCTTGGAATGCCAAATCGTTTGACAAATCCCATCCATCCCTGGAGGTTCGATCCGTGAACGAGCGGCGGTTTTCACGCCGAATAATTCGAAATTCAGATTGTATTTTGTGGTCTTATAGGGATCGGCGTTTTCTGCTGCAGAATCTGACTACTTTACTTCGCCTCGGCGCCTGTGATTTTTTGTGTTCGATCCGCCAGGTTTCGCAAACCACTACGACCGGAATTGTTTCGCCAGACGGAGTTCTTCACGAATGCTTCATGAACGACTAGAGTTCAGGTATTCGTGGCACTGCTTCGGAGTCTTCGGAGAAGCAGTGTCTTCGATTTTGACCTCGTCATCGAAGAGCTCTGCGTGGCCGAAGAGGGTCACACAGTGGCACAAGACTTTTTTTGCTGCGACAACACACAGGACCAAACATTTGGCGACTTGAGAATCCGGTAACCAGGAAGAAGGAATCACGATGCGTCTTGGCCTGCGGTTGATCCTGATTTCACTGATGTACTGCCAGGCCGATGATCCGCCAGGGGCGGTTCCTGACCGCGTGTCGGTTGAAGCCCAGCCACTGGCTGCCAACGTTCGACGTGTCATCACCACATTGAAAATGCTGGGCACACCCGTTGCCGAAACGGTCGCCACCCCGCTGAACGATGCGATTGAGGCCAATGACTCGGATCGAATCCAAAAAGAACTCGACATTTTAGTCCTGTTATCGGTCCAGATTAATCCTGAGGAACGAGTCAAGGTACGGCGCGGCCCTGCCAGGGTTGTGCTCCAGCAGTATGGCTTCACACCGGTCCTGATCAAAATTTTGAACGGCAGCACGGTGACGAAACGACTGCGGATCATCAGTCCAGAGGCCGGGGCCGTTTACGCGGGCGTTGCGAAACTCAGTATGCAGCGCCAACAGTCGCTGGAACTGATCGAGAACGAGAATCCCAATCGTCATCAGGGACGGTTCCTGGCCGTTGAGATGTTCACACAACCACCCATGTCAGATCGACTCAGTGGATTGGAAGTGGAATATGCCATCGCTCTGATCCTCAGTACGGAAGCGGGAAAGCGTGAGGCGACGATTGGATTTGATCTCGGACAAGGAGAACAGGATCTGGGATTTCGTGGTGAAGTTCCCGTTTTGTTCTCGGTCCGTCAGGCACACGCCGTTCGGTTGTCGATTCTCGACAACGACGGTTCTCCAACAACCGCCGCTTTGATCATTCGTGATCAACAGGGCCACGTTTATCCTCCGCAGGCAAAACGGTTGGCCCCGGACTTCTTCTTTCAGCCACAAATCTACCGAGCCGATGGCGAGACAATTTTATTGCCACCGGGCGAATTCGTCATCCAGAGTGGGCGAGGTCCGGAATATTGGACTCGCGAACAGAAGGTCGTGGTCAATGATGATTCGGCTGCAAAAGGGGGGCGCAATCAGGACGCGAGTTTCGGGCGTCAGATCAACATTCGACTGGAGCGATGGGTCAACCCTCAGACATACGGTTTCTATTCGGGCGACCATCATATCCACGCCGCCGGATGTGCCCATTATACGTCGCCGACGGAAGGTGTTGTTCCGGAAGACATGTTTCGACAAGTGAAAGGTGAAGGCTTGAATGTCGGCTGTGTCCTCACATGGGGACCCTGCTACGGCTATCAGCGACAGTTTTTCGCACCGAAGCCACACGATGTCAGCGAGCCGCTGACGATCCTCAAGTATGATCTGGAAATCAGCGGATTTGGTTCACAAGCACTGGGGCACGTCTGTTTACTGAATCTGCAGAATCAGACCTATCCCGGTTCTGATGGAACCGAAACCAGAGGCTGGCCAAGCTGGACAACGCCCGTCATGCGGTGGGCTAAGGCTCAAGGAGGAATCACCGGCTACGCACACTCCGCCAGCGGACTGTGGGTTGACCCCGTTCCGGCTGCCAGAAGGCTGTTGAAAAAATACGATTTGGATGGCGACGGTGTACTTTCATCTGATGAGGCACAGCCTGCGCTCCTTCCCGAGACCTGGGCCGCCATCGACAGCGATGGAGATCGTCGATTAGACGAAATGGAACTTACTGCCAGCCACGATCGAGTCGCCGACCGTTTACCGAATCTGGCGATCCCGGAAATGAATGGTGTCGGCGCAATGGAGATTTGCGTGACAACAGCCGAAGGGGTCTGCGATTTCATCAGCGCGATGGATACTCGCCGTATCCAGGAATGGAATACCTGGTATCATCTGGTGAATTGTGGATTCCCGCTCAAAGTCAGCGGCGAAACCGATTTCCCCTGTATGAGCAGCCGGCGAGTCGGTCAGGGTCGGGTCTATGTCCAATTACCTTTAGAACGCTCCCCCCTTCCCTCCGACGCTTCAAAGCACCTCGCGCGCATCGACTTCACAGAATGGTGCATGGGCTTGGCGAAGGGTCGGTCGTACGTGTCCGACGGGTTTGCTCATGCACTCGACTTTCGCGTGAACGGCACGTTTCCCGGAACTGTTGATGTCGAGTTATCGTCGCCAAGCAAAGTGAAAGTCACGGCCAACGTCTGTTTCGCACCTGAAACACCGGCCACGGTGGCTCAGGGAACGGAAGTCCCGAAGGGAGGCCTGCGATTGGTCGGGGACACTGTCGAACTGCACGGACCACGCCGCGATGCCGTTGTGCGCGGCGGCGAGCGTTTGGTGGAAATCATCTTCAATGGCCAACCAGTGGCGAAGCAATCGGTCCCTGCCGATGGCCAGATTCACAACTTGAAGTTCGAAGTCACAGTCCCACGCAGTGGCTGGATTGCTCTTAGGCATTTTCCACAGCTACACACAAACCCGGTCAACGTGATCGTCGCAAACAAGCCCATTCGAGCATCCAAGTCGAGTGCCCGCTGGTGCGAGCAAACCATCGAATTATTATGGCAGAACCGCGAACGCAATATCATTCCCGCTGAACGAGACGAAGCCCGCCAAACCTTTGAACGGGCGAAAGCCAGATACCGACAAATCGCGGATCAGTCAGAACTGGAATAAGCCCGCAAACCATCGAAACCCCACTGCCCTGTGGCTGTGGTTAACGGGCCTTCGCACCAGCAAGTATAACTTTTATTGATACAGTCCCATTCGGGTTATCAGGAAAGTTACCCACCCGCCCTCTTTCGTCCCGCTGCGAGTCGAAGTCAGAAAAACATCATTCGTCTTTCGAAGTGGTTATCGTCGCGTCTGTTGATTCAGGTCTCTTTCTGAGATTGTCGTTCCAGAATGCGATCAGGATGAGCAGCAGAAGATCGCAAAATCCGGAGCATGGATCGAACATCAACTGATTCTCCTTAAATGAAAATGACCTGGTCGAGATTCCCGCGAAGTCGCATAAATATCAAATGCCCTTCATACTTAAACTTCGTCACACCACGAAAACCTTAATGGTCAGGAATCCTCATGAAAACCAGCGGTCAATGCCTCAAATGCAACTCTCCGGATCTGGTTCATTTCTCGTCGGTTTCCGATGCTGATTCCAGAATCCCTCCAAACCAGGAAATGGCGCTGCAAAGAGGATGGTTCACGACTGTAGGAAAGCTCGAAGCTTACGCCTGCAATCAATGTGGCTACGTCGAATTCTATGTCAAAGACCTGCCGCTGCCACATCAAGCGTCTGACAGGCCGCGAATGACAGATACGATAGTCAATTCCGCATGGGAATTGAATCGATTGATCAAGCGGGTCACGACGCTCGAACACCTGGCTGCTGTTTCAAGCCACGAAGCAACAGCCGCACAATTATCGCTCGATGCGACGAACACGACCGCGTTTGAGTTTCATCATCAAACCGTCGACCTGCTCAAAAAGTTTCTTGGCAGCACGATTGATGACGCACAACGTACGACAGCACTTGAGTTGCTCGAAAAAGTGAACAATCTATCGACGTCCGCGCTTATCGACCGCTCATGATTGTTGCCGTGAGTCGCCCTGAACTGCGATAAGGTTTTTCCGCTCGATACAGTTCCAGTCGTTCAAGTAAAGGCTTGGATCGCACTTCTGAAACGATCGCATAGGCCTTTTCATGAAACTCCATTGCCCGACTGAATTGGCCTGCATCTGCGTACGCTTCTGCAAGCAATTCGATCCGTTCAGCATCGCCCCACCCTGATTGTTCGCATGACTGAATCAAGGCATCGATCGCAGCCGAGTTTTTCGTCGTCGGGATGGCTTCGTCATTGAGGCTTTGTTGAAACTCCAGCGAAGCAAAATGTTGTCGACGGGTCTGATACTCTCTTTCACTCGAACGGACGATCCGTTCACAGGCTTGAGATTGATAATCGACGGCCTTCACGAAATCACCCGCTTCTGCATACGCTGCCGCGAGAACGATCAGGTCGTCCGGATCGGTGCGCTTCGAACGCTGCTTTGCCTGAATGGCGAAGCTGACAGCATCGATACCACTTCGCACGTCTGGCGCAATACAAGTCGCCTTTAACCACGCAATTCGGCGATAGGCCAATCCCTCGCCGGGGACAAGCTCAATCAATCGTTGATAGTCAGTGATGGCCTTTGACCATGCGTTCATCGCTTCATGGCATTCCGCCCGATTCTGGAATGCTTTCAAATACAGTGGGTCCAGCTCCACATCGCTTCCGGCGATCGTGCCTGGATTTGGCGTTTGATTGGTCGCTGGTTGTGCCTTTGGTGTTTCGCCAATCTTTTGAGTTGTGTTTGTGATTGCCTGAGGGAGATTGCTGAAAAAACCTGCCGCTCCGCCGGATGCGGTATCGGTTGTCTGTGAAAAAATGCCTTTGGATGGTTTCGCCACCATCTCGAAAACGTTGATGATTTTTGAATCCGTTTTGACGCCAGTCGACGCCGTCGTGGTCGTGGCTGGTGCTGCCGGTGCACGATCTTTTGGTACATGGACGTAGAATGGTGAGCCGTGCGTAACTTGATCGTAGTCGGCGATCGCCTCTTCCCATTCCTGCATCGCTTGCCAGGCCGCACCACGGTGGGCGAATGCTCGAGTCAACCGCTGGTCGAGTCGGATGGCTTCGCGAAAGTCATCACAGGCTGTGATCCATTCCCGTCTGGCCGCACGAGCCTCTCCGCGAGCCATCCAGATCGTGGCATCATCAGGGGTCAAGCGAATCGCCGAATCAAAATCCTGAATGGCAGCGTCCCACCGTTTATTCCTTAAGTGGATTCGCCCACGAAATGCGTAACTTAGCGAAAAGCCCGGATCAAGACGGATCGCGTCGCTAAGGTCCTTCAGTCCGTTCTCATCACGCTTCAAGACGTAGTGTGCGATTCCTCGGTCAAAACAGGCCGCGGCGAACGTGATGTCATCCTGGTTCTCGTCGTTACGACCGATAAGGATTCGGTCTGCCGCTTGTCTGGAGTGATTCGCGATTTCTTTGATGTGATCCGGGGGAATCTGTCGCGGATTCAGTTCGTCGGCAGTGATGGCGTCGATCATCGCCAGTCCAAATCTCTTCTGATTGTAATATGCAATCATTCGATTCGTAAAAATTAATGCATCGTGCGGATCGAGTCGGGCTGCTTCGTTATAGTCGGCGATGGCGTGATCCAGACCGTCTTTCGAATCCTGTTTCAGACTTTGATTCACCAGGATCGCTCCACGATGCATATGGAAACTCGCGCGGCCTGGCTCAAGGCGAATCGCCTCGTTTGCATCGGCAATCGCGAGTTCATAACTGTGAATTGAATAGAGACATCGCGCGCGAAGGTCCAGCGCCTCGGCACTTTCGGGTTTCAGCCCAAGTGCGCTACTGAAATCTGAAATGGCTTCTGTCCAACGATTTCTGTTGGCCCACGCCGTTCCCCGGTGGACATAGGTGTTGAAATCATCGGGTATGAGACTGAGAACCTGTCCAAAGTCCGCAATGGCCTGAAGGTTGTCCCCTTTGAAAAGAAAGGAGCGACCGCGACAGTAGTACGGCGGTGCCTTGGTGGGATCAAGTCGAATCGCCTCGTTACAGTCGCGAATCGCCAGATCCCATTCGCTGCGATTGTGATACAGCAGGCTTCGGTTGTAGTACGCTTTCGGGTCCCTGGGATTCAGGCGAATCGATTCGGCAAATTCTTCGAAGGCCTGTTCCGTTTTTTTCAGTTCAACCAGAAGACAACCCCTGTTGCCATAACTGCTGGCATCGTTCGGATCAAGCTGGATCGCTTCGTCGAAATCGGCCAGAGCCTGGGTGAGGTTTCCCTTTTGCATCCGAAGACAACCTCGTGCGGAATAGGATGCGCCATCAGATGGATCAAGTCGGATGGCCTCTTCACAATCGGCCAGTCCCTGATCGTATTCTTGTGTCAGGCTTCGGATCAACGCCCGCTGTAGATAGGCATTTCGAAGTTCAGGGTTGATCCTGATCGCTTCATTAACGTCGGCAACAGCCTCGTCAAACCGTTTCATTTCTTTCCAGGCGCTACTGCGAAGCAGGTAGCTACCGGCAGAATCGGGATCAATGCAAATGGCTGTTTCAAAATCCGCGATCGCTCTGTCAAAATCTTGCCTTTTCGTCCAGGCATAACCACGCAGCAAGTAGGGCTTTGCCGATTCCGGTTCAAGCCGAACCATTTCATCGTAGACGGCGATCGCCTGGTCAATCTCCTCCGCAGGCATCATTTCAAACTTGGGGGAAATCAGCTCCGCCATGACCGCGAAATAGCACGCGAGTGTGACCGCGGATGACCAAATTGTCTGTAAAAAATCAGGATTCATCAGGGGTCCTTCAGCATCCATGCTATGGGCGACTGTTCGCCAGACTGTCCCGTATCATAATTTCAGTATCATGTCGATGCATTTTGGGTCGCGGTGCCGGATTTTCGCTGAGCAAAGAAACGAGAGCGACTCTTCATGAGAATCCAATTCCGTGGGATCTTGACGGCGGACGGTGGGAAAGTAATCCGCTACAATCGAGGTCTGGTTCGGAAACAGATCGTGTAAATTAGGATGATTATGACTTTCGCCTCTTTGGCCGAATTCCTCGCTGTGCTGCAAGACAACGGTGAACTCGTCCGAATCACGGCCCCGGTCGATTCGGCCTTGGAAATGGCTGCGATCACAGAACGGGTCTCAAAAATGTCCACCGAAGGTGGGCCAGCACTTCTGTTTGAAAATGTGAAAAACAGCAAGATCCCTGTGGTGACGAATCTGCTGGGAAGTCGACGTCGGCTTTGTCTGTGTCTTGGTGTCTCAGATTTAGATGACGTCGCTGCTGAACTCGATCGACGCTGGCTCACGGAACAGCCTGGTGGTTGGCTTGATGCGTTAAAACTTGTTCCCGGTTGGGGTGGGCTGAGTAAGTGGTCGCCTAAACTGGTTAAGTCTGCGAACAGTCAGCAGGTCGTTCGACTGGGCCGAGACGTCAATCTGTGGGATCTGCCCGTACCAAGGTGCTGGCCGGGCGAGTCTGATCCGGTCATTACTTCCGCACAAATCGTGACCTGTCATCCGACGACGGGACTGTCCGCGATTTTCAATTCGCCACTGGTGGTCACCGCTCAAAGTGAATTGGCGATTTACGATGGAAACCACGATCAACGTGATTTGATCAACGCGGCGATTGAGTCACAGCAAAATCTCGCTGTCGCCATCGTTCTCGGCAGTGATCCCGTGGTGACACTGGCGGCGTCTCTGCCGGGGATGAGTGACCCGCGTTTGTTTGCGGGACTTTTGCGCGGGACCAGTCTGGAGCAGGTTCGCTGCCGCTCAAATGAACTTGAGGTGCCTGCAGCCGCTGAAATTATCATCGAAGGCTACATCGACGCGGCGAATTCACGGTCATCGAAGTCACTTTCCGTTGCAAGGGGAAACGGTCGGTATGTTCAGCGGGAATTGCCCATCATTCAGGTGACGGCGATCACTCATCGCGCCAACCCGGTATTTCCGGCCACCGTCGTGTCGTCAATCCCGCCGGGGGAGGAATCCTGGATCGCGTTGGCTTTGGAACGCATGACGCTGCCGCTGCTGAAACGGCTGGTTCCAGAAATCGTCGATATCCATCAGCCTTTTTCCGGTGCCGGCCGAAACCTGTTGTTCGTCAGCATCCGAAAAACGATCGAGCATCAGGCGCGGCGAGTCCTGCACGCGATCTGGGGTATGGAACATTTTGGTCGAACCAGAACGGTTGTCATTGTGGATGCGGATGTTGATGTGAAACGCGAAGATCACGTCTGGTTTACCGTGGGAAATAACGCTTGCCCAAATCGAGATTTTCTCTTCTCTGATGGTCTTGCCCGGGATGATGACTACACTTCTGTAACGCCGACATTGAGCAGCCGTGTCGGCATTGATGCAACACGGAAAAACGGCCACGAATCGTCCGCGGTCTGGCCGGAGACTTTGAAAATGTCACAAGAAATTGTCGAACAGGTCGCAGCACGCTGGTCTGAGTACGGCATGGATCGGTGAACGAAGTCGAGACGGGCTAAGTGTTTTCCAACCTCGACCACACAAACAGTACAAATCATCCTGAATCTTAAAGATCAATAAAATATGTCCGCGACCGTCGATAAATCAGAAGCTCGTGTCCGCCAGATGTTTGGTGAGATCTCAGGCCGCTATGACCTGATGAATCATGTTCTCTCCGGGGGCGTCGACTATTACTGGCGATGGCGCACGATACGTATGGTCGCGCCACAAGGAACGACTCCCATTCTGGATGTCTGTACCGGAACCGGTGACCTTGCTCTGGCTTATTGGAAAGCCGGACAGGGAAAAATCCCGGTGATGGCCACCGATTTTACTCCGGAAATGTTGCGATTGGCAGAAGGGAAACTGGATAAGCAATGGGGCAAGCAGATTGCCGAGGGGGCGGCACCACTCACGTTTCTTGAAGCCGATACGCAACACCTTCCTTTCGAAGACGACCGGTTCCAGATTGTTTCCGTGGCGTTTGGCCTGAGAAACGTTACGAATACAGAACTCGGTTTGAACGAGATGATCCGCGTCTGCCAGCCTGGTGGGCGTGTCGCGGTTCTGGAATTCTCGATGCCAACGAATCCTTTGTTTAACGTGATCTATCGAAATTATTTTAAGTACGTGCTTCCACGCATCGGCCAGCTTTTCGCGAAGAACAAGCAGTCGGCGTACAATTATTTGCCAGCATCAGTCTCCGAATTTCCCTATGGCAAGGCTCTCGCCGATAAAATGGAAGCATGCGGCTTGACGAACGTAACATGGACGCCGCTGACATTCGGGATCGCAACATTGTACGTTGGACAAAAGCCCTGAAATGGTAGCATGGGCTTCAGCCCGTGCGAAAAAATCACGAGGGATCTGAAAGCCCACGTAAAAAAAATGGCGACCTCCATGTCCGACCGGCCAAGAATCCCAACGAATCTGATCACGGGCTTTCTCGGAGTGGGAAAGACCAGTGCGATCCGTCATTTGATCAGTCAGAAACCGGACGGTGAAAAATGGGCTGTCCTTGTGAACGAGTTTGGCGAAGTCGGCATCGATGGAGCCATCATCGAGTCTGCCGGTTCTGAAAATGTCGCGGTCAGCGAGATTGCCGGAGGTTGCTTTTGCTGCTCAACCGATGCACCGATTGAATTCTCACTCATGGAGTTAATCCGTCAGACAAGCCCTCAACGGGTGCTGATCGAGCCGACTGGACTGGGCCATCCCGCAAAGGTGCTGGATACCCTGCGAGGACCGTGGTTTCGAGGCGTGATCGAATTGCACGCGACGATTTGCCTAGCCGACGCTGCCGACTTCGACAATCCCAAAGTGACGAATGTCGAGGTTTTCCAGGATCAGCTGCATATGGCTGATATCGTGGCTGTGAATAAGCTTGATCGAACCGACCCTGTTCGGCTGGAAGTTTTCCTGAAGTATCTGCGTGAGATGTTTCCGCCGAAGTCTCAGATCCTGACAACGATGCAGGGGCGGCTGGATCCTGCTTTGCTCGACGCGGACATCTCTCCCGAGCGAGTCCCTTTGTTCCCCGATGCACACCGCATTGAATCGACTGAACAATCGACGCCTCAGCCGACTTCCTCGAAAACTAACATTTCGTTTCTCTTGCCGCGTCATCCCATTCGGAAGGAAAGTCGCCAGGGGGGACGAGCCGCGTGTGGCTGGCTGTTCTCACCAATCGACAGCTTTCGCCGAGTCGACTTGTTCGAACTGTTTAACGGCAGCTTCGACGTGCATCGACTTAAAGGGGTTTTCAACGTGGGAAACGAATGGCTGCTGTTCAATCGCGTCGGAGGCGAATTGACATGCGAATCAATCCCCTACCGCCGCGACAGTCGACTAGAAGTGATTCTCGATCAGCCGAGTTTTGACTGGAACGAGTTTGAGCGATTACTCCTCAACTGTCTGCGCACGACATAGACCTCATGTGCCACGGCATCGGAGTCTTCTCCGAAGCCGTCGTTTAACCCGCAGCCATCGGCGCAGGCGAATCGGCGTCCAGCCGATTTCTTCAAGCGTTGCCTCAGCTCCGCCTTTTTTTTGCAATGCCCCAACGAGAAATGACTCCTCGGCTGACGGCATATCCTCCGCGTCATTCCCGCTTCTCTGCGAGGCGCGGTTAAACGATTGCGACGGATTCGTCGTTTAACCCGCGGCCATCGGCGCAGGCGAATCGGCGTTCAGCCGATTTCTTCAGGCGTTGCCCCCGCCCCAACTTTTCGCAATGCCTCGACGAGAAACGACTCCTCGGCTGACGGCATATCCTCCGTTCCGTCCCCGCTTCTCTGCGAGGCGCGGTTAAACGATG
>CAIULL010000217.1 GCA_903899985.1 uncultured Schlesneria sp.
ATTTGGCAGCCGGTATCTGCAGACGATTGAGTTGGAATCGCAGTTGCTTGCCGCGATTGAAGATAATCTGACAGAACCTCAACGTGAGAAAGTCAGAAGTCACCGGCTGAAGACCGCCAAGTATGAAAAGGCCGTTCAAGCTACCAACACTGCTCCGAATCAGGCCGCAGACAAGCCCGTTAATGCGGTAGAAGAAGCACATGAAGGGGTCGGCGTGACACTCACTTCAGAGCAGGAAGACGCAGCCGATAAAGTCGAAGGGAAATATCGCTCTCAATTGCGTTCGATGAACCGCGACATTGAAGGAATGCACGCTCGAATGCTCTCGCTTTCGGCCTCCAAAATGGTTGCGATCGAAAAGGTCCTCACCAAAGAACAACTGACGGAACTACGAGCTCATCGCAAGAGTGCTCCAGAAGTCAAATTGGTGGTCGATAAGAATTAGTGTGTTTGGGGACTTAAAGATCGGGTTTTGTGCCACTGCATCGGAGTCTTCGGAGACGCAGTGTCTTCCCTCTTGTCGAGGCAATCGAAGAGCGCTGGGTGACCGAAGACGGTCATCCAGTGGCATCCTGATCTTGAGCATTGGCAACAAACTCGCCAACGAAGTTCGTTTCAATTTGTTTCGATTTTGTGGCATGGGACCGCAAATGCCGCGGCCCGTGCCACATTTCGTTGTTTCACTCAATTCAATCACTCATCCACAAGGCACTGAAGATGAAACGACGCATTTGCTTAATGATGCTGTTCTTTGGCATGCTCGTCGCAACTGCGGCTGAGAGTCATGCGTACGGCCCCTATTACAACGGATATGGGCGAGTTGGCCCTGGTCCTCGCCGATATTACGGTTATGGAAATGGCCGCTTTGACAATCCCTACGGTCCAGGAAGGATAAGCCCCTACCGCAATTTTAACTCTGGCAATGGCCCATACGGCAACGGCTATATGGGCAACGGCTACGGATACGGCAACTACGGGAATGGATACGATGGTTACGGAAACGATTACAACTATGGAAATGGATTTGTCTACCGAGGCCCTTTAGGATTCGGACTTTCCATATTCTAAAATGTTCGATTGAGCTTAGGTGATACGTCGCACAAAAGAAGTCGATTTGTAAGAAAGCCCATATCAGGTACCCTTTGAAGGATCTTTCTTCGAGGAAACACAGGTTCCACTGAAAACCGTGCCACTGCTTGACGGTCTTCCGTCAAGCAGTGCCGATCGGTTCAATGAACGTCGAATTGAAGACACTGCTTCTCCGGGGACTCCGAAGCAGTGGCACATCAAGAAGAAGGCGAATGAAAATACTTCACGCTGTTGCCCTATCGGTGTTCTAACACGTCGGTTTTTTTCGTCCCAGGATTTTTCTTTTCGCCGTTTGGAACGAAATGTCGCAAGCAAAAGTGTCGACGGCTGTAACGCAAGTCTCAAAAAACTTGATTGAATCGGCGACGACGGAGATTGAAGCCGTCCTGACGAAGCTTTCGACGCGACGCGAAGGATTGACCAGCGACGAGGCTCGTACTCGATTTGCAAAGTATGGGCCGAATGAGCTGGCAAAAGACCAGCAGACGAGTCTGCTGATGCTGCTCTGGCGTGCGGTTCTTAACCCGCTGGTGATACTGCTGTTGGTTTTGGCAGCCATCTCATTCGCCACCCGTGACCCAAGGGCCGGCATCATGATGTCACTGATGATCGTGACAAGCGTCGGTCTGAGGCTGATCCAGGAAGCGAAGGCGGGACGTGCGGCAGCCAGGTTAAAGGCGATGATCTCGGTCACGGCCACCGTCACGCGTGACGGCAAATCTCAGGAAATTGCCGTTTCTCAACTGATTCCCGGTGACATCATTCAACTGGCAGCGGGGGATATGATTCCTGCCGATGTGCGGATTGTCACGGCGAAGGATCTGTTTGTGACTCAAAGCTCACTCACGGGCGAGAGTTTGCCGGTAGAGAAGTTCGCGATCGTCAAGGGCACTGCGACAACGGCTCCGATCGATCTGGCGAACATTGCCTTCCTTGGCACGAGCGTTGGAAGCGGATCGGCGACCGCTCTTGTGATCACAACCGGTAAAGAAACTTATCTTGGCGGTATGGCCCATTCGCTTTCCGATGTGCCACAAGAGACCGCTTTTGATAAGGGGATTGCTCAATTCACCTGGTTGATGCTGCGATTCATTCTGGTCATGGTTCCTCTGGTTTTCCTGATTAACGGCTTTACCAAGGGGAACTGGGTGGAAGCCTTTTTCTTCGCGGTCGCAGTCGCCGTGGGTCTCACTCCCGATATGTTGCCGATGATCGTGACGGTCTGTCTCTCAAAAGGGGCGCTGGAAATGAGCCGCCAGAAGGTGATCGTCAAAAGGATCAATGCGATTCAGAATCTTGGTGCGATGGATGTGCTTTGCACAGACAAGACGGGCACACTGACGATGGATCGTGTCATTCTGGAAAGGCACTGCGATGTCGAGTTGAAAGAGGACGATGGCGTGCTCGCTCTGGCGTATCTGAACAGTCATTTCCAGACAGGATTGAAGAACGTTCTGGATCGCGCAGTGCTCGCTCATACAGACGTCCACGATCACGCGAAGATCCCTGACTATGCAAAAGTGGACGAGATCCCCTTCGACTTCCAGCGTCGAATCATGTCAGTCGTCGTCCGTACGCCAGAAGGCAAAGATCGGATTATCAGCAAGGGAGCACCAGAAGAGATTTTCCCTCGCTGTGCGAACTTCACGCTTGCGGAAAAACTCAACCCGATGGATCACCCGCACATCGAGCAGTTGAAGAAGGAACACGAGAAACTTTCCGCCGATGGCTTCCGCGTCCTGGCGATTGCCAGTAAAGACGTTGAACCAAGAAACACCGCGGCGGGGGGCACAACGCCGTATTCAAAAGACGATGAGCGCGACCTGATTCTGAACGGCTACGTCGCGTTTCTTGACCCGCCCAAGGAAACCGCTGCAGCCGCGATCAAAGCTTTGCAAAGCCACGGCGTGTCAGTCAAAGTGGTCACAGGTGATAACGATCTGGTCGCACGCAAGATATGTAAAGAGGTCGGTCTCGACACATCGGTCATGTTGCTGGGCAGTGATGTCGAGAAGATGTCTGACACGCAACTTGCCGACGCTTCGGAAAATGCGACGCTTTTTGCGCGGGTCACGCCTGCTCATAAGCAACGGATCATCAAAGCCCTGCAATCACGCAATCACACAGTGGGGTTCATGGGAGACGGTATTAATGACGCACCCGCGTTACACGCGGCGGATGTCGGAATCAGTGTCGATACGGCAGTGGATGTTGCCAAAGAGTCGGCCGATATGATTCTGCTGGAAAAATCGCTGTTGGTCCTGGAAGCGGGCGTTGTTGAAGGGCGAAAGGTTTTTGCCAACATCCTCAAGTACGTCCGCATGGGTGCCAGCAGCAACTTCGGCAACATGTTCAGCGTGCTCGGGGCGAGCGTTTTCGTCCCGTTTTTACCGATGGCTCCGATCCAGATCCTGGCCAACAACCTGCTGTATGATATCGGACAGACGACGATACCAACCGATGATGTCGACCCCGAGCAGGTCGAGAAGCCACGTCCCTGGGACATCAAACAGTTGACTCGTTTCATTGTGTTTATCGGACCCTGCTCATCGATCTTCGACTATACGACATACTTCATGATGCTTTATCTCTTTAACTGCTGGAACGTTTCCACGCCCGAGGCTGCGGCTCGAAGTGCAAGTCTCTTTCAGACCGGCTGGTTTGTCGAGAGTCTGCTGACACAGACACTGATCATTCACATCATCCGCACCAACAAAATTCCGTTTCTACAAAGTCGAGCCTCCTTGCCAATGATGGTGATGTCCGTCGTGATCATGATGACCGGTATCGCCATTCCCTTCACGTCACTCGGACGTTCGCTGGGCTTCATGGCTTTGCCCACTTTGTACTGGCCGCTGTTGGCGATCACGCTCGTGTGTTACGCCCTCTTGACCCAGTGTGTCAAAGTGTGGCTACTGAGGATCAAATGGATCTAACGAGACGTAAGTCTTTTTAACAACGCCGACTGTGCTGTTGGTCGACGGATTCCGTCGACCTTGCCAGCTGATGATCGCCCAGCCATTTATTGGACTATCGCAGAACAGCCAGGCAGGCTTGTGCCGTTGTCGCAAGATATGACAATAACGGGGAGAGGCACCTTTGTTCGCACTTCATTTACGAGCCATAAGTCCGACAGACTTTTCGCCTCTTGCCGAATATTCTGGTGGCTGACGTTGATCGCACGAGCGAGCGGTCTGATCCGGTTTTGTTATCGCTTGATCGTTCCGCTGGTTGGATTGGATTCGCTGACGGAAAGAGTTTTGTGTGTATCGTGATGCGAGGCCGCGACCATGTCTGCGATGTAATTCGCTGAAGAAACAATTGCCAGGCAAATCGCTTTGGATTCGTTCGTCAGTTGGTCAAAAACGATGCCGTGTTCGCTGCATCGTTGGAAAAAGTAAGTCTCCGCATCGCTCAACTCAACATCGTTAACATGTGTCGCCCGACTCACGTTGCCCTTTCCTTTCCAGACGGCTTTTTCCAGGAAAATCATTTTCATTGCGTACGTCATTCGGGCGAGCTAAGTTCGCCAGATAACGCCGCTGCTGCCACGCCTTCTGATTTTAAAAAATGCATCAATCATCGGCAAATCTAAATTGAAAGGTCGTCACTACGGCCCGAACGACATCCCGCATTCTTTGAATTGTTGTCAAGGGAATAAGAGAGCCCGTCAATTCTCGTGGTGGCCCAATGGCGTTACGTGCGACATGGATAGTGCTCATTTTGATCGATAGACTTCTGCGCCATTCCGTGAGAGGAAACGCTGTTGAAGATGCAAACGTAAAGTCTTTTCAAAATTGAAAACCGGGCGACGGGCGGACCAAAACAGAAAGTGAGAAAACGATGGCGAAACAAAAGTCAGGGTCAACGAAGCACCAGATGCACGAAGCAGGAGGGGACGCGTTAGAGGCGGCACAGGCAAAGAAGGCCGGTGCCAAGTTCGAATGGCATTTCGGACGAGTGACTCGACTTGGGTATTTCGCGATTCCCGGTGGTCACGGCGTGACGATCGTCTGGGAAGAAGGTGGTGTGACCTCACAACAGGGCGAGATCAATGCCGATCAATGGGAGATCTTCAAGCTGGCGTTCATGAGCACAGGCCGCATCGCCGTTCTGAGCGACGCAGAGGGTGAGGGGTGGATGTACGATTACCGGTATCTGGAAGCCGTCAGATGAGGCTGCCTGTGATTTTCGAGCAAGAAGCGGTATACTCGCCGCAGTCGGAAGACAAATGAACGGCAACCGTCATTCGGCGGGGCCTGTCAGCGAGAAAGCGTAAGCCGACCAACCGGAACTTTTTAACAGAAGTTCCAGTTGGTCGGCTTTTTGCATTTCCGCTGAAGATTTTGCGAATGTCACGACCGATCGTTCGAATTCGGTTCAGGAGCTGAGAAAACAAATGCTTGAGACGATAGTTGTTCTACTTGTGATTTTCTGGTTGTTGGGAATGGTCTCTTCCGTCACGGCTGGCGGATTGATCCATCTGTTGCTGGTCATTGCCATCGTCGTGGTTCTATTGAGGATCATCGGGGGCCGGTCGCCTATCTAGCCGTCTCCGTCTCTTAGCTTTACTACTTAAGGAGTTCGTTTCCATGAACAACAAAGCCCTCGTATTTGTCGGTGTCGTACTGATCGCAGCGGGAGCGATGGGGTTGTTCTATCGGGCTATCCCGTATACCAGCCGCGATGTCGTGATTGATGTGGGTCCGCTCAAAGCCACGGCCGAGACAAGCAAGACATGGCCGATACCGCCAATTCTGGGAGGATTAGCGATTGTTACCGGTATCGTTGTTGTCATTGCTGGTTCAAGAAAGGCATAGCTGGAAAACGCAGGAAAATTCTATGTGCAGTCCAGATGCATCGAAGCCAAAGTCGTTATTCAGCGTCGTGTGTTTGTGAGAAAAAGGAAAATGGAAATGCCGGGTACGAGGCTGCTCGGGTTTTTGAGCCTCGTGTGACGCGTCGTATTGCCGAACTGGCCTCGACCAAAAAGATGGGGTGATCTTCCGCGTGGTGATCTGGGGCCACGATTTGTGATACAGCTGATTCTCTGACATATCAGCCTTATCAGTGACTCGCAGCGTCTGGCTCTGGTCGAATTGATTCAAAGAAAGTTTGCTGCAAACGATGAACACGGCGCAACAATTGGCGGCACTCGTCAAACAGGAATTTCAGGATTTACTTTCAAGATGGCGGCAACAAGTGCGGAAACTTCCCTGTGCGCGGCATCTTGATACCCCAACGCTCAATGACCACATACCAACAGTACTTGCCGAATTGGCAACGGCGCTTGAATCCGACACCGGCCAGACGATTCCTGAATCGCTCCAAGAGGTGGAGAGCGCCCCCGCTCATGGCGTTCAGCGTGTCGAAGATGGATTTGATATTGAAGAGGTCGTTGCAGAATACAATATCCTTCGTGGCTGCATTCACGATCTTGGTGATCGCCACGGTGTGAGCCTGCAGGGGAAACCTTTTCATGTCATTAACCGAGTCTTTGATCATGCGATCGGCTTGGCATTGCAATCTTACGCGACTCAGCGCGCGATGGAGGTGCAGCAACGCCGGGAAGAGTACCTTGCGTTTGTTGCCCATGATCTTCGGACTCCCTTGAGTGCGATTTCTCTTGCCGTACGAATCCTTGAGCTGACAATCCCAGAGCGAGAAATCCCCCCCGAAGCGGTAAAGATATTTGGTGCCTTGCGTCGCAACGTGCAGCAACTCGAAACGCTCGTCGTGAAGGTGCTTGAGGAAAATACGAATCTTAAGACGGACACTGGACTCAAATTGGAAAAACGAGAGTTCGATTTGTGGCCGTTTGTCGAGTCTCTGATTCGCGATCTGAATCCTTTAGCGATGACTTCCCAGACTCGTTTGATCAATCAGGTTCCAGACGATTTGATGGTTTTTGCGGACGCAAGTGTCTTGAGGCGGGTCTTTCAGAACTTAATTGCCAACGCCATCAAATACACCCCGGAAGGTGAAGTCACTGTGGGGGCAAAAGCACAGGCTGCGGAAGAAAGCGTTGAGTGCTGGGTGACTGACACTGGGACGGGAATCTCGAAAGAGTCTCTCGATCGGATCTTCGACAAGGGAGAAACGGATCCGAATAGTGAGGGGGGATTCGGGCTGGGACTTGCCATCGTAAAAGTGTTTACCGAGGCGAGTGGTGGCAAAGTGACGGTCGAAAGCCAGGAAGGAATCGGATCGACCTTCCGATTTTCTCTTCCGAACAAGATCGATTTGTAAATTGGCCAATGACAGCGGGCAATTGAAGATCCAACGCTGGATTCCTCCGCTTTAAACGAGTTCACTGGAGTACCCATGGCGACTTTGCATCACAAGATCAACAATTTGACTCGCGCAAATGTGGACCAGGGTGTTTTGGTTGAGACCTCGCATTCTGATTGTTCACTATGAACGAGTCCGGTGAAGAATCCACCAAATCATCAGACCCAACGACGGCGAAAGTCGTGATCATCAGCAGCGTGATGTTCGTCTTTCTTTCGTACTGGCGAGTTGCCGCCGTCGTTCTTTGCGATCTTGCCAGCACTGCGTATTACATTGGCGGAATCGTCGAACATTCCATCGGGCCGGCAGCCCCCTGGTTTATCGTGGGCGTCATGTTCTTCAGTTATGCCGTTCGGTCCGTTTACATCGAGAGCTGTTCGATGTTTGTGCGGGGCGGCGTGTATCGCATCGTCAAGGAATCGCTCGGACGCACACTGGCGAAAGTCGCGGTTTCGGCGCTTCTCTTTGATTACATCCTGACGGGACCCATTAGTGGTGTTTCAGCGGGACAATATATCATGAGCCTGGCTTTCGAACTTTTTGCCCACTTTTCTGGTTTGACCATTGCACCGGAAACGAGAGATTTCTGGAAGTCGTTCGGATCGGTCGTCATTGCATGTGCAATCACAATTTATTTCTTTCGCCTGAACGTCATCGGTCTACACGAGTCGAGCGACAAAGCCCTGAAAATCATGATCGCCACAACGATCATGGGTGTGACGATTCTCGGGTGGTCAATCCTGACGCTGATTCTGGACGGACCAAAAAATACAGTCACTTTTCAACCGACTTTCGTGCCGAAGGCCAATCCAGGGACAGGTCAAATGGAAAGTCCTTTGGGCTTTCTGGACGGGACATCGCTTGGGGAGTACCTGATCGGTTTGAGCGGCTGGGATTGGTTTGGCGTCATCGGCATGATTGGCTTTTTCATTGCCTTCGGCCACTCGGTATTGGCGATGAGCGGCGAAGAGACACTCGCTCAGATTTATCGTGAAGTCGAGTCTCCAAAGCTGAAGAATTTTAAGCGGGCCGCGTTCATCGTGTTTGTTTACAGTCTGTTGCTGACAGGTGGAATCAGCGTATTGGCAGTCATGCTCATCCCCGACGATGTTCGCATGTCGAAATACTCCGACAACCTGATTGGCGGCCTTGCCATGAGCGTCTATGGTCCCCCATTGGCGCGGTTGATGCTGAATGCGTTTGTCGTCGGCGTGGGTTCGTTGATTCTGGCTGGAGCAGTCAACACCGCCATCATTGGTTCCAACGGTGTTCTGAATCGGGTGGCTGAGGATGGAGTTATTCCCGACTGGTTTTCGAAACCGCATCCACGGTTCGGCACATCCTACCGGCTCCTCTATGTGATCCTTGGATTTCAGATTGCCACGATTTTACTGAGTCGTGGCAATGTTCTGCTCCTGGGCGAAGCCTATGCGTTCGGCGTCGTCTGGAGTTTTGTCTTCAACTGTCTGGCGATGCTGGTCCTTCGATTCAAAGATCCCGACCGTCCTCGCGGCTTCAAAGTGCCGTTAAACTTCAAGATTCGCGGAGTCGAAATCCCAATCGGACTTGGACTCATTTTCCTGATTCTCCTTATCTCTGCCATCATGAATGCATTGACCAAGGAGATTGCAACGAAGGCGGGACTCTCCTTTACGGCCGTGCTGTTTATGGTCTTTGTGGGGACCGACTATTACCGCCGCAAGAAAATGGGTTCTAAAGAATATGAACATTTAGATCAGTTTAATGAAATCCAAACCGATACGGTCACATCCGAAACGCTCGGTCTCAAGCACCGCTACCACAAACTGGTGGCAATCCGTTCGCCGGCACATCTGGACACGTTAGCTAAAGTTTTGGAAGAGACGGACCCCCAGACGACCGATGTGGTCACCATGACTGCCCAGGTGCGACCGGCAGGCGGCGTTTACTCGGAGCCAGTTCACGTCGACGTTTCGATTCAGGAACTTATGGACGCAGTCGGAAAACGAGCTGAAGCCGTAGGCAAGACGGTCGTGCCGATCCTTGTTTCTACCAATGATGCCTTGCATGCCGTCCTGCAAACGGTGAAAGCAATCGGAGCACAAGAACTCATTGTGGGGACATCTGAGAAGTTCACTCCTGACCAACAGCTTAACCAGATGGCAGTACACTGGAACAACCTGCATGGCGGCGAAGCGGCTCCGTTGACCATTCGCATCGTCACCGGAAATCGAGATGTCTGGCTGGATCTTGCAGGAGGCTCGCGTATACCAAAGGTCATTGAACGCACCGCCCGTAATGTTGACGATTTGCGAGCATCAGGAAGTGGCGTGGACCGAGTCCTTCTGCTGCATGACGGGACGGAACAGTCGAGCGACTTATTCAACAGCTTGCTGACGATGCTCGACCCGCACGTCGTATTTGATGTCGTACAGACAACGGTGGCCAAAAATGATCGTTTGATCAACGATATTGAGGAATCGCAGCGTCTGGGACGTGTGACGTCAATTGTGGTTCTCGTTCCAACTGCTGGCTTTGCGGAGGAGCTGATTCGAATCATTCAGAAAGGGGGAATTGACGTGACCGTCGCACGAATGTCGCTCGCAACTTTTCACGGCGGAAATGGCGAGGCAAGTCCTGTCTGGACTGACCAGGTGCTTGAGCAAACAAATTGCAAAGTTTTCCTTGCTGCCGAGTCAAAAGAGATTCCCTTTGAATAATCCGGACATCAACGAACGGTGAGTCGACGTCGCACATGCCTTTTCACATCGACTCTCACTTGGCGCTCGTTCGTTTGTCTCTCGTTTTTGTGCAATGTACTTGTCGCCAATCGCGAATTCTCACCGATTAGCGGCCTTATCGCTCAGGCGTTGAATGCGGATCATCGGCGTTGGCGTCGTTACGAATATCATTTGTCAAATATTCGCATCTGAGCATCTTGAAAAAACTCGCAGGGCTTTTTCACGCCCGTTCTGTTATCGTGGGTTTATTGTTAAATCGTAATCCCATAGGTGAACCCTCGTGCCAGACGTTAGAGAATCTGCTGAACTTCTACTCAAGAACTTTCTCGAAAAAGTTTCTGGCCCGCTGAAAAACGCGAAAATCGAGCTCGTGACGGACAGTCAGTTGATTCCTGGGAACAACAATTCCTTCAGTTGCTCGGTCGAATTGACGCAAGGTGAGAAGAAGCTCCCCCTCGAAAAGATCTACGTCAGCTTCAGCAATTTTCCGATGGTCAAATTCTTCGGAAGAACCTGGACCGAGTTTGAAGGTGCCTCTGGAATCGCTCCCTTCGTGATTTGCATTCAAGACCATTTTCGTCACATGAAGGCACCGCAAACAAAGTAGCCGATTCTGAATCCTGCGGGGAATTGGCATTTACGCTGACGCGTACCATTTTCTTCGCGATAAAATCAGTCCCGCCATTCCCGTCGCGAGAAGTGCGAGCGACCCAGGTTCGGGGACAGACGACGAACCTGTGGGGACGACGTTGCCTTGGCTGTCATACATGAGACCACCACTCAGCGTACCGTAATCAGGCGGCAGAGAAGCCTGCGGGAGTGTATTGGAGTCCATCGTTACTGCCCCTGTCTCCGCCAAAACTCTGCCGATTTCAATCGTTGCACCTGTGTTCAGTGTGATGCTGGCGAGTGCCAGGATATTTCCCTCAAACGCTGTGGTGGTTCCCAGCGTTGCGGAACTGCCAACCTGCCAGAATAGTCCATTGTCGGTCCCACCGTGCGAGCCGACGTTAATCAATTTCACTGACGAGTCGCTGGCGGTTGTGAGTGTGCTCCCGATTTGAAACACCCAGAATGCATTATTGTTTCCCTGAGCGTCCAGAGTCAGCACCCCGGTCAGCTGAGCTGAACTCGCAAACGAATAGACTCCCGAAGTCAGTGTCAGCCCCCCCAGGTCCTGTCCGGTTAAGTTCTGATTTGATGTCATGGCCTGCAGGCCGTTGTAAGCCTTCGTGACGTCGTTTTGGGCCTGTGCTGCAACGAGATCACTGGCATGGTACGTTCCTGTAAGTGTGATCGACCCTGTGCCCGTCATTTTACTGCCGGGGGAGACACCCACATTTCGAGTGATCAACGTCGGGCCGGTATTGCTCACAGTCGAACCGCCAAGCACAGTGAAGCTCTCTGCCGATTCAAGAATTCCGGCTGTGGCGGGTGGGGCCAAAGCCGAGAACGCCACAAGTGAAACGAGGGTCAAGTAAGTTATTCGCATTTCGATGTCTGCTGGAAAAAGTCGTCAAACTCAACAAAAAAACCGACGTGGCTTAACACCTGGGAAAAGGTGCTTTGCCACGTCGGTTTACGCGTCACCAAGCAAACCGGACAGTCCCGGGTTGCTCCTTGATACTTGTCTTCCGATGTTCGATCAGACAACAGGGCCTGTCGCTCTAATCCTTTCTGAGGCTACTGTTATTCTTTCCGGATTGCAAATTTTAAGTGAAAAATATCAACGACGAGCGAATCGCACCTCTTGGACCGAGCGATCGATAATTCAAGCGGAAGTCGCGGTAAACGGTCTTGTCGATGCTCGCACGGTTTGAATCTTCATCATGATCGCCATCCCGTCCGGATGAAAAAAATGACATCCAGTGCTATAAACGAGGTGTTCTCAAGCAGGCTTTGGATTCGCTTATCGAAGTTTGTTTGTCCCATTGCTCGTCTTCTAATTCGCACGATGTGTCAGCGATCGATGAAGAGTATTTTGAGTCAGGACGCTGGGTATGTATCACAGACTACGTTTCTATTTGATGATTGCTTTGCCGCTTCTCGGCGGCTTGGAACTGACCTGCGGGCAGGAGTGGACCCGGTTTCGTGGTCCCAACGGAACTGGCGAAAGTGAAGTCACTTCGATTCCGGGAAGATGGACATCCAAAGATTACAACTGGCAAATCAAGCTGCCGGGGGTTGGTCATTCCTCCCCGGTACTTTGGGGCGATCATCTCTTTTTGATGAGTGGCGATCCCGTGACGGCGACTCGCTATTTGTTGTGCTACGATTCCTCGACGGGACGTCAGTTATGGGAACAAAAATTCGAGTCCTCCACGTACAAGCTTCACGCTCAAAGCAGCTATGGATCGAGCAGTCCCGCCGTCGATGCGGAACTTGTCTATTTTGCCTGGGCCGAACCCAAGAGCACGATCTTGATCGCTTTGACCCACGACGGAAATGTTGTCTGGAAGAAGGATTTGGGAACGTGGTCCAGTCAACACGGGTTTGGTACATCACCAATCATTGTGGACGATCTGGTCATCGTGTCGAATTCACAGGAGTTGCCCGACCCTCGAAGCACCGATCCGCTGCCTCATAGCTTCATGATGGCGTTCGACCGAAAAACGGGTGAGGAACGTTGGCGGACTCCACGCAAGACCGTCAGTACCTGCTATTCGGTCCCGGCGATCTTCCAGCCGCACGGGGGCCCGAAACAACTTGTTTCGATCAGCACCGGCGACGGGATGTACGCTCTTGATCTTCATTCTGGAGCAGAATTGTGGTCAAACGTTTTTTTTGACAAGCGGACCGTCAGTTCGCCGGTTGTCAAAAACGATTTGATCTTCGGTAGTACGGGATCAGGTGGGGGTGGCACATACCTGGTTGCGGCGCGAAGCGACGGAAAACAAGCCACGCTCGCATACAAAGTGGCGACTCAAGCGCCATACGTTCCGACGGCGGTTACACGAGGTGACCTTGTGTTTTTCGTGTCGGATGGGGGCATCGCCTCGTGTCTGGATCTCGATTCAGGCACGATTCACTGGCAAAAACGGATCGGTGGTAACTATTCCAGTTCTCCGGTTCGTGCGGGTGATAAGCTGTTTCTTGTCGCCATGGACGGAGAAGTCGTCGTGCTTGCGGCAGAAAAGGAATTTCAGGAACTGGGTCGAGTGCAACTTGGCGAAGGTTGCCGTTCCACCCCCGCGATCGCAAACGGCTGCTTGTATCTGCGCACATTTTCGCAATTGATGTCGATCGGCGGTCCGACGCGGGAAGCTTTGCGACAATAAGACGAAGATCCATCCGAATCAGGCTCGATGAGATGGCTCCTTGAAATGCAACGCCGTGACGGATTTTTCTTCGAAAAAACACGGGTTCCTGGGAAAACCGTGCCACTGCTTGACGGTCTTACGTCAAGCAGTGCCGAGCGACACTCTGAACGTCCATTTCAAGCCAATGTTTCTCCGATGACTCCGAAACAGTGGCACATCAAGATGAGTGCAAAGGAGAAATCCTGCACGGCGTCGCCGGAAACTGCAGGTGACTTTCGAAATGGACGTGATCGCCGTTACGATCTGGTTGACGAAGGATTCCATTTGATGGACTCGAGACAGTTGTCGTAACTTCATCAGTCGGCCGGGCCTCTATTAGAAATACTCGCTGAGGAATGTTGATCTATGTCGTCTGAAAAGGCTCGCAAGTTCGGATTCGAAACCCGTATGCTGCATGCGGGTCATATTCCCGACCCGCATGTTGGAGCCCGCGCGGTCCCCATCTATCAGACCACGTCTTATGTGTTCCAGGACGCAGAGCAGGCGGCTGAACTTTTCGACCTGAAGCTGTACGGCAACATTTACACTCGCATTAGCAACCCCACGACTGCGGTGTTCGAAGAACGCCTGGCATCGCTCGAGGGGGCCACCGGTGCTGTCGCTTTGGCGAGTGGTATGGCGGCTCAGTTCGCCGTGTTCATGACTCTGTTGGAACCAGGAGACGAAATCGTCGCCTCTGCCCACCTTTATGGCGGCTCTGTGACGCAGCTGACTCACACGCTTAAAAAACTTTCGATCACGGTTCGCTACGTCGATCCGGGCAATCTGAAGGCTTGGGAAGAAGCCATCACGTCCAAAACGCGGTGCCTTTACGGGGAAACAATCGGCAACCCCGGCGGCTCGATCCTGGATCTTGAGGCTCTTTCCGCGCTGGCCGACAGTAAACATATTCCGCTGATCATCGACAACACGTTTGCCACACCTTACCTGTGTCGTCCGATCGACTGGGGTGCGACGATCGTTACTCATTCGGCCACGAAATTCATCGGCGGGCACGGGACCAGTATCGGTGGGGCGGTTGTCGACTCGGGCAAATTCAACTTCGCTCGCTTCCCCACGATCGCCGATCCGTCCCCTTCGTATCACGGGCTGCGGTTCTTCGACACGTTTGGTCATTACGGGTTCCTGATGAAGCTGCGAGTCGAAACATTGCGCGACACGGGTGCCTGCATTTCCCCGATGAACTCGTTCCTGTTGATTCAGGGCCTGGAAACGCTTTCGCTGCGAATGGAACGGCATGTGAGTAACGCCCTGGGTGTAGCGAAGTACCTTGCCGAACATCCGAAGGTGGCTCGCGTGAACTACGCAGGGTTGCCTGACAACCCCTATCATTCACTCGCCCTCAAGTACCTGCCGAAGGGGCCTGGGGCGGTGTTTTCGTTTGACCTGAAGCCGATCGGTGGCGACGCACGGGAAGCGGGCCGACGCTTCATCGAAAAGCTCGAACTCTTCTCGCACCTGGCCAATGTTGGCGATGCTCGTAGCCTGGTGATCCATCCGGCATCGACGACACATCAGCAACTGAGTGACGAAGAACTGGCCGCGGGGAGCGTTGGCCCTGGCCTCGTGCGATTGTCCGTAGGACTTGAGACCTTGGAGGATTTGATATGGGACTTGGATCAGGCGCTAGCTGCTCTATAAGCCTTAACACCGTTTTGTCACCGGAGCAGCAGGCCCTTTATCAGGACCCTGACAGCATCCGTGAGATCCTGAGTCGAACAAAGACTATCGCGATCGTCGGCCTTTCGTCGGAACGACAGAAGGCGAGCTACTTCGTGGCCACGTATTTGATTCGCGAGGGATATCGAGTGATCCCGGTGAATCCCCGCGGTGGGACGATTCTTGGCGAAACGGTCTACCCGGACCTCAAAAGCATCCCTGAGAAAGTCGATCTGGTCGATGTCTTCCGTCCCTCTTCCGAGGTTCCGAGCATCGTTGATCAGGCGATTGAAATCGGTGCGATGGCCGTGTGGACACAGTTACGGATCATCAATTTCGAAGCAGCCGAGAAGGCCAGGGGGGCCGGGCTATTCGTTGTGATGGACAAATGCGTGAAGATGGAACACGGTCGCTTTTCCGGCAGTCTGCATTGGGCCGGCATGAACACCGAACTCATCTCAGCCCGCCGGGCGAAACGCTGATTGATACGCTCTCCACCGACCCCGCGTCGGTGGAAGCCGCGACTGGACAGCTAACTCGCGATCGATGCCAAATTGATAAGCTCTCCACCGACCCCGTGTCGGTGGAAGCAGCGACTGGGCAGCTATGGAACCCCTTTACACGCCAACGACAGTCAAGGCCGCATACCAGCTACGTTGGTCGTTATCTCTTTTCGCTCATTCTGAATTGCCTTCGATCGAGACCTGGCTCGATGAAATCAAGCAAGTCGTCGAACGTGACGGTGTCCGGCTTCTTGAAGCCCGATTTCGGCCGAGAAATACCTGGCAGTTCTTCCTGTCCACTCAGCCTGAGATCGCTCCACCCGAAATCGTGAAATCGGTCAAAGGGCGTTTGCAACATTCCATTCAGAAAACCACTCCGAATGCGTTCCGACGAAATTTTCTGTTGACCTCCGTTGGCGAAGCGAAGCGTCAGGTTGTTGAAGATTATGTCGCATCTCAACTTGACCACCACAAAATATTAGATGAACGAACACAAGTACTCTTGAGCAAATTCCAAATGGAATTTCCTGAAGTGGACATCTCGCAAAAACAGACAACAGCACACGGTGCTTATCTTTATAACTTGCACATGGTCCTGGTTCATGCCGGACGCTGGAATGAACTTCGAGAGGAGAAACTCGCGTGCAGCCGTGACATGTTGATACGTGTTGCAAGAAATAAGGGGCATCGGATCTCGCGCCTGGCGATATTGTCAGATCACCTGCATTTCGTCGTTGGTGCTCCTCCAGCTTCGTCCCCACAAGAGGTGGCGCTCGTTTACCTCAACAACCTTGCCTATGCTCACGGTATGAAGGAGTTGTACTCACAGAGTTACTATGCAGGGACAGTCGGAGAGTATGATGCTTGGGCAATTCGCGAAGAGTTGGATCGTAGTCCTTAGCTGCTCAGTCGTTGCTTCCACCGACGCGGGGTCGGTGGAGAGCTTTGCTGAGATTTGATTTGTCTGTGTTTTAGCTGCTCAGTCGTTGCTTCCACCGACGCGGGGGTCGGTGGAGAGCTTTGATGAGATTTGATTTGTCTGTGTTTTAGCTGCTCAGTCGTTGCTTCCACCGACAAATTCCATTGATGTTGTCAGGAGTTCCTTCGTTAGCATTCTTTCAAAACAACCCATTGCAGTTCGGTTGAGTTCAAGTTCGAGCGACAATCTTGATTGTGGAAATATTGTTGGCAAATATTTTGAGTCGGGTGCCAAACAACTCAATCGGCGATGTTATCGCTCAGGATCGAGAAATTTTCGAAACTGTTGGTGAGACTCCGCGACTTCGACCCGGGTGAGTCGGCATGTATTGACCTCGGCAGCTCCGAGGGCTTCGACGCAGTGGCACCTTAAGATGAAGTCCGAAGAACAATCGTTGTCGGCGTTGGCCTAAACCCTTGTGGATTCGAGTGCGTCCCAGCCAAAGTTGAGCAAAGGTTTTGCGTCGCTGGCGAGGGTGACGATCTGATCGACGAGGCTCGGTCGGGAAATGTCAGTCGCAGTGAGCTCACGACGGACAACCCAGTTTTTGAGTTTTAGAACCGCTGCTAACTTCTCAGGTGCATCCTCAAACCCCCTGGGGACGCGCACAAGTGCCTCGTCGGTGGCAAGCGGTAACTCGGCTTTCACGAGTGCTCGTTCCACCTTTCCCCACCCGGACGGGTTTGCGACCAGTCCCTGACGCATTGCCAGAAGGGTTTGTGGTTCGGGGCAGTAGAACCCTGCTGCGACAAAACTTCCGGCAGGATCG
The DNA here is from genome assembly GCA_903899985.1 of uncultured Schlesneria sp. Classification (GTDB taxonomy): domain Bacteria; phylum Planctomycetota; class Planctomycetia; order Planctomycetales; family Planctomycetaceae; genus Schlesneria. The sequence continues at coordinate 17,331 of CAIULL010000217.1, forward strand.
ATATGAATGTAGAGCACGCCCGGAGAATGCTTTTCGCCATCCCTTGTCAAAGCAGCGCTGGCGTGCGTTTGATAGGGTCTTTTGTCTTTTGAAAAACGGATGTCCCGATTGATGCGGAACAGGGAGCGGTGAGGATCGCCGTATAAAGGGAGCTTCGCTTTTTTCAATTGGGCCGACACGTCGGCAACAAGTGACTGTAAGGGGCCACGCACGAACTGCTCATATCGGGCCTTGTTCGCGGCGAACCATTCCTTGTTCTGATGGTTGTCAAGCTCCCTGAAAAAGGCCATCGATTCAGGCCGAAAGCCCTCAAAAGGAGTTAGCGGTGTTGGTTGGGCCGGCTTTGACATTTGAAAAATATTCCCTCGATCTTCGATAACATTGCACAGGACTGGCGGTGGCTAAAAATTCTGAAGATGAGCAGCCGCTTCGCCAGCCATGTTTGTACAAAGTTAAAAAGTTCGGGAACAGGTTCTGATCGAAGGCGAGCACCGGTATTGCTATTAGGTCTCCGTAAAAATCTGAAAGTCGAATGTCCGCCATTGCAGATGCTTTGCCGCTTCTTTGTATCCTGCTATTCTCCCTTCGTAATTGGGGTTGTCTCCCTGTTGTCTGGTCGCGCGATGTGCACGATTCCACCATGCCGTTGACCTTGAAGCGACGCAGCGTGGTGTCTTAAAGCAAACCGCCGCCGCCTTGACTGGGGGAGTCTCATTCTCATGCCGGGATCGCGCCGCAGGCAGAATTTAACATGAGTGGTTATGGCAGCCATCACTAATCCGAATGTTCCAGCCTTAAAGCCAGTTTATCAGCGATTGATCACTCGTCGGTTCTGGTGGATCGTCGCCATCTGCCTGATCATTCAGGGCGTGCTCGCCGTTGATTGTGCCCGAAAGTGGACACCAACTCACGACGAATTCTGGCACTTACCGATCGGCCTTCGGATCTGGAAGACGGGCCGATTTGACGACGATGTGATTAACCCTCCTCTCGTTCGACTTTGGGCAGCGATCCCGTTGGTGATCGGTGGTGCGAGCACGGGTGCCGATGGCATACCCCAGGAATTCGGAGACATCGGTAAAAGTTTTTGGAATTCGAATGGCGAAAAAGCATGGTTCTGGTTCTTTATGGGCCGTCTCATGATTATCCCGCTTGCTGCATTGACGGGGTTGGTAATTGCCCTCTGGACGCGAGCCTGGTACGGCGAGGGTGCGGCCCTTCTCGCGGTACTGTTATGGGGCTGTTGTCCGACCGCATTGGCGAATTCGGCCATCGTCACTCACGATTTGCCGCTCACCGCCGCATGGCTGGTAACGCTCTTTACGCTGGTCCGTTTCGCCGAGAAACCATGCTGGAGACGTTCCCTTCAATTTGGTGCCGCGCTGGGGATTGCCATCCTGGCCAAAGTCACCGCGATCATCTTGATCCCGTTGTCCATTGTGCTGTGGTTCGTGCTCAGGATGAAATTTTCAACCTCCGCGCCGATCAACGTGCCTTTGGCAGAGCATCAAACGCTTGATGCAGAATCGGCGACAGTCCCCAGGGGGATGGCTCTGATCGCTCAATGGGCGGCAGCATTCGGACTTTCCATTGTTGTGATCAACGCCTGCTATCTGTTTCAAGGAACCTGTGGAACGATCGCGTCGCTGAAATTTGTCAGTCCCCAAATGAATTCCGTTCAGGCTTCACTGTCCTGGCTTGGCTGGCTGCCCGTCCCGTTCCCGACAGATTTCATTGCGGCGTTTGATCGACTTGCGCAAGACCTGGAGCGATTGCATCCGGTCTATCTCGACAACACGTGGAGCAGTAAACCGTTCTCGATGTACTATTTATCGGCGCTGGCCTACAAACTTCCGCTCAGCACGATCGCCTTATTCCTGCTCGGTTTCGTAGGATTGCTCTGGCCCCGTCCCGGTTCCGAGGATCGTCGCCGAGCAGTATTTCTACTGATCGCGGCGGTCATGCTTCCGGCTCTTGCCAGCCGGTCAGCGAATCAGATCGGAATCCGCTACATACTTTCGACGTTTCCCGTCCTGTTTATTTTCGCGGGCCAGGCGGCACGTTTTCTGTCGTTTCCCAGAATCCCCTCATTTTTCACCGTTTGGGTCTGGCGCACGGTCTGGGCGCTGGTGATTGTCGCTCCGTTGTCACTGCGGTTTCATCCTCACCATCTGGCCTATTTTAATCTGGCAGCAGGAGGACCTGAAAATGGTGGCTGGCACCTTGTTGATTCGAATATCGATTGGGGACAGGATCTTCACGCCCTGCGCGATTACCTGGTTGAGCATAAGATCAGCGACATTGGTCTCGCGTATTATGGCACGGTCTTGCCGTCGAGTATCGGAATTGACGCTCACGACCCCCCGTTTCGAAATCCAAAACCGGGCTGGTACGCCATCAGTGTCAGTTTCGTCAACGGCCGCCCGCATGTTTTCGGTAATCACGAGGGAGCTTCCGTTCGAGTCGGCGTGGGGGAATTAATTTATTTCCGTCTGTTCACGCCAGTCACGACAATCGGTTATTCGATCAACGTCTATCATTTGACCTACCGTGACATCGAGAACGTCATACGGTCGCAAAACGAACAGGGTGTACCGTAAGAGGGGTCGACATCGTTTTGCCGCCTAGTTTTACTTTGTGACTTTCGTCGCCGGCGGTGACGCGATCGTTGATGATGCGTCAGATGAAGCTGTCGCCGGCGCTTTCTTCATGAACTTCTTGAGCGGAATTTGATAGTACCTTGCACCGGCCGTCTGCGGCTTGCCGTCAAACGTCTGGGTGAGGATTCGAATCATGGCGCGGTCGGCAAATTTCTTGTCGATCTCCAGTTGCCCGGTCAGTTTGCCCTCCCTGGTCGGTTTCAAATCGAATGTGGTATTCAAAAGATAGGTGCGGCCGCCATCGGGTCTCAGATTACTGAAAGCCACCACGCTGACTGAATAGATTTGCTTGAGTCTTCCTTGATCGGCGAGGGTGAACGAGACGTTCAGCTTGTCTTCACTTGCGGCGGTCACCTCCCCATCGTACTTCAATCCCCACTCGTCCTTCGAAGGACCAAGCTCATAAAAATGAGCCCAGCCGAGGCTGGACATCAGCACAACTGCGACGACAACCAACACACCGGTCCCCAAGCGCGAAAATCGAAAGCTCATGTCACGTACACCTGATAAGTGGAATCGCGGTCGCCGATACGCGAGTCGGAAGGTCGGCCCTTGTGCGTCGCTCGGACCATTGAAGCGGTCAGCCTGAATTCGGGCAATATCAAGTTGAGTGCTGATATTCCCCTCTCAACACCTCATTCCCATGAAGGCTTTGGCTGTGTGCGTTTCTTGTATCGGCGTGGCCACTTCGCAAAAAATCGTCCAAAAGAGTTTTCGTGTTCCTCTCGCTAAAGAGCGTGCGGATTCTTGATGGACATTCATGGGAGTTCGCATAACATTCGGACGCAATCATATTGCGCGGTAATGTTGATCGGGTCGGACTCAGGAAATGCTTGGGGATGCGGGATGGCAAAATCAGGGAAAAGAGATTGGGGCCGGATTCGTCAGGCGTTTAAGGACGCATTGCCGGCAAGTTCTGATCTCAATCGTGTTGATTGTCTGAATCTGTTGATGTTTTTAGCCCACAATCCCAATGAAGGATTGCTGATTCAGGATCTGGAAATTCGACTTCCGGATTTGGGTCCAAAAGTTGAATCGATCGTTTCGAAACTGGTCGCGTTGGGGCTGGTGAAAAGTTCTCTGCAGCACGGAACTCAGCTTTCACGAAAGGCGATCGACCTGATGTCCGCACCTCCGAAGGAAGAAGCTGAGTAGAAGCGATTCCTGGACATCCAGTGAATTGATCCCGATGTCAACATGGTCGCGAGGTCATCGTCATGTCATTAACCAGGCACCTGGATTCTGCCTGGGCGAAGAAGCGACCTCAACGACTGGCGATCTGATACGCCTAATCCTCTTCAGGGTGTTAAATCTTTGTCAGTCCGTCTGGAAGCTGGCACATCAGCTGGCTGGCGAACTCTGCGAATGGCATAAACACTCGTCGAGCTCGCTTTGCCAATTCAGAGTCTCCGCAAACTGAGATCTTCGTACAGTCAATTTTTCTGTCTAAATATTGATAAAAGAGTTTCGTTAATTCACTCAATCGTTTTTCCCACAACGTTTCACCAAAGTCACCATCCTCGTTCCAATAAAACAGTTCGTCTGACGCAAGGCGAAGAAGTTCATCCGCACTGATGTTGCCTTTTTCGAATCCCAGCCACAGGAACCCGAGGTATAGGAACAGTCGTGACGTTTCGTCGCTAAAGTTCTGCCGGCCAGATCGTTCGACTTTCTGCATCATGGCAAGATTCATCCGTGCTGCTGCGATGTCCTCGTCTGTGGAAAATGACAAGTCAAGAAGCCATTTCGGTGGAGAATCCAAGGCCGCAATTTCTGCGTCAGCCCATTTAATCACGTCTTCGTATTGGAAGTATTTTGTTCTGAAGGCAGCTTCCAAAACAGCGAACGATGTATCGTCCATCACGGGGTCGTCTCTATCATTGTGATGACTGTATTGATTCCGTTTTTCGGCACGTTAACCCTTCCGTCTTACGTTAGTCATAATATCTGTCAGGGCAACGAATGCCAGCAGTGCCATCAGGACTGGAGAACTCGCGTTTCGAGATTTGAACAAAGCTTTTGATGTCATGACTGTCACAGACCTGACCGATAGTCATTTTACATCAATGAAAACGTCGAGCAGCTGTCCGACCAGAATCTTTTTTTCAACGATGAGTGGTGTCTCGGAGTCGATGGAATAAATAACCTGCATGACCCGGGTGTCGACGCGATCAGAGTTCGCTCCTGTTAATGATGTTTTTGTGATGACTGCGGGTTCGATGCGAACGTAAGTCATCGGAACTTCGCGCCGCTTTAAATCGCCTCGCAACATGGCAACTGCCGGAGCATTCAGTTTCAAGCGTGAAATATCCTCTTCATCGATGCTCACGCGAACGTGAAAGGGCTTCAAGTTCCCCATGGTAATTAAAGACTGGGTGGGCGAAGTCGAAACAAATTCACCAGGGCGCAGATTGACTTGTAGGATTGTCCCCGTCACGGGTGCGCGTATCTCCAGCAGGGCGAGTGTTGTCCGAGTCTGTTCGAGCGACGCTTTGGCTTGATCGACGGCGGCACGAGCAATGACTTTGTCCGGTTCCCAGGCCCCGGCTTTCAGCAGATTCAAGTTGGCTTTGGAGACTTCGAACAGTGCCGTTCCGTTCTTGACCGCCTCTTCTGATGCAAAGGCTTCTTGAAGCGTGATTGATTTCGTGAGCAACAACTTCACATCGCGATCGCGAACGTCAGTCGCGGTCTCTAACGTGGCGGTCGCTGCGAGCAACTGTGCTTCCAATGCCGGGACTTCCTCTGGACGAGGTTGTTTCTCCAGTTTGCTCAACTGGGCTTCCGACGCAGCTAATGCTGCTTGCCGCACGACAAGTTCTGCCGTGGTATTTCGTTTATCCAGTTCGAATAAGAGATCTCCCTCGTTCACTTCCTGACCGACATGCACTGCAACTTTGACGGCGATCCCCGGCAGTTGTGATCCCACGGAAATCATCGCTTGGGTGCTCGCGTCTGTCGACGGTTCGACAAATCCAATTCCCGCGACAATGTCTCCAAACGGATTCGTCGAGGGAACAACCGGTGGCGACTTGAGCGGAATTCGTTGTTGAGACCGGATCGCATATCCGACCGCGAGTAGCAACATCACTCCGGCCAGTGCAGGAAGGAGATACTTTCCGATCGTGCCAGATATTTTCATGATTACTCACCCTCTTCCACGGGTATGTTCGGTTGAACTCGTTTGTCCTCTTTGACTCGGCCATCTTCCATCGCGATGATTCGATCAGCGAAACCGAATACGCGTGGATCATGCGTTACGACGATGGTGACTCGATCAGGACTCAGTGCCAGCTTTCGAATCAAGGTCATCACCGTATGGCCGGTTTTGGCGTCGACGGCGGAAGTCGGTTCGTCGCACACCAGCAGCCGAGGCTTATTGATCAGTGCTCGCGCGATCGCGACCCGCTGTTGCTGACCACCAGACAACTTGTTGGGGAGTGATGTGACCCGGTCGCCCATTCCGACGGCCGCCAGTTCGACACACGCCTTTTCCATAGCCGCCGCTTTAGAAATTCCTCGTATCACCAATGGAACAGCGACGTTTTCTGCAATCGTCAGGGCCGGCAATAAATTGAATTGTTGAAAGACGAATCCCACATTTTGAGCGCGAAAATCGGCGCGAGCGTTTTTGCCAAGCTGATGCAAACATAAGCCGAATTCTTCAACTGTTCCGCCCGTCGGATCGAGGGTTCCCGCGAGAATCGAGATGAAAGTCGATTTACCGCAACCACTGGGGCCGACCAATAGCGTCAATTCACCAGGGTAAATATCGACGGTCAAACCTCGTAACGCGTGAATGAGCGATTCGCCCTCGCCGTAATCTTTGATCACGTCGCGGCAGATAACAACGGGTTTCCGCAGCGGATCGGTCATGACTGAAACACGATCGCAGGCTCAAGGATGACAACGCGTCGAATACATATCAAACTGGCGAGCATCACCATCAACACGACAGCGACAGCGGTAACGGCCAGCACTTGCCACGGAAGAAAGAACGGCAGGATCGGTCGAAGTGTTTGCATTGTCACTCCGACCACCGTCGCGAATCCGATCCCCAGGCAATAGCCGATGATTCCCACATTTAAAGCCTGAATGAAGACCATGCGGATGAGGACCGAATCTCGCATCCCCATGGCTTTTAAAGTTCCGAGCTGTCGCAAGTTTTCAATCGTAAACAGATAAAACGTCTGCCCTGCGATCGCACAGCCAACGACAAATCCCAGTAGTACTGTCGTTCCGAAGCTCATCGGAATCCCGGTGTGCTCCAGGTAATAAAAAATTGTCAACCAGCTGAACTGATCCTGTGTTAGCGCTTTCATTCGCGTCTGCGTCTGGATTCGATCGGCAACGACTTCCGGCGATTCTCCAGCGACACACTTTGCGAGTACAAAAGTCAGGCTTCGTCGATACTGGGGCGCGAATAATCTGGCTTTGCTGAATCGTGTGAAGATGATTGGCTGAGTCGTAAATGTTAATGACGCTCTGAAGATGCCAACCACAGTCGCTCGGCAATCGTTCATTTCGAATGTTTTTCCCAGCTTCAGAGGTTCGTTTGGCCAAAGCTGGTGAAATCCCGCTTCGTCGATGATTACGGCATCGGGAAGTTGCAGTTCACCAATTTTTCCGAGAAGCATTTGCTTTGCTTGAGGACCACCGACCAGCGTGGCGTCATCAATGCCGAACATGATTGCGCCCTGATAACGGCCTGTCGGCAATTGAATCTGTGCTGCACCCTTATAAAACGGCACGGCCCAGGCAACGCCCGGCACGCCACGGACTCGAATATCGGATGTGTCGGCAATCGCTTTTAAATCGTCCATATAACGAACGTTGGGATTCATGACCCAGATCTCGGCGTCGTGGACATCACGAATCTGACTCGTGGTACGCATCATGAGTCCGCAGAACATGGCGCTTTGCTCAGTAATCAGCACACATGAGAATGAAATGCCAAAGATGATCGCCAGGTATTTGCTGGGGTCTCCGGTCAACATTTTCAAGGCGATCCAATACATGAATTGTTGCTTCTACTTATTTGGAATTAGCCGCCTCATCTGAACCAGCGCTTTCTGGTGATTCCGCACCCATAAAGCACAAAAGCCGACGCGACGGAACACCTTTCAGGTATTCCATCGCGTCGGCTTACCAACTAACTAACGTCCCGTTGTCCGGGCAGTTCTTAATTCAGTCTTCCGTTATCATTCCGAGGTCAGCTTTGATCAGCGGCCTCTTTCCACGTTAGCGATGATATTCCATCCCTGCGGAATAGCAAGCTGATGAAATCGATTAAAATGAGCAATCGGCCATGATGAGTAGTATGTCACAATAAGTACGTGTCAAAAAACTTCGATGCCGATCAGGGTCATGGACCATCATGACCACAATCGTTCCAAAGACGCAGGACGGGATCGGACCGCCCATGGTGGTAACCGAGGATGCTCAAGGCTGCGGTACTCAAGAACAGCCGATGGCCAGCGGCTGGATCCAGTTGCAACCAGCAAGCGGCGAGGACGCACAAAAAATGACCGCTGGAAAAGAGCAGCACATCACCGTCAGCCGCCTGAAGTCGCTTGATGACTCGTCTTGCTCGGACGGCGACATCATCGACCAGCTCACCGTTAGGGCAGCCATCGCGAAACAGTTCCCATCCCGGCCGTTGCTGCTGTATCTGCTCGGTTGTCTTTCCATCAAAGTCACCGTAGTTCCATTCCACGAGGTCATGGTCCACCACCGCAACAGATCCGAAGCCAGCCAATTCACACGTGCGTGAGGCCCGTTGTAAAGGGCTGGCGAAAACATGGGTAAAGGTCAAGCCTTTTAATCGATCACCAAGCCTGCGGGCATTGCGCTCACCTCGCTCGGTCAGAGGGAGGTCTGTGAGACCGGTGTGCTGGCCGGAAATGGTCCAGGCCGTCTCGCCATGTCGAGCGAGGTAAACAAGTGGAAGTTTCTGATCGCTGTTGCTCATTTGCTAGTGCTCCTCGATGAAGATACTTCGTCTGCGATAGTATCGCCAGCTTGTTAAGGGCTTCCATGAGCCGAGGGACATTCCCGGCCTCATGCTCACCCGCCAGCCGCTCTTCCCATCAATAGATCGTCCTCCTCGGAGTGATGTTTACAGGATCCGCAGACACCGTCTGTTTTGGGGATCAACTTCCGCATTTCGGCTGAGCGCCCGTTCGATTACGTCTTTAATTTCAACCTGCTGAATGCTCGGTTTATTCGTCAATGCTTTCGCTTAAGACAAATTGCATTCGATTCCACGAGGCTGCTATGTGCTGTCCGTCGCGCGACTATGCACGTCCGTCAGTCTCCATTTCGGTGGCACGACACCGACCCGACAACTTGAAAGTACCTCGTTTTGCCAGAGCGTAGAGTGTTGATAAGATCTTTGTACGAGCGAGGCCAATCGTCACGCCCAACAAGACCAGTGCATCAAATCGCCCAGCGTTCAACGCCATTTCTCCTTCTGAGTTACGACCTTTTCCTCGTTGACGCTGAATTGGTAGCGAATCGCGGACAGGACATTTCCGTCGACGTTTGTTTCAAAGTGTGAACTGGAGGCATCGAATACGGCATCACTAACAGCAGGTGCAGGAACCGACTCGTCGATCACCGCTACAATCGTCCAGTGTCTTCCGTTTCGCAGAAAGCAGAAGCATCAAACGATTAACGGATTAGTTTCTTGATTCCTCACGCCAGGCGCGGGGCATGCCTGAATCGCCAATCTAAAAAAGTGAGGGCGGGGGGCGGGGGGAAAGTCTTGGATCTAATTTGTAAATGGGTACTTGGAAGCGTTTGCAGGTGGAACGATTGGTGGCCTGTAGTCGCCGATAATTGTTTTCACAGGGCAGATGGAAAAAATGGGGCACTTGGTGCAGCCAATGGCAAGGGCAACGGGACAAAGGGTCATGTTGAAGCTTTCTAAAAGCGTGCGGGTCGTTGTAAGACGTTGGCTACGTGAGGATTTGTTCGGTCATTAGCCGCGTCAAGAATGCGCTCGATCTGATGGAAACGTCGATTAATCTCTGAGCTTCATCGCGATTTTCAACGGTTCCTCATGTGAATTCTCCTAACCAATACTGAAACGTTAATGAAGTCATAAAACCGTGATCCATTTTCAATGGTCAACACAATTGCTTCACTTCTGTCATCACGACTCGTCTTCTGCGTTTCCTTTTTTGCGATATGCCGAAAGGAGGTGTAATCCTAAGAAGAGTGCTACGAGATATCCTGCGACTCCTGGGATGGATATTCCCCAGGCGTTTGGCGGAACATCATGACCGATGAGCATCGCGGATGAGAGCAGCAGCGAACTAATGAACAGACCACCCACCAGTCGGTCAACCGACGACTTGAGGTTTTGATGTTCGAGGCGGACGGCGAACTGACCGTCTTCGAGACGGTCCATCGCTTCGAAAATGACGTGCGGAAGTGATTGCGCCAATCGTTCCCAGTCGAAATACATCTGTTTGAATTTCTTGAGTCTGGCCTGGAACGAGAAACGCTGATTGACAAATTTGCTTCGCCAGGGAGCCAGCAGTCCGGCGAGACTGAAGGTGGGGCTGAGCAAGCGGCCGGTCCCCTCCAGAAGGATCATGCACTTGATCAGCATCGATAGCTTGCTGGGCAGGATCAGATTGTGCTGATGCAGTAGCCGCATCACTTGATTGAGCAGTCCGCTCAAGTCGAATTCATCGATCGGTTGAGCGCCGTATTCCTGGAACAGTTCGCTTAGATCGGCGCTCAAAAGCTTGCGATCAAGATGGTTTGGTGTCCCCGTGATATGCAGCACATTGTCCGTCAGCCGCTCGGCATCCTGATCACTGGCAGCCACGAGAATCTCTTCAATCTGGGTCCGGCACTGTTCATCGATTCGTCCGACCATTCCGAAGTCGATAATGCCGATTGTTCCACCTGGAAGAATGATAAAGTTTCCCGGATGCGGATCGGCCTGATAAAAGCCATCTCGGAAAATCATTTCGATGAATGCTGTGGCCCCGCGTTTGGCAAGTACCTGACGATCAAGGTTTATTTTATCCAGACTGATTGAATCGGTGACCCGGAACCCCTCAAGCAGGCTCATCGTCAGGACGCGACCGCCGGTCAACTCGGGGTAGGGTTGAGGAAATGCGACGGTTTTATCGGCGGAAAAATTGCGACGAAATCGCTGAAGGTTTCGAAGTTCGCGACGAAAATCCAGTTCATTAAGCGTGACGCGACCGAGCTCGCGGACCAGGCCCGAAGGTTGAAATCGCTTGAGAGTCTGATTTTCTTCCGCGATTTCCGCGAGAAATCGAAGAATGTCCAGGTCCCTGCGGATGACACCTTCAATGCCGGGGTGCTGAACCTTAACGACGACATTCTGACCAGACAGGAGCTTGGCTTGATGAACCTGTCCGATTGATGCTGATGCGAATGCCGTGGTATTGAAGCTTAAGAAACACTCCGAGATCGGACGACCAAGTTCGCCTTCAACCATTTTGACCGCGACTTCCGGCGCGTCAGGAGGAACATTCGTCTGCAGCTTACTCAATTCGTCTGCCAATGCCTGACCAATCATGTCCGGGCGCGTACTCAGCATCTGGCCCAGTTTGATGAATGTCGTACCCAGGTCGGTAATCGCAAGCCGCACGCGTGCATCAAACGACTCATCGCAAAGAACCTCGCCGTCGTGACTTTTGAACGCGTCGTGAATTGGCTCCCAATTGACATCTGCGAGCCATCCAGCAAGTCCATATTTTACCAGGATACCTGCCACATCTGCCGCCCGGGCCAGGTCTCCCACAAAGTGGTATCGCGAACCAATCTTGGTCTCCATGTTTTGTTATTCCTTAGGGGAATCGGCCGAGCGAGAAACCGCTTCCCACGTAGTGAATTCTTTTCGTAGTTCTTCAAGCTTGGCCATTGCCCCGTCAAAGGCATTGTTGCCAAGCAGAAGATGGTGCGGCGGATTGGCAGACTCAACGGCTTTGACGATGGCATGGACGGCTCGCACCGGATCGCCAGGTTGTTTGCCAGAGTCGGCACGCAAGTGACTACGACTCTCGCCCGCTGTTGCTTCGTAATCCTGAATATGCCGGTTGCTTTCGTTTGCTGATCGCCCCGCCCAATCGGTGCGGAAACCACTCGGCTCAACGATCATCACCTTAACCCCAAGCGGTTCGACCTCTTGAGACAGTGCTTCAGAAAGACCTTCGACGGCGAATTTTGTCGCGTTGTAATATCCCACTGCAGGAAATCCACATAATCCGGCCAGAGAAGAAAAGTTCACGATAAAGCCTTTTCGACGCTTCCGCATACCCGGTAGCGCGACGTGAATCATCCGGCACAAACCGAAAAAATTGATCTCAAACATTTTTCGAACCTGGACTTCTTCGCTCTCTTCTACGGCCGCGAAATATCCAATGCCCGCATTGTTCACCAGAACGTCAATGCGCCCGAATTCCTCCTCCGCGTTCCTGACAGCGGCCTCAACCTGACTTCGATCCGTCACGTCGAGCATAAGGATCAATGCGCCGGGCTTCCCTTCGAACTCTTTCAATTCATCCGGGTTGCGCGCCGTAACAACGGTTTTGTACCCAAGTTCAAGGACATACTTTGCAAGTTCATGGCCAAATCCGGTCGAGCACCCCGTAATAAACCAGACGGGCTTTTCAGTATATTCTGACTTTGTGATTGTCGTCGCCATTTTCAGATCTCCTTGAGATTTGGATGATTCTTTTGAAATCAGAGCTTCGAAGGAGGCAATAAAAAAACAATCCGACGAGATGAACACCCAATTGGCGTTCAATCACGTCGGCCTGCTCCGTAGCCAACCCCGCAAACAATCGAGGGGCGTTTTACTTTTTCATCGCTTAACAGTTCGACCTGACGTCCTAAGCGCCACGGTGAACTCGATCGGCACTCGCGATTTTTACCAGTTTGTTGTACACGCCGATCAGCATGAGTGGTGCGGCCCATTGACCAACGAATTGACTGTCTTCTTTCTTGCATTGCATTTGCAAATACAACGAAACCCCCATCGCGCCCAATGCCGCAAATAACCAGATGTCAGACGGAACTTTCGCCGCCTGATTTTCCAGCGTTCGCGTCATAAAATCTTCGCTTTGCTCTTTAGCCTCCCGCGCGGCATACTCTGGAGTGGTTCGATTTATCGCTTCAATCATTTCGATATTTCCTTTTTAAGAAGTGACGATAACGACGCTTTATTTCATCAATTGCGAGCGTCGTTATCTGGCCTTGATGTATACGCTAAATTAGTCAGTTAGTCGCAATTGAACATCGTAATAGTACGTCGATTTGACTCATCACCGCTCAATAGCCGAATCATTTTGGAAGAAGAACCGTATCGAGTACGTGGATCACGCCGTTACTACATGCAATGTCCGTCTTGACGACCTTCGCGTCGTTCACAGTCACTTTGCCACCGGCAACCTTTATGCTGACGTCTGTTCCTTCGACTGTTTTGGCCTTCGTCAACTTCACGACGTCTGCTGCCATCACTTTGCCTGACACCACGTGGTAAGTTAGAATGTCAGCCAGTTTCTTCTTGTTTTCAGGCTTCAATAGGTCGTCCAGAACCCCGGTAGGAAGCTTTGCAAATGCTGCGTCCGTCGGTGCGAACACAGTGAATGGTCCTTTTCCTTTTAGTGTTTCCACGAGGTCGGCAGCCTTTAAGGCCGTTGCCAGCGTCTTAAAGTCACCCGCTGCGACCGCCGTATCGACAATGTCCTTCACTTTGTCAGCGGCAAATCCCAGGGAAATCGCCATCAAACCCACGGCTGCTGCAAGCGATACGACCAATGCAATTCTTTTCATCTCTCGAACTCCTCTTAGTGACCTCGTTAGAACTTGGAAACCATTCTGGCCGGAAACGAAAAAAGCCGACGCGGTATGCACCCGGATGGGTCAAACCGCGTCGGCTTAC
>CAIULL010000218.1 GCA_903899985.1 uncultured Schlesneria sp.
AATGTGGAGGCATCGAAGGAAAGGACCGCCAGTTGCAGTACTGATTGCGTCTCATCGAGCCGGACATAGTCCGCTTCGCAAACCAGCCGCACGATCCCGCGATGGAGAACTTCCACTCCTTTGGGGGTTCCCGTCGATCCCGACGTGTAGATCACATAGGCCGAACTTTCGGACGATTGATTCTGGTTTAAGTTGTCGTCTGGCTCATTGCTGTATTCGGAACGATCGGCATCCAGCACGTGTCGCTGTACGTTGGCATTTTGCCATCGATTTTCCAGATGCCGTTGCGTCAGGATCAAGGTAATTCCCGTGTCGGCCACCAGGAAGTTCAGTCGCTCGGCAGGATAACTCGGATCGAGAGGAACATAGGCACCGCCGGCCTTGAGAATCGCCACCAGTCCGATGATCATTTCGAACGATCGGTCGACACTGATCCCGACGCGTGTTTCCGATGTGATTCCGAGCTTCTTCAGGTAATGAGCAAGTTTGTTGGCGCGTGCATTCAGTTCGCCGTATGTGAGGGACTGTCCTTCGAACTCGACAGCGACAGACTGCGGCGAACGCTGTGCCTGCTGTTCGAACAGTTGATGCACGCACTTGTCGCGCGGATAATCACGCCGGGTCTGGTTCCAGTCGACGAGCAGTCGATGTCGTTCATCTTGCCCAATGAGCTTTAGTTGGCTGATCGGAACATCGGCGTCCTTGACAATCGACCGCAGCAACTCTGTGAAATGGTCAGCCATGCGCGCCACGGCCTCAGCGCTGAAAAGATCTGTGGCATATTCCAGCCGACAAGTCCACTCATTTCCGTTGGCTTGAATATCAAGCGTCAGATCATTCTTACTGGTTCTGGCGGGGACATCGAGCGGCAAACCTGCTGAAGTCCCAAGCTTGAGATCACCCACCGATTCTTCCAGCAGAACAAACATTGCTTGATAAATCGGGTTGCGTCCCGGTTCGCGTTGTTTGACCGCCAGCTCAACCATTTGTTCGAACGGCAGATCGGCATGTGAAAACGCGTTCCAGATTGTTTGATGGACTTGGCGTAAAACATCGCGGAAACTGCTAGTCGCCTCCATTCGCGAGCGGATCGGCAACATGTTCAGGAAATATCCGATCAACGATTGGACTTCGGGGCGCCTGCGGTCAGCCAGTGGTGTGCCGACGATCAGATCGGTTAGTCCTGAATATCGATAAAGCCAGATTTGGAAACCAGCCAACAGAACGGTGAAGAGCGTCATGCGTTCTTTATGAGCCAACTGCCGAAGCCCGGTGACGACGGATTGTTCAAGGCAGAATTTGTGAATCGCGCCCTGGCCAGTTGGCTGATGCGGTCGAATTCGATCGGAGGGAAGCTCGAGTGCCGGTGGCAAATTGCCAAGTTGTTCTTTCCAGTACGAAAGTAACCGTTCCCGATTATCGCCAGTCAGTATCTGCTGTTGCCAATTTGCGTAATCGGCGTACTGGATCGGTAAGATCGGAAGATTGGCTTGTTCAAGATTCCCGTCGGAGGAATAGAGTGCGGAAAACTCGTGAACGAACAGCCGAATTGACCATTCGTCGCAGATGCTGTGATGGAACGAGAAGACGATGACCTGATCGTTTTCGGCCAACTCAATCCAGAGGCTTCGCCATAAGGGAGCCTGAGCCAGATCAAACGGGCGATTTGTTTCTGCTGCCAGCAGTTCTTGGATTGCTACGGCCTGTTGATCACCTTGGAGACCACTCAAGTCTCTCTCAGCCCATGGCAGCAACAGATCGTTCGGGCTGACCACCTGTTGCACCAGATCGCCATCCCGCTTCACTAATGCCGTTCGCAACACTTCATGACGCTCGACGATTACCTGCAAGGCTTGTTGAAGCCGTGCGGGATTCAAGGTACCGTGGACGCGCCATCCAAACGACAGATTGTAAGTCGAGGAATCGGGCAACAGTTGATGTAACAGCCACATTGCCTGCTGACCTGGCGACATTGGCAGAGGACTGTTGCGATCAGCCAGTTGGATCTGACTTGTTTGTACCAGTCTTGTATCTTCGGATTCGATTTTACGGGCGAGTGCTTCAACTGTCGGGTATTCGAAGATCCAGCGTAGCGGAACAATTTGACCGAGTTGAATGCTGATACGCGATGCGATGATTATCGCTTTCAAGGAGTGGCCACCCAAGTCAAAAAAATCGTCACTGATGCCTAGCCTCTTGTTACCTAAGACTGACTGCCAGATTTCAGCGATCCCGCGTTCACGGTCGTTGCTCGGCGCGACGTATTCTCTCTGATCATTGAATTCGCCCCCATCGACGTCTTCAATTGGAAAGGTCATCAGAGTTTTTCGGTCAAGCTTGCCATTTGTGGTCAATGGCAATGAGGGCATCAGAACGAACTTCGATGGAACCATGTAATCTGGCAATTTGATCGCCAGTTGAGACCTTAGCCAGATTGCATTCAATGTCGTTCCGTCTTGTGGGACAACAAATGCCACGAGTATCAGCTCGCTATTCTCGGCGTCCGAGTGACTTGATCTCTTGCGTGCCACAACGGCGTTTTCCGAGATGTTGGAAATCCCTTGCAACGCCGTTTCGATTTCACCGAGTTCGACTCGATATCCACGAATCTTAACTTGATGGTCGGATCGCCCCAGATATTCGAGTTGACCGTCTTTTCTCCAGCGCGCCAAGTCTCCCGTGCGATAGATCCGACCGCCGTGTTCGGTCGTGAATGGATTCGTCAGAAATCGCTCAGCGGTCAGTTCGGGTCGCCCCCAATAACCTCGAGCAACTCCTGCACCCCCAATCCACAAATCCCCCGGTATTCCCCATGGTACTGGAGTGAGCCACTCATTCAGCACATAAACCTGCGTGTTCGCGAGGGGGCGTCCGATCGTTGCAGGTTTTTGCGGTTCGCGTCGAGTCCAAGTCGAATAGGTCGTCGTCTCTGACGGACCATAGAGGTCGTTCACCGATTGAATATGCGGGATTGCGTACAACGCGTCGACAAGTGTGGGTGACAGCGGTTCCCCAGCGAGATTGACCGTGATGACAGAAGTTGGCAGCGATTGGGCTTTCAGTAGCGCGGACACCACTGAAGGAACTGTATTGATGAGAGTCACTTCGTTTCGGGCCTCGCACGAGAACAAGTCCAAAGCCTGATCGAACAGGATGACTTTTCCGCCCCAGCTCAACGTCCCGAAGAGTTCAAACACGGAGAGATCAAAGCAGATCGAAGTTGCCCCCATCACCCCCGAAAGCTCTTTATCGGAAAATGTCTCACGAACCCAATGCAGAAACGAAACGGCGTTCCGATGCTCAATCGCAACTCCCTTTGGCTGACCAGTCGAACCCGATGTATAAATGAGATACGCCAGATGGGTCGACGAGAAATCCACGGCGAGATTCGCGATGTCCAAAGTTGTTCGGTCGTCTTCGATGTAGATGACAGGAGCCTCTTGAACGAGTGCCGCAATTCTCGATGAAATTTCGCGTTGCGTTACAAGGACTCGAATTTGCGAATCTTCGGCAATGAATTGCAACCGATCTTCTGGGTAATTCGGGTCTAGTGGAACATATGCTCCTCCAGCCTTGAGAATGCCGAGCAACGCCACAAGCATTCCAAAAGTACGGTTCAGGCAGACTCCCACGAGAACTTCGGGACCAACCCCCATCGATTTCAGTTCCGTGGCTAATTGGTTAGCTTGTGAATTGAGATCAGTGTAGGTGAGTGATTGTCCTCCGAAAACGACTGCAACAGCATCTGGGGTCCGCTGAACCTGCTCTTCGAACAGTCGATGAATGCATTTGTCGAGGGGATAATTGCGCCGAGTCTGGTTCCATTCTACGAGAATTCGATGTCGTTCGACTTGCCCCACTAAGTTAAGCTGGCCAATTGGCGTGTCAACACCCTCGACGATCGACCGTAACAACTCCGTGAAATGGTCAGCCATGCGGACCACGGCGTTGGCATGAAACAGATCCGTGGAATATTCCATCCGACAGATCCACTCGTCCCCGGTCGTTTGAATGTCGAGTATCAGATCATTTTTGCAGGTCCCGGTTGCGGCCCAAACCGGATGACCAATCGTGTCACCGAATCGGATCTCTTCGACTGTCTGTTCCAGCAGTACAAACATCACCTGGTAAATCGGATGTCGTCCGGGTTCGCGATCTTTGACTGCCAGTTCGACTAATCGCTCAAAAGGGATTTGGGCATGAGCGTAAGCTTCCCAGAATGTTTGATGGACTTGTCGCAGCACACTGCGGAAATTGATGTCTCCCTCAATCCGAGCTCGAATGGGAAGCGTATTCAGGAAGTATCCGATCAAGGATTGAACTTCAGGTCGTTCACGATCGGCCAGCGGAGTTCCGACAATGATGTCGGTCTGGCCAGTGTGACGTGCGATCCATACATGAAACGCAGCGAGCATCAATGAGAAGTGGGTGGTGGATTCGGCGCGTGCCAACTGCCGAAGCTGGCATGTCAGAGCCTGTCCCAGTCGGAATTCATGAATCGCACCCTGACCACTTGGCTGGATCGGCCGCACCCGGTCGGATGGCAATTCGAGTGCCGGCGGCAGATCGGCAAGCTGACCTTTCCAGTAGGCCAGCGAGTGTTCCCATCCGGGTGTAACTTGGCGTCCACGTTGCCACATGGTGTACTCAGCATATTGGATCGGCAAGTCCGGAAGTGAGGCATTCTGAAAATCTCCTCCGGCACGATACAGGGCGCAAAGTTCACGACAAAAGATCTGGGTTGACCACACATCAATAATACTGTGATGGAACGTAACCACAAGCACCTGGTCGTCATCCGCCAGTTCAATCCAAAGGATTCGCCAAAGAGGTGCCACAGCCAGGTCGAACCGTCGACGAACCTCGTCCAGGATCGCCACCCGCAACGCCTGATCTTGCAGTTCGATTGTGGGCAGACTCAGAGAGATCTCGCGACGGTTCACCGCGAATGCTCCGGGGTGACAAATTTGTTGTACGAGAATTTCACCGGATTGAATAAACGCCGTTCGTAGTGACTCGTGTCTGTGAGCAATCTGTTCGATGCAATGATTGACTAATGTTTGATTGATTGGTCCAGTCAGCCGAATCGCAATGGGCTGGTGGTACGTCGCCGAGTCCGGAAGTAACTCCTGAACCAGCCACATGGCCTGTTGTCCAAAAGAAAGTGGCAGTGGCTGTTTGCGATCGAAGAGCGGAATCAACTGAAGGTGATCCTGATCACCGTGACGCCCGTTGAGCTTCTGAGCAAGCTGTCGAATTGTCGGGTTTTCAAAAACCCATTTCACAGGAACCTCGCGGTTGAACTGTTTGCCGACGATCGAAACGAGGCGCATGGCGAGAAGAGAATGGCCGCCGAGTTCGAAGAAGTGATCGTCTATGCTGACGAGTTCGATTCCAAGGACGGCTTTCCAGGCTTCTGCCAGGATTTGTTCGAGCGGTGTTCGAGGTGCGATGTGATTTCGCATTCCATTGGTAGACGCATCGTAATTGGGAACTGGCAGCGCTTTTCGATCAACCTTGCCGTTTACGGATAGTGGCAGGTCAGGTAACACCACGAAAATCGACGGAATCATGTATTCAGGCAACTGATTTTGCAGGAATGTGCGCAAAGCGTCAGTCGATGGAATCGTGGTTGCATCGGTGGGAACGATATAGGCCACGAGGCGTTTCTCACCGGCTTTATCTTCCCGCAACATGACGAGTGTCTGCGCAAGATGCGGTGCTTGATTGAGAACGGCCTCAATTTCCCCAAGTTCGATACGATAGCCGCGGAATTTGACTTGCTGATCGATACGTCCCAGGAATTCGAGTTGACCATCGGCGTTCCAGCGAACTTTATCTCCTGTCCGATAGAGCCGAGATTCTGCCTGGTTGCTGAAGGGATCGGGCAGGAATTTTTCCGCCGTCAGTTCCGACTGGTTCAGATATCCGCGAGCCACTCCGACGCCACCGAGATAAAGTTCGCCCGGTACGCCGACGGGAAGAGGCTGCCGATGAGAGTCCAGAACGTAAACCTGGATGTTGGCAATGGGCCGTCCAATCGGTGGCAGAAGCGGCCAGTTCTGTGGCGGGCCCTCAAGCGTGTACGACGTGACAACGTGTGCCTCAGTAGGCCCATATTGATTGACCAGTCGACAGCCGGGATTGTTTTCAAAAAAACGAACTAATTGCGGCGTGATTCGAAGTTGCTCACCGGCTGTCACAACTTCACGCAGCGAGGAGGCCTTTCGCAGGTGATCTTCACTGGCTTCAATGAATTGCTGTAGCACCACGAAGGGAACGAAAATTCGTTCGAGTTGTTCGCTCTCGATGAATTTGAAGAAGAGCGACATGTCGCGACGGGTGTTTTCATCGATCAGGACCAGCGTTCCGCCGGAGCACCACGTGGCAAAGATCTCCTGGAACGAGACATCAAATCCCAGCGAGGCGAATTGCAGTGTTCGGAGTTGTTCACCGGAGGAATATTGCTGAATTTGCCACTGGATCAGGTTTGTCAGGGCACGATGTTCCATCGCCACCCCCTTGGGTCGACCCGTTGATCCCGAGGTGTACAGCACGTAGGCGAGATTCGAGGGACCGGCGGTGTGAGGGGGATTTTCGACAACCGAAAATTCATCCGAACCTGACGCTCCCAGGATGACGCGATGAACGTTTCCCTCCGTTAGCTGATCGGAAAGGCGATCTTGTGTGACGACGATTTCGATGCGAGCATCGTTGATGATGGATCGCAACCGTGCTTCGGGATAGGAGGGATCAAGAGGGACATAGGCGGCACCTGCCTTGAGTATTCCCAGCAGGCCGACCAATGTTTCTATCGAGCGTTCTGCAAGCAGGCCGATCAGGCTGTCTGGTTTCGTGCCCAAATTGATCAGTCGATTTGCCAAAGCGTTGGCTCGCTCGTTGAGCTGGCGATAGCTGATCCGGGAATCATGGAAAACGATCGCGTCTCGATCAGGCGTCAGTGCCGCCTGATTCTCGAAGAACTGATGAATGGTATCAACGGTGGGATAACTGACCGACGTCTGATTCCAGTCCTTCAGAACCTGCTGCGTTTCACGCTTTGTCATTACTGGCAGAGAATGAATTGACGCTTCGGGATTTGTCGTAATCCCTTCCAACAGGGATTGGAAATGGTCGGCAAATCGCTCAATCAACGGTCGAGTAAACAGATCGGTGGCGTACTCAATTTGGCAGACCCACTCGTCCCCATTTGCCTGAATATCGAGAGTCAGATCATATTTACTGGTTCCGGTTGTGGTCCAAAAAAGATGGCCGGTTGCATCGCCGAGTTGTAGTTCATCGACCGACTCTTCCAGCAGAATGAACATCACCTGATAAATCGGGTGCCGACCCGGTTCCCGCTCTTTGACAGCAAGCTCAACTAACTGTTCAAAGGGGATTTCCGCATGTGAATAGGCATCCAGAAGTGACTGATGAATTTGCCTGAGCACGTGACGGAACTTCATGTTTCCATCCAGTCGGGTGCGGATCGGAAGCGTGTTGAGAAAGTATCCCATCAGGGATTGAACTTCGGGGCGTTCGCGATCGGCAAGCGGAGTTCCCACAATAATATCATTTTGGCCGGTATGGCGAGCCAGCCAGACATGGAATGCAGCGAGCATCAGCGTGAAGTGGGTGGTGGATTCCGCGCGGGCCACTTGCTGAAGCCGGCTGGTGAGGGATGCACTCAGCCGGAATTCATGAATGGCGCCTTGCCCTGTGGCTTGGAGCGGTCGAATTCGATCGGACGGGAGTTCGAGAGCTGGAGGTAAATCGGTGAGCTGATCTGTCCAGTAAGCCAGGTGTCTTTCACGATTTTGTCCGGTCAGCTTCTGACGTTGCCAATCGGCGTAATCCGCGTATTGAATCGGTAAGTCGGGAAGTTTGGCCCGCTGAAGATCCCCGTTAAAGGAATAAAGAGCGGAAAATTCCTGAACGAACAGTCGCAGAGACCATTCATCGATGATGCTGTGATGAAACGTGAGTAGCAGCGCATGGTCGTCACCCGCTAATTCAATCCAAAGGACTCGCCAAAGTGGTGACATGGCGAGATTGAACGGGCGACGGACCTCGTCGAAAATCGTTGCCTGCAGCGCCTGCAGCTGCTGTTCGGCGGTTGATCGATGCAGACAGACTTCGCGGCGATTCACCGTGAATTCTACCGGCTCACAAATGCGTTGAACGAGCATTTCGCCGGATTGAACAAACGCCGTCCTGAGCGATTCTTGTCTGCGTGCAATTTGTACGATGCAATGATCCACCAGAGTTCGGTCGATTCGCCCGCCCAGGCGAATTGCGATGGGCTGGTTGTACGTGGCGTGGTCCGGAATCAGGGACTCGACCAGCCAGATGGCATGCTGACCGAAGGAAGCAAGTAGCGGTTGACTGCGATCGATGAGGGGGATCGACTGAAATTGACGGTTATCCTGATGAATTCCGTTCAGTTTTTGGGCAAGCTTCTCGACCGTCGGGTATTCAAAGACCCATTTGACGGGAACTTCTCGGCTTAACTGTTTGCTGATTGTCGATACGAGTCGCATGGCAGACAGAGAATGACCGCCGAGTTCGAAAAAGTTATCGTCAACGCTAATCTGTTCCCGTCCCAGAATCGTTTGCCAGATCTCCGCGAGCTTGATTTCGAGATGAGTTCGAGGTGCCCGGTATGTCGTTCCGGTTTCGAGCTCAACGGCATTCGACCCCTTTAACGAGCGACGGTCCAACTTCCCGTTGGGGCTGAGCGGAATCGCGGAGACAGAGAAAAATCGGGACGGAATCATGTACTCCGGCAATCGTTCCGTCAGCCATTTGCGAAGCTTTCCCACCGAGAGCACTGAATGTTCTGCTGCAACGACATACGCCGCGAGGGACTTTTCTCCGAGTTCGTTTTCATCGGCAATGACAGCGCAATGAAAGACTTTCGGATGAGTCGCCAGAATCGATTCAATCTCATCTAACTCGATGCGGAAACCACGAATCTTAACCTGGTTGTCAATCCGCCCGAGAAACTGAATATTGCCGTCAGCAAGAAATCGACAGAGATCACCCGTCTTGTAAAGACGAGCCGCTGAGTCGCTCTGAAATGGATCAGAGATAAATTTCTGGGCTGTCAATTCCGGTTGATTATGGTAGCCGCGTCCAATCTGCACGCCTCCAAGATACAACTCGCCGGAAACTCCGATCGGTACCGGCTCCAGGTTCGTATCGAGAATGTAACACTGGGTATTTGAGACCGGGCGTCCAATGGGAACAATCGGCATACTCTGATCGCGACGACATGTCCAGTGTGTCACCGACACGGCCGCTTCGGCCGGTCCGTAGAGATTGTGGAGCGGGGCATCGAGTCGAGCGAAAAATCGATCTCTCAGGTCAGCGGGCAACGCTTCCCCAATACAAATGACGTGGCGAAGCGATGTACATCGTTCGACTTCGCTCTGCTCTAAAAAGAGTTGCAACATGGAAGGAACAAAAACCGCGATCGTGACGTGATGAGCTTGAATAACGTCGACAAGATAGTCCGCATCCCTGTGTCCTCCAGGCTTCGCCACGCAGAGCTGTGCTCCACTCAGTAGCGGCCAGAAAAACTCCCAGACGGAAACATCAAAACTGAACGGTGTTTTTTGCAAAACCACATCTGTCGGCCCGAGATCGTATTGCTCTTGTATCCAGTAAATCTGGTTGACGATCCCAAGATGTGAATTCAATGCCCCTTTGGGTTTGCCAGTCGAGCCGGATGTATAAATCATATAAGCGAGGTCGGACGGCCTGACATCGGTATGGAGATTCGCTTCCGTCAGCGACGAGATGTTTTTCCAGTCCGTGTCGAGGCAGAAGACCGTCGCCGAATGGGATGGTAAACTCGCCACGAGGTGACTTTGAGTCAGCAGAATTGTGACTCCGGAATCCGAGAGCATGTACGAAACACGTTCTGTCGGATACTCGGGATCGATAGGTACGTAGGCTCCCCCGGCCTTCAGGATTCCGAAAAGGCTCACCACCATTTCCAGTGAACGGAACGCGTAAACACCAACCAGCGTATCTGGCCCGACGCCTTGTGCGTGCAAGTGGTTCGCAAGCTGATTGGCGCGCCCATTGAGCTGGCGATAAGTGAGGGATCCCCCGTCAAACTCGACCGCGATGGCGTTCGGAGTTCGCAGCACTTGTTCTTCGAAGAGTTGATGGAGGCATTTTTCTCGTGGATAATCCCGCGCCGTCTGGTTCCATTCGACCAGAATCTTGTGGCGTTCTTCAAGGGACATCGTCGGTGCGAGATTGATTTCGTTCGCTGATTCTAGTGGATCGTTTTCGCCGATCATCTGGCAAATCTTTCGAAAAAAGTTTTGCTCAGGTCGGTTATAAAGAAAAGCCACACGGGAAACCTGCTCCTGAATTTCGAAGGACTTAACGTGAAAAGCTACGGCACTGAAACGTCGCTGTTTCGCGAACCTCAGTTGATAACAAAATAGAGTCGTAATAACGACCGAAGAAGCAACGCCGTAACAGCTTTAATTTTCCCTCGATGCATGAACTTCCTACTGAACAAACAAAATGAGACGTTGACGTTTCAGTTGTTAGTACGATGTCCTGTCATTAAGTACTACGCAGATTACTTGAAATCATGCGACAGCAGGTCGGTCCATGTCGGAATAAGGGTAGACGGCAGCTTTCTTCAGTTTTTGAATCAGCTTTGCACCGCCGTTCTTCATGGCGTATTCCATTTCAGACCGATGGATTTCCATCACGAGCAAGAGGCCAAAATCGGAGTGTTCTGCATCCGATCCATAAGCATCAAAAATCAGGCACTTACCTCCAATTCGTTCGAAATCTTCAGGGAACTCACACGTTTCGCAGGGATTAAGAGTTGCCTGGCTGCTGTATGACGCGATGCAATTCAAAATTGAATTGATCGAACCGTGCACCTGACCAAATGCGGTTGATTCGTCCTGAGCGTCGTCGAGTGAGATGGGCAGTCGAGTGAACATCACCAGTTCATAGAGGTCAAATACGTCGTTCGACGATCCCTCGCCCGGAATCTCGCAGAGTTCCTTCGTGGCGACGGCAGTCCCTTCGATCCCATTGGGGAAGTAGTAAAGATCAAGTCCACCCCCGAGCGCATAAGGGATAATCGCGTGCATCACCATGTTGTGTTCTTCACCCAGGATTTCCGCC
>CAIULL010000219.1 GCA_903899985.1 uncultured Schlesneria sp.
ATGATCGGCTGGCCCATCGCCAGCGAACTTGTGATTGCTGCGAAAAACAGTAATCCAAACCAGAAAAATCCGGCCGCCGGAGCAAGACTTCCCCAGTGGTTGAATAATGTCGGAAAAACCATGAAACCCAGACCAAAGCCCGAGCCTCCAGCCACCTTCTCTTGAACAGCCGCCAATCCCAGATACGCAACGGCGATCGGGATCAGGATCGAACCACCCAGAACCACCTCACACAACTCGTTCGTCCACGCGCCCGCTGCACCATTCAAAGTGACATCGTCGTTCTTTCGCAGGTACGACGAGTAACAGTGCATCGATCCCATTCCGATCGAAAGCGTGAAGAAAATCTGTCCCGCAGCGGCCAGCCAGACATTCGGATTCGTCAGCGAATCGAATTTCGGCTCCCAGACATAATTCAATCCTTCGAATGGGCTGGCAACCGCATGCGGATCGTTCGTCGGTGAGACCATCAATCCACGTACCGCCAGCAGAGCGGCGAACACGATCAACAGGGGCATGCCAATCTTCGAAACGATCTCGATCCCCTTGGAAAGCCCTCGCGATAGAATCCAGATATTGATCGCGATGCACAATACGAACATCGACAGTCCAAAGCCGCTGATCGTCAGAATCGATGTTTCCGAATCGGCGGTCAAACTCTTGAAAAAATCGCCCGGAAGCGTTTCTTTGAAACCCCCGATTAACGAATATCCGGCGTACGCGACGCACCACGCTTCAATGTAAAGATAAAACGCAGCAATGATCAGGTTGGACCAGAGGCCGAAGACGCCGAAGTACTTCCAGAACTTCCGCTTTCCCATCGAATCGAAAATTCCGGGAGTCGAGTGATGTCCGAACTGGCCACCAAAGCGGCCCATCGTCCATTCGATCCACATGAGCGGAAGGCCGAGCACCAGGAAGGCGATCATGTACGGAATCAGAAACGCACCGCCGCCGTTCTTCACCGCTTGAGCCGGAAATCGCAGAAAGTTCCCCAGCCCGACCGCGTTCCCAGCCATCGCCAGAACCAGTCCAATTCGTGAAGCCCACTGCTCACGCTTCGGTTCTTCGCTCATCAAAACCTCGCACCTTAAGGATTCTTTTTCTGCGCTGCTCGGTGACACCACCATTCCCATACGGGAGGAGCCAACGACAGCGCCACGATGGCAACCATGACCAGTTCAAAGTTCTTCTTAACGACATCAATGCTGCCAAACCAGTAGCCGAGAAACAGGAAAATCAATACCCAAACAACGCCGCCAATAACGTTGAAGAGGATGAACTTGCGATAGTTCATCGCTCCCACACCGGCGATGAACGGTGCGAACGTTCTGATCAGAGGGACAAACCGCGCGACGATGATCGTCTTGCCACCGTACTTTTCAAAATAGGCGTGAGTCTTCTCAAGGTTCGCCTTTGTAAGGAAGGGGATTCCCATGTTAAATGCCCGTTCGCCAATCAAATAACCTAATAGATAATTTACAGTATCGCCCAGAATTGCCGCGGCAATTAGCAATGGAATCAGCCACTCCATTCGAAGCAAACCTCTCGCGGCAAATGCACCTGCAGCAAACAGCAATGAATCCCCTGGCAAAAACGGTGTCACGACAAGGCCTGTCTCACAGAAAATTACGCCGAAGAGAATCCAATGCGTCCACACCCCGTGATCCTCGATGAGCTTTTCCAGCATGACATCGAGGTGCAACAGAAAATCGACCCACCACTTAAGCCCTTCAGCGCCGGCGGCCGGATCCGCGCCGAGAATCGACCACGATACCACCTGATACAAACCAAAAAACGATACCGCTGCAATCCAGTTCATCATCGCGTTCGACTCATCCTTAAAATTCGCAGATCACTAGTGAAACCACGTGATAATATTCTTTTCCTGGAAGATCGCGAGCATCGAAATGACACCCATGAACGTAAAGAACAAGCCTCCGAAACCAAGTACGTAAAGTCGAGCTCGAGGCGGCTGCAATTCGACCGGTAGCAGCGTCGTGTTGATAAACATCACGTGAATGCAACTGAAGCCGAGTGCATAGTTGTAAATGATTGTCGACCACATGAGCAATTGCGTCGGATTGCTGAATAAAAGCATGGCGAGACCAACTGTTGCATAGACAACCAGCACTGAAAAATAGACTTTGCTGATATGCTTGGTTTCCCATTTTCGAAGGGCCGGAAGCCCCGTCCAGAAGACGTCGATCCATCGCCTGAGCACTCCATCTGCCGTCGAAGCCATGCTCGTCCCCAAGACGAGCACGCCACAAAACAATGTTGTGAACCAGACAATGTAGTTCGGCCAGGGTCGTAGTGATGCTTTGACTCCCAGCAGCTTATTCTTTTCGTCCGCCGTCTCGACATGATCAGTTGTGACAATCCCCGTCACCGTTTCTGCAACGCCATTCGCTGTCATCGCGGCGGCAAGGTACTTCTCGCTATCCCTTAGCGGTTTATCCTTCGGCAGGAACTGAACAGACAACATGCTTGGCAATGCCAGACCAATAAAACAGGCCGGCATCCAGATCCAGAACTGTTCGCGAGAAACGTGGCGCACCCATTGCTTCCAGCGGACGAGTGATTCGGGTGAAATCGGAAAGACCATACCGGTATGAGACAACTCGATCGACTGACCTCCGACGATACTTGGTATTCCTCCGACGTGTTTTCCCATCCCCCAACCCTGTTCGCGAGTGAACGTGCTGATGGGGGTATTCGTCAATCCTCCGTTCCCCGAGATTGCGATCATCGCGGTCAAAAAGCCGATCCATGCCAGATCGATTTTCGGGAAACCCCGTCCCTGTGCCAATGAGACAAACACGTTGTCAATGTTGTTGCCGCGAAGGGAATCTTCGGTATCAAATTTCCCATCTCCATTGAGATCCGTCAAAGCCACAACAGGGACGTTGCCCACCTTGAAGAATCCGCTGAAGATCTCGGTCCATGTCTCGGTTTTCGAATAGAAAATCGCCAGAAACACCAGAAAACCGCCGACGAAGATCAGCTTGAATGTCATCACTCGCTTGATCGAATCGTAGACCTTGCCGCCGAAAAGTAATGGCAGCATGCAACCCAGGAAAATCATGCAGGCGAGCACCTGAAGCAACAGTTTGTGCGACGGGTTCGTATTGTCGGGCAACTCGCCTAACCAGATCGCCGACAGAGGTACGGCGGTACTTGACGCCAGATAAGGCAGAAACGAACCGCAGTCGAGCAAAAGATAAATCGGCAGCCAGAACATCGGACCGGGCAACGTACGGAACTTCCCGGTGAAGATCGGCTCGCCCGTGTAAAGCGTATAGCGACTGATCTCGACGTTATAGATCACCTGAACCAGAATACTGATCGCGGCCAGCCAAAGCAGTCCGCCACCATACCGGGAGGTGACCACTGGTCCTGTCAGCCATTCTCCGCCGCCGATTGCGGCCGAAGCCATGACCAGGCCCGGTCCCAGCATCGAGGTTAAATTCCACCATGAAAACGGCGGAGCCTCGGGTAGTTCGCCCCCGTCCCAACGGGGCATTTGTTTTGAACCGGGATAAGGTGGAAAGCCGACCGTGGCGTTGTCTGTTTCGTGGGAGGGAACTTGCATGAAGGCTTTCAACCAACCAAGGCGATGAGTCGCAACCGCGGAGAATCCGCACGAATTCGGAATGGTAATCTCTGTTGCGACCAGATGCGAGCATAATGAACACCGATTGCAGCCCGAGCGACTGTTTTCTTTTATTTGGGCCCTTTTTTGTTCGCTTTTGCCTTGTCCTTCACCGTCTTCGCCAGACTTTTGACGCTGATCTGAATCATTTCACGCAAAACGGACTGATCAATGTCTGCAAGTCTCTTGATGTACAGGCAACCGACTCCCGTTTTGAACTTGCCTAGCCTTTCCAGGTGTGATGCGAACTGCTGGTGAAGTCCGCAGGTCAGATAAACGCTGATCGCAGCTTTTCTTGGCGAAAATCCGACAACGAACCAGTCCCCAGAACAACCGCTCTCATACTTGTAATGGAAGTCACCGAACCCGATCAGACTCGGCCCCCACATGTGAGGAGCTTCACCAGTGATCTTTTGCATCATTTTGATGAGAGAATAAGAATCGTCACGCTTTTGAGCATCCGGCACCGCGTCGATAAAGGCTTCAACACTCTCGCCGGTCTTTTTCGTTTTTTGCTCGGCCATGTTTCCCTCTCAAAAATATCAACTGGTTTTATCGGGTTAAACAGGAATTTTCATTTGCTTGGCTCTTCCGTTGGCTTCTCTCCCATTTCGAATTTCAGCGTGCCGCCGTTGGCGATCTCGCCGTGATGCATCCAAAGTCGATCAATCCGCCTCTCGTCCAACCAGATCTGTTGAACGTAGGGACGATCCGTTCCCCCGTTCTCGGTAATGATCAAGAGGGGCTTTTCTTTTGCGTGCAACTTGATAGCGACTCGATCCCAAAGCGGGCTGCCGATTTCGTAACGATCCGTACCCGCAGTAGGAAAAATTCCCATTGAACTCAAGACGTACCATGCTGACAGTGTTCCTCCGTCGTCATTCCCATCGATCCCGTTGTCACGATGTCCATATTTTGTGTCGAGGATCCACCGCACCCACTTTTGCGTCAGGTCCGGACGGCCCGCGAAGTTGAACAGATAAACGGCGTAAATATCAGGTTGGTTGCCGTGCCAATAGTAGGCATTCGGATTCAGTCCGACTCCTGCCGGTGAATGAACAAAGAAGTCATCCAGCTGTTCAATGAAATATTCACGGCTTTTGAACAGTGAAACCAGTTCAGACGCATCCGACGGAACGCCCCAGCGCCACTGCCAGGCGCTCCCCTCAACATACGCATGAGTCAACTTGCCACTCATATCAAGATAGGTCAACATTTCCGGTTCGAACGCGTCAGAAAACTTCTTGTCGGAATGTCTTGGCTGGAAGAACTGAGTCTCCGGATTCCAGAGATTACGATAGTAGCGGGCATGCTTCTGGAAGACTCGAGCGTCCTCGGAATGCCCAAGAGCCTCCGCCAGTCGAGCGATTGCCTGGTCGGCATAACAGTACTCAATCGTGCTCGCGACCGACTTTTTCATCAGATCCGCAGGACAGTATTCATGCTTTAAATAGTGCTCGATCCCGACCCTGCCCGAAAAGGGTGAACCAGGCGGAACGGGACCAAGAGCAGTCTTTCGCATGAACTGATAGGCCGCTTCGGCATCAAATTCACGAAGTCCCTTCAGGTAGGATTCGGTGATCACGATGTCGGCCGGCGTTCCGAACATCGAGCCGGTATATCCACCCCCAGATGGCCAACGAGGCAGATATCCACCTTGTTCCGCCATCTTCAAAAGCGACTTCAGCATATCCGTCTGCTCGCGAGGCGCGATCAAATTGAACAGAGGATGTACTGTCCGAAACGTGTCCCACAAGGACATGTCCGTGTAGTACTCAAAGCCCTCAGCCTTGTGGGTCTGGCGATCAAATCCCAGGTATTCTCCATTCACGTCATTGAAGACCGTGGGCATTTGGAAGGAGTGATAAAGTGCGGTACGGAAAATACAGCGTTGCCGATCGGTCCCACCAGTCACCTGAATCCGCGAAAGTTTCTCTTCCCATTCGGCAACGGCTTTTTCCAGAACTTGATCGAAATCGGCATTGCCCGCTTCGTGCTCCAGATTCGCACGAGCGTTCGCGATGCTGACATACGAAATCGCCAGCTTCAGTTCCAGAAACTGACGCTTGTCGTCGGGTTTGAAACCCAGATCGACCCCGAGATCATCTCCGCTGGCAACCGCGTTGTCAGGCAATAAGTTCTCGCCGGTCCACGTCGAGAATTCAGCAATCGGTCGATTAAACCTCCCAACAAAATAAACCTTCAATCCGCCGTATCGCTTTGAAAAGGTCCCGAACGTCTGAACGGAGCCTTCGACTTCATTCGCCTCAGGCAGGATTCGTACCTCACCAGACTTACTCGAACCCTTACCGAGTATGCTGGTCACATGAATCAGGATGTGCGGTGTCTGGTTTGCCGAAAACGTATAACGATGCAGTCCGACACGTTTCGTCGCAGTCAGTTCGGCGGAAATCCCCAGCTTTGGCAGGCCGAGTCCGTAATATCCCGGAAAGGCTAGTTCATCGGTATGCGAATAGGGGGTATTGAGTCCCCGTCGGACAGATTTTGCCGATTCGGCAACACAGGGAACCACCAGAAAATTCCCCCCGTCGGTCGCTCCTGTTCCCGCCAGTCGCGTATGGCTGAAACCGAGAATTCGCGGATCGGGGTAATAATACCCCGATGAGTTGATCGCGCGGTGACCCAGGGTCGAGATCGTATCGGGACTCAGCCGCACCATTCCAAACGGCAATGTCGCGCCCGGAAAATTATTGCCGCACAGATATGAGAGGCCGCCGGTCCCGATAAAGGGGTTCACATCGCGCCCCAGCTGACCTGCCGGGACTGCGGGACTCGGCTTCCATGATTCAGCAGAAATGGAAAATGAGTTCACACCCCCCTGTACGATTGCCAGGAAAAGCATCGCAAATCCGAATCGTTGACACTGACGCGCGATTGAATATTCCATGAGCGGTATTCGATTCCGTTGATATTAAGGAAACAGCCTGCCCAAATCTTGCAGGGTCACTAGAGTTTTCCAGGACCAGCAATCCCGATAATCAACCGGGAAAACCAAAGACCTTAGGCCTTTGAACAGAAGTTAACAAAGGAATTGAAGGAGTTCAGAAAGAATCATTTGCCCCAAGCTTCCCCGATGGTTCTCATGGTACCCTGCTTTTCTGTGAATTTCGTCCCTTCGTTAACTTCGCGCCCTTCTGTTCAAAATCGTCTACGCCGTTCGGATGTTATCACGCACGAGAAAATTTGATGTCAAAGTTCGCGCGAGTTCACCCGACTTCGACTGTTCCTCGTATTTCATAGGGTTTTCAAAGCCTCTATCGCATTTTCCGCTGTAAAAAAGTTCGCGCGACTTCACCCGACTTCGCGCGACTTCGACTGACTTCACCATCCATCACCCTTCCGATTCGATCAAAAAGACGATTTCCTTCGAATGACATCCTCGAAAAAAGTTGGCCAAGTTGGCCAAGTTCCTTTTTTTCAGGCTTTTTTGCCGGTTTGAAGTTGACCAACTTGGCCAACTTCAAACGTCCTTGCCTGATCTTTGGGAAGACGAGGTTCCACCCGCGCGTTCGTTCTCAGCGTCGCAGTGTTCGGTCGACGAGTCTTCGAGGTCCAGTAGACAACCCGGAAAGGCAAAGACCTCTGGACAAAAGTGAACGAAGGAATTCAGGATCAGGCATTTTCCCTGCCGTTCCCCGATGGTTCGGACGGCATCCGTATTCCTGTGAATTCCTAAGATTTGTTTACTTCAATCCTTCTGTTCAAAATCTTCTCTTCCGTCTCGCTGCGATCACGCATTCGAAAATTTGGTGAAAAAGTTCGCGCGAGTTCGCGCGACTTCGACTGTTCCTCGTATTTTATAGGGTTTGCAAAGCCATTTTCTATTTTTTCTTCGCAAACAAGTTCACCTGAGTTCACCTGAGTTCGCCTGAGTTCGCCTGAGTTCACCTGAGTTCGCCTGAGTTCACCTGAGTTCACCTGAGTTCGCCTGAGTTCACCTGAGTTCGCCCGAGTTCACCCGAGTTCACCCGAGTTCGATCAAGTTTGCCTGTCTCTGCCCCGTGCTTTCAAACTTTCCCGTTGTCGTGATCATTTTTCATTTTCATTCCCCGAACCGAGAAAGCACCAGGGAGATCACGAAAACGCGAGCGAATGAAGGCACAAATACTGCGTCTGTTGCTCGAGTCGCCTCAGGCCCCGCACAGCAGCACTGCGCCCTCAAGGCAAACAACGACCCGCATGGATCAGCCCCCACCTCAGGTCGGTGATGGGTGCGATCCGTATCCAATACTATTCCGGATTTTCAAAGATCAAATGCTGTCGTCTGGTTTTGGTTTCGGAAGCCCAGTCGAGCCTGGTCGCAACTGCCAGAAAGTTGAAGAAGAGAACGTGGTCAGCCGCGACAAGCGGTTTGCCAGCAGCGACCGATTCACGAACGCGAGGAACCTTGGCGGCACTTCCTGCGTCAAGTTCCTCACGAGCAGATCAGTCGAAGAAACGAAAGCAATGTCCTGACGATGCGACATGTGACTCTCTCAAAACAACGCTCTTGCCCCTTCAGTGCGGCTCTCAAGGGTTTCTTCACCTCAAAGACGATGACATAAAAGTACATATGTACTTGTCGGCAGTCAATAGAAAAATCGATGTACATTCTTAAGGTATCGAACGTGCGCACGAAATGGTTTTTTGACGGGTGATGAAATGGCAGCAACCGTGAGAACAGAGATTGCATCCCGTTTCGCTGAAGTTGATCGCGTAGCGGACTTCGTGATCTTCATGCAAGCCTCCGCCCTAAACAATCAATCGGAAATGAGTTAGAACAGAATCGAATGTCAATCGGATCTCCGGACATGCCGTGCTCCGAGCAACGATTGGGCATCTGGTCAAAGACGCAAAAAATTGTGTCCCCTTTAACGACCATGACCTCGAATATCCCATTCAAAGAATTGCTAGAGCATGCTGTCCCAACGACCATCTTCGCAACGACTGGCAAGAGTGCTTGTCGGCTTGCTGGTCGCGGGAGCAATTTGTGTCGTCATTTCCGTTCTTCAAGAGACGAAGGTGCGAAACGAGCAAGTCGTTACTGACGCGACATCCCCTCATTCGGTTCTCCAGAAGCCGATGCCACCACCCCAAGGCTACGTCGGAGGTGAAGCGTGTCGCATG
This sequence comes from uncultured Schlesneria sp., assembly GCA_903899985.1. GTDB lineage: Bacteria > Planctomycetota > Planctomycetia > Planctomycetales > Planctomycetaceae > Schlesneria. Next base: position 8,783 of record CAIULL010000219.1, read on the forward strand.
TGTCACGAAAAGATCTGGCAACAATATCAGTCTCATTCCATGTCCCGCTCGTCGGCGATCGTAAGTGAAGCGACTGAAATCGAGGACTTTGATCAGCGAACCTCGTTTGATACTGAAACACCCATCGGGACCGTGAACTATCGCGTTGAAAGTTCTGACGAAGGGCAATTTCATCATGAATCCTTAACCGACCCGGTTCTCGGCCAGATCTACGATCAGCGAGTAAAAGTTGAATTTGTGATTGGCAGCGGCAACGTCGGCCGGACCTATCTTCACGTTCAGAAGGATTGTTTCTTCGTGTCTCCCATTGCCTGGTACCCGCAAGGAGCGAAATGGGATTTGTCTTTGGGATATCGACCGGGAAGGCATCCAAGATTTGAACGGAAGGCGACGCAGTTGTGCCTGACCTGCCACACCGATCGAGTCGTCGTCGATGAAGAATATCCGGAACGATTTAATCTCGCATCGATTCAAGGATCCGCGATCAGTTGCGAACGATGCCACGGACCGGGCCGCGATCACATCGCATTCCACGATCGATCGCCGAATCAGGCGAGCCACGAGGCAGACGCAATCGATCCAATCGTCAATCCGGTCAAGCTTGATGCTGAGCGTCGCGAGAGTGTTTGCTGGCAATGCCATTTCTCTGCTGATGATCGAGTGTTGAGATATGGACGCAACCACGCCGATTTCCGACCGGGAATGTCCTTCGACGAAATCTGGGTTCCCTTCGTGAGAAACGACGTTGAGGCACCGATTCCTGTCGAACCGGTTAACCATGTCGAACAGATTCTGGTGAGCAAGTGCTATCGACGGAGCGACGGTCGGTTCGGTTGCCTGTCGTGTCACGATGCTCATTCGCTTCCCACACCCGAAGAAAAAGATCGTTTTTATCGAGCAAAGTGCCTGGCCTGTCACAACAATCGAGGCTGCTCGGTGCCGATTGAATTACGAATCCAATCAAGCGAGTCTGACTCGTGTGTGGAATGCCACATGCCACCACAACGGTTGGATCGACTTTCACATACGTCTCAAACCGATCATCGGATCTTGCGATCGCCCATGCCGAAAGAGACGACCGCTCGCAAATCCGAACTGGCAATTTTCCATTTCGGGGACCGGCAATTGCCGCAAATCGAGCAAGACCTGGCGTGGGGTCTTTATCTCGGCAAAGAAGCAGAATCCAGACGCAACGTAACTCAGGCCCGGCTCGCGGAACCGAGACTGGCTGCCGTTCTCAAAGCGGTCCCAGACGACGACGAAATCCAGGAAGTCCTTGGAGGCTGCGAGGCTTTATTGGGGCAGACCGATCGTGCGAAAGATCGTTGGCGAACGATCCTCAAGCGTCACCCGAATACAGAAAGAGTTCTCTTAAGACTGGCTGTCTTTTCGATGGACCAGAACGATGTCGCAACAGCGCGCAATGCACTGATCCAGTATTCAAAGATCAATCCGTGGAACAGCGACGCCCAGGCCCGACTGGCTGCCATTTACGCCTACGAAGGTCAGTTCGAAGCGGCTATTCACTCCGCCACACTCGCCCTGGATGTTAACCCCTCGAATGCATTTCCTCACAATGTTCTCGTTCAAGCCTGTCAAGGACTTGGAAAACGCCAGGAAGCACAAAAACACCTGATATTGGCTAGAAGGTTGATGCCGGCGAAATAGATTCGCCGGCGTCACGACAGCAACTACGAACTCAGTTACGAATAATCTAAGTGGCTATTGGCAAAACCGCTGAGTAAGGATCGGCGGTACAACGCGGTTGGCGGCTAGGGGAGGCGGACAACATAATGACTGGCGGTGGGGGCGTGAATTTATCGTTCCATTGAATTTGTTTGTGAAGATAAAACGATCAGCGTCCAACAGAAAACCGGGACAAAAATCCGCCAGGAACAAGTAAGAAAACAGCGTTTCTAATTTCGAAGGTACTCGTTTCTTCGCAACCTGCTTTGCCACGGCGCCACGTTCCCAAACCTAATCGGCTGATTTGCATCTAAATTAACAGTCACTGCAATTTTAGACATTGCGGCTATGGACTCTTGACCACTTCTGTCGAGATATGTAGTTTCCTGGGCTCCGAATTTTGATGCAAACCACGATGGTCGGAGCACAGCAATGCAAATACGGACTGGAGGATATCCCCAAAACATGGAGTTGGAATTTCCGAAATGCCTCTTTGAGGGCAAAACATCTTTGCTGCTGGACGCCAACGAATGGTACAGCACGTACTACAACAAGAGGCAGCCAACGTCGGGTGCGTATTTTGAGATCGCCACCTCGCGACGCAAACAGACAACGTTCTTGACAACATGGCGGCTATTCGATCATCCAGAAATACTCGAACTCGTACTGGACGGGTTGGCAAAAATTGTCAATACGCAGATTCGTCCGAAGACTCGATTCGACGGGATTGTTACGTCCACTGCAACTGCCAAAACACTTCTGGACCAGCTACACTCTCGGATTGAGGTCGGTGGTGCGGTGGCTGATTTGCATGTGCTCCCGCAATACCCGTTCTTGAGACCAGACCGTCGCTCGACGTGGGACTTATCGGGCCAGTCACTTCTGGTGTTTACCGATGTTGTCGCAAAAGGGGAACTTCTGCGTCATTTGACGCGAACCATCGAACGCCTTGGCGGCAGGGCTGTCGCGGCATTATGCATGTCGGTTGTCAATCCGACGTTGATTGAGGCGAAGGTCGCTGCTGGTTATATCCCATTCGAGATTGACAGTACTACAGGCCATAGAGATTCCATTCTTCGGCTTTACAGTCTGGCCGACCATGAAATCCCGGATTCACCGGATATCTCTGACGAATCGAAGAAAGTGGAAATTGACTGGTCGAGCGTAATGCCCCAGAGTGGGCATCACGAGTATCCGCCCACGCTGTTTTCCGTTCAAGAGACCTATGATTTGCTGGAAGACGCCGAGGCTATCGACTTCGGTTTCTTCCAACATGATGATTGCCGATTTCTTACAGCCGTTCGGCTTCGCCGTTTGCTAAATCGAAAAGGGCAAGTCATCTGGGATCGCATCAAGTTGAAACTGATCGCGGAAACCCGAGATACGGCTAACGCAGTGTTTCCGCCGTTCGCATCGAGCTTCTTGCCACCCCGTTTCGTCTCCAGTTTCCAAGCTTCAGACCGGGATTTCTGCCAATTCCTCGCAGAGAGATCTTATGTCACGACAAAATCGACGACCGAAAAGGAATCAACGCCACTGCCGCCCATCTACTTACATCATGTAGACAAGCTCGCCGAAATTGATTCTATCCATCTCCGCCCCGGTTACGCCGACGAATTATTTGGCCGCGACGTTGTACTCGCGTTGACGTCCGTTCATTCGTCCGAGACGTTGCGAAGTCTTTGTACTCAATTAGCGACTCATGATGTCAAAAGCATCACTGTAGTTTGTCTCCTCAATCGAATGGGGCCTGCAACGAATGCATTCATCAGCCGTATCGAGCGCATGTTGCTTGGTCTGCGAGCACCATCTCCTGAATCGACGGACAAGCCAGATGCCTTTCCGCATAATTTCAAGTTTTTGCCAGTACTCGATTTTTCGGAATTTTCGACAGAGAACGTCGAATGTCTCGCACAGTCAGGGCTGACATTGCTGGAACTTTATCAAAGTCGTACACGGGTTCCAGCATTTCGCCGCGCCTCAGAAAGGCTAAGAAAATACCTGTCATTCCAGGGAGTGACCTCCACAAGCTTCGTGGAGGGAACGTGTACGCGCCTGACGTCAGATGTTCAAGTCAAAGTCTGGAACGGAAGTCAGAGCCCTGACAATGTCACGGTTCGGACGCTCGAAGGGAAATTTTCACTCCTTTGTCGAGCCGCAGCCAACCACCGAGATTACGAAGGGATTCTCAGAGAGATTTCAGGCCTGTCGAAGTCTGCGTTGAATGAAGCCTCGGAGATGGAGAGCGTTTCTCCGGAAGCACAGCAACCGATTATTTCGCCACCGCAACGTAAACTCGAGACTCGACATGTAATCCGCTTGTATGCAGTCTTGCTCAGAGACGTGAGCTACCTACGATTGCGGAGGCTGTTTCCCGAATTACGAGAATCGCTTCTTGACCAACTCCGTACGCTTCGTATCACGCGGCTGAAAGCAGAGAAAGCAACGTCCTTTTCTGCACATTTGCCGCAACAAATCATCGATTCCTTAGAACGCGAGTGGCTCGTCACTGTTGGTCTCGGTCTATTTTCATTTTTGGATTCCAACCACGACGACTATGTCGAATGTGCTCGAGAGATTTTGTTCCACGGTCTTGATTCTTTCTCAAGCTGGCTCGATTGCCCCGAGAACGCCCTCCGTCATTTCGCGGATGACCGCGTTGTCTGGATGACGTCGTTTGTTTTGAAGCTCGCCGATTGCGAAATCCCTGAAAACTTCGTTTCCGAAGTCCGTCACGCTCTTTACGAGTTCAGAGCCCGACTACACGAATTCCCCAAGCCGTCCTGGTTGTTCACTGCGAGTCCGACAACATTGAGTACCTCTGTTTTCGCCACACCCGATCTCACGACTCTAACGGTTCAACAGTGCATCGATAACCTCAATCTTCTGCTTGTCGAATTGACTGGCTCGCAATCGAGAACACGGTACCGAGTGATCGAAGCTTTGCGAGAACATTTACTGGTTCCAGATCGACATAGCCCGATCGTTACAGCATTCTCGGAAGTCGAACGGCGGTTGGCAGATCTTTTTTCCTCCGCCAGTAAAGAATCAAAGACACTTGGAAGCGTCGATTCGAATATACCAGGTGTCCAGAAGGCACTTGACGCGGCCATCCATCTGGGAGGATTGCTTGAACAACTGGCAGATTTCGCCCGAACCTTGTTTGAGTTCACTCCTTTTCCCGCTGAAGATGCAAAGCGGTACCTGGCCGGTGGAGATTCCCCGGGCTTGACTGCTGACGTCTTTAAGCTTGCGAATCTCTTCCAGCGAATTCGAATTGACAATCGCTTCAGCATGCAAGATGTCACTGCAATGCAGACTCTCCGAAATCAAATCTTTACTCAACTCTGGGATCCGACCCGGCCATTACAAAGAGTATTAAAAAGTTATGAAGTCGACTTGCGAGAAGCCATTTTGGAGGCCATGGTTTATGCCAAAAAAGCATTCCAAGAACGAGGTGCAAAATACAAAAAATGTTGGGACGCCGAGATTCATCGCATCGGAAAAGAAGTTTCTAAGATGAGGCTGTCGCCACAGAACGGCACAAAAGTGGGAGTCTTGTGCGACCCGACTCTTTTACGCGAGACGTTGCGAAACGTCTGCCTCAATGTCAAACACTCGTTCTTGGATTATAAGAGAAAGACTTTTAAAAATGAGGATGGAAAAAAGCAGCACACGCCGTATCATCAGTTAACTCGAGTTACGCTAAGTCCTCTCGTGCAAATTGACGACTCTGGCGTAGAACTGCACTTGATAAAGTTAGATTTCACGGTCACCGGAACGGATTTCATTCCAACAAATTTAGGAGAACAGTCAACTCTCTCACGCCAGTTTGGAGAGCTAAAAAAGTACGGTTGCGACGCAACAGCAAAATCTAATTCTGGTCAGGGAATCGTCGAAACTTTTGTTTTCCGAGGGGTTTGAAGGGGACTCAAAATGCCGATCAACGGAATCGCTTGGGACGATCAGGTTGGAGAGGACTGTAGTTATATCGAGTCGCTAAGAGAGAAATTGTCGATTCAACATAGGATCGACCTTAAAACCTGCAAGGAGCAAGCCGAGTTCCTGCGTGAAATTGAAACCGGACGTTATCAATTTGCAATTCTCGACTTAGTCGATAATCGGACGCAAACGAGTAAGAATCCGTCGCGCGATCAAGAGGATGCGGGATTGCGGTTGTTGCGTAAAATTCCTAATGACTTGCCAACATATTTTGTCACAGGTCATCCCAGCAGAATTAATGTCCACGAAAAACATATTCCTGATGACGTAATTATCAAGTCTAAAGCGGCTTATGCTGAATACGTCGCGTGGGACATCTACCAGGATTTGGTTCGACGCGGTGTCTATATTGAGGACCACCGAGTTTTTCTAATCTGGGGTCGAGACCGTCAAGCACCTGGATTGCGGGACAAGGTGGAAAGCGAACTCAAAGGGAATGGGATGACGGTCGAAATGATTAACAGTGCGACCGTTCAGCATGCAATTCAAGACGGCCTTCTGAAGAAAATGAATCGATGCGTCGCTTTTGTAGCCCTTTGTACGCCGGATGATTGTATTGCCGCACAACAGCTGGAATATTCCGTTTACGCTCCACGTCCAAACGTCCTGTTCGAGATGGGTATGGTCTTGGGACTGAACAGAGGATTTGAGCGACTAATCGTCCTGCAACAATGGAAAGATGGCGATGATTATGACCCTAAATTGTTGCCATTCCGAGCAACGCTCCCCAGCAACATGGGAGGCGTCGTGACAATTCGCTTTGACGGCAATGTTGAACCCGTTCTTCCCAAGTTGTGGGACAGACTTCGGGAACTCGGTGCCGATCTGGCGCGCCCATGAGTTTCCGATGTTGAAAATCGGTTGAAGAGACCACCTATGTTGGATGTCATGTTTCAGCCTGAAAGACGACGGCACATCAGCCTCGGGTAATCTCTTATTCCGGCACCGCCACGGAAATTCATTCGGACAATCATGGATTCCACCAAAAGTGGCAACGTCGCGAAGATCCTGTTGCCTGAAAAACAGGGTCACCACCTCTTTATTACCTTCATGGAAAGACATCAGTGATTAGCCGGTTGCTGGGCGTCAGCGACGACACCGGTAACCAAGATGTGAATCCAATCGATCCCATCGGGTTCTCACGCTGCCTGGCGACGACACTGTCGAGACGACAGCAAAACGACGGATGAGTCTGGGATCTCTACAGGATTCGAAAAATGTTGACGCGATCGATTCCGTTGGCGTTGCCGCGCTTAGCGACTGGTTAATCGCTGTAATGCTTTCTACATGAAGCGACACGAGCGTTTTGCAATCACCCGGGCTTCCGGCGAACAATCCTTCACTGCGTTGCCCCAAGAGGGCAAAAACCGACGTCAGCACTGCTCCCTCGATTCGATGTTCATTTGCAATTTCTTCATTGAAAGTGGTTAATTACAGCCCTTTCGCTTGTGACGTAAAATCGGCGTCAAGGCGAGAAGCCCCTACTATGCAAACTGAACGGTGTTCGAAACGAGACAATCGATTGGAGGAAATCATGGATTATCATCCGCAGCGTCATTTGTTTGGTTCGTTCAGTGGAAGTGTTTTGGTTGCAGCCGCCATTCTGCTTCTGCCGATGTCGCCGGGTTCGATCATCCGACCGCCGGTTCAAGCCTCTGCAGAAGAATCGGGGAAGAAGCCCGATTCGAGTGTGCAGAAGACCGACTATCCCACGATCGTCAAAATCGTCCCGGAGATTGGCGCAACTGACGTCAGTACCGACCTGAAAGAAATCAAGGTCACGTTCGACCGCAAGATGCACACCGGGATGAGCTGGACCGGTGGCCCGTCGGATTTTCCACCAATGGATGAATCACGCAAAGCTCAATGGGTCGATGACCAGACGTGTATTCTGCCCGTGAAATTGGAAAAAGGGTCCTATTATCGGCTCGGTTTGAACTCCAAAAGTTATCGAAACTTCAAAAGCGCCGACGGAATCCCGCTTCCTCCAATCTCATTGTATTTCGTCACCGTTGGAGCCTCGAAGGAACTGACGGACAAGGTGCGAGTGCCGAAGGTGGTCAAATTTGAGCCCGCTAACGGAGCCGACTCGGTCGACCCGACGACAACGCAAATTCGCATCACTTTTGACCTCCCGATGGGAGCTGGAATGTCATGGGTTGGCAGTGGACCAGAATTCCCGACGCCGACCAAAGGACAAACAGCCACATGGTCAACCGACAAATTGACATGTACGTTACCCGTGACATTGGAACCCAATCACAAGTACACAATCGGCGTCAACAGTCTGGACCACAACAACTTTCAAAGTGAATACGGCGTACAAGTCGCACCCGTGCGCTACAGCTTCACAACGGGAAAGTAATCTCTGAGTGACATCTGATCGGGCTCGTATGCAGCGTCTTTCAGCCCGTTTGTGTCGTGGGTTCGGTCAAAACGTGAGTCGTCGACGTTCTCGGATTTGGATTCCTCAGTGGTACGAGCGATAGCCGTTTCCCAATTCCTCGATCATTTCGACGGCGAGTTCCAGTCCGTTTTGATTTCTGGCGAGAGATGAAACGGTCTGGCAACGAGCTTGTGTTTCTAGAGTTGTCAATTCGATTAGTGCGCGAGACAAATGCCGACTCATCCGGTGACGTGAATTGATAACTGTGCCGACGCCGAGTTTCTTGATCCTTGCTCCGTTATCTGGCTGGTCCCATGCTAAAGGGATCACCAACTGCGGACATCCTGCCTCTAAGGCGGCCGCTGTCGTACCAATCCCGCCGTGATGGACGATTGCTTGACACAGCGGGAGTAACTCGCGAAACGGAGCGAACGGATAATGGCGGATTGTTGGTGGCAATTCATTCGGAATGACTCCCGGATACTTGGTCAGCAGCAAACCTCTTGCACTGATCGATCCGCAGGCCGCGACCGCATCGCGGAAGAATTCCGACGCATGCATCATTCCGGTTCCAAGGGTAAAGACGATCGGCGGCGTGCCAGCCTCACAGAATTGACGGATGTCGTCTGACAGTGGATTTCGCACGCCGTCGAACTTTCCGAATCCTACGAGATGAAGTTGCGGGGGCCAGTCAGGCTGAGGTGACGCATACCAATCCGGAAACATGCCGATGACCAATTCCGGTGATAACCACCAGCGAAAAAACCGACGGATCGGGTGTAAACCCAAGCGTTTACGAAATTTGTTTAATGACCGTCCGACGAGGAGGTCGCCTGCGAAATCAACGGCGCGCCAGTAAAGTCTCCGGAGCGGGTAAGGAAACCATTCAGGGATATCCAAGCCACCCGGCATGGATGGTGGGGCTGTACAGCTCGGCAAAACCCCTGGTTGCAGTAACAGCGATGCCATCGGGCAGTGAAGTCTCTCTTGAACCAGTCGTGCCGCAACCACACCCGGGTTGGCGACGATGATGCTTTCGGGCTCACTGGCGAGCCTGGCAAGCAACTCGTACTGATGAGGGATCATTGGGTTGCCCCACTTCGCCATCATCGGCCCGCTACGGAACGGGTCCCAGAGATCGGCGTTCGAGAGCATTCGCTGAACGTCTGCCGATGAGACAAGCGATTCGAATTCCATTCCAAGATCCTCGGCTCGATCCTGATAAGGTTCCGGTGCGGCAAGCGTGATGCGATGTCCTCGTTTCAGTAGAGCTGGCCCCAGGCCGAGATACGGAAACACGTCGCCGTCTGTTCCCATGGTGGTGAGGATCACGTGCACGTGGGATTCCTGTTTGATGTCACGGTGAAACGTATTTGTTCATGGAAGAGTACGATGTTTTAAGACTTCAGTTTCGTTACCTCGTGAAATTCGGTCAGGACATCTTCATACGCCAACGGTGTTGCATATCAAAGCCCAGGGTGCGCTCGCCGACGCTCGCGACCCCGGGCTTCGTTATTCAACAACTTCGGTGTAAAGACCATCAATCAGCGTCATTACCGCGACCTGAATTACGTAAATGCTTCCAGTAAGATTCCGGGTTGTTCAAGATCCCACTTGTGATCTGATAATGCCTGGTGTCTGCCAGGGAGACCGGTTTTAGTTTTTCTTCATCAAACGAAATGATTCGAGCATCGGGAAATGTCAGCAGAATTGCGGAATGTGTGGCGATGATGAACTGTGTTTTTTTACCTCGTACAAGGTCATACATCAGCGTCATGAGGGATAACTGTCGCTGTGGCGATAAGGCCGATTCGGGTTCGTCCAGCAGAAACAGCCCTTCGGAAAGGCGGTTTCGCATCACTGACAGAAATGCTTCGCCATGCGACATTGTGTGCAGCGACTTGCCGCCGTACCGTTGATACGGGTCGCCGATAAAATCGGGATCGACTCGTCGATGATCAAGCAGCGAGGCGAAATGGGCCTGCAATTCTGCTCGAAAAAAATAGCCGTCTTTCGGCTGTTTGTTAGTCGCCATTCGCAGGGCATTGGCCAGCAGACTGTCTTCATTGATTCCGTGAGATGAGTCGACTTCGTTTGTTCCGCCACCCGAGATGGGAAAACCGGCCAGCACGGCAATGGCTTCGAGCAGTGTCGACTTACCCGATCCATTTTCGCCGACGAAAAAGGTCACAGGTCGGTCGAATTCCAGGTGAAGATCGGGAACAAATCGCAAGTTGCCGGGGAAGGTTGTCTCGTCGAGCGGCCAATCGGCTTTTCGCTTCACGTAAGAAATATAGGGTGCGGGCATGTTTGTGATCGCGAAGAAGACCGTGTCCTGAGCTTTCAAGGTCGGATGTATTGAGCAAGATGACTATCGATGTTTGTCTCAGGATCTTAAGAAATCTGTTGGCTCAATTTCTATCACGAACCGGCGAATGCCGGCGACATCGCCCGCGCACCGGGAATCAAATAGCCCCCAACGATGAACAGTGTGGCAGAAAGCAGAATCGAAGCAGGTAATGTCAGGACCCAGGCGAGTGCAATTTTCTTCAGAGTCGCGGTCTGTAATCCTGAGTTATTGGCGTACATCGTCCCTGCAATTCCCGATGACAGCACGTGAGTCGTACTGACAGGAAGGTGGAAGGAATCGGCCAGCAGAATTGTTGCTGCCGCAACAACTTCGGCTGAAGCTCCCTGAGCGTACGTCAAATGCGTTTTTCCGATCTTTTCTGCAATCGTCACCACGATCCGCTGATAACCAATCATCGTCCCGATTCCGAGTGCCAAAGCCACTCCGACGACCACCCAGAACGGAACGAACTCGATCGACCGGGAGAAATGCTTGCGATAAGGATCGATTGCCTGAATTGTGTGAGGCGAGATTTCTTTATCGACGACGCTTTTTCGAAACCGATAGATCGCTTGTCTCACCTGCCAGCGTTCTTCAGGCGAGACTTCCGAAAACGATCGTTTCCCGTCAAGCATTGAGACGACTGGTGCGAGGTTGGCGTTGATCGCAACTGCCTGCTCTGGATGCTCTTTTTCCATAATGTCGCTAATCGAGATCGCCGCTTCTCGCATGTTGACCGCCAGATCGGCGTGATGGACATCGAGTGCGTAATAGGTCGGAAGAAAGCCAATTAAGACCAGCAGGATCAATCCCATCCCCTTTTGGCCGTCGTTCGAACCATGGGCAAAGCTGACTCCACCACAGGTTGCCAGAAGCACTCCACGAATCCAGTGAGGGGGCTCGTCACCCTCGCCGGGAGGGTGGTACAGATTCGGGTTTTTAAAGACCCGTTTCATGGCCCAGAGCATCACCGTTGCCGACACGAACCCGATGATCGGGGAAATCAGCAAGGCCATTCCGACCCACTGGACCTGAGGCCAGTTGATACCGGCCATCGGATTCCCGATTGTCATCAGGCTGTTGGCCATGCCGACGCCGATGATCGAACCGATCAGTGTATGCGAACTGGAGACCGGCAATCCCATCCACCATGTTCCCAGGTTCCAGATGACCCCAGCGAGCAGCAATGACAAGACCATGACGATGGCACGCATGGACGAACTGTCGATCAAGAGATCCACGGGTAGAAGATTAACGATTGCAAAAGCGACCGCTGTTCCGCCCAGCAGCACGCCTAAAAAATTGCAGAAGCCTGAAAACACGACGGCCGGTGTGGGTTTGAGCGTTCCCGTGTAGATCACCGTGGTGACGGCGTTCGCCGTATCGTGAAACCCATTGATGAATTCAAAGCCGAATGCAACGAAAAGGGCAAAGGCAAATCCAATTTGATGGGCAACGGAAAGCTGGCCGAATGCTTCCCAGAATGTCGTTTCCACAACAGCGTCTCCTCATGAGTTCTTGTGGCGAGTCTGCAAGTCATTCAAGGTATCAGAAGTGCTTACGAATACGTAACGCCAGAGTCCGAAATTGGATCACTAAATTCGGTCAAGAATTCATCGATTCTTCACGATCTGACCTTATTTTTTGGAATGCAGAAGCCTTCTTTGGCGAGGTGTGACAGTTCAGCGTGAATTGATGAGGCACATCCCGGCAACGGTGCAATTGTTTTGATTGGCAATTGACAGGTTATGCGCTTCGTATTCAGAAACCGCATCAATCCGATAGCGATCCAGGATTATTATGAAGCTTCGCCTCAACAATTGGCCCACACGAGCAACATGTTTGGGATTGGGCTTTGGGCTTGGTGTGTTTTTACTACGGTTGCGGCGTCCGCCCCCGTGTCAACGTCCTTCCGAAAGTCTTCGGCTTTTCCTCGACAATTGTGAACGGGTGATGTCGCTGATTCAGGGATATTGACGGGCTATCGATCTTGATCTGTTCCGATATGGTGCATGGGACTTCTGGGAATTCAGACTCAGTCACAACAATTCCTCTGTGTCAAACGTCGGAAGGTTTCGAGTTCGCTTGAGTTTACAGGAGGCTCGCGTGGTAGATTGAGAAATCTCGTCGTCATAAGACGAACTGCTGCTTAAACAACAAAGGATGCGACTTGAAAGAAGGGATGCTGTTTCTTGTGGCGACGAAAGGGTTCAAGGCGAAAATTGACCAACTGGCTCAAGATTTATCAGAAATTAGTCCGCATACGGAATTTTCTGGTTTTCGCAATGAAGAATTCTGATTTCAACACACTGCTGGAGATCGTCGAGAGCAAAAGATGCAGGGTCAGGTTGTTCTGACAACATTAAGGCCGTGATCGAATTGTTCCCGAAGACTTTCATTCACTGACATTGCCTGCTCGGGTCTTGGAATAGACTTTGCATTTGTCGTCATCAGTTTTAAGGTGTGATCTCAGATTCGAGTGACGCTTCACTTTCGTCCAGAGTAGCCATCCCGAGGTGCGATGATGACTACTCTGGACGAAATCCTTAAACTGGACTCGTAAGTCAGGTATCGCACTCAAAGAAGTCTAGTGACGGTGTCGTTCCCTCAGCAGATGATGATTTTAGAGAGGTTGTCTGTTTTTTGTTGGATTTCGGCTCGGGAAAATTGCCGTGGCGCACGGGCTGAAGCCCGCTACCAGGGGTTGATCGTGAAGACTCAAAACGAATAAATCGGTCGTCGGGAAACGAGGGGATGCATGTCATTACTTGAGACGGTCAGCTACTGCGACTTTTTGCGTGCGATGCCAGGTGATCTGGTGGTCAAACTGGGACGTATCGCGCATTCCCGCGCGTATGCAATTGGAGAGATCCTGTTCTCTGAGGGGACCGATCACTCGGAATTTCATATTGTCGTTGATGGGCATGTCCGGCTGGATATGTTTGTTCCCCGCCGTGGTCGCGTCCCCATCCTCACGGCGGGACCTGGCGATGTGCTGGCATGGTCGGCGCTCGTGGGGAATTCGACAATGACCTCCACCGCGGTCGCCCTCGAACCAGTTCGGACGGTTGCATTCCCCAGCGTTGAATTACAAGGTCTGTGTGAAACGGAGCACGAAATCGGTTATCACGTGATGCGTCAGTTGGCAGCGGCGTTGTCGCGTCGCCTGCTGGCAACTCGACTTCAGTTGCTTGACCTGTTTGGCGAACACGTCCCCGTTTTGGATCGCGACAATATCGCGACGCAACCCCACCCCCTCCACGGGGGTGGTTAGAGGGCCTTTGCACCAGAATTATCGGCAAGTTAGTGAGTCTGTATTCAGTCGCTAGGGCAAAGGCCCGTTAACCACCCC
>CAIULL010000220.1 GCA_903899985.1 uncultured Schlesneria sp.
CGCAGGTTCGAATCCTGTCATCCCGACATTTTTTATTCGCAAAAGGGCAGCTTGGTTACGGGCTGCCCTTTTGCGTTGTCTCAGTCGGCTCGCCGGATTCGGGCGATTTGTTGTCATTGAGCACGGGCTTCAGTCGTTTCGCAATAAACAGCCTTGGTCCGGAAGTTCTTCCAGGTTGGCTTTCGATTGTGGTGATGCGAACCTCCTGCGTCGGCAGCGAGGCAAGAACCTCTTCAACGGTACGTGCCTCAGCTTCCCCACCATCATGGCCCGTATACGCGAGAATCGTCACGATGCCTCCTGGTCTGAGCAAGCTGACTGCCTGGAGTATCGCGTTGCGAGTCGAGGTACTTTTTGTTACGACATTCTTGTCAGCTCCCGGCAAATAACCGAGGTTAAACATTACTGCAGAAATCCGACCGTGATACTCCATCGGGATCGTTTCAGTGAGTTCTCCGTGATCTCGATTATTCAGGATCACGTTTTCCAGGCCGGCGTCTTTCAATCGCTTCGAAGTGTTTTCGATCGCCTTCACTTGGATATCGAAGGCAAAAATTGTCCCTCGCTCCCCGACCACTTCAGACAGGAACTGGGTGTCATGCCCATTACCTGCGGTGGCATCGATTGCAATTTCTCCTTCGCAAATGCTAGCCCGGACAAGGTCCTGTGCCTGCACGGTCAGCGGACTAACTTTGCTACGTTTCACGTGAAACTTCGACGAAGCGTCCGCGTCGTCACCTGAACTGAAGATGGCTGGTTTCGACACCAACTTTGTTTTCTTGTTGAGGTCGACCGTGGTGTCGACCTGACTGCCATCAATTAACATTCGGGTCATTTGGTCGGCGAAGTACGGAGCTTGAAGAACTCCCTTCGAGCCGAGACCGTTGAAACAGGCAATAAGAGGCTCTGTCGGAAGTCGCCCGAGAATCGGGTATTGATTTCTGTGGATGGGGCGAACCCCCGCTTCCTGGGCAACAACTTCAACGGGCAGGCGAAGAAATGAACCCAGCTTGGTCAGGATTTCGATTCGTCCTTTTTCTGTGGCGACCGAGTCCAGAGTTTTCCAATCGTAAGTTGAACCCGCTTTGAAGAGCTCTCCTGAGAAGGGTGCCAGCCAGATACCGCCGTGAACGACGCGACGTTCGGACAATCCCGGAATCCTGAGCGTCAAAATCTCACCCTTGGCAGGTTTAAATTGAACCTCACGAAACCAGGGGTTGTGGATCGCTTCAGCACCTTGGCAGCAGACAAGTGTTTTCGCTCTGACGCCGAGAGTTGGCAAGACAACTCTGTCTCGATCGATTCGTATCTCACGTGAAACGTCAAGGTCTTTGGCAAGAAAAGCACCATCGGCCTCGAAGATCTTTCGCGATGAATCCAGGTATCTTGGAACATCGAGTTGTCCCCCTTCAGACATTTCGAAACCACCCAGCGGACAGTCGAACCAATTCTCATCGACCAGTTGATTCGGCTGAGTGACAATACCAAAGTATTCTCCAGCCATTTCGCGGCGCTGAAACGTTGAGGTTTCGTCACCATTGGCGAATAGCCGGACCATCGATCTTCGTGAGAAGAGTTGGGTTTTTGTCTCAGACTGGACGCGATTATAGAACGCAACAGCTGCCGGCCAAAACTCGTCAAACCGCCACGACTTGATCAGCTTTTGTCCTGTGATCGGAGTGACGAGTCCGGCAGCGATCCTCGACGAGGTTGTTTCTTCCTGACGATCAACAACCAGAAATCGCGAGCCGGCCCAACGAAGGGACCATGCAAGGGACGTCCCCGCGATTCCCTGTCCCAGGATGATAAAATCGAATTCAGAACTCATACCGTGATTTGGCTCCGTTTCACGTGAAACATCCCACGCCAATCGGTTGCTTTCGCCAGTCGCCAATCTCATCAAGCAAATCAGGCGTTCCACGTGAAACGCCGAAGTAGGACCAAGTTTGTTTTGCCGGACAGATTTTCCGGATTGGCGGAGACGACATTGTGCGGGCTACTTCGCATTTTTACTGTCATCACTGTCTGGCAATTCGAATTCCTTGTCAGTGAGGTCGAGTTGCAAGCCATCGGTGGGGATCACGTCTTTCAGCGTCCATAGAATCCCCTGTACGACTAATCTGCGGTATTCGATCCGCTCCCAGTTCTTATGAAAGTGGAGTCCCGAAAACCCGAACGATCGACCGTCATCATCACGACGCCAGGCCCAGGCGACAGCATGATCGTAGTCGTCAATGTGAGCGTTCATCAGCGCTATGTGTCCGTGCCGCTTGGCAGGAAACTTTAAGGCGTAATAAAGCTCGTCGTGCACTTCGAACGGTTTAATCCCACTGAGGATTGGATGCGGTGTTAACGACGGGATTATTTGAAAATCATCAACTTTGTACTTTCGATCAGGACCCCCATGACAGCCTCCAAACAGAGAAACAAAATCTGCGACCGGTTGTGTCTCACGAGTCCCCATGCCCCAATGGAGTGCGCTCAATCCACCGCCTCGTTTAGCGAGCCGGTTAAAAGCTGCAAGCCGTCCTTTGTCTTCGCTGACCCATTTGGCACCTTCAGTCAGAAACAGGACCGCTGCATCGGCTCCATCGAGAAGCTCTGGACCGTCGGTCCAGGGGCTATCTGCTTGTTCGATGAGGACCTGATATTTTCCGGACTGATTGAGGAATCGGGCAATTAACCGGATTCCGGCCATGTACTCGTGAGTTGTTTTGGGGTGCGTGTCCGGCTTCTGCCCAAGCAACAAGACTCGTTTTTGAGTCGAAATCCGAGTCGCTGGATCATCGGCGGATACGTACAACTGCCAAAATGGACTCGCGAGAGTGACAAAAACATAAAATAAAGAAAGGGATTGAGACTTCATGTAACACCGTACAAGGGAACGCAAAAACTCAGGATCGAGGCATCATGACCATGAGGCGCCCTAAATGCGACCGAGGACTATTTCACCCAGAATACGAAACTTTGAGAAAAACTTGTACGAAGTCCGCGGTGAGACTTCACTAATTCAGGTAACGAGTAAAGCGATCCTTTGTTTGATGAAAGGCGCGATTGCCATGCGACTGACTTTGCGAACTCTTCTGGCGTATCTTGATGATGTCCTGGAGCCCGCCGATACGAAGGTCATCGGGCTTAAAATTCAAGAGAGCCCGATGGCTCAATTGCTGGTTAGTCGTATTCGTGATGTGATGCGCCGTCGCCGTCTGAAGGCACCGGAAGTTTTCGGCCCTGAAATGGGGATCGATCCCAACATCGTTGCCCAGTATCTCGATACGACGTTGCCTGCCGAACGGTACGCAGATGTCGAACGGGTTTTGCTGGCCTCTGACGAAATGTTGGCCGAGGCTGCGGCATGCCACCAGGTGTTGCCAGTCTGGCTCGCGAATCCAATAGAGGTTTCGGTGACAAGTCGAGAGCGTCTTTATGCGCTCGGACCTGTGGATGTTTCGTCTCAACTATCCGTCACTACCGACCATAGTTCGCCCTTGGCGAAGAATTCGTCCGAGTTGATCGCGGAACGAAAAGGTACTGTTTTGATTGGCGATGGCAGTACAGAACGCCCTCGCGACAGCGCGACTGTCACGGTACCTGATTATCTCAAACGGACTCCATGGTACCAGCGACTTTTTCCGTCGGCACTCGTCGCTTTGCTGGTCGTCGCCTGCATTGGCCTGTTGGCTCCAGGAATCCTGACAGGACTTCGACAAGCCAAGAACGAAATACAACTTCGTGAAGAGCGAGATAAAGTCGGACTGCCAAGTGTTGCGGAGAATCAGTCAACATCTAGCGATTCACTTTCCAATGCAATGGACGCCGAATTGCAGTCCGCGAATCCAACATCGGTTGCGGTTCTCACGCCTGCCGGTGCTGGCCTGACGAAACTTCCGCGAGATCTTGATCCCGCTCCTCCGAGCCTCGAACCTGAAGAAACGCCTGTTCCTCCGCCCGCACCGTCAACGACCTCGGCAATCGATCTGTCGAATGCGGATAAACTGGCACAGGACAAACCTGCAAAACAATCAGATTCGAGGGATCTTCCGACAGCGTTAAATCCGGTGCCCGTTCCTTCCGAAGCAGTCGTCGACGTGCCGGTTTCTTATGCTTCGAACGAGGGAGTCTTGCTCCATTTTGATGAAATTCAGAAGCGATGGTTCATGGTGCCGCACCGGTCAGCGATTAAACCAGGCGAGCGTCTCGCGAACATCGAGCCGTTTGAAGCGGTTCTTGACGTTGAAAAAGGGAGCGTCAAGACAACCCTTTTGGGGGAAACCGTCGTCGACTTACTCAAACCTGTTGAAGTCGGCGTCGCCGCAATCGAGGTTCGACGAGGGCGATTATTATTCCAAGGAGGGCGTTCGGACGACAACCGTCCAAATCGAATCGGAGTCGCTATTGGAGAGGATCTCTGGAAACTGGATTTAGTCACTCCAGAGACTCTCGTTGGATTGGAAGTGACGCTCCGTGAATCTACTCAGTTTCAGAAGCTTCAAGACCACCACTGGTATCAGGCTTCGCTTTACGTGATTTCTGGTTCTGCGAAATGGACGAATCAAGCTGGCAAATTCCAGGAAATCAATGATCACATGGCACTGAATATTTCTCCGGAAAAGGACCTTCAGATTCGTTCGAACCCAATTTCATTTACCGTAGTGCCTGACTGGTGCGACAGCGCAAAACGAAAGGCGTTACCGCTTCGAAAGCACCAGTCACAGGTGCTGTTTGAGAAGGCGTTTGAGCTTGATCAGCCGATCGATGCTTCGATGATCACACTCGTGAAGAATTCCAAGTTTCCTAAAATTGCGGAACTGGCGGCGCAATGTTTGGCAGCGACAGACAATTACAGCGCCCTGGTTGAAACATTGGCGGAGTGTCAGCACGAAGAAGCACGGTTTGCGGCTCGCGAGGGTTTACGACGTTGGTTACCACTTCAACCGGACCGTGGTTTGAAATTGATGAAAGAACTGGAATTGTTTTATCCGCCTGCAGAAGCGGACGCGATTTACCAGATGCTGTGGGGCTTTTCTCGAGAAGATGTCACGAACTCGAAGTCGAATTCCTGGCTGTTTATGAACTGGATGCGCAGCCCAAAACCGGAAATCCGTGAACTGGCAGACTATTGGGTAGAACGGCTGACCGGAAAAAAAACCGAATTCCGTGCCTTAGGAGGGACTGCGGCACAGCGGGAATCACAAATTCACAGAATGGAAGACCAGATCGAACGAAATAATGGTTTGATCAAAGCTCCTTAGTCAAAGTTCGAGTAGGTCCTGGGCGAGGTCCTTATTTAACGTAGGGACTTTTAAAGCCCTCTGGTTTTACGGCCAGCAAAGACGAATGGACAGCAGGGAGAAGGCGTTCTGCCATATTTCCCATGATGAATTCCGAGATTCCGTGATGACCGTGCGTCCCGATCACAAGCAGGTCAACGCTGTTGGCTGTGATGTACTCGGGAATGACGGAATCAAGGTGTCCGTGCAAATACTCGATTTTTGCGCCGTGCGGCAGCGTTCGAAAATCCGTTTGATGTAGTTGATCTCGAAGCTTTTCGTCTGCTGACTGTCGCAGCTTTTCTTCTGCGGCCGCGAGCTTTTCTTTTGCAACTCCCGCCAGCGTGAGATAACGCAAGTCCGACAACTCCAATACGTGAAGAACGTGCAGCCGAGCACCGATTGCGCGAGCCACAGCGACAGCGACGTGCATCACGGGCAGATTTGCGGGATTGAGATCTGTAGCAACGGCCACGTCTCGAATTTCTCGCAGTTCTGCAGGCTTCACGACCCAAACTGGGCAGGCCGAATATTGCATCAATTTATGAGCGGTACTGCCAAAAAGAAGTGTCGTTGTTCGATGCGACGCCCGGCTTCCAATGATAACCAGGTCATAAGGACCTTGCGCACTTTCTTTCGAAAGCTCGTCCCATGCGGTGCCAAAACGTATAACGCTTTCCGCGGGTATGCCACTTTTATTTGAGTAATTTACGAGTTTCGTAAGAACGATGCTCGCGACATCCTCAACCGTCTTCAGGATGTTTTCGTGATCGTGTTCGATCAGCGACTGACTTTGAGCTGATAGTTCCAGCACTGAGCAAAACGTGATCGTTCCGCCCCAAGTCGCCGCAAGTTGCAAAGCTTCGTCGACAGCCGCTTGCGTTTCATCACTTAGATCCATCGATGCGATTCTGTCTCCGTGATGAAGATCAACGCCAACGAGGATATTTTCAATTCGAGTCATTTTAGCGAAAGTCCCATTGAGTCATCATTGTTGGTAGGCGATCAATTCAACCTGCGAACTGATGCGGACCCAACACCACGATGATCATGGTCTCAATTCTGGCGAAAACCTCCCGCACGAACAACTCGACGCTGATCTTTGCCTCGAATCTCATCCGGGAAATTCGATTGTTGCGCCTGTGGCTCCGAGCCATAGGCAGGCTTCTGTGGAGATTCAACAATCGCGGAAAAAATACTCTGAGTCACTTTCGTCTGCTGAATTCTCTGGCCATCGGGAAGCTCCATCACAAATTCAACGGACCTTTGAATCCGGGAATCTGTAGGCAGTCCCGTTCTCCGATCAAAGCGACAAGTGCCCGAGCTATGGCCACCTTTGACAAGCACCTTGAAGTCACCATCCGGGTTTTGAATTGTGAAAGGGTTGGAAGATCCACTGATACGACCAGTTAATGAAACTTCCGCGGAATCTGTCGAACGCTCATTCAAAACGCACCGAGTGTTCGTCACCATGGGAATTGGTGTCTCGCAAGATTGAGGTTCAAGTTCCCAGACCGCCCCAGTCTCAATCGCAATATCAGGCTCAGTCAAATTTGATTCGTAAGGTAATAATCCGATACTGTCGTCAATAAAACTCGTGATGTATCCCTCGCCTTTCGCTGATTCCAATTGACGTTGAAGTACCGCCTGATGTTGATGGGGTACGTTGCGTAAACATCGCTGTAAAAAATCATGGAAATCAACAACGTCGATCACCTTGTTATCCGGGCCTATCCAGAAAGAGAATCCGTTATTCACGAGACCAGAATAAAGCAATGCCTCGGTTGGGACTTGCTCTGCAGGTTGGTCGGACGAGTAAACGATTCGATTGCCTTGAATGTTTTGCTCGTAGCGGATTTGGTGATATCGAGATGAGATTTGCTTTCGACCATCAGCCAGGACCTTTTCAATGGTGAGGGACATCGTGATTTCAGCTCGCGATCCGCTGACGTGCGTCCCCTCGGTGTCGTTTTGTGTCAACCGGTGTTCCACTGTTTTTGAAAAAGGAAATTTTTCACCGATTCTAAAGCGTGACTCTACGGCCCCCTTTCTCATCGGGGAATCCGAGCGTTTCTCATTTGGCACAGCTTCTATCTCTTCATCTTTAACGGGCTCATCAATTTCCGAGAGGTCAATGTCTTCGTCGTTCGAAGCCGACTGGAAGTAACTACATCCTGAATTTAAAAGACAGAACGTAGAGATACAAAGAATTGTCAAAAGCGTCGTCCAACGCACCGCTGCCAATGACATGAAGCAACCTTCCGTGGTGAAATCGATCTGCGAAGATCGCATCCATCGATCCAAAGAGAAAAACCGTCGGCATTCCAGCCGTAACCGAAAGATACCAGCCGACCAGATTCGCGCGAAGACGGATCTTGTTCTGGTGTTGCGACAGATCGGTTCGCCGATGCGATCTGTTTTGTAAAGTTCAGGTTGCTGCTATTTCCTGGTTCTTGCTACTTGAAGTAGAATCAAGGGGCACTTCTCGACCTTCGCGGCAGACAGGAATCTGTTTACAGCCCGTATGACTTTCTTTGGAGCACCAAAGAATGTGAGGTGTTTTTGAGTATTTACGGTTGGTTTTGATGAGTGAACTGCTTCAGTCTTTGTCGAAAAATGAAAAAAAGGGTCCGGGCATTTCGGAAATCGATCCGGACAAACGCGGAACGATTCGAGCGCTGGTGGAAGCTTTCGTATCTTTGTTTATCGCGGTTCTTCTGTTCAGGACTTTTGCGGCCGAAGGATATATGATTTCGACCGGATCAATGGCTCCTTGTCTTTTGGGTTATCATAAGCGAGTAATTTGCCCGACGTGCGGAATCACTTTTCCATTTGGAACCGCTTACGATACCGACGAAGATCCGGATGCCGACGTAAGGACCGCTGGTCGAAGTCGGGCGGTCTGTCCGAATTGTGGTCAGTCAGGAATTGACGTTTCGGACGTCCCGCGAAATCATGGGGATCAGCTGCTTGTTAATAAACAGGCCTACCTTTATCAGTCGCCAAAGCGGTGGGATATTATCGTTTTTCGAAATCCCGGACGCCCGACGGAAGCTTACGTGAAACGCCTCGTCGGCTTGCCTGGTGAGCGAATTCAGATCGTTGGGGGTGACGTAGTGATCAATGGCCAACTGGCTCGTAAGAATTACACCGAGCAGTTGGCGACACGAATTCTTGTTCACGATCATGATCGTCGCCCTGCAGACGACGATACTTTTCGCGTTCATTGGGAAGCGGTTAACTTGGAAAGCCTGCCTGCTGATCGAGCCGCCTCCGCAACTTGGACTAGCAAGTCTTCTTCGTTCAGTCTGCACGGCCGTGATGTCAGGCGACCCGACAAAGAGCCGATTGCATGGGTTGAATACCATCACTGGATTCGTTCTGGCGGGTTACACGACACAACCGTCCCGCTTTCGCATTGGCCGGAAGAGGTTAATTCCACAGTGATCCCGACTTCCGGCCTGCGATTCGAACCGAAAAAAGGTGAGTTCAGCGTCACCGGAGCCTTACCAGCGAATGCGGCGAGAAAGCTGCTTGATTCGACTAATGACGATGTGTTCCGCAACGCGGTCCTCGAACTCTACGAAGCTTCACACATCGTCACTGTCTCTGACGAATACGGCTATAACCCGAGTGAAGAAGCCGGGGCGCCGAATGCGGTTCGAGATCTTATGTTTTCCTTGAATGTGGAAATGAAAGGGGGAGCGGGCGAGTTCATCATCGAAATGACTAATGGAGCAATGGTTTTTGACATCGTCTTTGATGTTGTTCGACGCGAGGTCTATTTGTACGCCGAGCCGCTACCAGAAGGGATGTCGTTGAACTCAGACCTGATAGGAGCCGGGCCCCATTCTGAACCGGTCGCCTCAGCTCCGCTGCCAAGCAAATTAATGGGGAAGGGTGGACTGATTGAAGTGTCATTATTTGACAAGCAAATTCTCGTAGCGATGGACGGCAAAGTCATGATCGCGCCGTGGAAATTCGAAATTGCTCCCGGTGCGCAAGCTCCTCGAATTCCGGCTCGTTTCGGAGGACGAGGACTCGATATTCGAGTCAACGGACTTAAGTTATATCGAGACGTTTATTACACAGATACTCGTAGTCGGCATGCGGTTAATCGTCCCTTTGAATTGAACGCGGACGAATTCTTTGTACTCGGAGACAACAGTCCCGTTTCACATGACAGCCGTCGTTGGGATAATCCCGTCGTTAACCGGTCTCATCTGGTTGGAAAGCCATTTCTTGTGCACCTCCCTTCGAAGCCAGGTAATCTTCGAGTAGGGAATCGTGAATTACAGTTGCGACTACCCGACTGGGAACGTATCCGATTCTTGCGCTAAACTTCGTTCGAAAAAATTCTCCAACAGATTCTTCGTTGCTGGATGGGTTGAAGTTCTCGGATGGTGCGAGATGATTCTTGGAATAACTTCGTTATTTCCATTTCCGAGTTTGGAATATGTCCGACCATCAATCGTTATCGACTCCGCAAACACCCGTCGCGCCAACTGTTTCTGATTGCGATGAATCTACGGAGTGCTGCACCGACGAACCCGTTGCGTCTCGAGAGCATGAGCGGATCGACGGTGCCGGTGAACCATGTCCGGCTCCGATAGTCTGGCAAGAAATTCACGAGAAGTTTCTGAGTCAAAGTACATCATGGGAATTCATTCGCGGACCACATCGGCTGATTGGTCACACATGGGGCGAAGGACCTCCGCTCTACTTTTTAAACAATTTCGCCGCAACTGCGGAGTTGTTTTCACTGACAGTATGGTTGTTGAAAGATCATTTTCGCTGCGTGCTCTTCGACGTTTTCGCTTTTGATCGAGAGAAATCCGGTCGTGCCACGCCATTGATTTCTGATTTCGCCGAAGATTTATTCGCGGTTGCAGATCAACTCGGTGATCAGCGAATATCGGTCTACGGTGCAGGTTTTGGCGCAGCGGTTGGCTTGCAGGCTGCGATCAACAATCCATCCCGGATTGAACGACTTGTTTTGCAGCATGGTTTTGCATCTCGACGGCTGTCTCTGTTTGAACGACTTCTGATTTCGATCTGTTTACGCTCCAGTCAGACTTTAGATCGAATGCCCCAGCGGCGCCGGTTTCAAGCCGTAAATCATCAGCCATGGTTCCCTCCGTTTGATCACTCGCGATTCGACTTCCTGGTCAAAAGCACGGGGTCGCTGTATTTAAAGGATATGGCAATGCAAGCTTTGGCAGTGAACTCCTTCAATGTCAGCTCGCGACTTTGCGAGATCGATTGTCCGGTTTTGCTGCTCAGAACAGAGGGTGAGGGCCACATGGCGGCGAAATCGCAAGAAGTGCTCGAACGCCAGCTAAGAAACCGAAAGACGGAATGGATGCATTCTGCGGGACAGCATCCATGCCTTACTCATCCGCATCGTGTTGCCAAGTTGATAAAATCATTCTGCGTTTTCGAATCGTAACGGAGTTTTCGACTCCTCGTCGTAAAGAGTCGTCGGTTTTGTCATTCTAAAGCAGCGTTCAGAGGCCCGGTGAATTTGTTCTCAGGATCATTTCTCAATGACCACTCAAGATCTCATTTGTAAAATTCCTCACCAAGACTGAGAGAGATAAATGTCCTCGGAGCTTCCGGTGCCTCTAGATGTTTTAGCCGTTGGTGCACATCCGGACGATGTAGAGATTGCCGTGGGTGGTACGCTGGCAAGCCTCGTTCGGCAGGGATATCGCGTTGGAATCTGCGATCTGACAAATGGAGAACCAACTCCAGCAAGCCCCGGGCCCGCCACGCGACTTGCAGAAGCGGCCGAAGCGGCGAGAATTCTGGGTGTTCAAATGCGTGAAACCCTGACGCTTCCAAACCGCTGCCTGTTTGACTCGTTTGCATCCCGCATCGCACTTGCACGTGTAATTCGTCGATGGCGGCCACAAATTGTGATAGGAATTGCCGGAAAGACGCCCATGGCATCCCCAGACCACTGGCAGGCTATGCAGATTACGGACGCAGCTGTCTTTTACAGTCGACTCTCAAAATGGGACGACGAATTTGCCGACTTGAAGGTTCACACCGTAAAAAAACAACTTTGGTATCCTTTGGGACTATCGACGCTTGATCATCCCGAAATGACCGGCCGATTTATCGTGGATATTTCCTCTGCGCTTGCGGTAAAGCTTGATGCAATCAGAGCTTATCAAACGCAGTTTCCTCCAAGCAAAGATCGCGTGTTTCGTCTTGTGGAAAGCCAAAATCGATTTTATGGAGCCAGCGCAGGGTTCGAAGCAGGTGAAATGTTAATCAGTGCGACAACTTTGGGAATACGGGACCTCATGCAAACACTTTGCCCGAAAACGACCGATTAGAGTGATTCCCTGAAATCGTTTTTGCACAATGCAGGGCTTCCATTCTGTTGGAACGGTCGTAAACTCAATGTGACTAAGAATTACATCTCCATCATCGCCGTGGTTGGTCGATGAATCTCCGGTAAAAATCACAGATTGACCTCATCGACAGTCAGGTAATGTATCATGAAGTTGCGAGTCGGTTGGCTGAGCATCGTCGGCAAACGTGAAAACAACGAGGACGCATACTATGTAGACCCACGCGATCGTTTTTTTCTGGTAGCAGACGGAATGGGCGGCCAATCCGCAGGTGAGCGAGCCAGCGGTCTGGCAATGGAATTTATTCCGAAGAAGTTGCAGGATATCGATTTCGAAAAATCGTCGGCGGACCAGGCCACAAAAATTATCGACGACGCGATCATGCTGGCAAATTATGAGATCATGGCTCTAGGTGAGTTAGATCCAAAACTTAAGAATATGGGGACGACAATTACGTTCCTCGTTCAAGCTGCGGGAACGATGTTCATCGGCGGTGTTGGTGACAGTCGAGTTTATCTGTTGAGAAGTAACAAACTTCAGCAATTGACAACGGATCATTCGCTGACTCAAGCTCTCATCGAAGCCGGAACACTGACGCCAGAAGAGGCTGTGCATCATCGTTATAAGAACGTGTTGTACCGGTACCTCGGCTGTAAAGAAGGGGGAGCAGGCACCAACCCAAAACAAATTCGCCCCCAGGTTGGAGACCGGTTTCTGATATGCACTGACGGCGTGAACGGTGGAGCCGACGATGTGACTCTTTCGAAAATCCTCGCGACTGGAAATGATCCTCAGGTCACTGCGGAAGCCATCGTTCAGGCCGCAACCGACGGTGGTTCAAAAGATAATATTACAGGCGTTGTGATCTTCGTCGACGAAGTCTGATTTGGTATCACATTCGTGAGAATCATTTTGGACCTCGATTCTAAATCTTTAAAATCGATTTTTGCGGTCATCTTCTTCTCGATTTCATGTCTAATTCGAACGGCGCTTTTTGACTGCCCGGCGTCACTTCTTTGATCTGCATGGCGGCTTCCATCCATTCAGGAGGAACGTCGCTACGCCCTGTCGGACCGATGTGATCGACCCACACGCGGCAGCGACCGACAGCAACCCCTTCGATTCGATCGGCGGGTAAGTACATCATCTTGAAATTGCCGTTTGCATCGGCGACCCCGACTGAGGTTCGGATTCGGTCCCGTTTTTTTCCATCCATTTGCACTTCTTCTGGTGAGAAATAAATCTTCGCACCTGGTAATGGTTGACCATCTAATTTGATCACCCCAGTCACATATCCCATTTTGGGAAGATTAAGTTTCGTGCCAAACATTCGATCGGCCATTAAATACAAAGCAAATGTCAATAGCGTGGCGCCTGCGAGAATCCCCAGGCCTTTCACGCCAAATTCGCGAAAGAAATCGCGAATATCAAAACCGGCGTTTGCGTCGATCTCACGTTGATGCGATTCAGCAGCTTGATTGTCCTTGATCGCCTTTTTCATCATCTTCGCCGCTGTTGCCAGATCCACTTTCTCGGGCTGCGCTCGCGGCACCGGGACAGTTGGTGCGGGCCTTGAAATTGGAGCTGGTTCGGGGCGATCTTCCAAATCAATATCAGAATCATCAGAAAGTGAGAGCTCTGGAATTTCGTTTCGGTCATTCACTGGTGAAATTTCCTTCTCGTGTTTGATCACGGGAGGGTCTGTCACCTGGAATTTCGATGGATCAAAAGCCTGTATGACCGGTGCAGGTGGTCGGATTGGCTGGGCGCTGAAGAATTCTTTGTCAGCAGCGAAGGATGACTTTTCACTACGAAAAGATTGCTGGGGTGATGTTGTGGACCGCCCCTTCGACTGCTGCGGCAAAACCAACATGGGAGGACAATCGAGGTCGTCCTCTCCGGAACTCTCAAAATCTCCTTCGATCGGCGGCTGCCGAAAGTCATTCAATTCCTCTGAATCGATTTCCGCGTCTGGCGTTTCATCGCTATCATCGAGTCGTAGCGGCTCGGAAGACGCTGGTGACCGTGGAATGCCTATATTTGCTGAGTCATGATTTTCCTTAGGTTCTTTTTTCACCGCCTGATGATCAGGAATTCGATCGCTTGAATGACTGTCGCCCGAATTCACACCGTCGATCGTATTGGCTTTCTCGTCTTTCGAAGAGACTTCCCTCTTTTGTGACGTGAGTTCAAACTCCGATTCGGGTGTCGGGACGACAAAGTTTGTTTTACATTTTGGACAGCGCCCCGACGTTCCCGCGAGTTCGTCTTTAATTTTCAGGACAGAAGCACATTCCGCACAAGTAAAACGAATCGTCATGCCGCTGTTTCCACAATTCCTCGGGCAACCGGCAACGATTGACCGCATTGTCGACGAGGTGTTCAGTTGTTTTGGAGAAACGATTCCGCTGAATTGTCACGTCTTAAAGAACGAGGAGGCTGATTGACAGGCTGTTTCGAAGCCTGAACTTTCCGATCGTGACGTTAACAGGACTGAAGTGGGAACCCAAAAAGGCTGCCCACTTCAATACAGGCATTCACGATGTCCAAAGGGTTAGTTTGGAACGTTGACGGGCGTTCCTCCAGCCATATTCCCGAGGTTTTGCCATGTGCGTAGATCGATGTTGACGCTGATGGTTTTTACACTTCCATCAGCCAGTAAAACCAGAACCATTTGGTCATGTGGACTGTCAGCTTCGTCGTAGTGCAGGCCGCTGTGCGGTGCGTTACGGCAACTGAAGAGTGTCGCAGGTCCGCCCCAGATCCAACCGTCACTGCTTCGCAGAATTACAGGAGCTAGGTTCGTAAATACTCGACGTTCAGAGACCATGATGACGTTTGACGTACCGTCTGAAATACTGCTGAAATTCGTCGAGGAATTCACACCGAAGATCCCGATATTTTGAGAAAATTGCGTATAGGGGCAGGTGTTGAAAGGAACGTTGGTACCAGCCGTGACTCCCGACACGACCTGTAAAGCAAGCTGAGCTGGAAGTAAAGCATAGGTTTGGCGATCGGTGATATCATTGAGATTGTCGTGGAACGTGATCCCGGTTCCACTGCAGCCGGCGTAATCGTTTCCTCCACGATTCCAGATAATTCCGCCGTTCGGGTTGGCTGAGTCAATTCGATCACAATTTGCAAAGGTGCCTCCCGCCTGCATTTGATTTCGACGGCTTGGACAATAGAAAAAAGGAAGATCAGTTCTCGGCGGATAGATGATGCTGGTGTCCGGGGCTTGAACGCCGATGTCGCCGTTTGATCGAACATTATCTCCGAAAAGATAACTGTTATACAGCGGTGCCTGATCGAGACCGGGAAGGATATGAAGCATCCAGCTAGTCCCTTGAAATCCCAAGGTGTTTTGCCCACGCACCTGAAATGTCCGCGCCTCGGCGGGGAACGCATATCTTCCGATATTATCCGCCAGAAAGCTGTTGTTGATGTTATTGATTTGGCCTGGCGGCAACACCCGATGCACGTCGTGGTAGTTGTGTAACGCCAGGCCAATTTGTTTGAGATTGTTCTGGCATTGTGATCGGCGAGCCGACTCACGAGCTTTCTGAACGGCCGGAAGCAAGAGCGCGATCAACATAGCGATAATCGCAATCACGACCAGAAGCTCAATGAGGGTAAAGCCCTTTTGACGTCGTCGAGATGGCATAGCATGCTCCTTGAAAAATCAGAAAAAATTGGAAAAGTCGAACGTATTCTGCTCCGATCCATCCGCTTAAAAAACCATCAGCGGGATTTTACACGCTGTGACCCCTTGTCGCCGACGGAAATCGATCATGACTGCATGTCATCATCGTCCAGCGTCTAAGCTCTTTAGTCAAGTAGAATCCTCAGGTTGCGGCGAAGAGGACAATGGATTTTGACGAGACTTTCACTTTTCGGATTTCCAACGGTATTCTTTCCGACTCGCAGCACTTTCGTTTGTTTGCGGCCCGGAATGGCTTATTGGCAGTTTGGATTTTGAGGAGTGGATTCGAATGCGTGTCGTTACGTTTGGCGAAGTGATGCTGCGTATGATGCCGCCTGGTTGGTTGCGGATCTCGCAATCGTTGCCCGGTACACTCGACGCCACTTTCGGGGGGGCCGAGGTGAACGTTGCGGTTTCGATTGCGCGGCAAGGTGGACAGGCTGCCTATTGTACAGCGCTTCCTGAAAATCCCTTGACTGACGCATTCGTCGCCCAGCTGAGGTCGTTTGGAGTTGATTCCAGCTTGATCCAGAGAACGGCGGAGGGCCGTTTCGGAATTTATTTTGTCGAGAACGGTGCCAACCAACGTGGTGGGACAGTGACTTACGATCGCAGTGGATCGTCGATCGCTGTGGCTCCTCCATCAACCTATTCTTGGGAGACAATCCTCAACGGGGCCAGTTGGTTTCATTTGACAGGGATCACTCCATCACTGAGTCGCGTTGCGTCTGACGTCGCACTGATTTCTGTCAAAGAAGCGACGCGTCGTAAGATTCCGGTTTCATGCGATTTGAATTTCCGAAAAAAGCTCTGGACGTGGGAGTCAGGGACAAAGCCAGCCTCACTCGCCCGAAAAACGATGGAACAACTCCTTCCTTTTGTGCAGGTCTTGATCGCTAACGAAGAAGACGCAGAGCAAGTCCTCGGCATTCGTGCTGCCGAAACGAATGTTGACGCAGGCGAGCTGAACCTTGCCGGATACCAGCATGTTGCGCGGCAGATTGTTGAGCGATTCCCAAACATCCGACAAGTTGCCATAACCCTCAGAGAAAGCATCTCTGCCAGCCATAATAATTGGGGGGCGATGCTGTTCGATGCAGAAAAAGGTCAGGCGATATTCGCTCCAACGGACACGGCGGGAAATTACTCTCCCTATGAGATTCACAATATTGTTGACCGGGTCGGGGCGGGTGATTCGTTTGCGGGAGCTTTGATTTTTGCCTTGCAAACACCTGAACTTTCCGATTCCCAGACCGCTCTAAAATATGCAGTGGCGGCGAGCTGCCTTAAGCACAGTATTCTCGGCGATTTCAACGACGCGACGCGATCTGAAATCGAAGCCTTGATGAATGGTGGTGGTCGGGGAAGGGTGAACCGATAACAAGTCAGATCGACATCTCAAAGGGCACTGACGATTCTTTATTCCTTCGACATCGATGATGTTTTATGCGGATTCGATGGTGAAGAGGGATGTCCCATTCGAGCCAGCCAACAGTGACTTCCCTCCCTCCCCGGGATTGAACGACGTTCAATTCAGAACGATCTCAACACACACACACACACACACACACAGGACATCCGGTGGGAAAAGAGGCCGCTGCGGCCTCGAGCCGTTGGTCCTAACGGCAGTTTTTGCGATTGTAAGTGACTCGCTTGCACGAAAATCTGGTTCAGGCCGGAAAATACTGTGTTTGCCTGATATCTCATCTGGACTTGATTGCAAACAAAAACAAAATCGAGGTTCACACAAAGATCACTTCGTCTGTCAATCATCTCTCTCGCTGACCGTCATACCCTTCAATCTCAAAAACGCGAATCTCTCGGTGGAGAAACTGATCGTGAACGTACTTCGTTTTCTGAAAATCGCCGCCATTTTATTTGCACTACCGGGAATTGTATTGCCGCAGTCTCGAGCGTTCGCCAGCGAACAAAAGACTCCGTCATTTCGAGTGAAACTGGTTAAGCCAAATTCCATTCTCGATGCCAAGCTGGACAAAGACGGGGCCTTCACGGGTCGTACGATCGAGCACGATGGGACGCCGGTCGTGGGAGCGGTTGTGGTCGTTCGGAGCGGACAAACAGAAATTGGCCAATCGGTGACAGACGAACAAGGCAATTTCTCGGTGAAAAACCTGAAGTCGGGTGTCTATGAAGTCAGTTCTGGCGCTACCACCGGAAGTTATCGATTTTGGAGTGAAGCGACAGCACCACCGTCGGCAAAACCTCACGGTCTTTTAGTACTTGGCCCAAACGGTGCCCGCGGTCAATACGGATTGACGGAAACTATTTTCGGTAGCAATCTCGGGCTCATTCTTCTTGTGACAACCACCGCTTTGTCGGCGGCCGCGTTGGCCGTGTCCGTTGATGCTCACAATATTGCGCAAGATGCAAAAAATCTGGCGAAAAAACCAACCTCTCCCTGATTCTCATCGCGAAGGATTATAGAGGATGATCGTCACGATTGAATCGATACCAATATCGGTCAAATGTTAGTTCTTGTGTCCACGCTGCTGCCAGGACCAGCGAAAAAGATTGCGCGTGTCGACGTAACGCGATTCGTTCGACGAACAGCCCAGCACGACGACAATCAGTTCGTCTTCTAAATGGTTTCCGACCGAAATCAGGCAAGAACCTGCTGCATCCGTGGTTCCCGTTTTCACTCCGGTATAGCCTGCAATCTTCAGCAGTTCGTTTCCATTCTTCCAGACGACTGTGCGAGTCGTCCCGCCGGGCCCCTGCACGCGCACGGCATGCTGGCGACTCTGAACATAGTCGCGAAATCGTTCGTCCTGCATCACCTTGGCAGTCAACAGTACTTGGTCGGCGGCAGTTGATAGATGCGATTTGTCCGGCAATCCATGAGGGTTGGAGTAGTGTGTCTGCTTCATCCCCAGTTGATCGGCTGTACGATTCATTTCTGCAACGAATCGTGCAACAGGTTTTTGAGAGTCCGGCGATCCTCGTTCTGCAGCGAATCGTGGCCCGGCGAATTCCGCGAGTGCGACGGCCGCATCATTTCCCGACGGCAGCAACAGGCCATAAATCAGGTCTCTTACCGGAATCCTTTCGCCAGCTTTCAAACCGGATGTACTTCCACCGGTCCGGTCGGCCGCAGACGAGATAGAAATGATTTCGTCCAACAACTGCGGTTCCTTGTTCGCTTCCCGCAGGATCAACCATGCAGTCATTGTTTTTGTCGTACTCGCAAAGTCGCGTCTTTCGTCCCCCTTGTCGTGCCACAAAATTCGGCCAGTCTTTGCTTCCCCGATCGCCCAGGCATTTGCTGTCACAAATGGAGGGCCTGTGATCGAATCAGCCGGAGTTTGCGGTAGAGATTCTTTATTCACGATCTCAGGGTCGACCGGCTTCTCTTCATCTGTCTGAATCAGTGGTCCTAAAGCCTTCCAGGTCTCAGCCGTGACAATTCCCGTTGGAGGAAGATTCTGGATACGCTGAAATGCGATCACCGCTTGTCGCGTCGCCGGACCAAAATCTCCGTCGACCGACAGCCGAGATGCCGGCAGATGTTTCCTGATTGTCCGCTGCAATGCCTCGACCAGTTCCCCGCTTGCGCCTTGAGTGAGTTCCCTCGGCAATTGGTTGGTTTCAGGAAGGTCGGCAGGGTTGAAATATTCGTACGTCAGCCTGGCGATCTCGGCGCAAAGTAGCTCCGCTGCGTTGTCATCCTCCCAACGCTGATCCTTGTTTTTCGCCGTCAACACACATATGGCAATGTGTCCCGATGGAGACTCGATTATTCCCGCACCGTTCCTGGCTGCCGAAACTGATCCAGTCTTGATCGCAACTTTTGTTCCCCTGGGTAACGACTTTCCCAGACGCGGCTTGTCCTGGCACGCAAGCAGATGTTCGTACATCTGCCGCGACGCGTCGGCGGAGACAAGTTCCTGCTTGTCGAGCTGACTCAACAGTCGAATCATTTCGTTTGCTGTCGTACTTCCCAGCCCGAACTTTTCACTCCGATCCGGTGCGATCGATGATGCCTGTAGATAGACTTTGGAGTGCAGTCGGGTATGCGGATATCCCCATGCTGACATCAGCTCGGAGGTTGCCCGTAAGCTGATCCGATCCAGCACGATGTTGGTGGCCGTGTTATCGGAATAAGCAATCATCAGTCGAATCGCGTCTCGCAACGGAAATTTCAGTCCGGAGCTGAAATGGGAAGTCAGTATCCCCGAGCCCGGTACTTTGTCTGTTTCTTTGAGCTCTACCACCGAAGAAAGATCCAGCGTGCCATCCGTTGCCTGCTGATAAGCAGCGATCATGATCGGAAACTTGATCAGGCTGGCTGTTGGCATCGGTTCGTCGGCGTTATGAAGAAACGAGACACCGGTCGCCAGATGTTTCACGGCAACTGTGACAGTTCCCTCATGAGCAGAAATCACCGGCTTAAGCACCTCCCCTAAACGCAGGTCGTCCTGGGACTGAACTGTTGGGGCAGAAAATGTCAGCAGCAAGAATCCCGCAAAAATCGAACCAAGAATTTCGGACCCAGCTTTCTTGATCGAATCGATCGGTTGTTTCGAGTCAGCCACGAATTCAAAATGACCTCTTGTCCGCGATTTCTTCGACATCAATTTGTTCCCATTGAAGTGCTCACGATCGTGTTTTTTGCGACTTGCGAGGATTTCGCTGACATTTCATTCGGTCGCACGCAATTCTTGCGCCGGGGCCTGTTGCTCGAGCCTTCAGACGTTGTCACTTCGATTCGAAGAATAATGTTTCAATGCCTGGCACGTCACGTCAAGACTCGAGAACCGAAATGCAATCAACAGCTTCGCTCACTCTTCTGAGACGGAAAGCACTTTGTTGATTGTCGCTAATCATTCAGGCTATTGAACTTGAAAATATCGGTTGTACAGTGCACGCTATCTCGCTTTGCCATACCGAAGATTCTTTCGTTTGAACTTTCGGCGAGGCGGTGAATTCCGTCGTGCGATCACCGGTGGGCAACACAAGCGGTCGGCTCGATCCGAGTTCCGTCGGATATTTTAAGTTTAGATTTAAACAAGGTTTGTGCTCGCTACCGGTTCGATCGAAAGGTGGTGCCGCTTTGAATATCGATGCTCGAAATCCTGTAGCCATTCCCAGCGAGGACCCCGCAGGCCAGAGTTCGTACGTTGCGACTGGCCACATCAAGTCCGCCAGTGACATCTCCGGGGGAGCCAGGTTTCAGTGCGATCCAAAAAAAAACGCTTTTCAACCTGTTTCCGCTGTCTCCTCGAGCGTCAATGACGAGCTCTTCCGACTGATGGTTGAAACGGTTGAGGATTATGCAATCTTCATGCTCGATCTGAACGGCAACGTCGTCAGTTGGAATGCCGGAGCCGCTCGAATTAAAGGCTATTCGGCGGACGAAGTGGTTGGTCGTAACTTCTCGATCTTTTACTCACAAGAAGATGTCGTTAGTCAAAAGCCGCAAGAATTATTGGCGATTGCTGCCCGTGACGGGCGAATTGAGGACGAAGGCTGGCGAATTCGTAAGGATGGCCGCCGTTTTTGGGGCTATGTGGTGATCACGGCGATGCGTGACGCAGAGGGTCAACTTCAAGGGTTCTCGAAAATCACTCGCGATCTTACAGAGCGAAAACAGGCTGTGGAGAATCTGCAGAAGAGTGAAAATCGAGTGCGCGAGTTGTTGGCAGGTATAAAAGCGGTTCTCGAGAACATGCCGATACCGATCTTGTTCGCTCACGACCCGGATTGCCTGCATATGACGGCGAATCGTACGGCTGAGGAATTCTTGCGAATCCCTCGCTGTGCAGAAGTCTCGCTAAGTGCTCCTGAAGGGGTCAGGCCGACCCATTACAAGGCGTTCAGGGCAGGCCGTGAATTGGAATGTCGTGAGATGCCTACCCAAACAGCCGCACGCGGAATCACTGTGCGGGATTTTGATTTCGAGTTTGTGTTCGATGACGGCACGATCCGCAAAATGCTGGGGTATGCCGTCCCCCTTTGGAATGAACTGGGAGAGCCGCGCGGGGCAATTACTGTCTTAGTCGACGTCACTGAGCGAATGAAGACGGAACTGGCACTGAAGTTGACTGAGGAACGCCTG
The DNA here is from genome assembly GCA_903899985.1 of uncultured Schlesneria sp. Classification (GTDB taxonomy): domain Bacteria; phylum Planctomycetota; class Planctomycetia; order Planctomycetales; family Planctomycetaceae; genus Schlesneria. The sequence continues at coordinate 21,412 of CAIULL010000220.1, forward strand.
CGAATGGTGCTGGAAGCCAGCAAGATTGGCACGTTCGAGCTCGATTTCTCCAGTGGTGAAGTACGCTGGAATGCCGTTGAATTCGAACTTGTCGGGATTCGTTCGGGCGACGCCCCTGAGTCACCAGAAACCTTTTTTCGCTATGTCCACCCTGAAGATGTCGATTCGCTCATGCGAAAGTGGGAACGTGCGAAAATCACCGGTGAATATGATGCCGAATTCCGCGTAATCAGGGCAGACGGTCGGGAACGTTGGCTCGCCGCGAAAGGTGGTTTTGCCTTTGAAAACCGCGAATATGGAAAACCTCAAGTGGACGGAGCGCCCTGTTCGCGTTTTCTCGGCGTGAATTTCGACATTACCGAGCGCAAGCAAGCGGAGCTGGCACTCAAGGAAAGCGAAATTCAATTTCGTACGTTCTTTGAAAATGCCGGGGTCGGCCTCACGCAAATTAATTCCGCAGGGAAATTCTTTGGTGTCAATGATTGCTACTGCGAGATCACAGGTTATAGCCGCGAGGAACTGCTCAGCGGGATGAGCCCGATGGATCTTGATCATCCCGACGACCGTGTTGATGATCAAGTCCGATGGGAAATGTACCTGAGTGGCAAAATTCCGGTCTACGAAGTTGAAAAACGATATCTTCGCAAGGATGGACAGAACGTATGGGTTCATGTGACTGCGAGGGCGTGTCGAAATGTCGACGGTACCGTCCAGTATTCCTCCGGAGTCATCACTGATGTGACAAAACGTCGACTGGCCGAAGAAGCACTGCGAGAGAAGAAGGAACGCCTGCGCTCGATTCTGAAGACCGCTGCGGACGGCATTATCGTCTTCGACCTGAACGGCATCGTCGACACTGTCAATCCCGCCGCCGGGCAAATGTTCGGCTACACGCAGAACGAAATGCTGGGTCAAAATGTTAAAATGCTGATGCCTGCGCCGTTCCATCAAAAGTACGACACCTTTCTTGAGCGTTATCAACAAGCCGAGGATGACAGCAACTTCCGGGTCAGCCGTGAAGTAATCGGGATTCGTAAAGATGGTTCCCTGTTTCCGATTGATCTGAGCGTGAGCAGCGTTGATCATCTGGGAGTATTCACTGCGGTTATCCGTGACATCACCGATCGCAAACAACTGGAAAAGCACGTCCTTGAAATCGCTGCTGAGGAACAGCGCCGCATCGCTCAGGAGCTTCATGATGGGACGCAACAGGAACTCGCGGGGATGTCGATGCTCGCCGAAGTCATGGTCAACCTTCTGAGCCAGTTACCGGAAGGCGATTTCGCTGACAAAGGCGAGAGGATCATTGATGTGAGGGTCCACAAGCAGCTGTCAGAGATCTCTGGTAAATTATGGCAGAGGCTTTCAGATGCAAGTAAAAATGTCCGAGATCTCTCTCATGGCATTATGCCCGTTCACATCGATCCCGAAGGCTTGCGGTCTTCGTTAGCGCAACTGGCTTACTCGACAAATGAAGTCAAGGGAATCAACTGTCGCTTTGAATGTCGCGAGCCAGTCGCAGTCGAAAATGCGACCACTGCCACAAATTTGTATCGTATTGCCCAGGAATCATTGAAAAACGCGATTCAGCATGGTCAGGCCAGTCAAATTGAGATTTCCATAGGAGCTGAGGGCAGTCGCTTTATTTTGGAAATTCGTGACAACGGAGTCGGCTTCGATCCCGGTAATCTGCCGACCAGTGCTGTCACGGATGAACCTCAAGGGATGGGGCTACGGATCATGGAGTACCGAGCGAGAATGATCGGCGGTACTCTTGTGGTCCGACGTCAGGCCTCAGGTGGCATGAGTGTCAAATGTGAGGTTCTCTCCACAGAAGATTTGCGATGAAGACACTCCCGTTTTCGTTCCAGTTCTTTTCTCTCGTTACCAAGCTCCAGCTTGGTAACGCCCCTCTTCGAAGCTCCGCTTCGCGAATCGCATGTCCCGTTCCAACCAACCCCTCGATTGGCTCGTGCTGATTTGAGATACGCAGCGGATTCCTGGCTCAGATCAAAGTCAGGGTGATTTTTCAGCCCTAAGGGCTGACGGATATCAGCCCGGGGCAAGCGCGGCGTCGAGCGCCGCCCCGGGTACTCATTCAAATAATCCAAAATCGCCCTGAATGGGCAGGGGAACCCATAAGGAAAAAACCTTCAGGTGCCGGAAACAGGGGCAGCAGCGGCTAACAACTGGACCTGTCCACGTTTCGCGTCGTCGACTGTGCGATGGTCTATAAGGTTGAAAGCCATCGACAAGTAATGTTCCGGCTCTACAAGCGACAAAGTCGCGAGAGAATTTGTACCCAAAATTCAATCTGGTTTTCTTTAACCGGCGAGCTCTGTGAGATGTCGTACCGCTGCGAGGACCTGTTGAATGATCGCAAGCACAAATCCGAGCAGCAGGGCGATAATCGCCATCACGACCAGCAACTCGATCAGAGAATATCCTCGTCGTCGCATGGTCTGCTCGTATTCGGTTCAAACAGGTGCTTCAGGGTTTAATTGAAAAGACGCTACGTCTTTATTGTGTTGATGCTACCCCATCGACGGAAACGACGGAAGTCAAAAAACTGAAAAACACGATTTTCGTCAATCTTTCGAACGGCTGGCTGGCGAGCGGTCGCATCGAAAGTCCGCGCTGACAGATGTCTGGCGCGGGCTTCGCCAGCAACCCAATGGGGGCGAGGCTCCTGCCGAGCCGCTGAGTCGATGCGTGTACCTACTTCACGGCTCGGCGGGAGCCTCGCCC
>CAIULL010000221.1 GCA_903899985.1 uncultured Schlesneria sp.
CTGCTGATTCAGTTCCTCGGCTCGATCAGCAAGCCTTTGTTGTTCATCACGTAATTGCTGGAATTCCTGCAAGGCTTCCTGAGTCTGTTTGAGGACTTGTTCGGTGTCTTCATTCGGCCGACGCTTCATCATCCGTTCGAGATCGTGAAGCTCATCGATGGCCTGCGCTTGCGATTTTGCCGCATCACCCATTCGATTTTCGGCAATTTTGTCCGCGGCATCCTGCAATTTACTGGAGGTCTCTTGCTGATTCAGTTCCTGCCCGACTTCTCCCAGTTTCTCGGCCGAATCCGGATCGTTTGCTTTCAAGTTTTCAGCCGCTTTATCAAGCTGTTTACGCAGTTGGTCGAGCTGTTCGGCAACGCGACGTTGCCGAACGGCAAGCTTGTCCAGCTCGGCCTTTTCCTGTCGCGAAAGTTCAGCAGATGATTTCGACATCGTCTGCTGAGCCATGTTGTCCGCGTCCTGCTGGACTTTTTCCTGCTCGGCAATGACAGAACTCAAGTCCTTTGAAACGTCCCGCTGGTCTCGCCATTCCGACAGCAGGTCTTGAAGTTCCGTCAGCGATTCCAGCGACCGGGCCTGCTGCGCCTGAGCTTCCGCTAAGGCTGAGCGAAGCCCCTTTTTCGAGGTGGACGATGGGTCCGGCGGCAAAACGTCCTTTGATTTCTCAGAGGATGATTCCGAGCCTTTTTCATCAGAACCTGTTTGCGAACGACTCGGGGAAGGTTCGTCGTTCGAATCGGTTTTCGAATGTGAGTTGTCAGGCTTCGGATCGTCGCCAGCTTTTGACTTGTTGTTGGGTTGTTCCGAATTCGGGTCGCCGGATTTGTCCCCGATATTCGATCGATTCAGGTTTGTTGAAGATTCGGTTTTTTTCGTGACGTTTGACTTGGAGTTCGCAGGTGTGGCTTTGGAATTCGATTTGTTATCGTCAGGTGAGGCCTCTCGACTCGCCACATCTTCGGCCAGCTTTTGCGCCTGTGATAGTGCCCGTTCCGCATCAGAAAGCTCTTCACGTTCCAGCCGGTTAAGTTCCGCCGCGACTCGCTCAAGTCGTTGTTCTGTCGCTTCGTCACCCAGGTGGTTTGCTCGAAATTCATCGAGCAACTGCGTGGCCTGAGTCTCAACGCTGTCGGCGGGATTGGTCAAGCGAGACGCGGTTTGTCTCTGATCAAGTTCCGTTCGTTGCAGCTGATCGAGGTCCTGCGACCGTAGCTCGCCGACTTTGTCTAACTGAGTCTGCAGGTCTTGCGTCTGTTGACGAGCTCGTTTTTGCATTTGAGTCGCCTGCTGCAGGTCTTCCAGCAGATCGCCGACTCGCATCGCCAGTTCTCGCTGTTTTTCATCGCGAGAAACGATCGTAATCGTTCGAGGAATACTTTTTCCCACATGTGGTTGGCCAAGGTCATAAGCGTCGGTCGCTTCGGCACGAAATACGATTCGCGTTCCCGGCTGGGGGTTCAAGTCTGACATTTTCCAGACGAAACTCGCTTCGTGGCGTTGAGGTCCAACTTGGTTTTGGTCTGTTGATGATCCCTGCTGATCAGATACCGCTTGTTCACGGTCGCTCGTGGAGTGACTGAACAAAGGGATCAACTTCGGCTTCTCATCATCTCCGACTTGATAAGCAATTCGAACCTGGTGAAGTCCCAGATCATCCTTAGCGAGCACCTCAACCGGTAATTCTGAATCGGCCGTCAACAACACATCACTCACAGGAGCTTCAATCGTGACATCGGGAATCCCGTCGGCAATTCCTCGAAGTTCATAACGGACGGCGTCCCGGTCGGTAAACCCTTGAGTATCTGTCAGCTCGAACCAATAACTGCCGTTTACTGCTTCTTTGATTTCGAAGATCACACTGAACTGTCGCGACTCATCGTGAAGAGACATCGCGACCGCAGGTTGCTCTCCCACGCGCAATCGGGCTGATTGAAGCGCTTTATCGGCCCTGGCAGTCACTTCAACTTTCGAACCGAGTAATCCCTGGACATGACCAACACCCGGCGGCAGCACTTGCACGGGCTGCTTTGAATACGGCGGGGGCGTGACCGTAATTTGCAGTGATTCGAGATTCGGCGGAGGCACGACTTCGACCTGGTAGAATGGCATGACGTTGTCGTCACCCCCACTCGCGCGAAACTGCATGGTCCCCCGGGTGGCCACCCAACTGATGACTGCCGCTTCTCGCGAACGTCCCTTTTCATCGCGCAGCGTTGTTTGCCTTAAGGCCTCGCGGGATATGGGACCATCTTCACCGTTACGGTATTCAAACCAGACTCGTTCAGGCAGACGTCCTCGGGTATTTTCCACATACAATTCCAGCGTGTCACCCCTTGCAATGACCAGTGGCTGGTCCGGAGCGTGAGGGACAGGCGATAAATCGGGCCTGACGAGTTTCAGGTCAACATTTCGGGGCCAGGGAACTTTGGAAAATGGAAACGCCAGTCGCTTCACGGACGTGGCCGCCTCCAGGGGATGCAACATGACAACAAGGGCGGTCAGAAATGTCACGCCCCCCCCGGCGATCGTGATATTTCTGACCGCCTTAGTTTCGATGACATCGGATGGTTCGATCCGTTCCAGATCACCGAGAGCCTGTCCGATCACCGCCTTTTGTAACTCGGTCGAACCAAGTTTCGAGTCGATTCGATGTTCGAGAAACTCGACGGCGCTTAACAGACGATTGTTCAATCCCGGAAAGCGCTTCTCAACACGATTGGCTAAAAACGTTGCTGATAATGGCGTCAGCAGGGGGGCAATCAGTTGTCGCCAGAACATCCAGCCGGCCAGACCGAGCAGGCTGAGGCCCATCACGAGCCTTGAGCCAGACTCATCAAAATGCAAAAGCCAATCCAACGTCCCTGAGATCAGCAGGCCACCGAATAGCGCAACAGCGGTCCAGCACAGTCCGGAAACCCAAGTGAGAAGTCGCACGCGGTTTCGAAGATCAGAAAGGTGCTCGCTGACAATAATTTCCTCTGTCGAGGATGTGCGAGAGAGTTTTAACGGCGGACGATTGGTCGGCATCAATGATTCCTTGCGACAGATCGATTCTGACAAGATCCAACTTCGTACGGAACGGTCGCATCAAGTCAAGATCGACATCAAGATTGTAGTCAGTCTGTGAACCGCAAGTAACAGCAGACCCCGAAGGAAAGATTTTCCGTCGAATTGTTCTTGTACTTTACAGCAAGGTGGTCTCGAGTCTTCGAGGCCCAATAAAATCATGGATGGGGTTCAGATTCCCGAGTCAACATTGTGTGAAATGTCATCGAAATCTCACCAAAGCCAACCGAACTTGGTTATTTGAAAATGAGAAGAATTTTGAACCGAGGGGGACGACGGAATCAAGGTACGGTTTTGTTGATTGGTCAAATCGATCGTCACCATTCAAGGAGACGCGATTTGCTTCTTTCCCATGCTTCGGTCGCCGTACAATGTTGTGGTTGCACGTTGACGTACGATGTATACTCGACTTGGCACATGCCTCGATTTATGGGATTGGCCGGGCTTAATCTGATCCCTGAAATACGATGGCCGCGTGAGACCGAATTCCCTTAACACCTTGGGTGTCACCTCTGCTGATGGATGGTTCCATGAGTCTAACTGAATCGCAACTTCTTGAAGCCGCGAGAGATGCAGCGAAGCTTGCCTACTGTCCGTACTCGAAGTTTCACGTCGGTGCCGCGCTGATTGCCGATGGAGTTCTGTTCTCTGGGTGCAACGTTGAAAACGCCTCTTATGGCCTGACGATCTGTGCGGAGCGTGTTGCCACCTTTTCAGCATTGGCTGCCGGAAAGAAGCGAATCGAAGCCATTGCGGTCACGTGCCCGGATGCCGCGCTGGATGCCCCGATGGACTATTTAATGCCTTGCGGTGCCTGTCGTCAGGTCCTGTTCGAATTCGGCGGTCCAGACTTGATCGTAATCGTCGATCGAGTCGGCACAATGCGTCTCTCTGAATTGCTTCCCCATGCGTTCAAACTGCTTTGAACTGGGTCGAATTGAACTAATTACGAAGTGGCTCCCGAGCGGAAGCACTTCGACACTGCTTTCGGGTTAGCGTTTCAGAAATCATTCCGCATGAACTTATTCAGTCTGACGACGTTGAACTTTCTGCGGGACTCGTTGATTCCGCCTTCGACGACGCTTTTGCCTTTGGTTTCTTCGGTTTTCGATCAGGTGTCCCGTTGTTGAGATTCTCTGGGAACAATGACGCTGCTGTTTCTTTTAACTCAGCCAATCTTTGCTCAAGGGCGTCAATTTCTTCGGCGAATTTTCGAGCCAGTTCATCCCGTTTACTGAGAAAAGTCTTCACGTCGGCCATTAACGGATCAACGTGCTCTTCCGTCGTGATCGACGAATCTGCCGGGACTTGATCTTCTAGATTGACGCTCGGACTGGCCGTCTCTTCGACTGATTTCACTGACGCGGTCTCCCTGTCCTGCCTTTTTGCTGCACGTTTGTTGCTCATCGGATTCACGTTTTTCACTCGGTTGTTTTGTCTGTGATTCGTAAAGGGGAGATCAAATAGTCGTTTTTGCGATTCGAGTCCAGACTTGAATATTCGTCTAAAAGTCAAAATCGCAGAGATATCCAAAAGTTGATGTTAACCGTGCTGAAACTCGTGGAATGGATGAAAGACGTGGCAGAGATCGCCCCGACGAAAACCTATAATCCGAAAGATTTATGGTTCGTCGCCAGTTTTTGTGGGTAATTAATTGAGGAAAAGTACGAGACTCCGCTCAGGTTCGACAAAAGGGGTTCGCCCCCTCCGCCATC
>CAIULL010000222.1 GCA_903899985.1 uncultured Schlesneria sp.
GATTTTGGATCATCGCCGCACTTCTTGCCATGATCGGTGTCGCAAGCCTGAAGATTCGTTGACCCCAATTCATTTTAATGCATCCTGATACGCCTTGCGGTTTTGCCTGCTGACGACAAATCGCATGACTCGGAACGTGACGAAGTACAGGGCTCGCATACCGAAGCCAAGACTATTCAGCAGCAGGCGCATTGGAAATGTCGCGGTTTCGGCAACCGAACGGCGACATAATTGAAACGCCTGGTTTCCTTCAATCGCCAGGTGTAATTGTTCATGAACGATTGACTGGTGAAAACCTTTTGCCCAACGGTCGACGTAGTCAGCAGGAAACAAACCACGGAATGTTTCGGACCGCATCAGTTCAGTTGCTCGTTCCACAATCCGCATGGCTTTGATGGGATCTGACCGTGTTGTTTGTGACAGGCTGCCAGGCAGGATGTTCCATTCCATGGCCGGGTGCGGCCAATAGCAGAATCCATATTTGAGTCCTAGTGCCTGGATGGCAAAAGTGTCTCCCCACGAACCTAATTCGACTCGACAACCACCAACATCGAGTAAGGGTTGCCTTCGAAACATCGTTGAGCCGGACAGAGAATGCGTAGGGGGTTCGACGTTGAGAATATCTCGAAGAAACTCTTTTGGTTCGAGAAACACGGCATCGTTAATTGCCGAGAGTTTGGATGTCGACAACGGTCGCCCTGCAGGGTCGACGCTGATGTATTGTCCGCTGATGATTCCTGTCGTTGGATACTTCTCTGCCAACTGCATTGCCCCCTCAAAGAATCCGGGCAGAATCCGATCGTCCGCGGCACCGCTGTAGATGAAGTCGCTCGTGGCTTCCGTAATGGCTCGTTGAAACGAAGCGTGAAATCCCAGATTGCGTGCGTTCTGAATGACGCGGATCGAGGGATATCGATTTGTCCATGATTGAATGACGGACAAACTGTCGTCGGTTGAGCCATCATCAACGATGATGAATTCGTCGGCTGGTCGTGACTGGGTAACCATCGCTTCGATCGCCCGCGACAGATAACGGCTGTGATTGTAATTGCAGATGATTGTCGTCAGCGTCGGTGATTTTGTTTGTGTCTTCGATCCATCCACGACGGACGGGAGCGCTGTGGTTTCTGAAGGGTCCGAACGTTGGTGGTTCGTGGCCGGGTGAAAGGGGGCTGGTATTCCCGCTCGCAAGTTCGTTAGAAACGCCAATGATGCATTCGGATCGCTTCCGTCAGGTGCCCAATTCGCGAATTCCGCTTCGCTCGGAACAAACGGACCGTTTGTCGTTTCATGGATGATGGCAAATTCAGTTTCGATCAGAACCGTATGCCACGCATCACACGAAAGGCGATAAAGACTGGGTAGTCCCGTTTGAGGCTCGCCCAATCGAATGCGGCGGGTCGTGTGTCCTTCGTCGTCAAAGAAGATCACTTCCAGCGATCCTACAAGAACGTGGAACGATTCGCTTTTATTTCGGTGCCGATGGACACGGACATAAGAATCGCGAGCAAACGCGATCACCATTTCTTGAATCGGGTCGTCACTTGTACGATGAAGGCAAAGTCGCGACCGCTTGAGAGGTGCATCAGCGGCCATTACTTTCAGTGTTTGCAATGTTTCGGCATTCACGACGACGATGTCATCAGTGGCGGTCAATACGCTGCTCATGGCGGCTCAAGCAAAATGTTTGGTATTCGTTTGATTATTCCGTCTTACGCAAGGCGAAAAGCAGAAAAACAATCAGGGGTCTGACAAATCTTACGACATCAAGAGAGAAAAGCGGAGTTTGAGTCGATGGAATTAACGCCGTTTGACGTGTGCGAGTTCGCGATTTTCCGAGATGTTTTTTGTTGGAAAATAGAGTTTGTCGGAGTCCGCTCTCGACTTATTTGTGAGAATTGTCAAATTCTTGACTCAGGCGGTTAAGAAGTCTGCATTGATGCCACACGTGTGATATCGACCACTTTTTGGTCATAAGACCGGCAATTGATATTGGATATTGTGTTTATGAACGCGAACCAGCTTCAGACGAAAGAAAAACAGTACTCAGAATTATTGGATGTCAAAGATAAAGTCGGGATTGCGAACCTTGGCCTGATGATGAACCAGGTCTGGTACGATGACCCTCGCCGCCTGGCGTTTGTGCTGTCTCGGTATAAGTTTGTCTCGAAGATTCTTTCGGGCAAGAACAAGGTTGCCGAACTTGGCTGCGGAGATGCGTTTGGCTCGCGGATCGTCCAGCAGGAGGTCAAGGAGTTGCATGTCTACGACTTCGATCCGATTTTTATTGACGACATCAACTCGCGACAGACGGATCGCTGGAAACTTCACGCTCATCTGCACGACATTCTTCTTGGCGGACCATTAAAAGAAGCAACTTTTGATGCCATTTATAGTGTTGACGTGATGGAACATATCGAAGCCGAGAAAGAGCACATCTATGTCACCAATCTGAAAAACTCGTTAACAGAACATGGGGTATTGATCGTCGGAATGCCATCGCTGGAATCACAGGCCTATGCATCGCCCCAAAGCAAAATCGGACACGTCAATTGCAAGAGCGGCAAAGTTCTGAAGTCCACGTTAGAAAGGGATTTTCACAACGTGTTCCTCTTCTCGATGAACGATGAGGTGGTCCACACAGGCTTTTCGCCAATGGCCCATTACCTGTTCGCGGTTTGTTGTGGCAAAAAGTAATAGTTCAAGCGAAGGAAAAAATGCGGTTTCCACCGGGGACGACTGTAAATTGACGGTGATCTCGTCATCGTTCCCTTAAAGCCCCGTCGGGCCGAAACGTCGATAACACCGCTTGTCAAATCGGTCGAATTTCAGGCCTTGCCCCCAGTGAATGTTGCAACAACACTGTTAATCCCCCATCAACGGTCAATATTTGCCCCGTGATATGAGCCGCACGATCGCTGCACAAGAAATCGATTGCGTGTGCGACATCACGGGGTGTTCCCATGTGCCCGAGGGGTATCAGCGATTCGTAATGGCGTTTTAGTTCGGGGTTCTTAAGGTAAAATTCACGCCCCGTCTCTTTTTCGATGAGGTTGGGAGCGACTCCATTAACGCGTACGCCTCTCGAAGCCAGCTGCACGGCGTAAAACCGTACCAGCTGATCCTGAGCGGCTTTCGTAACGTGATATCCCAGTGGTTGCTCAGCAGCAATCAACTGACCTAAAACAGAGCTGACGACGACGATCGCAGCATGATCGGCGAACAAATCTTTCGAAACCAGATAATCGACGACGCGTTGTGTTCCGTTCACGCCAACGTCGAGCTCACCCTCCAGTGTGTCACCCGTCCCTCGAAAACGTTGTGAGAATACGAGCCGTGAGATCGGGCCAGACACTCGCACAATCTCGTCGATTGCTGGGACAATGCTTTCGAGTTTCGTCAGATCAGCAGAATAGAATCGAATGCCCCCACGCTGCGGTGGAGCAGAGGCATCGGTTAATCTTCGTCCGATGACGGAGATGTCGCCAGTTTCTTCTGCCCATAATTCCACGAGGGCGCGACCCAGCCCGCGAGTTCCCCCTACTACGATCGAATGGTTCAAAGTCATCGCAGCCTCAATGCACGGGAACTACTGGGATAGCACGACACAAAGGTGCCTCCCCTGGCAACATATTCCGAGTTTCGACTGACGATGCGATCTTCGACGCCAGGGTTTACGGCAAACAGACAACAGGAAATGTCACGATCCAGTAATGCCTTTGAACCTCGAATCGGTAAGCTTCCGGCAGGAAAACGAAACGCCTGTTTTTCAGCAGAGTCATCGATAACACCGTCCAGAAACTCTGCCAACCCCATGATATCAATCAGGGTGCAGGCGCGATGGCCGGCTCCAAAAACAGCAAGACGGCCACCAACAGTCCAAATGTTGCCTGCCCAGGCGCGAATTGCTTCTCGCTGTTTTGGCCATTGTTCAGCAAAACGGCTGACATCAGGGTCGGTTGAAGTGACTGCTAACGTCGGGGTCTCGACCTTTGTCGAACGATTCGTCCTTCCGATCCAGACCAGACGATCTTCAAGGGGATCAGGTACTCTTTGAAAATGACTCGTTTCGAATCCGGCAGCCGACAATCCTTGTAGAAGCGTTCGCTCCGTGAAGTAAAGCACGTGCTCTTCCCAGACGACAGTGACATCAAGATCGCGGAAGGCTTGCGAGCAATCTGGAACTTCGATCAATAGCATTCCGCCAGGAACCAGTATTTCATGGCACGCTGCCAGGAATTCTGCGGCATCATGTGCGTGTTCCAGAGCGTAGCGAGCAACCATGACGTCGAATACGCCGTATTTTTGTGCTAATTGGCGAGCCCTGTTGACGGTCCATTGGGATTGCACGGTTTCCATACCGTAATGACTGCTGGTAATACCGAGATCCATGACGGGATCAAATAACTTGACGGAGTCCGATTGAAGTCGTCTGAGCAGTGGCCAATCGTCTTGTGACAATCCGACAATGCGATGGTGGGAATTCAGATCGGCGATGCGGATGAGTTCTTCCACGGTTGCGTCGAGATGACCTTCTGGTTCTCGATAAACGAGCCACGGAAATTCGTTTCGTAATTGTTCCAAGGGAGGGGGCTCGGACAATTGTACGACACCACAACTGCCGCATTCGTGCCAGGAAATCGGTTGCCTGAACGCTGTCTCCTGCTCATCCGCGATAAACTGGTTTGTGATGGCAAGGTTGCCAAAATCCGTCACAAAACGGGGGTGCGCCGAGCGGCAGACGCGACAGTGAGGCAGAACCTTGATCGGAGTCTCCTTGAGCATCGCCAGCATAACCTACTCAAATGTAATATAGCCATGGTCACCGGTGTACCCGGCTTGTTCATACAGCCATTCCCATTCTTTTGGGGTATGAAACGCCCGGCAAGTTAATTGCCAGTAAAGCAAGTTCATCTTTTCTCGTTCGTTACGATAAGTCTCGACAACGACATACTTACCGCCCCGACCAACTCGCTCGATCCCCTGAATTGCCGCCCAGAGATCGTAGTTGTAAAGATTGTGAAGGGCATTCAGGCTGATGACCAGATCGAAGGACTTGTCTGCATAAGGGAGGCTTGCGGCATTGCCAATCTGTAGAAATGGTCGAACTTCCTCCTTGGAATTTTCGATTGCGTATTGTGAAATATCGATCCCGGTAATTTGCGCATCGGGGACAACTTGTGTGAATTCATACAGCAGAAATCCCTTGCCACAACCGACATCAAGGATCGTCGAGCCTGGTTTCAGGTCGTAGTGATTTGCGATTGCTTCTGCAACGGGACGCCAACGTCCGTCGTAACGGTACCCGCCATAACCAATGTGACGTTCACCGTCCCAGTAGTCACGACCGAACTGCAAGGCGATTTCAGCGCATTCAGCTTTGTCATGGTCCAGTACACGCTGTCGATAATCCCGTTTGGTTGCTTTGTGAACAGACGAGAGAAAATCATAGTAAGCCATTGTTGCTTTCGTCGGTTACAGGATGCGTTCAAGGTTTGTGTTTGTACGACAATGGCGACTTACGGATCTCTGTCAGATTCGACTGGACCCAGTTTATGACCTCTTTCAGACCTTCGGCAAGCGTGACTTCAGGTTGCCAGCCCAACTCGGTACGAGCAAGAGATGAATCGATCACGTATGCGGCGTCCTGGCCGGGACGTTCATCAACCGCAATGACTGACTCGCTGAACGAATGATTCAACTCCGCGCAAAGTTTTGCGACGATATCACGAACGGCGATACCGTGATCGGGCGACAGGTGGTAAATCTGACCAATTCGACCTCGTTCCAGTATCGCCAATTCACCCCGTGACACGTCTCGAATATGAATGAACGACTTGACTGCACGGCCACCCCCATGCAGTTCGATTTTTCTCCCGGTTTGCAGATAAATTGCGGCTCGAGGAATGATTTTGAACAATTGTTGCCGTGCCCCGTAAACGTTCGTGGCGCGAACTGTCAGCAGTGGAAATCGGTAGTGCTTGCGATAGGCAGACAGCAAGAGATCTGCAGCCGCTTTCGATGCCGCATACGGCGTACTGGGGTTCAACGGGGCCTGTTCGGTGACCTTTCCGACGCATGTGCCGTAGACCTCGGGTGATGAGACGTGAAGATACCGCTCTAAATAATCCTGCCGCCTCAGGTGATTGATCATCTTTGCAAACGCCACGCAATTGGTTTGAAACCAATGCTCCGGATGATCCCAACTCGGGGCCACTTCACTTTGAGCGGCGAAATTGACGATCCAAGCCGGCCGTTCCATATCCAGCAGGTTCAGCAGCGACGCGACATCGTGATTCATGTCGATTTGATGATAGGTGAACTGTGATCGATCTTCGCGTTCGAGGTATTTCAGGAATAATGGCGATCGTTCAGCCGAACGGCTGACGCCAATCACGCGATAGACAGGTTGATCGAGTAAAAGATCAACAAAGTCCTGTCCAGAGAACGAATTAGCACCCAGCACGACAACAGTTCGTTTGCCAGGTTCAAAATCCGGAATTGTCGTGAGCGTCGACACGTTAATACCCTGCACCCTCGCTTGACTTGAGTCTTGACTGACGAGGATGATCAAGCCGAGACGGCCTCATTTCGAGGAATCCATCAAAAACATAATCGACGTAAAAGTTTTCGCAATGTCAAACAAGGATCGTTTTGAATTTGGAGAAAATTGGGCTCGATTTCTTTCGACGCTTGATGACAAACGAATTGATGTTGCAAAGCAGTCTCTTCAAGCATTGATTCAAGTCAATGAATTCAAGCAGCTTCGGTTTCTGGATGCAGGAAGCGGCAGCGGACTCTTTAGTTTAGCGGCGAGCCAGCTTGGTGCGGACGTGACATCGTTCGATCTTGACCAGAATTCGGTGGCCTGTACTCGTCAGCTCAAGGAACGATTCTGCCCAGATTCAATTTCATGGAATGTGCTCGAAGGATCGTTAGCAGACCGCAACTTTTTGAACTCGCTTGGTCGTTTTGACGTGGTTTATTGCTGGGGGGTTATTCATCACACAGGGGAGATGTGGAACTGCCTTGAAAACCTGTTGCCTCTCGTGAAGCCGGGGGGAAGGATTGTTCTGGCGATCTATAACGACGAGTCCTATATTTCGGGGATCTGGCAGGGAATCAAACGGACCTATCAAAAGATTCCAAAAATGACCCGTCCGATCTTCGTTGCTGTCGTTGGGGCCGTCCTGTTTTTCAAACGCTTGATTGTGACGATCATGGCGTCTTGTCTTCGCCTTTTCATGTTGAAGAACCCGTTTGTTCCCTTCTTAAATTGGGCCAATGAGACCAAATCTCGAGGGATGAACGGTTGGCACGACCTTGTCGACTGGGTTGGTGGCTGGCCATTTGAAGTCGCTAAGCCGGAAGCCGTGTTTCGATTCATGCGGGATCGAGATTTTGTCATGCAGGACTTTTCAACATCGGGCGGGCATGGTTGCAATGAATTTGTCTTCGTGCGCGAGCGACCCGTGGATGTTTCGCATCAGGCAGTCGAGGAGCAAGTTTCCTTGATTCGGCCTGAAATCCAAGGTCGTTAACCGACATTTAAGATTCAATCGCTATTTTGGACGAAGCAGGTGAAATCCGCTGTGGATTCTCAAATGGCGCTTTGAATCACTTTGTTAAGGAAACACTCAATGCCAATGAAGTTGCTCACACTGGCGTGTGGACTTGCGTGTGGCGTTGGACTCGCGATAGCGGTCCAGGCTGCAGGTAGTCGCGGAATCGAGGACAGACGTCCGGATTGGCGGGAAGACGCGGAAGAACGTCGAAGTTCGGCGAGACCGAATGGTCGCGAAAGTGACAGAGAGTTTGATCGAGGAGATGACCGCGGTGACCGTCGTGACATAGCGGAGCGCGGCGAGCGCCGCAGGGCACCTCAAGCAATTAACAATGACCGGAACGATCGCTCAGAAGGAGGTTGGGAATTCGCTGCACGTGATGATCGTGGGCGAGGTCGACCTCGTGAGGAAGCAGAACGTCCGGAATTCGATGGATCTCGTCGGGGACGTGAAACGGCTGAACGCAGCCCACGGTTCGAGAACCGCCGCGGTGGACCCGGCGACGCGCCGCGCGGACGAGGAGGACGTCGATCGGAGACTGGACGCCCTCGCCGTCAAAGCGATTTAGTGGGCCGTGGACTGCGCGGACCTCGTGAATTCGCCAACCGGGAACCGAACTGGCGTCCTGAGGGTCCTCGACGTTCGGCATTTCCCGGCCCTCGATTTCCCGAACGCGGTGCTGGATTCTCCAGCGGTTTTGGAACTCCGGGCGAACACCCGGGTTTTGGTGCTCGCCAATTCGCCGGGTATCGCCGGGGCTGGTATGGGGAGCCTCGTCCGCTCCCTGGCGGGCCTCATTTTGGTGGTGGACCGTTCCCCGGTCCAGTCGGTTTTGGGCCAGGCTGGAACCGTCCCGGTTTCAGTGGCCACCAGTTCGCCGGGCATCGTCCCGGGTGGTACGGCGGCCCACGTCCGTTCCGGGGTGGACCTTATCCTGGTATGGGTCCGTTCCCGGGTCCCGCTGGCCTCGGTCGAGATGGTCGGTACCCTCGTTTTGGCGGTCACCAAATCGCCGGACATCGCCCCGGTGGGTTTGCGGGGTCTCAATGGCCTCAAGGGAATCCTCGGTTTGCTCGTCGTTTTAGCGGACCAGGGCCAATGTGGAGCGGTGGCGCGGTTCCACATCATGTGTCACCTTTTGGCCACTTTGATCAGAATTCGGATGGAAAAATCACCAAAGACGAAGTTCTGCAGTTGTTTGCAAAAGCTGACGTCAACGGAGACGGCTCGGTAACACGTGACGAATTCGCTCGATTGGTCAGGTCTGCAGCGTCGCCTCCCGCAAGCCACTATGAGAAGGCAGGTCAGCCGAATGTGCGAGGGGCAGGTCAACCGCAGACAGGGGCTGAGGGGCAATCAAATGTTCCACCACATGGGGTGGGGCTTGTTCGACCTGGATGGCCGGGTGGTCCCGGCTTTGGGCCCGGCCCCGGTGGGTTTGCTCCCGGAGGATTTGGCCAGGGAGGATTTGGCCCAAGAGGGGCTGGACCATTTGGCCCTGGACCTCAATTTGGTGGTCCCGGCTGGCCCGGGTTTCGTGGTCCGAGTGCGCAAATGATTCTGGAGCGGTTCGATCAAGACCGTAAAGGATTCGTAACGAAGGACGCCGTTCCAGAAGCGCTTTGGGATCAGATATCCAAAGCGGATGCAAATGGAGATGGAAACGTTTCAAAAGAAGAACTTGAAGCACACTTCAAGTCACTTCATCCTCGGCGACCGGAAAGAGGGGGAGGGTCTCCGAACCCCGTCGAAAACCCCACAGATCTAAAGCCTGAAGAAAAGAAGCCTGAGGTGAAGCCTACGGGCAATTCACCCCAGGCAATCAATCGGGAAGCAGAAACTCCTGCCGACGCGATTGCCGCCTCGAACGTTGCAAGCTAGACATGTTTCGTGTGGCTGACAGATCAACTGCTTGTCTGAATTCAGGCAAGCAGTCTCTTTTTTTAACCGATCCTGTCTTTGCCAACCCACGGTCGCAGAACTTCAGGAACGATGATACTTCCGTCGGATTGCTGGTAATTTTCCAGAATTGCAATAATTGCCCGAGTGACGGCGATCGCGGTTCCATTGAGCGTATGAACGTATTTGGTTCCCTTCCAGTCGGGGGACTTGCAACGAACCCCCAGTCGTCGGGCTTGGAAGTCAGTACAGTTTGAGGCAGAAGTCACTTCGCCCCATTCTCCCGCTTCACCTCGACCCGGCATCCAGGCTTCGAGATCGAATTTTCGATAGGCGGGACCACCAAGGTCGCCCGAGGCGATATCGAGAACTCGATAGGGTATGCCAAGTCCTTGAAAAATCTCTTCTTCGATCGCAACGATCTCGGCGTGAAGTGCATTGGACGAGTTAACGTCTGGTGCCGTAAAGCCGAACATTTCGATCTTGGTGAACTGGTGGACCCGATAAATGCCGCGTGTTGCTTTGCCGTGAGCACCCGCCTCTGTCCGAAAACAGTGTGAAATGCCGGCAAACTTGATGGGAAGCTGGCTCGACTCAAGAATCTGATCTTTATAGATCCCACCGAGCGGAATTTCTGCCGTAGCGACCAGGCACAAATCGGTACCTGTGATCGAATAGATCTGTGTTTCATTGCCGCGAGGCTGGTATCCAGTCCCCTCAAGTACTTCGATCTTTGCCATATCAGGCGTCGTATGCAGTGTAAAACCGTGTTTCACCAACTTTTGTACGGCGAACTGCGTGAGAGCCAACTCAAGCAGGACCGCTTCGTTCTTGAGGAAATAGAATCCGTGGCCAGCTACGCGGGCTCCCGCCTCAAGGTCGAGTAATCCATGCTTTTCGGAGAGCGCGACGTGATCGAGCGGTTTGAAATCAAATTTTCGCGGAGTTCCCCAGGTCCGCGCCGTCTTGGAATCGGCTTCTTCGCCAAGCGGAGTCTCCGGATGTGTCATGTTCGGGATCGACATCAGGATCGCCCGGAGATCAGATTCGATCTCTTTCAGCTTCGATTCGACTCCGGGTGCTGCAAGTTTCAGTGACTTTCCTTCCTCGACGAGCGCTTTCTTGGCATCAGCGGACTTCTCTTTCGGAATTGCCTGGGCGATTTCGTTCTGGCGTTGCCGGTCTTTATCGATGGCGGTAATCAGCTGGCTGCGAAGTTCACGCAGTTCGAGCAGACGATCGAGGTCGGCGGTGACATGCCTGTGCTGGCAGTTCGCGCGAACGGCATCCAGATTTTCACATACAAATTGCAAGTCGAGCATCATGCATCCAAACAGCTAAATAGGGTGTCATCCAAAGTTCGGTTCCGATGGGTATCCATAGATTAGGAAACGACAGGATTATGGAACAGGGTAATTGATCAGTTTTCAATCCCGATCCCTTCCATCGGGAGCCTTCAGTCGACATGATCATGCGTGAACCGGATAAATTGACGATCGGTGGACGGAACTTTTTTTAAGTGGCCGTGTTTAACCTTTTACAATTCGGCAAATTTGAATGCCGTGAGACAAGAAACCGTGGCGCTGACGACGACCCCCCCAGCAGATGTCGACGAATCAGGATTTCTTCACGATCCTGAAGTGCAGCTGATGTTGCGCGTGAAGCAAGGTGACGACGAAGCATTTACAACACTGGTCAAGACGTATCAGGACCGGCTGGCGACAATTTTCTTCCACATGACGCAGAATCAGGAAGCTGCAGAAGATTTGGCGCAGGATGTTTTCATGCGGATCTATCGGGCTCGCAACGGATATCAGCCGACAGCGCGATTTTCGACATGGCTTTTTCGTATTGCCAATAACCTTGCAATTAATTCACATCGAAATAAAGCGCGCCGAAAGGAAGTTCCGCTTCCTGCGGGTGAAACGACGTCAGTGTCAGGAGTCCGTCCTGAAAGCCAGGTGCTGGCCGACAAATCCGCACTGATGCCAACTCGTCAGATCGACAAGCACGAATTGCAGCTTGTGGTTCAGAAGGCCATCGAACAGTTGAACGAACGACAGCGTCTGACCGTTTTGTTGCACAAGTTTGAAGGGATGAGTTACTCGGAGATCGCGGAAACAATGGAAATGACCGTTCCGGCCGTAAAATCAATTCTCTCTCGTGCGCGTGATACGTTACGAACCGCACTTGAGCCGTATATGCAAATGGGAAAGTAACTGAGTCGCTTTTCGAAACAGCCTCGCCTTTCAAGAGACATCATGGAAAAAACAGTCCGCCTAAACGCCGATCAGCGTGAAGATCTGGTGGCCTATCTCGACGGCGAACTCCCCGACGAAGAAGTCCAGCAGATCGATCATATTATCGCTCGCAGCGAGGTGGCTCGTCATGAAGTGGAAGCGCTGGCACGAACCTGGGAAATGCTTGATGTACTTCCAGCTGCAAAGGCGTCGGATGATTTTGCCAGCAAAACCATGACCAACCTCAAGGTTATGGAAGCACCATTTATCCTCGAAGATCAATGGTGGTACCCGTATTTAAGACGTACAGGGGTGATCTGTGGTTGGTTGCTGTGTCTGGGACTCAGCGGCTGGCTCGGATTTCAAATCACTCGATACTGGGTTCCCAACCCGCATGACCAATTGTTGAACGATCTGCCCGTTATCGAAAATCTGGATCAGTACCAGGACGTTCGCGAGATCGAATTCTTGAATTTGCTGAAACAGTCGAGTGTCTTTGACGATGTGCAGGAGAAATGAGAAATGGAAATTCGCCTTTTCTTCGTCATCGTGCTGGCCATGTCGGTTTTCTTGCCGCAAAGTTTGCAGGCGGTCGATCAGCAGGCAATTGCTTCGCAAACTGAGCAGCTGCGAAAAATGTCCGAGCTTGAACGCGGACATCTGAATCGAAATATCGAAGATTTTCAAAAACTGAACGACTCGGAAAAGCAACATTACCGTCAATTGCATGCAGACTTGAAACGGGATGCAGCGACGGGTGGATCGCTGACGAGGATGATGCAGACTTACAGTCTTTGGGTAAGGACATTGACTCCGACTCAGCAGGATGAGTTAAAAAAGGAATTGGTGCCGGCCCAAAAACTGGCTCTGGTTCGTCGATTCAAGGAAGAGCAAGAGGAGGCGATTGAAACTCCTGACTCGCAATCGGAAGCGCACGTTGAAACGAGTGCTGACGAACCTGCTTTACAGCTCAATCTAAACTTTAGCAAGCGGGACGCATTGTGGTTGAAAGATCTCAGGGCTGTCATGACGATACTTGTTGATCGACTCGCCACCGATAAAACTCGGCCGGAGTTCAGCGACCCCCGCCTTCCCGACTACCTGCCGATTATTCAAGCCAGCGTTCAAACGTTTGGGGGAGACTATCGAGACTGGCCGAATGAAAAACTGCTTCAAGACATGATTGGTGCAATCAGTAAGGATCTCGTGCCGCAGATCAATAAGCAGGATTACAGTACCAGACGTGCGATGATCATCCGGATGCTCTTGATGGGAATTATGAAACAGGCCCATGACTCGATACGATACCCGACCGAAGACGAAAGGTTGCAGGTTCTTAAAGAGTTGAAACCCGAAGAACGGGAACGCATCCTGAGTTTGCCAAGCGACAGAGTCAATCGAGATCTCAATAGGAAATGGATTCAGGCGAAAGGGGGCGACTCCTGGGCCGACTTTCAGAAAATCCCCGAATATCGACGACAGATTGAAGACTTGTTTGTGCGGCTAGAAGTCACTCCTCCGCCTCGATTTGCTCAAAGAGCGAGGAAGGGTAACGACCGGCCTGATCCCAAAGCGGACGGAAAACGCCCGCCACCAGTTCGGCCAAACGGGCAAAAAGGGAATTAACGATGTCCCGTTGGCCGTTTATTGCTGTCGTCATTCTGGTTCTCTCACCAATCGCACTGATGGCGGGGGTTGGTGGATGGGCGCTTTGGCAATCGGGGCATTGGTTCTGGATTTCCTGGACGTTGACATTCTGTTGGATGGCAGCCTGGCTCGTTTACAGGTATGCGAAACGCGTTGAAGTTCCGCTGCCCGAAATCGGATCCAAAATCCATTGGACTCCTCGTGATCACGCGGCTGCTGCATTAATCGAAACCGAGCAGAAGCGAGTTTCGAACTACACCGGTGAGCAACTGGCTGATCCTCAGTTTTATACGACGCGAACGATTGAACTCGCGACAGAATTCGCGAAACACTACCACCCCAACGCTACTGATCCGTTTAGTTCCGTTTCCGTTGTCGAGCTTCTGACGGTGTTGCAGCTTGTCGCTGACGATCTGGAAAACACATTGCGTCAAAGCGTTCCCGGCAGCCATCTGATCACCGTCGCTCAGTGGCGTGCGCTGGCAAAGGCACCGGCCTGGTGGAGAACTGCCAGTAATATCGGCTGGCTGGCCAGCATCGTGTTCAATCCAACAAGCCTGGCTCGATACGCCGTCTCAAAAGCGTTTGTCGAACCACTTTCCGGCCAGCTCCAGACAAACATGCTCGGTGCGTTTTACGCATTGTTCGTCCGGCAGCTGGGGTTTTATCTGATCGAACTTAACAGCGGTCGTCTGCGAGGTGGGTCCGCAGCGTATCGGGCCGCGATGCAGCGGTTGGAAGCTGCGCCTGTCGATGCGACAGCGGATGATCAGCCGGCTGCTGCTCTGAGCGCTGTGACGGTGACAATCGCTGTGATCGGACAAGTGAAGGCAGGAAAATCGAGCCTGGTCAATTGCCTGCTTGGCGAACAGCGGGCTGCCGTCGATGTTTTACCGCTGACGCACGCCGTCCAGCGCTATGATCTGAAGATGGATGAAAATTCTGATCGACTCGTTTTACTCGATACTCCGGGGTATAGCGATTCCGGTGCAACGGCCGAACAATTGTCAGATACCTTTGAAGCCGTGCGTAATGCGGATCTCGTACTGCTGGTTCTCGATGTCCGTTCCCCAGCCAAACAGGCCGATGTCTCAACGTTGGACAAGCTCGGTGCATGGTTTCGGGAACAGCACAAGTATAAGCCCCCTTCGATCGTGGGCGTCGTTTCCAAGATCGATGGATTAAGCCCGATTATGGAGTGGTCGCCTCCCTATTCATGGGAAGAACCAACACGGCTGAAAGAAAAGAATATTCGGGCAGCACTCGAATTTGCCAGGAAAACATTTGGAGACCGGCTGGATTCGATTGTTCCGGTCTGTACTGATCGAGAAAATGGCCGAGTGTTCGGGATCAACGAATACCTGCTTCCCACCATTTCCCTGCTGTTGGACGAAGCACGAGCATGTTCACTCGTTCGATCCTTGCACCGCGACTACGACCAGCAGCGGGCCTGGCAGGTCGTGTCACAGTTCATCTCCGCCGGATCAAAAATTCGAGAATTCATGCCGGAAGTTGTGAAATCCGAATTCGGGAAAGTCGCCAAATCAATCCTGAACAGCGTGATCAGAAAGTGACGGTGATCGGGAGGGGGCCAGAACAACACGCCTTACCGTTCCGTTTCTGGCAATGCTCGCCTCATGTTTATTCGACGGAAAATCCGATAACGCACAAGTATCCCTTGATTGGTGTTGGCTCTCTGGCCTAAGATCACTTCCCATAACCCACCTGAGAATGATCCACAAGGATCACCCGCCTCGGCTTTTACCGCCTGAAACAGGAGCCTGCCCATGCTCAACCTTCTTCCCGGAACGACGAAAAACTGCACGGGTTTGTCCCGTCGTAGTTTTCTTCAGGTCGGGTCACTCAGCGGTTTGGGAATCTCGTTGCCACTCGTTCTGGCACAACAGGCCATGGCAAAGTCCAAAGGGCAAGCAGAGGGTGGAAAGAATTCGTCTGATGTGAATTGCATCTTGATCTGGACCCAGGGAGGGACCAGCCACCATGACACGTTCGATCCCAAGCCCCAGGCTCCGATCAACGTCAAGGGTGAATACGGTGTGATCGACACGAGCGTTCCTGGAGTGCAATTCACCGAGATCGTTCCTCGGATGGCCCGGGAACTCGGCCGCTTCGCTGTGTTGCGGGGTTGGAATCCGATGAACGGGAGCCACGGTGTTGCCGATCAACACCTGATGTCCGGTCGTCCGTTCAATCCTTCGGTTCACTATCCCACGATCGGTTCGGTTGTCAGCCACGAGATGGGCTTCAAGACGGCAATGCCCCCGTTTATTCAACTAGGTAATGCCGTAGACCGGACTTTCGGCGGTGGCAAGGCCGGTATACTGGGGCTGCAACATAATGCCTTCGAGATTCTGGCTGATCCCAATGCCGACAACTTTGTTGTCAGAGATATCACTCCGCCATCCGGGATTTCGAACGATCGCGTTGAACGTCGAAAGCGAGTTCTGGGGATGGTGGATTCTTTGCAACGTTCCACCAGCGTTCAACCGGCAGACTATGACGCGCTGGATGAGAACTACAAAACCGCTCTGGAAATGATAACCGCACAGGAAACCCGCCGTGCCTTCCAGCTGGATAAGGAAGACCCTCGCGTGCGCGAACAGTACGGGAAGAACACTTTCGGGCAAAAATGCCTGTTGGCACGTCGGTTAATCGAATCGGGTGTCCGTTTTGTAACGGTATCCGACGGAGGCTGGGACACTCATCAGAACAACTTCAGCAGTTTGAAAAGCAGTCTGATTCCGCGAATTGACCAGGGATTACCGCAGCTGCTGATCGATTTGGAACAGC
>CAIULL010000223.1 GCA_903899985.1 uncultured Schlesneria sp.
AGACTGATTTCCCGCCAGAGTACCACCTGTACGAATCGCAGAGGCTGGTTTTTCCAGTGGCTCTGCGAAACCAAGACGGCACACGACTGTTTTTTGGGGGTCTTACAGACCCTTGTCGATGACCAGTTTGACCAGGTCGCCGACTCGGTTGCTGTAACCCCATTCGTTGTCGTACCAGCTGACGAGCTTGAAGAAATTGCTGTTCAGCTCGATACCGCTCCCTTTATCGAAGATCGACGAGGACTTGCTGTGAATGAAGTCACTGCTGACCACTTCGTCTTCGGTGTATTCCAGGATTCCCTTGAGGTAGGTTTCGCTGGCCTTCTTCATCGCGGCGGCGATTTCGGCGTAGCTGGTGGTCTTGACCGTCTTGACCGTCAGGTCGACGACCGAAACCGTTGGAGTTGGAACGCGGAAGGCCATCCCGGTCAGTTTGCCCTTCACTTCAGGACAGACCAGGGCGACGGCCTTCGCAGCACCGGTGGCGCTGGGGATGATGTTCTGAGCGGCAGCACGGCCACCCTTCCAATCCTTCTTGCTGGGTCCGTCAACCGTTTTCTGGGTGGCGGTGTAGGCATGGATCGTGGTCATCAGACCTTCATCGATTCCAAAACCTTCTTTGAGCAGGACGTGAACGACAGGTGCCAGACAGTTCGTCGTGCAGGAAGCGTTCGAAATGATGTGGTGTGACTTGGGATCGTACTTGTCGCTGTTGACACCCATCACCAGGGTGATGTCTTCACCCTTGGCAGGAGCCGAAATGATGACCTTCTTGGCACCAGCGGTAATGTGACCCTTAGCCTTGTCGGCTTCGGTGAAGAGGCCGGTCGATTCGATGACGATATCGACACCGAACTGCTTCCAGGGAAGTTCGGCAGGGGACTTGGCGCTGACGACATGAATGTCGTGACCGTTGACGATCAGAACGTCGTCTTCAGCCTTGTCCGGGCTGGACTTCTTGGAACCGACTTCACCAGCAAAACGACCCTGGGTCGTGTCGTACTTCAGCAGGTAAGCGAGGTTATCGGCCGGAACGATATCGCCGACAGCGACGACCTGAATGTCTTTGCCAACCAAACCCTGTTCCACCATCGCTCGGAACACCAATCGCCCAATACGGCCGAACCCATTAATCGCGACCTTCACCGTCACAATACATCTCCTGAAATAAACGAAAATTGTCCGCCAACGAGGTGTCCGAACGGACAACGAGCAAAGTTTTCAAAGAGATTGCCCGCCAAAAAACCTTACGCCGACAAGGCGGTAATTCTAGTTCGCGCGGCGAGAAGCGACAAGCAAGCGCCGATTTTGCCATTTTTCAGACTTCGGCTGCCCGAAATGCTTCATCCACCAATCTTATGGCGGAACAGGGCCATACTTCGCGGCTTCAACGGATACGGCTGCGACGTGTCGTATTGGACAATCTCGGTATCTCCGTCATACGTGTCAAACAAGCGTTCCAATACCTTAAATCGCTTGACCGCTTTCGGAATCGAAAATGGCACGATTTTGTCGCCGGCGTTCATCAGCACCAGCAGGTTATCCCCGATAATGCAGGCTCCTTCGTCGTTAATCTGGCTGCAGTGGCCCAGTAGCAGCATTCCAATGGCGTGCAGCGAGCAGTCGTTCCATTCGGCTTCCGACATCCGTTTGCCCGAGCTGTCCAGCCAGTAGATATCGTCGACATCGTCTCCCTGAACCGAACTCTGGAAGAATTTACGTCGGGACAAAGCGGGTTGTGCCCGACGAATTTCGATCAGACGATGAACAAAGTCATGCAGCTTCTGTTCAGACGGCTTCAGATCCCAGCTCAACCACGACAGGAAATTATCTTGCGAGTAGCAGTTGTTATTTCCCTGTGCGGAGTGTCCTCGTTCATCCCCCGCCAACAGCATGGGGACCCCTTGAGACACAAACAGTGTCGCCAGGAAGTTACGCTGCTGGCGTTCTCGCAACTCGGTAATCTCGGGATCATCGGTGGGGCCTTCGACGCCACAATTCCAGCTCAGATTATGATCGTTTCCGTCGCGGTTTCCTTCACCGTTGGCTTCGTTATGTTTGGTGTTGTAGCTGACCAGATCGCGCATCGTGAAGCCGTCGTGGGCGGTGACGAAATTGATGCTGGCGGAGGGTTTGCGACCGTTATTTTCGTACAGGTCGCTGCTTCCGGCCAGGCGAGTCGCCATTTCACCGATCATGCCGCCGTCACCTTTCCAGAAGGAGCGGACGCTGTCGCGATACCGTCCGTTCCATTCGGTCCAGATAACGGGGAATTTGCCCGACTGATAGCCCCCTTCGCCGACATCCCAGGGTTCGGCGATCAGCTTGACCTGCGAGAGGATCGGGTCCTGATGGATCACGTTGAAAAAACCGCTCATGCTGTCGACGTTATGGAACTGTCGCCCCAGCGTACTGGCCAGATCGAAGCGGAAACCGTCGACGTGCATTTCCGTGACCCAGTACCTCAGGCTGTCCATCATCAATTGAAGGACTCGCGGATGCCGCATATAGGGGGTATTTCCGCAACCGGTGAAGTCGGTGTAGTAGCGTCTGTTTTTGTCGTTCAGCAGGTAATAGCTGGTGTTATCAATGCCTCGAAACGACAGCGTCGGTCCTCGTTCATTCCCTTCGGCGGTATGGTTGTAGACGACGTCCAGAATGACTTCGATCCCCGCCGAATGCAGTGTGCGGACCATCGACTTGAATTCCTGCGCCATCAACTCCGGATCGTGTGTCGCGCAATAGCGAGGTTCAGGAGCAAAAAAACCAAGGGAGTTATAACCCCAGTAGTTGACCCGCTGTTGCTCGGTCAGAAATTCTTCATCGATATGAAAATGGATTGGCAGCAGTTCGACCGCTGTTACGCCAAGTTTTTTCAGATAATCGACGGCTGGGGCACTTGCCAGGCCCGCGTAGGTTCCTCGCAGCTTTTCAGGAACTTCGGTCATCAGTTTCGTGAAGCCCTTCACGTGCATTTCGTAGATGATTGTCCGTTCCCAGGGGATATTCGGCCGTTCGTCTTTTCCCCATGTGAAAGCGGTATCGACGATCAAGCCCAGGGGTGCGTAGGGTGCGGAGTCGCGATCGTCGAACGAGAGATCCTGATCACACTCGTCTTTGCGGTAACCGAACAGAGCCTCGTTCCATTTCAGCATTCGACCGACGGCACGGGCGTAGGGGTCAAAAAGGATTTTGTTCGGATTGAATCGAAATCCGTCTTGCGGCGAATAGGGGCCGTAAACTCGAAATCCGTAAAGGGTGCCCGGTTTCAGGTCGGGAAAATAGGCGTGAAAGACGTTGTAGGTTCGTTCGGTCAGTTCGATCCGTTCCGATTCCTGATAATCGTCGGGCGAATTGAACAAGCACAATTCGACCTTGGTCGCATTGTCGGAGAACAGAGCCACATTAACGCCTGCACCATCCCAAACGGCTCCCAGCGGATAAGGATGTCCCGGCCAGACTCGCATCATGAACCCTTTGAATCGAAGAAGTCACTTGTGGTAATGGAATCATTCTGTCGTGCGCCGCAGATTCCGCCAGTAAGAACGAATGATGAAATCTTCTATCGTTTGGCAGGGGTTGACCGTAATCAAGTGTGGAAACCGAAAATGAACCGCTTTCCCAGTACTGGTTCTGGGGAAGATTCAAGTTCAGACGGATGGGGGCGGAGGTTGCATCCCGTGAAATGGATTGGCAAGTCTCCTGACGAGCCACGAAGTACCTACATGCATCGACTCAGCGGCTCGGCGGGAGCCTTGCCCTCCCGATCAAAACTGCTTCACGTAACTCGCGTTTGATTCCACGGCGTCATCGGGATACCGTGTCAGGCTAATCCTCCCAAATTCTTCGTCATAGCGCTGCTCCAATATGACAGATCAAACCGAACTTCCTGTCACATGTCTTCCGACATGGGGCATTGCCGAGCTTCCGGAACCGAAGCCTTTGGGGCTGCGCAACTGGGCTAGTTTTATCGGGCCCGGGATCGTGATGATGGGGATTCAGATTGGCGGAGGGGAATGGCTGCTGGGCCCGGAGGTGACGGCTCGATATGGCGGCGGATTGATGTGGATTGCCACGGTCGCGATCGTGCTGCAGGTCTTTTACAACATTGAATGTGCTCGCTATGCCTTGTACTGCGGCGAGCCTGTCATGACGGGTTTTCTGCGTAAGCGACCCGGACCGATGTTCTGGGTTCCCATGATCATGTTTCTCAGTTTGTCGGCTTTGATTCCTGCTCTGTCGACGAATGCCGCTGCCGTGATGGCGGCCGTGTGGCTGGACCGGCCACCCGGTGTGGAAGACCGGTGGCTGGTGACTGTGCTGGCCTATGCCTGCCTGCTGGGAGTGGCATTTCCCGTCTTGATCGGGGGGAAAGTCTACAACATGCTGCAGGCGGTGATGACGATCAAGGTGGCGGTGGTCCTTGGTTTTTGTTTGACGATTGGAATCTTGTTCGTCAGTCCATTGCACTGGTGGAACGTGATGAGTGGTTTCGCCAAATTTGGCAATGTCCCGATTAAGATCGATGGCCAGGATGGTCTGACGAATGTTTTTGCTCAACTATGGCATGACGGATCGTGGCCACTCATTGAACTCGGCAACATCGCCGTCCTCGGGGCCTTTGCAGGCTATGCGGGTGGCGGAGGACTCGCCAATTCCACCTACAGCAATTATGTCCGGGACAAAGGCTGGGGGATGGGGCGTCAGGTGGGTGCGATCGCCAGTGCTGTCGGTGGACGCGATATTACACTCAGTCATCTTGGCAAAGTCTTTTTGATCAATCCCGATAACCTGCGGAAATGGCGGGGTTGGTGGAAGTATATTCTCACCGACCAGATCATTGTCTGGGCTCCCGGCTGTTTCATGGGGATGGCGTTGCCGGCGCTTCTTTCGCTTGAATTTGCCTCCTATTCCAAACTCTATAATCAGTCGGACAAGCTGGAATGGGCACAGGCGATGATCACGGCGGACGGTATCCGTCATGCTCCTCAATTTGGACCAGCGTTGGGTGCGCTGCTCTGGACGGTGACATTGATGGTCGGATTGACGGTGTTGCTGCCGAGCCAGATGTCGATCGTGGAAGATTTCAGTCGTCGCTGGACTGACATCATCTGGTCAGCCAGTCGACATGCCCGAGATCGAATGCGTGACGATCAGGTGAAGTACATTTACTACACGTTGTTATTTTCGTATGTCGTGTGGACGATGATCGCCGCTTACGTCTTCAGCACGTATGGGACGCCGAAACTGATGACTCTGATCATCGCCAACTTGAACAATCTGGCGATTGGAGTGACGGCGTTTCAGTTGCTGTGGATCAACGTTACGTTGCTGCCAAGTGAACTTCGTCCAAGGTGGTATCATCAGACAGGGATGGTGGCCTGTGGAGTTTTTTACCTGGGGCTTTCGACACTGGTCTTCATGACAAAACAATGGCCAATCCTGAAAGAGTTATTGGGTTGGTGATCACGCAGATGAAAAAAGGCAAGACTTCGAAGGGAGGGTGAAGCTCCTGCTGAGCCGCGAAGTAGATATACGCATCGACGCATCGGCTCGGCGGGAGCCTCGCCCTCCCGGAATTGAAAATTTTCAGCAAAGGAAAACACGTGTCGTCACTTTTTGATCTTACCGGGCGTGTCGCCATGGTTTCGGGTTCTGCGAGTGGGATGGGGAAAGCCATGTCGCTGGCACTCGCCGAACATGGTGCGGACCTCATGCTTCTCGACATTAACGAAGTCGGTGTGCAAAGTACGGCCGCGTCGATCAGGGGGATGGGACGAAAAGCGATCGCCGTCACGTGTGATGTTTCTCGACCCGACTCGATCCGTGCCACATTTGCAACTCTGGATAAAGAGTTCGGACGAATCGATTTCCTGGGTAACGTCGCCGGTGAAGGCTGCCTGGGCAAACCCGAAGAGATTTCGCTGGATGACGTGGAAAAAACCTGGAGAAACCTGGTTTACGGACGGTTCTGCATGTGCCAGGAAGCAGGTCGGCGGATGATCGCTCAACGACGCGGGAGTATCGTTAACATCGGATCGCTTGCCAGTATCACGGCACTGGGACGCAGCCACATTGCCTATAGCATGGCGATGGGAGCCGTGGTGCAGATGACTCGCGAACTGAGCACTGAATGGTCGGCGCTAGGGGTCAGGGTAAATGCCATTCTGCCTGCTCAAGTCTTGAATCCAGGACTGGAAAAGCGGATTGAGGCGGACCCGGCTCTGCAGGACCGATTTCTGCAGGGAATTCCTGCTGGCCGGCTGGGTCATCCTGATGATATTCGAGGGTTGGCAGTCCTGTTAGCCTCGGACGCCTCGAGCTGGATCACGGGAGCATTGATTCCCATGGACGGCGGAAACCTTGCGATGAATGGGGGTGGAACTAGGCGATACGTTGACCCCGCCTCGTCAACATGAGATTTGTCCACAGACACACGGCCGATTCTTTCTTAACCAATCAAAACGAGTGAGCTGGCGCCGGCCCGCTCGATTTACCGACCAACCGAAGTACAACGAGGAGTCGAATTCCTGATGACGAATCAAGACATGGCAAAGACTTGCCTGGGCCTTTACCGGAAAATGCAGGTTATTCGACAGACCGAGGAAGAACTGGCTCGCTGCCATCAGCGGGGTCTGATTCATGGAGCCTGTCATACGTATGTCGGTGAAGAAGCGATCGCCAGCGCGGTCTGTTCTCATTTGCGAACGGAAGACGTTGTTTTCAGTACGCATCGCGGACATGGTCACGCACTGGCCAAAGGACTGCCTCCCAAAGAATTGATGGCCGAACTGTTCGGGCGTCAGACGGGCTGCTCGCGAGGTCGTGGGGGAAGCATGCACCTGTTTTCGCCCGAGGTCGGGATGATGGGAACCAGCGGCATCGTCGGGCCGTGTATTCTGCAGGCTTGTGGCGGTGGCTACAGCTTCAAGCTCATGAAAACAGACAACGTTGCTGTCGCCTTTTTTGGTGACGGTGCCGTCAACAACGGCGCGTTTCATGAAGGCTTGAACATGGCCAGCATCTGGAAGCTGCCGGTGCTGTTCGTTTGCGAAAACAACCAGTTCGCGACGGAAGTTCCCTTTGCCTACTCCGCCGGGAACCCCAGTGTCGGGAGCCGAGGCATCGCCTACGGAATGCCAGGACTGACCGTCGATGGGAACGATGCGCTGGAGCTACACCGTGTGGCGAGCGAAGCGGTGGCGAAGGCTCGTGCTGGTGGTGGGCCGACGCTGATCGAATGCGTCACCTATCGGACACGAGCCCATGCCGAAGGGATGGGAGATTTTACCTATCGTACTCGCGAGGATGTCGAAGAGTGGAAAAAACGATGTCCGATTCAACGATTGCGAACCAGGGCCATTGAACATGGTGCCGTCACGGCTGCAGAGTTTGACGCGGTCGATCATGAGATCAAGGGGCTGGTCGACGAGGCTCGAAAATTCGCCGAATCCAGTCCCTGGCCTGAAGCGGCTTCAGCCACGCAATTCGCTTATTCGGAAGAACCCGTTTCGTCAAAGGTACCGGTGCAGAACCATAAGCCGACATCAGGTCGCGAGATCACGATGACCCAGGCGACGCACGAGGCATTGTCTGAAGAGATGGCGAAGAATCCCGGGATCTTTGTGATGGGTGAGGGGATCGGTCAACGGGGTGGGAATTTCAAAACGACGACGGGGCTGTTTGACCTCTATGGACCCGCTCGCCTGTGTGATACCCCGATCTGCGAGCGTGGATTTGTGGGACTGGCGTGTGGCGCGGGGATGACGGGAACGCGACCCGTCATCGACTTTATGTTCGCCGACTTCGTGCTTGATTCTGTCGGTGAAATTGTGAACCAGATCGCGAAGATTCAATACATGAGCAGCGGCCGATTGAAGATGCCCGTACTGCTGCGAGGCTGTATAGGCATCGGGCACTCGGCCGCCACTCACCATTCAGGCAACTATTATGCGATGTACGCTCAGATACCAGGCTTGACCGTCGTCGTTCCGTCGTCCCCGTATGATGCGAAGGGACTCTTCAAGCGAGCATTGAACAGCAACGATCCGGTGATCTTTCTCGAGCATCGTGAAATCCTGTCGGTGAAGGGCCCCGTCCCGGAAACTGAGTATGAGATTGAGTTTGGTAAAGCCGCGATCGTCAGGCCAGGTCGGGATGTAACCGTCGTCGCACTGGCTCGAATGGTTCACCTGACGTTGTCAGTCTGTGATGAACTCGAAAAAGAGGGGATTTCGGTTGAGCTTGTTGATCCTCGAACAGTTTTGCCACTTGATATTGAAACCATCCTGCAGTCGGTCAAGAAGACGGGAAGGTTACTGGTTGTGGACGAAGGGTTCGCACCGTGTGGCTTTGCAGTCGACGTTGCGGCTCAAGTCGCGGATCGAGGGTTTAACGATCTCGATGCACCGATCAAGCGAATCAACGGCGCATTTACTCCAACACCCTACAGTCCACCTCTGGAGCAGGCAGTGGTCCCTCAGGCAGAAACCATTTCCAGGGCCATCCGAGAACTGATGCGGGAATGACAAGCGATGTTAAAGCAGAAGGATGAAGGTGGAAGGATGAATCAGACAAATGCGTAAACACGTTTGAATCCGCGAACATTTTTTTTCGATCTTAATGAATCCGCTGTTGTTTCAGCAAACCTTCTTTTTCAGGGCTTTTAAAATGCCGTTTTCGATCACAATTCCCCGACTCGGCTGGTCGATGGAAGAGGGTACGTTTGTCCGATGGCTGAAGAAGGATGGAGACGTCGTTCGGCCGGGGGATGCGGTTTTCGAACTGGAAGGGGAGAAAGCCGCGCAGGACATTGAAGCGGTCGATAGTGGCATTTTGAGTATTCCAATCGATGCCCCAAAGCCAGGGTCGGTGGTCGCCGTTGGTGCCGTGATTGGGTTTCTGGTTGCTGACGGAGAAGCGCCCCCCAATGCCATCAAGGCAAACTCATCAGCATCGAGTTCGACAGCAATGTCCCACGCCCCTTCGGCGGCCGCGATCGTTGAAACGACCCCATCGCGACTCGCAGAAAGAGAACAGGCTCCCGCAGCGGCTCCTTCGGTGAGGCGTCTGGCACGTGAGAGGGGTGTAAGTCTCGCGTCGCTGGAAGGTTCAGGTCCGTCTGGACGAATTATGGCTGACGATGTGCGTACCACGTCGACAGGAAAGGTAACGTCGATGCAGACATATTCTGCAAAAGTGGCCAGTCCGCGTGCTCGTCGAGTTGCCAACGAGTTGGGTATTGATTGGCGTCGGCTGCAGGGAACGGGGCGTGATGGTCGAGTGCGTGAACGTGACGTGCGGATGGCAAAGCCACAGTCACATTCGTCCTCTGGATCGACGGTAGTTCCAGTTTCGTCGCGTCGTCGCACGATCGCAAATCGAATGATCTCCAGTCGGGAGCAGACCGCACCGGTGACGATAACGACTCACATCGACGCAACCAACCTGGTCGGTTTGAGGGCTCAATTCAAACAGGCTGCGAGTGGTTCCCTTATTCCTTCCTACTCTGACATTATCATGAAGCTGGTGTCGCTGGCGTTGAGGCAACACCCCTTGCTGGCAGCGAGATCGGAAGGGGATCAATGGGTGATCCCTTCGATGTCTGATGGACTTCATATCGGTTTGGCGGTGGATACTGAAGGTGGACTCGTGGTTCCCGTCGTCCGTGATGTTGGATCAATCGGATTGTTTGAGCTGGCCAAACAGACGGTTGCGTTGATCGAGAAATCTCGTGCTGGAACGCTTGGGGTATCGGAAATGCAAGAAGGGGTCTTTACGATTACGAACCTGGGGTCTTTCGGAATCGATGCCTTTACGCCGATTATTAACTTGCCTGAGACGGCAGTACTTGGGTTAGGGCGGATTCGTCGCGAGCCTGTTGTGGTGGACGACAAGATTGTTGCTCGCGATCAACTGACCTTAAGCCTGACGTTCGATCACAGGATCGTTGATGGTGCTCCGGCGGCGAAATTTCTGCAAACGGTCAGTCAGGCGATCGAAAATCCTTCGGCTTGGTTACTTCGAAGCGACGGGTGACAACGCGGCAAACAGATAAGACATCGGACTGAGGGCACGGATTTGTGAGAACAACAATGGTTAATGAACTCGAATACCTTCCCAAATTGCCCCGCGATAAATCGGTCGGGATTGGTTGTATCGGTGCGGGATTCATCATGGCTGATTGCCATCTGGTCGCCTACCGCAATGCCGGATTCAACCCAATTGCGATTGCCGCACGAAGACGCGAGCAGGCGGAATCAGTGGCA
This sequence comes from uncultured Schlesneria sp., assembly GCA_903899985.1. Lineage (GTDB taxonomy): Bacteria > Planctomycetota > Planctomycetia > Planctomycetales > Planctomycetaceae > Schlesneria. The sequence goes on from CAIULL010000223.1 coordinate 10,269, forward strand.
GCTCGACATCAGATTCCGAATGTGTATTCCGACGCAGTGGAAATGCTGGCCAATCCGGCGGTCGAGATTGTTGACGTTGCCGTTCCTCCCGATTTGCAGTTGTCGATGATTCGTGAAATCGTGAAGCAATCGAGCCATGTTCGAGGGATTCTGGCTCAGAAGCCGCTCGGGGCCAACTATGCCGAAGCGGTGGAAATCGTGCGACTTTGTCGAGATGCCGGAGTCATGTTAGCCGTGAATCAGAACATGCGGTACGACCAGTCGGTACGGGCCTGCAAGTCCTTGTTGAGACGTGGCGACCTCGGCGAACCGGTCCTGGCGACCATCGATATGAGAGCGATTCCACACTGGATGCCCTGGCAGGCCAGACAGGGTTGGGTCACGCTCAGGATCATGAGCATTCATCACCTCGATACGTTTCGGTATTGGTTTGGCGATCCCGTGCGTGTGTTTGCGAGTGTGCGACCTGATCCACGCACGAAGTTCCCTCACGAAGACGGCATCTGTTTATATATTCTCGAGTACGCGAACGGGTTTCGCGCGCTGGGTTGCGACGATGTCTGGGCCGGTCCCTCTAAGGAAGGTGCGGCCGCTGACATTGGAATCAAGTGGCGGATCGAAGGAACAACAGGGCTGGCCCGCGGGACGATCGGTTGGCCCAGCTACCCCGAACGGACGCCGAGTACTCTCGAATACACAACGACTCAATCACCGGTGTGGCATCGTCCGACCTGGGATGAAGTCTGGTTTCCGGACGCCTTCGTTGGACCGATGGCACAACTGTTATGTGCTCTGGAGGACCAGACATCGCCTGAGATCGGAGGCGACGATAACTTGAAGACGATGGCTCTTGTTGAGGCGTGTTATTTGTCAGCTCGCGAACATCGAGCCGTTGAGCTGGACGAGGTACTTAAGGGTTCTTGAAGCAGCTTGATCGGTTTGTCTAGTCGATTTTTTTCGGACAGTCGATATACTTCCGCCATCGAACTTTCACAACTGAACCCAATCCATCAGACATGTGTCGATGCTGTGGGGAATTGAATCGAATTTTGAGAATTGAAAAACCGTCATGGAAAATGAGCTCAAAGACCAGTGCCAGAAGTTGATTGACCGCATCATCCTTTTGCGGGGGTCTCTTTGACTGCGATACCAAGAATCGCAGGATCGCACAAATCAACGATGCGATGGGGCAACCCGGCTTCTGGGACAATCAGGAGAAGGCACAAGCTCAGGTTACCGAGCTCAAGACGTTGAATGGGGTTCTCAAGCCGATCAACGACTTGTTTTCGGGATCTGAAGACCTTGCTGTTCTGGTGGAATTTGCCGAGGCAGAAGACTCGCCCGAAACCATTGCAGAAATTCAGGAGACTGTTGAGCGACTTCAAAAACAGTTTGAAGAAGTCGAGCTACAGGCGATGTTGTCGGCTCCTGAAGATGCGAATTCCGCTTATCTTTCTGTTCAGGCAGGGGAAGGGGGAACTGACGCTCAAGACTTTGCCGAAATGCTGGTTCGCATGTATCAGCGTTGGGCGGAAAACAAAGGGTTCGCCACGGAATTGCTCGATTCATCACCGGCGGAAGAAGCAGGGATTCACTCGGCGACTCTCATTATTCGCGGCCCGTACGTGTTCGGACTGTTAAAGGGGGAAACGGGAAATCACCGGTTGATCCGGATGAGTCCATTCGACTCGGCTCATCGTCGACAGACATCGTTTGCGGCCGTCGATGTGACCCCCGAGCTTGACGACAGTATCTCAATCGAAATCGAATGGGATGATCCAAAGATCATCCGGGAAGATATCTGTCGGGCAAGCGGCGCGGGTGGTCAAAAGGTTAACAAGACCGATTCGGCGATTCGCTTGACGCACTTGCCGACGAATGCGGTCGTGCAATGCCAAAACGAACGAAGTCAGCACCAGAACCGTGCTCTTGCACGGAAGATGATGATCGCCAAGCTTTACCAGATGGAAACGGATAAGCGTGATGCCGAGACGGCCGCCCGACGCGGTGAGAAGTCTCGAATCGGATTCGGTGGTGAAACGATCCGCAGCTATGTGCTGCACCCGGAATCGTACTGCAAAGATAACCGATCCGAATACAAGACGTCGCATCCTTTGGCGACACTGGATGGCGATTTAGATCCCTGGATTGAAGCATATCTCCGCTGGTGCCTTCAGATGACTCAGAAAAAGTAAGCCGTCGATTGAGCCAGGGGGAGTTGCTTCCGCTTACCTGAAAAAAATGAAACAACGTGCGAAAGGAGTCGCACGCCATTTCAACGAATTGCTCTTTGCATCAGATTGTGTGTGATCCGCTGCACTCGCTCGTCGGGGCCGTGTGGACGACTCCAGTGTGACCAGGGGAGCATGTGACCTGGTGGGCTCGAAAGATCCTGACACCAGAAAATCGTCGAAGCATTGAAAACGAAGTTGTTTTTAGGACCTGGATAGATCGTCGCGGTCCAGTGTTGAGGCTGCGTTCCCCCAACGAGAGCGGTCCCTTCGCCGAGAATTTCCAGGCCAGGAATGTCGGCTGGGGGTTCTCCGTGATACTCCCAGCCGACCAGACCGGGAATGCGGTCTCCCGCCTTCATTCCAGTCCCTTCGAAAATCCAGTGATCGGGTTTTGTGCAAATCCAGTCACCTCCACCATTGACTGGTTCGACATTGCGAGCCCCAATGAGATAGCCTTCGTCGGGCCCGCGATGAGGGAACGGCCCGTTCAGTTTCTCTCGCAATTCGGCATAGGTGTGCTTGCCGCCATACGGCCCGCCACGAAACATGATCCGGTTCGGCCGTCCGTCGAAACTGTCTCGATAGGGTGTGACCCAGCAGACAGAATTACCTGAGAAAAAGAGAAGATTAACGCCTGAATCTCTCAGCTTGATCACGCTTTCGTATTGTTTGATATTCCAATATTCATCGTGGCCGACGCTGAGGAACGCCTTACACTTCAGTCCTCGATCCGGTGTGAGCATATCGCTGTTCGAGCAATATGTGACGTCGTAGCCCTGCTGCTCCAGCCAGTATGACATGGGGAACTCGAAGCAGAGCCACTCGCCTGATCCGATTGACTGAGGGTTTTCATAAATCTGAGGGTATTTGGCGTAAGGTCGATCAAAGCTGACATCAGCCCAAGGCCCCTGGTTTCCCTTCGGATGCGTATAGACCGAGTAATTCTGGGGCCATTGGTTGTAGGCTTGCCACGTATTATCAGAGCATTGGACAAGGATGTCTGCTGGTCGATCGTCACGAACAATGAATACCACATAGCTTTGCCAATATCCTGACGCGGGATCGTCTTCAATCAGGCTCAATCGACCAAGATAAACACCACTGGTCCAATCGGCAGGAATCTTGAGCGTTGTCGTGGCTTCCCAGCGGCACTCATGCAGATTCTTTTCGCCGGGAGTCGGTGTTGGTTGTTTCTTCCCGGGAAAAGGCCCAAGCGTCGTCATCAATCGAGCACCACGACCGGCGTAGTATCCGGTGCGAAAGATTTCGATCTTGAACGGTCGCGCGGGATCGGTCGAGACCATGATGTCGATCGACTCGTTTGCCGCGACGCTTTGTTTTGAGCAATAACCTTCGATCCATGGCGTTCGAAATCCAAGGTTCTTGTCGAGCCGGACACGAGTTAACTGCCAGTCGAGCGAGCCAGGACGAGCGTTTTCGGTCGGTATCACACCCGTTTTTCCGGTCTGTACATCGGCAGCTTCTGCACGGTCAGCATCCAAGGATGCCGTCCCGATTCCTGCCACAGATCCCGCCGCCACCGTCTTAATCCATTCTCGTCGATCCATTACATCGCTCCGGTTCGATTTTGAATTCTTTTTCGGAAGTTTGGTAATCAATCACAAACAGTCAACAAACCTTGGCTTCTCGTGACGCCCTGGGTGAACAAATCGGCCGTTTCAAAATTGTCGAACGTTTCCCGTTCAACGTTGTGTGCTTCAACAATGAGCTATGTATTTTGCGGAGCACTTCCCGGTGTGATTCGTGCCAGCACCCGATGACTTCCCAAGAGTGTTCCTTCACAGAGAACCTCGAGGGCGTAGGAGCGTTCTTCCAGTGCGACGAGTGGCAGACGCGGCAAGGGCAACGACACTTCAATTGTTTTCAGTGGGTCGTCACATTCGATCGGAACTTCTGCTTGAAACAATACGCGGTTGTCATGCAGATCAACATAACGAACCTCAAACGTCTTACGTCCCGTCAACTCTGTCACGCTGAAATACGCGAAGGGGGAACCCGCTTGCATCAAGCTCTGGATTGGTTGATGTTTCGTCGCAGGAGGGCCTCCGTCAGTACGCCCACCGCCTGATCCACCCCCCTCGGTGCCACCGGAGGGGTTTCCAGCGCTACGATTTCCTGATTCACCATTTCCGATGCCGGGCTGTGATGGGTTTGGTTGAACATTAGGTGTGAAAAAAATCGTCGAAAACACACCGCAAATAATATGCTTGCCTGTCGACTGGTCGCGATAAACGTGATCTGCCAGCAACAATGATTGAAGTATCGGTACAGCCACAAACTCACTCCGTTTCTATGGAATTCAGAAACTCTGTCAGCAATCATCGACGGTTGTTAACTGTCCTGGAAGACGATGGCTTCGTCTTCAATGAACGGCATTTACCATTCTCATCGATTTGGTCTGGTTCGAATAGTCATCGGTATTGTGCCGAGTTTCCGAATTCGGATACCACTTGGCAGGATTGATGAAGAATCGTTCCGCGTGCGCGATTTTACGATCGCAAACCAAACATGAGGCGTGAGAGGGTTGCGATCGGTAAGTCAGGCTGTAAGACATCGTCATGATGGCCCAGCCTTGTCAGGATGTTCGACGCCGCAAGGTAACCGCTTCGGACGGCTCCCTCCATCGTCGCCGGCCATCCCGTTCGAGTCCAATCGCCAGCCAATTGAAGGTTTGCGACGGGCGTTTGTTGAGCGGGTCGTAATGCGTCAATACCTGGAACGGGCGAAAAGACAGCCCGATGTTCCGTCACTTGTCGAGAATGCAAAAGTTTCGCTTCTTTGACGATCGGCCAGACTTCAGCAAGCTCTTTCAAAACCTGCTGTTGAGTCTCCTCTTTACTGTGTCCCTCCAGATCGTGACTTGCGCTGATGACAATCTGATAATAATACGAATCAACGAAATGAGACTCTGTCGAATTTGGATCTGACATTTGTCGGATTTGAACAGCCTCAACGGCTGACCGGTTGAAAACCCACTGGCAGAGTCGGTCGACCAAAACGGCATGAGGTAAGCTGGTAATCGGACGATCAAACCACAGGTGAATGCTGGAAATCGGTGCTGCTTCCAGCTGCTTAATTCCCTGCAGGTCGACATGCGTTGTCAGGGACTCGGGCAAAACGGACAGAACGCGGAAGAATGGGAGCGCGACGACGAACTCGTCACCTTCAACGACTTCGTCGGTCCCAAGCCGAATACCAGTCACTTGATCGTTCTCGAGTTCAACCATTTCTGCAGCGGTCAGCAATCGAATCGACGTTCCTCGCGATGTGAGCCAATCCGTTAAGCGGCCGCCGTAGAGCACTTCCAGAGGTACGTTAGGGACATCAACATACCAGCCATCGCGATGTGCCAGAAAAGCGTCCACGAATACTTTGCGTGCATGGCTGACGGAGATCCGTTCAAGTGACTCGCTTAAGGCGCTGACCAGCACCACAAACCAGAACCGATCAATGACGGTTTGAGACTGTCCGTGACGCGCCAACCATTTCGCGAACGATTCCGACTCATCCTGTTCGCTGACCGGACGTGCCAGCGATCTTAATGCAGTTGCCAGCGAGTACTTGTCCTTCAATGACAGATACGACAAGCGGGCGAATGCACTGGTTAAATGCAACGGCGCAGGAAGCGAGCTGGAGGCGAACCGATCGGCATTGCCCGACGGACCAATGAAATAAAGAGCCGGCTCGCGTCGAAAAAACTCGGCGATTCCCGTTGTCTGACAGAAATGGCGAAAGTTTGTACAACAGCCAAGGGTCACATGCTGACAGTTGTCGATTTCAGTATTGGTTGTCGAATCGTGAAACGAACTCGCTCGACCGCCAAGCCTGGGACGCGACTCGATAATCGTGCACGGAAAACCTCTTGCCGTCAGCGCGACGGCTGCCGCCAGCCCGGCCAGCCCTCCACCAACGATGACGATCCGAGACAAAATCAAGGCTCCGAAGGGAGGTCGGAATGCGATGCAGCGTAATATTCAGCGGACGTTCAAGGCAATTCAACGAAACCCCACCTCCGCAGGGGAGGTGGGGTTTCGTTTTGTTCGAGCTGGTTTTGCAAAACGGTGTGTTCAGGCTTCGTTTGTCAAATCAGGGCAACAGGTCGCGAACGGTGTCCCGTTCCTGCTTGAGTTCAGCGACAGTCTTATCGATTTGTGATCGGCTGAAATCGTCGATCTGGAATCCGGGAAGGACTCGCCAGTTACGGCCATCGCTGCTCAACGGCAAGCCAGTCACGAGTCCTGACTCGATGCCATAAGCGCCGTCGGAATAGACTGCCGCGCTGAAGCAATCTCCTGCCGCTGTCGGTGTGATGATGCTTTTGACGGTGTCCAAAGCGGCGTTTGCGGCGCTTGCTGCGCTGGATGCACCGCGAGCTTTAATGACCGCAGCACCACGCTGTTGAACGGTGCTGACGAAGTCATTCTTCAACCAGGCGTGATCCGAAATGACGCTGGTTACTGGCTTGTCGTCAATTTTGGCATTCACAAAATCGGGATATTGGGTCGACGAATGGTTTCCCCAGATCGCCAGATTCGAAACCGAAGCAACTGGTCTTCCGGACTTCTGGGCCAGCTGAGCAGCGGCACGGTTCTGATCGAGTCGAGTCATCGCGAACCAGCGATCGCGTGGAACATCGGGTGCGTGGGACATCGCAATCAGGCAGTTCGTATTACAAGGGTTCCCCACGACAACGACTCGGACATCTTTCGCCGCTGCCGCCTGAATCGCTTTACCTGTATTCGTAAAGATGGGCCCGTTGATTCGAATCAGATCGGACCGTTCCATACCTTGCTTGCGAGGAATGCTTCCGACCAGAATCACGAAATTCACGTCTCGGAACGCTTCTTCCAAGTGGTCGCTGTCACACTTGACCACGCCCGCCAAAGTCGGGAAGGCACAGTCATCCAGTTCCATGTGAATCCCGTCCAAAGCCGCCATGACAGGAGGAACTTCGATCAAATGCAGGATGACTGGACGATGCGCACCGAAAATCTGACCCGACGCGAGTCGAAATAATGAGGCATATCCAATCTGACCGGCGGCGCCGGTCACCGCAACTCGAATCGGGGCGGGCGTAGTCATCTGAAAAACTCTCCTGAAATAATGATTTCACTACTGATAAACGGACTCGATGAATTCGTGACTCATCGTTCGGCTCGACATCCAAAATCTGCTCTGTTCAAGAATTGGGAGCGTATCGACTCACTCTCAAGTCAGCAACCGACTGAACAACAAGGATTGAGTTGAAATTGACCCGATTCCGTCGCCTGACATCTGCCTGATCCCGCGTACTGAGGTGCATCGCCCTTTGACTCGTGCTCGCCAGACGCTACCGGAGTGTAATTCGCGTCGGCCAAAAGTTTTCCGAAACACTCGCGGGCAATTAAGCGAATTTATGGAACAAATTAGTGATTTCAAGCCTTTATGACATTTCCGACGTCGCAACGTTAGGGAAACCATGAATGGGCAACAGAGGCAAAATTCAGGCGAATAGGGATCGTTAAGATTGGAGGCATTTTAGAGGCCCTTGACGTAAACCTGGTTGGAACTATTATTCGATGAGGATCTGTAAACGAAGAAAACTCTCGAGTAATACGGGTAAAACAGGTTTCCTGGCCACACGAACTGTTCCCGGTAGAACGCCTGATGATGCCTTTCCGTCAGGTTCCATTCGTCTCATGGAAAAAAGATTTGATGCCAAAGTTCGCTCTGTTGGTCCAGCGTACGAGTGTTTCCTGATTTCCTACCGCAGATCGCCTTCATAAGAGGCGAACAACGAATCGTAATGGGTCTTCCGTCGCCCAATCCGATGGAAGAGTCAACCGTTTTAATAAGTATTTCAAGATGTCATAATTCAAAGGCGCTGTCATTCGTCAGAAAATCTGGTGGATGAATGTGATTGGACACCGAGAACTTGTTGATTGACTCGTGCAAGGGAAGACTTTCGGTCGCCGAAGCCTCCGATACAGTGGCACAAGCCCGGAACTTGAACTCTTGAAAACACACCAGGTGACATCTCCGTTCAGAACGAACGTCTGCTGTATCGCTCAACGGAATTCGGTGTAGTCGCGAAATGCTGCGTTGGCCAAGACAAGTGGATTATGTGATGTCAGGGCGGGGCCAACTTTGACCGTGCCGGCTAGCGTCAGAACCTGTTCTGCATACTGCTTCCACTTTTTACCATCAGTCGATGCAAAAGCCGTGAAACAATTTCCTTGTCGTGTCACTCGCAGCCAGGAATTGGGAAACGCAGCGGGAAACTCAGGAGGGGCTGGAGGCCTGACGATGGGGTAAATCGCCTGACAATCGTCTCCTGCCACCGTGCGAAATTGCATTTCATACGCGCCGAGATTGTTATTGCGTGGCTGATTGTCCGCGAAAAGAACAAACATGAGATGGGCGCTTTCGGCATGCAGGCTCTCGCGAATCATCAGGCCGCATTTGGAATACAGATGAGCTGGCGTGAAACTTTCGACTCGGACAGCGACATCGAAATCACCGGAAAAGTCGCTATAGATAAAATGAAACTGGTCCGCTTTTTCCCAAATATCTACGCCGCCGCCGATGACGTCCCAACCCGTTTCAACAGGCTTTGCGGAGCCGGACAATTGGGGTGAGCCAATATCGGCATTTGCAATATGAGCGGGTGGCCACACGTTATCAGAACGTGTATCGGTGGCAGTATTGGTTCGAGACGAGCTGTTCATTGTTTTGTACGAACTCTACGTGTTTGAAACCGGAGGAAAGGCCCAATCGGCCTGCCAGAAATGAAGACGCCACACTGGGCATCTCATTCTTTTTTCACAGCCGGTAAAGTGGTGACGAATTCGATGTCGTCGAAGCTCAGGTCGAAGTCCACGTCGTCCCCCTCTGCGGGTGCTTCGAAACGGACGGTGGTGACGTCCTTGAAACTTCTTTCAATCTGCTTACCCCAATCCGGCTGGGCGAACTTATCCAGCGGACAGACGATGACGGTCCATTCCTTGGGAGCCGTGAAACTGTATTGGAACTGACAGTGGTCCGTGACCGCGTTCCGGCCCAGGCCGACGCGATAAGTCTTGCCGTCCCCTTTTGCGTGAAAGCGGATTGCCTTGTATGCCGACAGATCCTTTGGGCCATTCTGATCGACCGTCATTTCCGCCACAGCATAAGGCCATGGATCCATGTTCCGGCCCAGATGACCGAAGAAATGCCCATGTTTTCCCTTATCCGACTTCGCGCTCCCTTTTTCAAACTTGAACGGATTCACTTTGGTGCCGAGGTTGTTACTGTCGGAATAGATTTCCCATGTTGTGCCGATCGTAGAACCGCCGTCGAAATTGTCGACGAGCAAATTGGCGTCTTCCGCCCCCCAGACCAGGGCCGGAAGCGCGAACAGCGGCAGTAGCGAGACGATCACTCGGTTTTTCATCAGTTTTTTTCTTGGACAGGGTTCGATTGGATCTCATGGAATTTGGGCAAATCGCGAATGTCATTCCATTGACTTGAATTGTTGAGCTGACGTTCTGAGCTTCACGCGATACGACAATCTAAACATCCTGCAAGAAACATGTTAGTGCACCGCTCTTCAAATGCCGAAAGTTCGCGCTGTACCGAGCTCGATGTATCCCCTGCACGAATGCCAATTCGGTAAGCCGCATAACCACCCTCATTCGTCCTGTTGTTCTTTGTTGAACCACGCGATAACGTCGCAAACAATGCAGGCTGCTTGGTTGAGATCGTGAGCGTTGACCGGGGATTTTCAACATGTCAAATGTTCTTGGGTTTGGTGCGGTCGGTGATGGCGTGGCAGACGACACCGAGGCTTTGCAACACACGCTCGACGCGGGGGATGGAGTACTGCGGCTGAATAAGGGGACGTATCGGATCACCAGACCGTTGGTGCTCGATCTCACCAAACAAGGAATCGGGTCCGTGCGGGGCGAGGGAGGTACCTCGCGAATCATCATGGCTGGTGCAGGACCGGCGATTCGCGTGATTGGTGATCATCAAGGGACCGCGTCGCCAGTGACAGTTCAGGCTCATACCTGGAAGAACGAACGGTTCCCCACCATCAGTGGCATCGAGATCGTCGGTGAGCATCCCGATTCCGTTGGGATCGAACTTCGCAAGACGATGAAGTGTGTGATCTCGCAGGTCCTGATTCGACGTTGCAGAATCGCCATCCATCTGGTGGAGCGCAATCGTGATTTCCTGCTGGCCGATTCGCACCTTTACGATAACCACGAAATCGGCCTGTTTCTGGATCGCTGTAACCTGCATCAAATCATTGTCCACGGCTGCCACATCAGTTGGAACAAGGTCGCTGGGATCAAGTCACTCGGTGGCGACGTTCACAACCTGCAAATCGTCGGTAATGACATTGAATACAACAACGCGACATCAGGAGGGGCGATCGTCTCCGCGTCGGATCTGGCTAAGCATCCTGGCGGCTCTGAGATCTGGTTTGATGCGACGGATGGCACCATCAGTGAAGTCACGATCAGCGGTAACACGATTCAGGCAACCCTCCAGACGGGCGGGGCCAACATTCGTATCGAAGGAGTCCCGGTCGTACGGCCCGAGCACGCCGATACACCGAAGACTCAGACGTGGGATACGGCGCATCTCGTCAACATCACCGGCAACGTGCTGGGGAGTCAATGGCGAGGGATTGATTTGCGAAATGTTTCGCGAATCACGATCACTGGCAACACCATTTACGATTCAGCCGACCTTTCGGTCTTCGCGACGCATAGTTCCGGCATTGTCGTCACCGGAAATACATTCTCGTGGCGGGGTCTCGATTCTGAGGTCACAAAAGACGGGTTACGCTTCGAAGATTGCGACAACGTCGTCTTAAGCAGCCTGAGTACGATGCGATTGTGTGCCGGTTCCGCAGAGGCTGGTGCGGCGGTGACGTTCGTCCGCTGCAGCGACTGCGGTATTTCAGACTGCCAGATCCTTGATCCATTACATCGAGGTCTGGAACTGGAAGACTGCCTCCGTTGTCGAATTACTAACAACACGATTGTCGATCGCCGCGAGCAACCCTCAATGCGTCACGCGATTCGTGTTATCGGTCGCAGCCGGAACAATCTAATTTCCGGAAACATCCTCAAGGGAGCGACGATCAAACTGCTGGACCGGATCGGTGACCCTTCTGAATTGCGCGACAATATGCTGCTTGAATGATCTCTCGGCTTAAGCTTTTAAATCATTACTCTCTAGCGGACTCGCTTCGGTATTTCTGAAATCTCGTCTTTGGTTAATGCTCGCCGAAAGACCTGCACATCAGAAACGGACCCGTGAAAAAAGTCCCCGCAACCTGCGCCGATCTGCCACGGTTGATCGTTGGTGAGATTCAATGTCGAGGCGTTTGCAGTTGCTGATTCTGCGACAGAGTTTCCGTCGACAAATAAACGCAGTGTGTCATTCTGACGTTGAGCGGCGACATGATGCCATCCCGGCGGGAACTCGTCGTCCCACGTCACACAGGCACCGGTTTGCAGAGACCAGACATGTGCCGATGGCAGCGTCGTGGCGAACAGTTTTCCTTGATGCTGGGCCATCGTCCAGACCCGGCGGTAAGTGACGTCAGGCGTCGTGTCGAGTTGCTTCAGCATCGTCCACGACCGGCCTCCCTCGTAACGGAAGATCTGCCCCAGTGGCAATGTACCGGCATAAAAACTGCCGTTGTGGACGAGCATCCCCATGACTTCCAGTTCTTCGCCCAGCCGGCCTCGATCCTGCCAGACTTCCTTGTCCCAGGCGAATACCTTTCCAGTTCTCCACGTAGCGACTTGCAGTTGTCCTTTGTATGTCGCGAAAGCATAAGTCTGAGTATTTTCCTCGTCTCCCACGCGGCCGAGATCGGTCCATTTGCTTCCATCAAAGCGGTAGACGTGCCCTTCGTCATAACCGGTCGCCCAGAGATTGCCGTTGTAAACGCCAAGTGCTTCCACCCGCTTGCCGTTCGGGACTTCGAGAGGCGTCCACTTCTTATCGCCGTCGTAGCGGAAGAACGCGGCCGGCTTATACAACGAGCCGACGTACAACTTGCCACGAAAGACCACCATTCCGCCAACCGCTTCCATTTCCGGAAAGTGTCCGACTTCTTCCCATTTCGAACCACCAAGATAACGGAAGATTCGACCGCCAAAATGAGGATTCTCTGACTCGTTTAATGCAGACCCGCCAAGACGGTATTTCCCCGACCCGACATACAGTTCACCCTGGTAGGCTGCCATGCCGGTAATACTGTTGGCCTTGTCTGGTGTGCCACAGTCGGTCCATTGATTTGTGCCATCGTAGCGATAGAGGTGCCCCGCCTGATCGTGACCCGGTTCACAAGTCCCGACGTAGAGTTTGCCTCGGTGAACCGCCATTGTCTGCCCATAAACTGCGTTTCCAGGTCGACCTTCATCAACGAAGTCAGGTTCGGTTCCGGAATCGATTCCGAATTGCAATTGACGGTAGTTCGCCTGCGAATGCGTGACGCCGGAGTTGTTCCGCAGGCTGAGATGAAACCCGGTACGGGAGCCCGAGTCGAACTGGCTGATAATGTCACCCAGATCGTCATCCGATTCAGCCGCCGTGTGCACCCACAACGATATTGTGAAATCGCTGTTACCGAGCTTTAACGGCTCGGCGGCGGGAATGGAGATCGAACTTCCCCGTCCGTCGAACTTCGCTGAATGTGCGGGAAAGTCTCCGACCTGAAATGTCACGGCTTGATTCTCACCGTGGGGACCAGTTGCCACAGAATTCTTGACGTCACCGGCAAGTTTCCAGCGTGCAACCGGTCCGTCGGCCGCGAACAAATTACAGGTCACGAGCTGTGCGGTACAAAAAAAGACCATGAAACGAAACTGTGTCATCGACGGTTTCCCTGACAGGCCGATTCAAAAAATTATCGATTCGTATGACGCACGCAATTCGCTTCAGTCTATCCCCTTCGCACATCACGGGGCCAGCGATTCCGTCAGCGCTTTCCGAAGGCGGAATTCATTTCATTTCTCGCAAACTCCTGATGTCCGCTTCCTCAAAAAGAGCATCTGAATTCGCTTATCAATCATGTCTGGTTAGTATCCTGCAATAGCTCCGATTCAATCGGTGAAGTTCACAGATTTTGTAAGTGTTTCAGACCTGATTCTTATTCCAGGAACAGTCCATGATTAATCGATTCGCAATTGCCAGAGCGTGGTTGGCTGGAGCGTTGCTGCTCAATCTGATGTCGCTGAACCTGACGGCTGATGCAGGCGATTTACCACCGAAAGACGACGGAAAGCTGAGGATTGTGGTGTTTGGTGCACACCCTGATGACGCCGAATTCAAAGCAGGAGGGACGGCAGCCAAGTGGGCCAAGCTGGGTCATCATGTCAAACTTTGTTCTGTCACGAACGGCGACATTGGACACTGGCAACTCGCGGGTGGACCGCTGGCGCAACGACGAGCCGCCGAATCGGCTGCAGTAGCAAAGAAATTGGGGGTCACGTCGCAGGTCCTGGATCTTCATGACGGTGAGCTATTGCCAACACTGGAAAATCGCCGGCTGATTACGAAGGTCATTCGCGAATGGAAAGCGGACGTGGTGATCGCTCATCGGCCCTGGGATTATCATCCCGATCATCGATACGTCGGTGTGCTGGTACAGGATGCGGCCTTTATGGTGACCGTTCCATTCTTCTGCCCCGATATTCCCGCTCTGACCAAGAATCCCGTGTTTCTGTATTCGAGCGACGGTTTTCAGAAGCCCTATCCATTCAAGCCGGATGTTGTCATTTCGATCGACGATGTCTTCGATCTGAAAGTGGACGCGGTGCACGAACTGGAGTCTCAGGTCTACGAAGGAGGAGCGAGCGGTAACGAAGAATTTGTCCGTTCAGTCCCCCCAGCCAGCGACGTCGCCGGACGAAAAGCGTGGCTCAAACAGCGATGGCAAGAGCGCCAGTCACGTGAAGCGGACCGCTTTCGCAGTGATTTGATTTCGTTCTACGGCGAAGAAAAAGGGAAGGCTGTCAAGTACGCAGAAGCGTTCGAACTGTGCGAATACGGCAGACGTCCCAACCCAACTGAACTGAAACAGTTGTTTCCATTCGGGCCATTGGAAAAGTAGGAATGAGCTGGATCAACTTGGAAATGGCTGACGAGCGGCAGCCGAGGGCTTCGTAGGATTTGAGCGTCAAAAAAAACGACGATTGTTTGCTGACTCATAAATTGGGGGCAATGTGGTCAGCTCGGATTTGCTGTAGACTACTGTGACGAGTGAATTCACCAACTCGAAATCACGAGACCGAACAAATGGCCTCCTGAAATTATCTATCGTACGTGTGAGTGTGCCCGGGCAAGTGTCAGCATCAAATTTATGGGGAGTGTTGTGATGGCGTTTCTGTGGTTCATCCTGATTGGCATCGCAGCGGGTTGGTTAGCGGGTCAGATCATGAAGGGTGGTGGATTCGGCCTCGTCGGCGACCTGATTGTTGGTGTGATCGGCGCCCTTCTGGGTGGCTTCCTGTTCGGTCTGCTCGGGCTCTCGGCAACCGGGTTATTGGGAAGCCTGATCACAGCCACGGTCGGATCGATGGTCTTGATTGCAGGACTGCGATTGATGAAGAAGTGAGAAAAATCGCTTGCTCTTTTCCAGGAAGGGTACTTGGGAAACAAGCGAAATAACACTGGCGATGCTTCGGTTACGCAGTCTCAAAACTTTTCATCGGAGGCGGCGGACTGTCGTCATAGATTCCAATCCATTCCGCAGCCAGGTCGCTGTCGTAAAACAGAATCCACGAGCGTTTGGGGACCTTGCCCGACCTTAGCCGCTGTTTGATTGCTTCAATTCCCTGATTCACGTCGGTCAGCGCCAGATCAATATAGGAGTATCGCAGGCCAGTCCCGCCACCGACCTGGCATCCCAGTTTTTGTGGTTTCAGGGCTTCGTCCAATGCGTCTTCCACTTCTGACTTGTCAGCGAATTCGGATTCGTCGAATCCATCACTGCCATCAATTTTGACATAACAAAATTTCTCGTGACAACGACTGAAACGATCGGAACAAAACAGTTCGTTGTTTCGAGCGGCAGTCCACATGGCCGGGTTAGCCGATTTGCCAACGATTAGATCGCTTTGCTCAACATAATCGTCAGCAGTTTCTGGCTTCAGTTCCCAGAGCGTCCAGTTCGTCTCTTCCGTAATCCATTTATAGTGAGGATCAGGTGGTAATTGATCGTGGATGCTGCCGATGAGTGAATTGACCGTATCGTACAGCCGATCCAAACTGATCCATTGTGGTGGTTTCCTGGCGAGACCGAGCAATGACGTCAGCGTTGAAGGAGCTTGGATTGGACTCACTTCGATGACGCCAATCCAATCATTGAGAACTTTTTCACCCAGCAGAGTTTCAGTCGCGACGAATGCCGCGTTGAATGCCGATTTATCCTTAATCCGGGACTTCGACGGCGATCCAAAATTCAAATCGATTCGATTGTTTCTCCCAAGTGAAGCACGGAACTTCATCTCGCCAAGGTTGCAACCGGTGCGCCCTTCGACAGTGGATTGGGCGGATTCGATGTCCTCAACCAATCGATGTTCGTAGAATTCCCAGCCGTTCAGGTCAGGAGCTTTTGCGAGAATTGATTGTACAAGCGGACGCAAGTGGTGATCACATTCAGGTGTAATTACCAGTCGATGACCCTTTACCTGAATCGCCGGACCATATTCCCACATCAGGTTCGGATCGATCGACTGAAGATGCTCGTCCATCCAGGCTGGCAGATCCAGGTCGCATTTTCCCGAGAAGCTTGCGGCGATGTCATCCGCTCTTTTCGCAAATTCCTCCCACCAGGCTTCGATCTTCTGGATGACGATTTCCCGCTCAGCAACTTCGGCCCGATTGTTCTTATCGATAAATCGCCAGCGCATGGAAACTCTGCTTCAAAGGAGATTCGGCAGATCGAAACGCAAAACTCACGGGAAAATAGCAGCACAGACAGGCGTAAGCGATATCTGTCGAGTGAAGGGCCATGAGGCGCGACGAACAACCTGATGGCATTCACCGAACTCAGTCCCGCTCGCCGATCTTCTTCTCAACGGCCTTCTTTTCGGCCAGCATCATCTGGTTCGGCCCGATCTTGACCGTCAGCTTCTCCAGCTTGCCGGTGAAGTTGAATGGGGACGCATAGTCCCCATCGTTAACGGGTGTGCCGGTGTCACTCCCAATGTCGAATGTCTCGTCCCACTGTGTGGTAATCGCGAGGGTGGCGGGGGTTTTCCTGGTATCGACAGCTTTCCCGTCAACCTTCAGAACACCAGTGCCACCCTTGCCCATCCCCGGGCCGTCGTAGGTGAACTCGAACTCAACGGTATGCTTGCCGGCTGTCAGGGCCTCTTTCCCTTCCCAGCGGAAGCGTACAAAGTCCGCGATGTTGTACGTGAATACCGGCTTGCCCTTTAGCAGGTACAAGCCGTAGCCAGCGAACCGGCCACCGTTCGTGTTCAACATCCCCTCACTGTCGGCCTTGACGTCGATCTCGGCCGTGATGTTGAAGGATCGATTCAGGATGTTTGGCGCGTCGCCCCGTGGGATGCCGGTCACCAGCGTAGTATAGGTGAAGGTTGATCGCCCCGCTGTGAGGCTGGGTTTCGGGCTGGCAAAACGTGTCGCCAGCGCGTTATCCAGCGGCAATACCTGGAACTTCGCCGCCTCAACCCAGAAGAGGTCTTGCAGTTCTTTTAGCTTTGCCGGTTTGTCCTTTGCCAGGTCCTTGTTCTGGGTCCAGTCCTTCGCAACGTCGTAGAGTTCCCACTGATATCCGTTTGCCACATCGGGAGGGGGGCTGCCCGCCAGGTTCCAGGGGGCGAAAATGGGGGTCGTACAGGCAACCCAGCCGTCGTGATAGAGCGCCCGATTTCCCATCATCTCGAAATACTGGGTCTTGCGTGTCGAGGGGACACCGGAGTTGGTCTTGTCCCATGTGTACGCCATGCTGACGCCGTCCATGGGCTTTTGTCCAATCCCGTTGACCGAGACCGGGGCAGGCAGGCCGGTCGCTTCGAGGATTGTCGGGACGATGTCGATGACGTGGTGGAACTGGTGGCGGATGCCGCCAGTGTCCTTGATCCTGTTCGGCCAGGCCATACACATCCCCTGGCGAGTGCCGCCGAAATGCGACGCGACCTGCTTAGTCCACTTGAACGGTGTATCGAACGCCCAGGTCCAGCCCACGGCCATATGGTTATAGGTCTTGTCCGAACCCCAGTCGGCATAGAATTCCTTGAGTTGCCGCTCAACCGGGAACTCGATTCCGTTGAACTGGGCGACCTCGTTGGGAGTGCCGTTTGGCGACCCTTCCGCGCTCGCGCCGTTGTCGCCACTGATGTAGACCACGATCGTATTATCAAGTTTCCCCATCTTCTCGACCGCGTCGATCACACGCCCGATTTCATGATCGGTGTAGGCCAGGTAAGCCGCGTACACTTCGACTTGCTTGATGAACAGTTTTTTCTCGTCGGCGCTCAAGGCGTCCCAGTCCTTAAGCATCTCTTTCGGCCAGGGAGTCAGCTCGGCGTCCTGTGGGATGACTCCGAGTTTTTTCTGGTTGGCGAAGATGCGATTGCGGAGTTCGTTCCAACCCTGATCGAACAGGTGCATATCGCTGATTTTCTTGATCCACTCGGGCGTGGCATGGTGCGGAGCGTGTGTGCCACCTGGGACGTAGTAGCAGAAGAACGGCTTGTCTGGTGCGAGCTCGTTGAGTTGGTTCAACCAGCCGATGGCCTCGTCCGCCATCGCAGTCGTCAGGTTCCAACCGGGCTTACCGAGGTAGGGGTAGATTGGTGTGGTATTGCGCGTCAGGTTTGGTGCCCACTGGCTCGCGTCACCTCCGACAAAGCCGTAGAAGTACTCGAATCCCATGCCGACAGGCCACTGGTCGAACGGCCCCGCCTGGCTGGCCACAAATTCGGGCGTATTATGATTCTTGCCGAACCAGGAAGTGCCGTAACCGTTGTCGCGAAGGATCGTGCCAATGGTCGCCGAATCCTTGGTAATGACGCTGTTGTAGCCGGGGTAACCAGTCGCTGCTTCCGAGATCACCCCGAAGCCGACATTGTGATGGTTTCGCCCGGTGATCAGCGCTGCCCGTGTCGGTGAACAGAGGGCGGTGCTGTGGAAATTGGTATAGCGCAAACCGGCCTTCGCGACGCGGTCCAGCGCCGGGGTCGGAATCACGCCGCCGAAGGTGCTGGGGGCTCCGAAACCGACATCGTCAGTCATGATCAAAAGTACGTTTGGCGCGCCCGTGGGTGGCACCACTCGAGGCGGCCAGTACGGCGTCGACTGGCTTGCATTCAGATTGATCTCGCCACCAAGCTTCGGAGGTGGGGGCGGTAGATACCTCCCGTCAATCGTCGTGGTGGCGGCGGCCGAACCAGGGACGCTCGTCAACTGCTCTCCTTTGACCGGCGGAGCTGACGACTTTTCCTCCGCTCCCACAAGCGTCGAGAGTTTCTCTGTCGCAGTCAGATAACCAAGCAGGATACCAATTGCGAGGACCGTTGCGGCTGTCAATGTTGATCGCTTTTCCACGTGTGTCGTCTCCATTGGGGACTATTGGCAGTCGCTTGTGTTCAAAAAAGTGGTGGTCATTCTATTCCGACGAAACGAATTCGCAATCGAGCTCAGCAAGTTTGAACCGACAATCAATGGGTGGAGTCAAGCAGTTGTGGCGACATTCGAAAAACACGCTGGCGAAGTTGCTGAAGAATTGAACTGAGAGCAAAACGGAAGAAATCACCGACAATTCGAGCAAAAATCCTTTCCGCGTAAATTCCGACCGTTTTTTTGCAAAACGTCGAGTCGAGGTGACAAGGTGGCTGTTAAACTTTTCTTGAATGACATCGGGACATTCACACCGCAGTCTTCGATCATTGACGTACTTCGCAGTCCCTTGAGATACTCGTGAAACGCCAGCGAACGCTGAAGCCGCCGCAAAAGCGGCAGAGTTTCCATCACAGGAGATATTTGCACCATGAACCGATTGGCACTTTTGATTTTTTCGCTCATCGGCGGGGTGGCGTTCGTTGCCCCTGCTCAGGCACAAGAGGTAATCACACCGGCCGAGGCTCGTGCCATTGCCAGGGAAGCCTACATTTACGGCTATCCGATGGTTGACAGCTACCGCATCCAGCATGCCTACTTCGTTGATTCGGGGAACCCCGAGTACAAAGCATCCTGGAATCAGATCAAGAATATTCCTCGTGTCTTCACTCCGAACGACAAGGCCGTTCAGACCCCCAATTCGGATACCCCCTATTCCATGCTCGGCCTGGATCTGCGCACTGAACCGATCGTGCTGACGGTCCCTTTGATCGAAAAGGATCGCTATTACAGCATCCAACTGATCGATGCCTACACCTTCAATTTCGCCTACATCGGCAGCCGAGCCACAGGGAACGAGGCTGGCAGCTTTCTGATCGCCGGGCCGGACTGGAAAGGGGATACTCCCAAAGGGGTGAAGAAGGTGATCCGGTCGGAAACAGAGCTTGTGCTCGCGGCATATCGCACTCAACTGTTTAATCCGGGTGACCTCGACAACGTGAAGAAAGTTCAAGCCGGTTATCAGGTGCAAACTCTCTCTGCGTTTCTCGGCCTTCCTGCTCCTAATGCCGCACCCGCGATTGATTTCATTAAGCCGCTGACGCCCGAAACACAAAAGACCTCGCTCGAGTTCTTCAATATCCTGAACTTCGTTCTGAAATTCTGCCCAACGGTTTCGTCTGAGAAGGAACTGATGACCCGTTTTGCCAAGATCGGTGTCGGCGCGGGTAAGAACTTCGACCCCGGCAAGCTGACGCCTGAGCTGAAGAAGGCGATCGAAGAAGGGGTGGCTGATGCCTGGGCCGACCTTGCCCAATTAAAGAAGCGAGTCGATGCGAAGGAAGTGACCTCCGGCGACACATTCGGCACGCGGGAATACTTGAAGAACAATTACTTGTTCCGGATGGCCGCCGCCGTCATTGGGATCTACGGAAACTCCAAGCAAGAGGCGATCTATCCGATCTATACGGTTGACGACGGCGGAAAACCGTTGCTCGGGTCCAACCGTTACACACTTCGTTTTGCTGCAGGCGAACTCCCTCCCGTTGACGCATTCTGGTCATTGAC
>CAIULL010000224.1 GCA_903899985.1 uncultured Schlesneria sp.
CACGCTGAACGCCGCCTCAAAGTTCTTGTATCGATACCCCTTCGGCCGATAGGCCGTCACCCCCAACTGCCGCTGCCGCTCAATCGCCTGCTGCTTCGCTTCTTCCCGTGACGAAAATCGCTGAACCATCTGAAAACCCTTCTGCCATTGAAACTACAAATGTCACACACATGAAAACACGATAACATGCCGACAAAAATTGTCAACAGTATTATTGATTCGGGTTTTTGGCGATTGGAAGGTGTGGATGGGGATCATTGTTTTTGAAGAGAAGAATGGGACTTATGCGACCGATGGGACGGTATGACAAAGATTGTGCCGCCGTTGTCCTGTCTTTATCCCATAGGTCCCATTCGTCCCATAAGTCCCATGAAAGACCGCCCCCGCCAGCAGAAGACCGCACGAACAATTTTTCACCAGCAACTGCAACGCCACCCCACCCCCCCTGCGGGGGTGGTTAACGGGCCTTTGCCCTACATCGCCTGACAGACAGGAACTTTTCCCACAGATTAACACTGACGCACACGGATAAATGCGAATCAAAGGAATCGTGTTTTTTATTGTATTTTTCCAGCGATTGCACTTTATTTACCGTTGTGGTTCTGTGTGCATCTGTGGCTGAAATCTTTAGTATTTCCTTCAATCAAATGCCGCAATCAGCCGTCGATCGGCCATGTCTGGTCATCAGCCATCACCTGCCCGATCCCATTCTTTCACGGCTGTTTGACGTAGCTGGGGCTGTACAGTCCAATATCCGGTAAATCACGATTGATGAATGTATTCTGCATCACAACTGATGACGATCGGAAAAGTTTCAGTGAGCCCATCAAATCCATCGCACGATGTCTTCCTTTGCCACAACTCGAAGGACAAGCCGATCGTGCGCCGGTTGGGGGATTTACTGGGATTGAACGGTGTCAAGGTCTGGATCGACGAGATGTCGTTGGATGGCGGCTGCGATTGGCAGGAAGAGATTCTTGAGGGCCTGTTAAACGCGGCCGTTGTCGTCGTCTGCCTTGGCCCGAATGACACAGGACGTTGGCAAAAACAAGAGATCAAACTGATTGTGCAGAAGCGGATCGAGGCGGGTAAGACGGTCATCCCCTTAATTCTGCCGAGTTGCGGCGACATGGACCCGTCCATTCCACTTTGGCTTACGGCAGCCCAAGCCATCGATCTTCGTAAAGACGAAATCGATGCCGATCCATTCGGTCGCTTACTGAAGTCGGTCGACGGCCGCGAGCCTGTCGGCCACCATCGACCGTCAGTGCTTGTCCTGCATAACAAAAACGAGCCCACTTCTCTGGATGCACGTAATCAAATCCTCAGCGAATGCGGAAACATTCTGCACCGCGTCCGTGTCATCGATTACTCCGAACCGCTGTTGGAACAAACACTCAGACAGAGGCTGGAACATTCGGATGTGCTGGTCTCATTGCTGGCCCCGGATTCGTATCAACCGTTTCCGGGTGAGGCATTTTCCGATGGGATTGCCGCCGGTGCGACCCGGATTGCCAATCAACTTGGTGCCGACGTAGTCTCGTGGCGCGCCGAAAAAATGCCACTCCCTGCCGATGCCAGTCTGGCAAAACCGTTCCGCGCGACATCAACCGAGACCTGGCTTCCCTCGCTGCTCGCAAAATCCGTGACTGATAAAGCTGCCACACGCTTTGCACGACGTCGGATCAAAGCGGAAGCGACTCAACAAGACAGCGGCAATCACCGCGCACTTTTTGGTTACCCGCTGAAGGGGCGAAAATTCGTGAGGCAGGTGACGGATCAGCTCGAGAAACATCACATTGCCTGCGATGCCCCGCCCAAGTGGGATTTGTTGCTGGACGTCTTGAAAGAAGATGCTCAGCTTTATAACGCTTTTATCGTCATCCTCACGGGTGACGACGAAGAGGACTGTCAGTGGCTGTGTGACTGCACGATTGCCTTACGAAATCTGCAGAAGCTTGATGGCGGGTTGCCGAAAGTAGGTGCCTATCTTCACAAAGCCGAGGATCAGGACGAAGCCGATCCGATTCCCATCCGGCTGGCCAATTTTGAGGAGTACTTCGGGATCGGCGACATCGGACGGCTTGCTCAAAAGATCGCGTCTGCCGGAGGTCATTCCTGATGGCACAGACGAATCATCATGTCGAACCTTCGCGCAGACCGCAGCGACCGTATCCTGGACTGCGTCCCTTCGACGCGGATGAGGCTTGCCTGTTTTTCGGTCGAGATCATCAAAGCCTGCGCATGGCCACGATCCTGGCTCGACAGCACTTTCTTGCGGTGGTCGGGACCAGCGGTTGCGGCAAGTCGTCGCTGGTCAAAGCGGGCCTGCTGCCGGAGTTGAATAATCCGGATACGCTCGTCGGTAACTCGGATCGCCACTGGCTGGAAATCGTCGCCAGACCCGGGGGCGGCCCTTACCGCAACCTGGCCAATGCCTTGGTCAGGCAATCTCCCGATAAAACCAGCACGATTTCTGCCGACAATATTACTGCCGACTATGTGGAACAGCGACTGCGCGCGGGCCGAGACGGCCTGATCGACGCCATCTATGCCATCCCCGAAATGATCTCGAACAATGTCATCGTGGTCATCGATCAGTTTGAAGAGATCTTTCGATTTGGTGATACGTCGCATCGCAGCATCGGCGAACTGGAGCGAACACAGCTTCACGATGATGCGATTAAGTTCGTCGACATGCTCCTGACCGCCGTTGAAGCCAGGAATCCGCAGATTTTTCTCGCAATCACCATGCGCTCGGACAGCATTGGAAAATGCGACCTGTTTGAAGGGCTGCCCGAAGCAATCACGCGTTGTCAATTTCTTCCGCCACGAATGACGAAAGAACAATTGCTCGATGCCATTCGTCGACCGCTTGAATTGTTTCACAGCACGATTGAAGACGCCGTGGTGTCGGACCTGCTCGAAGCCATGGGTGATCGACAGGACCAACTGCCGGTGATTCAACATGCACTGGCACAACTCTGGTTTTACGCCTCCGAAGGAAAACAGCCGGGTGAGCCACGACACATCACCTCGGTACATGCCGAACGTTGCCGCTTGCCAGTGACTGACAAATCTCACATCCCGCCACGTCTGGCGTGGGTGACCGACGCAATATCAACTCATGCCGACGCCGTTTACAACGAATTAGCGGGTGCTGCTGATGGCAGTCCTGCAGTTTTGGAAGCAAAGCAGCGTGAGCAGAAAATCGCGCGGGCCATGTTTTGTGCACTTAGCCAGATTGATAACAACCAGGAACCTGAACGACGGCTGTCGAGTCTCGACGAAATCGCCCGGATTGTGTTTGGACCGAACCCAACCGAAACAGAGCTCAAACAGACGGAATTTGTCGCGAGGGTGTTTGCGGCAGAGGGACGTCACTTTGTCGTTCGTTCGACAACCGCCGACGGTCGTGATGTACTCGACATCAGCCACGAAAGTTTGCTTCGTCAGTGGAAATCGCTGCGAGTCTGGATTAACGACGAAGCAAAATCGGCAGAGCGATACGAAGAGCTTTGTACAATCGTCCGCCGAATCCGGGAAACAAAAAGACCCGAATACCTGAGCGAAGCCCATTTTGAACTGGCCCGACGATGGTGGAATCACAAACAGCCGACGGTTCAATGGGCGATGCGTTACGACGGCGCGACATCACCTGAACAATGCCTGTTACAGGACTGCGAAGGCCTGATCACAAGCAGCCTGGAGGAATACAAACGCCTGAAAGACGTGGAAAACAGACGTCGGGAAGACGAAGAAAAGCAGAAGTCCGAACAAGAACAAGCACGTGTTCGTGAGGCCGAGACACAAACTCGCCGGGCACGTGATGCAGAATTGGCTGCACTCCGCGAACAGGAATTGCTCAAAGAAAAAGCGGAGATTGAAACTCAGCGGGCGCGGGACGCAGAAGCCGCCTCGATCCGTGCTCGACGTATCACATTTGCCGCGATCGCGGCATGCCTGGCAGCGGTCATCAGCCTCGGTTTTGCACTCGAATATTTGAGAGAAGCTCGGATCGCGACCACGCAGGCCAAAACGGCATCCATCAAGGCACTCGATAAAGAGCGCGAGGCCACCGAGGCAGCGAAGAAAGAGTTTGAAGCGAAGATCAAAGCTGAGGCAAGTCGATCCGTCGCAGAGTCTCTTTTAGACAATTCCAGCCGGCAGAATGCCGAGCATTTTTGGCGATTCGCTGTTTTAGCGAGGGACGCCAAAGATTCAGACCCGATCAAAGCATCCCACTTGTTTCTGCGTGGCGCTGATTCATTAGACTCGATCATTTTGAAGCGTAAAACCGTCGATGACGTAAAAAGAACCGCCAATTACGATCTTGCCGCGTCGGTGGGTGATCAACAAATCAGACAGAGCTGGGTACACGCCGGGCCGATAAACGGTTGCAAACTCAGCCGGGACGAATCGCGGGTACTGACTTGGAGCGATGACGGCATGGCACGGTTATGGGACGTGACAAAGCCCGAGCCGCTGCAGACGTTCAAACACGATTCTCTTGTTCTGGGCGCGAAGTTCAGCCGTGACGAGTCGCGGGTGCTGACATGGAGTGATGACGGCACGGCGCGGTTGTGGGACGTGACAAAGCCAGAGCCGCTCCAGACGTTCGAACACGATTTTCGTGTTACAGGAGCGCAGTTCAGCCGTGACGAGTCGCGGGTGCTGACATGGAGCGGTGACGGTACGGCCCGGTTGTGGGAAGTAACAAAGTCCGAACCTCTTCAGACGTTCAAACACGGGTCTGCGGTGAAAGGCGCGCAGTTCAGCAGAGACGAGTTGCGTGTTCTGACGTGGGGCGATGACGACATGGCGCAGTTGTGGGACACGACAAAGCCCGAGCCGATCCAGACATTCAAACACAATTTCCGTGTTACGGGAGCCCGGTTCAGCCGTGACGAGTCGCGGGTGCTGACGTGGAGCTATGACGGTACGGCACGGCTGTGGGACCTGTCAAAGCCCGAGCCGATCCAGACATTCAAACACGATTTTCGTGTTACGGGAGCGCAGTTCAGCCGTGACGAGTCGCGGGTGCTGACATGGAGCGGTGACGGCACGGCCCGGTTGTGGGACGTCACAAACCCCGAACCACTCCAGACGTTCAAACACGAGTCTGAAGTTAAAGGCGCACAGTTCAGCAGTGACGAGTTGCGTGTACTGACGTGGAGCGATGACGGCACGGCCCGGTTGTGGGACACGACAAAGCCCAAGCCGCTCCGGACGTTCAAACACGAGTCGCGTGTTAACGGCGCGCTGTTCAGCCGTGACGAGGCGCGGGTGCTGACGTGGAGCAATGACGGTACGGCCCGGCTGTGGGACGTGATGACGACCGAGCCGATCCAGACGCTGAAACACCACAATTCTGTGACGGGCGCGGAGTTCAACCGTGACGAGTCGCGGGTGATAACGTGGAGCGACGACGGCACGGCCCGGTTGTGGAACGTGATGACGACCGAGCCGATCCAGACGTTCAAACACCAGAATAATGTTGTGGGCGCGCTGTTCAGCCGTGATGAGTCGCGGGTGCTGACATGGAGTTTTGACAGCAAGGCTCGGTTGTGGGACGTGACAACGCCGAAATCGCTCCAGACGTTTGAACACGACGAGATCGTTAACGGCGCGAAGTTCAGCCGTGACGAGTCGCGGGTACTGACATGGAGCTACGACGGCACGGCGCGGTTGTGGGACGTGACAACAGCCGAGCCGATCCAGACGTTCAGCCACGAGGCGCGTGTTAACGGTGCCCAATTCAGTCGTGACGAGTCGCGGGTGCTGACGTGGAGCTATGACGGCACGGCACGGCTGTGGGACGTGACATCGCCCGAGCCGATCCAGACGTTCAAACATCACAATTCAGTGACCGGCGCGCAGTTCAGCCGTGACGAGTTGCGGGTGTTGACGTGGAGTGAGGACGGCACGGCGCAATTGTGGGACGTGACCAAACCCGAACCGATCACGACGTTCAAACACGAGGGGCTTGTAAACGGCGCACAGTTCAGCGGTAACGAGTCACGGGTGCTGACGTGGAGTGATGACGGCACGGCGCGATTGTGGGACGTGACCAGACCCGAGCCGCTGCGCACGTTCAAACACGAGGGGCTTGTTAACGGCGCGCAGTTCAGCCGTGACGAGGCGCGAGTGTTGACGTGGAGTGGTGACGGCACGGCGCGATTGTGGGACGTGACCAGACCCGAGCCGATCCGGACGTTCAAACACGAGGGGCTTGTTCGTGGTGCACAGTTCAGCCGCGACGAGTCGCGTCTACTGACGTGGGGCGATAATCATACGGCGCGGCTGTGGGACGTGAAAAGGCCCGAACCGTTGCAGACGTTCCGACACCTGCTTGTTGTTACGGGCGCGCAGTTCAGCCGTGACGAATCGCGTCTGTTAACGTCGAGCAACGACGGGATGGTGCGGTTGTGGGACGTGACCAAGCCCGAGCCGCTGCAGACGTTTAAACACGAGGGCTTTGCCAACGGCGCGCAATTCAGCCGTGATGAGGCGCGAGTGCTGACGTGGAGTGGTGACAGCACGGCGCGGTTGTGGCGGGCTTCCGATCCATTAGTGGCACTGTCACCGAAGGAGCGGATTTGTGAATTGGAATTCCGAACGGGAATGACACTGGATGAGAACCAGAACCTGCGGAAGCTTTCATTCGATGAGTGGCAGTCAAGGGTGAAGTCGGCAGAGTATCGGGCGATCAAGCAGATGCTGTCGCCCTGGTCGATAAAATGGGAGCCTCAGGTAAAACCGTCGAGTGACACGGAGCCGCGCGAAAAGACGGAGGGATCGTCACCGCTGAAGACCACAAAGCCTTCGCAATCGGTCAGCCCACCGAAAGAATCCCGGGTTCGATCGAAGCGTTTAGGAACGGTCACGGAATCAACGAATTCAGCGGGAACAAACTGGTTCGGTATCAGCTTGCTGGGATTTATAGGGATTGTTTTGTTGGTCGTCTTTGCCAGAAAGACACGTGGTTAGCGTCGTATGAATGACAAGTAGAAGAACAAGACGAAGAATGGGACGTATGGGACTGATGGGACGGTATGACGCCGATTGTGATGTTTTTGTCCCATAGGTCCCATTCGTCCCATAAGTCCCATTGATTTCCAGCATGACGCCGATTTTACTGTCTTCGCCACATCAGTCCCATGAATCCCCATCTTGGATTCGTTCGTGCAATCTGACGCCGCTTGATCAACGCGAAAACGATCACCCTATTCTAAACCCGTCATTCGACGCGCATGAATATTTCTTCATCATTCCGTAAGGCTCTGATTGTTGCTGAGTGATCGTCCTGCAGACTACAATGCCCATGCGGTTGGCGATTGCATGACTTTGATTCTGCTGGTGTTCAACGCAATTCGCCACTGTGATGCACGTGACGCCCCAAACTTGTCCAGTGCGGAGGAGCACAGGCGAGATGATTGCAGCACACAGTCCGGCGATTCAGTCCAGTGTTCTGGCACTGAACCGTCATTATCTACCGATCCACGTTCTTTCCGTCACTCGTGCATTCTGCCTCCTCTATAAAGGGGCCGCCGAAGTCATCTCCGTCGACGATGGGACTTTTCATTCGTACGACTTTGGAAACTGGCTCGAAGTCGGCCTGCTGAAACTGGAACTGGACGACGCTCAAGACGCCGACTGGATTCGGGCTGTCAATTTTGAAATTCAGGTTCCGCGAATTATCCGCCTTCTGCGATATGACCGCATGCCTCGTAACGGCGTGAAGTTTAACCGCCGGAATATTTTTCTCCGCGACGAAAACCGCTGCCAGTATTGTGGTAAACGGTTCGGACTGCACAGCCTGAGCCTCGACCATGTCATGCCGAAAAGTCGTGGCGGGCCAACGACTTGGGAAAATATTGTCTGCTGCTGCCTGGACTGTAATGTTCGAAAAGGGGGCCGAACCCCGTACGAAGCGAACATGAAATTGATGAAAGCTCCCCATAAACCAGCCCGTAACCCGCTGTTATTCCACCATTTGAACAGCCGAAAATACGAATGCTGGCGGACGTTTTTGAGCGAATGAGTCGTTTTCAGCCGTGAAGCCGCATTGACTGAACTTGCTTGTGCGTAGATGATTACAAAGCAGACGTCAGGATGACGCGCGATTGACACCCAGCCAAGGATGGCGAACTCATGACATTTGAACTCATCGACGAAATGGAGCGGTTGGGAACGCCGCGAATCCTGGTCATCGGCGATCTGATCCTTGACCGCTACGTCTGGGGCGATGCCGAACGAATCAGCCAGGAAGCTCCTGTCATCCTGTTGCGCGAAGACCGCCAGGAGACTCGACTGGGTGGAGCTGCCAATGTCGCCAATATGCTGCGAGGGCTCGATGCCGAAGTGACGCTCGCCGGTGTCGTCGGGGCGGATGCTGACGGAAAAGTTGTTGCCGAAGATCTGACCCGTTTCGGTGTCGATTGTTCGGCCTTAATTGAAGACAGCGATCGACCAACGACCTGCAAAGTTCGCTTCATGGGGCGAGCCCAGCACCGACATCCTCATCAAATGCTACGAGTCGATCGCGAAGTCCGGCATCCGATCCGGACCGAGATCGCTCAACAGCTTCTGAATTCGATCCTGCCTCGACTGCACGAGTTCCAGGCGGTGCTGATTTCTGACTATGCCAAAGGGGTTTGTACGGCGGAAGTGTTGCGACCGCTGATCGCGGCCGCACGAGCCGCAGGCCTTCCCGTGATTGCCGACCCGGCTGCCGGCGGAGACTACAATCTGTACCGGGGTGCGACCGGCGTGACACCCAACCGGTCCGAGACTCAGAAAGCGACCGGGATCGACGTCAAAACGATCGACGCCGCTTACCAGGCAGGAAAAATCCTGGTCGAAAAATTTGGTTTGGACATGGCGTTTGTGACACTCGATCGCGATGGGATTGTGCTGGCACGCGAGAACCACGAACCGGTTCACCTGCCAACTCGAATCCGCGAGGTCTACGACGTGACCGGGGCAGGGGATATGGTACTGGCGATGTTCGGCCTGGGAATGGCCGCCGGGATCGAACCCTCCAGACTCTGTCGACTGGCCAACGTCGCCGGGGGACTGGAAGTCGAACAGGTGGGCGTGGTCCGCATCAGTCGTAAAGAAATCCTGACCGATCTGCTGCATGGCAGTCGGCGAGCTGCGGGAAAAGTCTGCTCACTGGATGAACTGCAGCGACATGTGTCGGCTCGACACAAAGCAGGCCAGAAGGTGGTCCTGACGAATGGCTGCTTTGATCTGCTTCACATTGGTCATCTCAGTTACCTGCAGGAAGCGGCTCGTGAAGGTGATTGCCTGATCGTGGCGATTAACAGTGACCGCAGCGTTCGTCGATTAAATAAAGCTCCTGACCGCCCGATCTTCGATGAAGAATACCGGGCTCAGATGCTCGCGGGACTGGAATCAGTCGATTACATCGTGATTTTCGACGAGGAAACGCCTCACGCGATTCTGCGACATCTGCAACCCGACGTCCTGGTCAAAGGGGGGACCTATAGCGAAGACGAAATCGTCGGTCGCGAAGTGGTTCTCGGCTATGGCGGTCGAGTGAAGGCACTGGGAGTGACCCCAGGTGTCTCGACGACCGAAATCGTCCGACGCTTAAGAGACTCTGAAACCGTGGCGATTTCCATCCCACGACCGGCTTCGAACGAACGCCGCGCAGCGTGATATTCCTTTCACTTCAAGAGTTCGCCTGACGATGAAGCTTGCGATCTTTCTGCCGAACTGGATTGGTGACGTCGTGATGGCGACCCCGACACTGCGCGCGGTGCGGGACCATTATCCGACGGCCGAGATCGTCGGCGTCATGCGTCCCTACGTGGCTGACGTGCTGGCGGGAACGGGGTTGATTGATCGGACCCTGTTTTATCATCCTCGAGGCAAGAATCCGGCGCAGCGTGGCTTTTCATTCTTGCGCTCATTACGGGGCGAACGATTCGACACCGTTTTGCTGTTACCCAATTCGTTGCGAACCGGAGCGTTGGCGTGGCTTTCGGGTGCGAAACGTCGCGTTGGGTTTGCCCGTGACTGGCGTGGGTTGATGCTGACAGACCGCGTCATGCCGAAATCAAAATCAGTCCCTCATCCGGTGATGGACGAATATCTGCGGCTGGCGGAACAACTCGGCTGCCGCAATGTTAGCCATCAGATGGAACTGGCGGTCCTGCCCGAAGATCAGGCGAAACTTGATGATTTCTGGGCGAATCGCTGGTTGATGGTCGACGGTGAATGGAAACAATTCTCCGGCCAGAATCCACCCTCGTATGTTTGTTTCAATACGGGCGGAGCATTTGGTGCGGCGAAGAACTGGCCCCGGGAATACTTTGCAGCATTGGCTCATCGAGTAGCAACTGAATTCAACAAGACGGTACTCATCGTCTGCGGACCGTCTGAACGAGATGATGCGCGCTGGATCGCAGCCGAGGCGAGGCATCCATCCGTCGTGAGCCTGGCTGATGTCCCGCTGAGTATTGGCCTGACCAAGGCCGCCATTCGTCAATCAGAGTTACTGGTGACCACCGATTCGGGTCCCCGGCACTTTGCCGCGCCGTTCGACAAACCGGTGATCACACTGTTTGGCCCGACACATATCGCATGGAGCGAAACGTATTACAGCCGCGGCGAACACCTGCAACTGAAGCTGGATTGTGGTCCTTGTCAGCAGCGGGAATGCCCGCTGAAACACCATCAATGCATGCGAGACCTTTCAGTCGACACGGTTTTTGCGGCGGTGGAACGGCACATTGACAAGCGATGGCGACTGCGGATTGTCGCTTGAAGGATAACGCCAAATATCTTGGGACTGATGTATCTTGGATCGTCTTTCATCATCGCGGGATATCAGGGGACTTCTGATTAACGGTTCACAGCAACTTTCGCGATCTGATCTTCCGGCCCAAAGGGTCAGCAGTTCAAATAGCCAGGGCCAACGGCCCTGGTTATGCAACCACGAAGTGATCGAAGGCCTGAAAGGCCGTCCATTCGCGAAATATCAATCAAACGCTGTAACCGAATCGAACGGTCGGCCCTTCAGGCCTGCGAGTTTTAATGAGAAACTGAACCAGGGCCGATGGCCCTGGCTATTTGAACGAATGGCCCATTTGGGCCGAAAGACCTCTGAAAGCCCCTTTTTCGGACCACCAACAGTTGATTTCGGCGACATCAAACTCGATTCACATCAGCCAGAAGATACAAAATCTTTGTGGGTCTGATGCGACGTATTTCAGGCTGATCATTTTATTTCGGTGTTTACATGCATATCGCCCTGGTTCGACGTCATTGTTCGCTGAAAAGGGCCGGAGCCGAACGGTACTGCGTTAACTTGTTTCGTGGCCTGCAGAAACTTGGCCATCGCGTGACTGTCATCGGCGAAGGGATCGACGACGAGCTGAAAAACGAAGTCGAATTCCTGCCCGTTGCCGTGAATAAATTGACCTCGTGGACCCGGAACCGGTCGTTTGCCGAGAACTGTGCGAAAGTTGCCCGATCACAACCGTTTGATCTCGTGCATGGTTTGTCACGCGTTGAGGGACTCGACACCTTTCGGCTGACCGACCCGATGCAGACTCATTGGGTAAAAGTCTGGTATCGACACCCGGTCTCACGCTGGCTTCAGCAGCTTAATCCCCGGCATCGAGCGATCTTCGAGCTGGAGCGCAAACTCTATCAGCCGGCAGGTGTCCGGCGGGTGATCGTGCAGTCAAAACTCGACGCTCGACTATTAACCGAATACTTTGGCGTGGATGAATCTCGCATTCGGCGAATTGTGAACGGCGTGGACACGAACGTGTTTCATCCGGGTGTCCGAAGCGAACGGAACGCGGTGCGTGAGGAACTGTTTCGTCAGTTTGATAGCGACGCGACAGCGAGTCGATTTTCCAACGATGACACGCCGCTGCTGGTCTTTGCTTCCATGGACTTTCGCCGAAAGGGGCTCGATTCATTATTGACGGCTCTGTCACAACTGAAAGACCGTGAGGCAAAACTCGTCGTGCTCGGAGCAGGGGACATTGACGGTTATCGCCGGATTGCCAGATCGCTCGGCATCGAGCGACGTGTTCTTTTCGCAGGTCGCCAGTCATCGATTGCTCGGCTTTACGGAGCGGGAGACCTCTTTGTTCTGCCGACGATTTACGAGCCATTTCCGAACGTCAATCTGGAAGCGATGGCGTGCGGTACTCCCGTGATCACGACCGCCACCGCCGGTGGAGCGGACATCATCGAACCAGGCCGGAATGGGTATGTGATCCCGGATGCGTGGTCAGTTCAGGCATTAACCGAGCAAATTGATCATCACCTTTCGCTTCCCGATTCCACCAAGCAACAGATGAGCGACATCTGCTGGGATATCGCGTCAAAACTTCGCGTGGAAGACAACGCCCGACAAGTCGTCGAAGTGTTCGAAGAAGTTCTGCGGGAAAAGAACGCCGCGTAGAGAATTCTCGCTTCGCGCCACTGCTTTGGAGTCTTCGAAGAAGCAGTATCTTCGCATTTCGCTCTTCGATCGTCAGAAGAGCACAGCTTGACCCTGGGAGGTCAAGCAGTGGCACAGGTCGACAACATCGCTGAATGCATCCGACTTCATTCGTGCGACGATTTTAAAAATTGTCGTCAATCCGTATTGTGTCATCTTCATATCGGGAAGGACAAATTGTCGTCGCACATCAACGACCACTGAGGCAGTCATGGCGAAAAAGAAGCAACCTGCGAAGCTTTCCATCGGTGAGATGCGTCTGATGTCGGTCCTCTGGAAATACGGGCCACTGAAACTGTCAGAGGCTTACGAACAACAACCGGGAGACGTCGGTTACACCACGATTCAAACTCAACTGAATAGGCTTGTGGAAAAAGGGGCGGTTGCCCGGTCCAAGTCCCGGCCGACTCGTTATCGGGCTTTGATCCAGCCCGAGATCGCGAGTGCGGGAATGCTTCAGTTATTGACTGACACGCTTGGCGGAGGAAGCATCATTCCGCTGGTTGAACAGCTCTTACTTCAAGGTCCAATCTCGAAAGAGGAAGTCCAGGAACTGAGGCAACTCCTGAATCGCGCAGGTAAGAAATCGGCTCGATCGAAGAAATAGACTTCATCGTCAAGGGACTCGGGTGTGACCCGGGATTTCAACCTGTGACTGAGAGTTGTTTTTTCTGATGAGCGAAATTGAGTGTTCAAATCTTTCTTCGCCTTCGGATCCTGGCATGCTGTATGACCCGTGCGCGAACGTGATTTGTCGGCGAATGCGCTGGGGGTCGGGCGTTCGAATTTCGAAATTGACCTGACAGGCGGACTCCATTCGTTGGTCTGACCACTCGGCCAATTTTGAAATTTGAACACTCGACCCCGGAACATCACGCTTGGTTGACGAAAGATTCCAGCGGCGTGACACTGTCGTGATTCCGATTTCTCGACCCAAGACAACTTATTTTTTTATCCTACCCGGGAGTGCTCGTTCATGTTTTTCCGTAGGTTTGCGGCATTCGTCGTCTGCATTGGTTGCTCAACGTTCACCTTTGGTGACGAGGCGAAGTTTGAGCGAATTCCGCTGGACTCGACCTTCCGGGCTGAAGGAGTTGCTGTCGGCGACTTCAATAAAGATGGATTGCTGGACGTGGCTGCGGGCGATGTCTGGTATGCCGCACCCGATTGGAAAATGACTCGTTTCCGTCAGCCACTGACTCAGCAACAGAAGCCGACGGAGGCCTACGACGGGTCCAAGGGATATTCGAATTGTTTCGCCAGTTTTACCTACGACCTCAATCGCGATGGCTGGGACGACATTATCGTTGTCGGATACCCCGGCGACCCGTTCTACTGGTACGAAAATCCACAGAAGCAGAAAGAACCGGCAGACTGGAAAGCTTATGAAATCTGGCACAGTGCCTGTAATGAGACGGTCCTGTTTACCGATCTGACGGGGGATGGACAGCCGGAACTGGTGCTTGGTTCTCAGCCCGAACGACAGATGGGATATCTGACGATTCCGACGGCCGAGAATTGCCGTGCGAAATGGAAGTTTACTCCGGTCAGTGAACCGGGCGAACCGAACGAAAACGGCACGTTCAAGTACTACCACGGCCTGGGGACAGGCGATGTCAACAAGGACGGACGCCTTGATTTGATTATCCCGCACGGCTGGTGGGAAGCACCTGAGAAGCGTGATTCCGCGCCGTGGGCGTTTCATCCACTGCCGCTGGCCAAAGATAATCAGGGAGCACCACTTCCCGCCTCGAACATCTACGCGATGGATCTCGACCTGGACGGAGACAACGACTTGATCTTGAGTTCGGCTCATGCCTTCGGGATCTGGTGGTTCGAGAATCCCGGCAAGGATTCAACCGAGCCGTTCAAGTATCACCTGATCGACGAATCGTTCTCTCAGACGCATGCCCTGGCGCTGGTCGACCTGACCGGAAAAGACAAGCCGGCACTCGTCACGGGAAAACGCTATTTCGCTCACATGGGAAGCGATCCCGGAGAATTCCAACCGGTCGTCATGTACTGGTTTGACATCGAACGAGCCAAGGGACAGCCCCCTCGCTTCGTCAAGCACGAAATCGAAGCGGGTAAGGATACCGGAGTGGGAACTCAGTTCACAGTCGTCGATTTCAACAAGGACGGACGGCTGGATCTTGTGCTTTCCAACAAGAAGGGGGTCAACGTGCTGCTGCAGAAGTAATCGGTAGGAGCACTGCTTGACCCAAAGCGGTCAAGCAGTGGCACAAGTCGAATGGTTCTCGAACTGTGACACTGCTTAGGAGTCTTCGGAGAAGCAGTGTCTTCGCTTTGGATGTCGCTAAAAAATAAGAGCACTGCTTGACCCAGAGCGGTCAAGCAGTGGCACAGGTCGATACCCGTTATCGTCGTTAAGGACTTTGATTTATGCACCCTGATCGCATCGGTCCTTACCTCATTGACAAACGGATTGGCGCCGGGGGGATGGGGAATGTCTATCTCGGACGGCATGAGCAGACAGGTGCGATTGTTGCCGTCAAAGAATTACCGGCTGCCCTTGCTCGCGAAGAAGGATTTGTTCTCCGTTTCAATCGTGAGATTGAAGCGATGCAAAAGTTGAACTGCCCGAACATCGTCAAACTGTACGACAGCGGGATTGACGGTGACATTTATTATTATGCGATGGAATACGTCGATGGCGAGAACCTCACGGCTCGGTTACGACGCGAAAAACGGATTCCGTGGCCGGAAGCGATCGAAATCTCTCGTCAGATCTGTGCGGGTTTAAAGCACGCACACGATGCGGGTGTTGTCCATCGTGATCTGAAGCCATCGAATCTGATGCTGGGAAAAGACGGCGTCGTCAAGATCACCGACTTTGGCGTGGCCCAGATCTTTGCCGCAGACCGACTGACATCGACTGGCGGTTCAATCGGCACCGCCGAGTTCATGTCTCCGGAGCAAGTCATCGGGACCCGCGTCGACAAACGGAGCGACCTGTATTCGCTGGGAGCCGTGCTTTACACGATGATCGTCGGCCAACCCCCGTTCGTGGGGCCGACCGCGTCAGACATTATGCAAAAGCAACGGTTCGGTCGCTTTGATCCACCGAAGAACTACGTCCCTGAAATCCCGCCCTGGTTAAATGACTTGATCTGCCAGTTACTCGAAAAAGAACCGGAAAAGCGCCCCCCGGACGCTTTCGTGACATCTAAACGACTGCAGGAGGTCGTCAACCGCGTCAAACATCTTA
Source organism: uncultured Schlesneria sp. (assembly GCA_903899985.1). Taxonomy (GTDB): domain Bacteria; phylum Planctomycetota; class Planctomycetia; order Planctomycetales; family Planctomycetaceae; genus Schlesneria. The sequence continues at coordinate 15,723 of CAIULL010000224.1, forward strand.
ACTCGCGGGATAAAGCGTCATCGGGCGACGCCACGCGGGTTGACCCCGATACGGAAGTCGATCCCATCAGTGGTACACTGGTCCGAGATTTGTTGCGACTCGACGGTGCCGGCAATGATCACGCAGCGGTCTTAACACATGCCTTCAGCAACATCTGGGTGATTTTGGGGACAATTAGCCTGATGCTGGCATGTCTCAGCGGGCTGTTCTGGCAATTTAGCCGTGCGACGGATCAATCCGATCAGGATTTACCAGAAAATACAGAGGCCACGCGAATCTACGAATTGGCCCGCAAACAGTTAAGAGCCGGAAATCCACGTGAGGCTTTAGAAAAAATAAATGCGCTTCAGTCGTTGACTCAAGGTGATCCACTCGAAAAAGATCTGCACAAGTCGATTGAAAAATTGCGACGCTCGATCGACAAATCACTGAAGTCATTAGATCAAATTCCCTTTGTCGAACGAGCCCTCGCTCGGGCTGATGAATTGCCTGAGGATCGACGTGATGAGGCACGTCAGATCTATGAAGGAATCATTTCCCTTTATGAGTCAGACCGGCACCTCGATACTTACGTCAAAACAGCCAGGGCGAGGCTGGAACGGGAAGCGAATGACAAAAGTCGATAGTGATCGCTCATCAGAATCGGTCTAAGACGGGACTGCAGACCCGTCCATTTCTTCCTTACTGAACTTCGTTGCCTTCTGTTCAAGATCCTGATTATTCGATTTATTGATTAGAAAGTCGTTTCATGCAGATGTGTTCCCTTCGTCATTCGGCCTTAACAGGTTTATCAATCCTGCTTGTTGGACTCGTCGGGTGTCGAGGCGAAGTCCCTGTTCCAAAGACCGGTCCGGCATCAACAGCCTCAACCGGAACGACCTCGGCCAACAACCCGGCAGCCGCGTCCACAGAAGTTCCGTTTGAAATCGAATCCGATTTCCTTCCGTTATCACTCGATCAATTCGACGTCTTTGGGGCAGAGTCCGAAACGTGGACGGCAAGCGGTGACGGAATTGTGTGTTCCGGAAAGCCGCGCGGATATCTCTATTCGAAGAAGCCATACCAGAATTTTACCTGGCGACTTGAGTACCGTTTTACGCGTCCCGAGAACCTGAAAGACGAAGCCAAATTCAAAGGTAACACAGGCTTTCTGGTCTATATCACGGGCGAACACAAGCTCTGGCCGATGTGCCTGGAAGTTCAGGGCAAACATATTCAGATGGCAGCTGTGAAGGAAAACGGAGGTGCCCAGCCTGTGACCGTCGAAGACGATGATGCCGCCCGTCAGAAAGCTCGCAAGCCGGTCGGGCAATGGAACGCAATCGAGATTATTTCGAAAGAGGGCGAACTACAGGTCACTCTGAATGGAACACCGATCGCCAAATCGCAACCTGATTTCCTGAGTGAAGGTTCGATCGGAATCCAGGCTGAAGATCATCCGTTTGAAATCCGCCGCATGCGAATCCGAATTGACTGATCCTGGCGTACCGAGCGGCCTGTTCTCGTCCGGTTTATGTCACGCCCGCGTCATGTTTTCGCGGCGGGGCGGATCAAGCGGCCAGCTTTCGGCGACGGTACATTCCGATGCCGATTCCGATTGCGCCAACGAGCATCGAAATTAATGAGGAGGGCTCGGGGACGTTATTCAATTGATACTGTGTCAGCAAGGCAGTCCCATCACTATTTGTCTGGATGAAATCTGCAGCATTATTCGTTGCATCGGGGCCGTTGAAAAAAGGGTTGCTATTACTGTCAAACAATGAGATCGCTAGGGTTGCGGTCGCGCCGGACGCAGCGTTAATCCCGTCACCGGTCAACGTGACGCGGAAGTCGAAGATTGTTCCAAAAATCGACACATTCTGGTCGGCAATAGCGGCCTGAAAAGCAGAGTCGTCGTTGTAAAGAGAGAGTGTATTGGAAGTTAGATCACCATCAACTGTCGCATTGGGTGCCGCTGACGGGTAAGGATTTGAGGTCGACTCATTGATCGTTGCATCGCTCGAGAACAAACTAAACGCGGCAGTGATTGGGACACCACTTGCGTCACCTCCCAGCTGGAACTCAACATATCCTGATTTCCCCGAAAATGACGATGTGTCAATCGCGACATCGTAATAAATCGATCCCGCACGGGCGGTCGAGGATGACAGCACCAAAGCGACAATGCTTAAGGCCATCAAGCTATTTTGTACGAGAGGAGAAATCCTCATAAATCCAGTCCTTTCAAGCATTTCAATGATCCGATTTCAAAGTCGTGGTCGACTTACGCTTGTCGTCTGCCGGCGAAATGAGAATAGGCGCGAGCGAGAACAAAACCAGCGCATTTTTTAATCATTTGCGCAAAAAATCCTGGTACGGTCGTTGAAAGCGTGATATGGATTGGTACAGCAACTCGGCGCAGAACGGCTCAAACGCCTGTTGATCGCCAACCTCTTCGAAATGAAGTGCTAACAGGGGGGCTGGTACGTGGAGTCTTAAAACCGCTTCCGTCACCAGTAACGACTGAGCAATCAAATGGCCTTCGAGAAGAAAGAGTCGGCCAAAGCGTTGAACATCATCGAAGGCGCTTCGATCGAAGGGGCTTTCCCGTCAGGCTGAACGGAAAGCCAACTTTCAACAGTCAACACGATTTCATGACGAACGATCGATCGGAATCACAACTGAAGACCAATAGCCTGAACTCAACCAATGCAAGTTCGCATCGGCTGAGCTTCCCATTCTGCTCAACGGCCATGGAGAGACCGTCCTCCTGGGAGAGTCCAAATGCTCTCAACGCTGGGAACGAACCGACCCGTCCAGCAACGGTATGATCGTTTCAGAAAACCGACCGGTTTGCGAATCGCAAATCTGCCACCCGGTCGCCTGGCATCACTTGGAGAATTCGATTCATTTTGCGTTAGCAGTCGACTCTCCGAGCAATTGTTGCAGTAAATTGTCATGCGGGTAGGGGTGACCACGATGCTGGGTGAACGCTTCGCCGTATTCGACTCCGATCTGTTTGCCTCGCTCGGAAGACCAGCGACGGCATCCTTCCAGGTATTCGTCGAGACCATGCTGTCGACGTAACCACGCCCGCTGACTTTCGTGACAGGCGAGCATTTTCAATTTCTGTTCGAATGTTGCTGTCACGTCGACGATGAAGTCGGTTGGCAATGATCGGCCGAAGTAATCAATCCCCTGAATCGCATCGACATAGTACAGATGCGGAATCTTTAGTGTCGGATCGGCAGGGTCCCATTGATGCGTCACGTAATTCGGACAGCTTGCGTTAAAGCAGGCATCGCGGACCAGTCGGCTGGTCATCTCATGATCGCTCATATAGTCGACAGGAGGTGCCGTCATGACGATGTCGGGTCGGGTCTTGCGGATCACTTCGGTCACTCGGCGTCGACTGTCGTTATCGTGCACGATACTGAGATCTCGAAATTCAAGACAGGTGTAGTCAGCGCCGATCAGTTCTGCAGAACGGACCGCCTCCATCCGGCGGACCTCGGCAATTTCCTCAGGCGCAAGATCGGCACTTCCACAATCACCAGGGGTCATCGTCGCAAGCGAAATCGAGCAACCGTTTTGTTTCAGACGAATCAGGGTCCCTGCACATTGCAGTTCGATGTCGTCAGGGTGTGCATGAATGGCCAGGATTTTCACTGGGCCGGAAACTGTGGTCATGAATTGTGTTCCTCAAATGGCATCCGTCGGATCGAGATCGTCGTGAATTCGCATTCCCACACGTCCACGACGCAGACGTGCCAGGCGGTCTTCGAGTGGCAGTGCTGCGACCGGCGACTCAAGTTCGTCGAAAAGAAGACCGTCGTTTCGACCGACTCGTCTGGAAAAACTTCGTTTTGCGACGGCAGCAAGCCAGAGATAGAGAACGGCAACCGCTCCAAAATGGACGACGACCATCACCCAGCTTTGCTCGTTCCACGGGTGGGCTGAAAGGACAATGGCGGGACTGAGCCAACTGAGCAGCGGAACCTGCGGCGGATAACCCGGGTAAAGTTGGAACTGCGACGGGATCAGCAACCACGACAATAAAGGAGGAGCAACACACGCGAGCGTGATCACCGTCATCGTCACGAGGATGGCATGAGTTTGCGAGCGACACCGCAAACCCTGATAAAACCCGAACCAGGCAATGGTCGGTAGATACAGGCCAACCGCCAAGACGGCTCGCAAGACGGTAAACATCACACTGATTTCTGCCGAATGCTGCCAATACGTCGTCGGTAGCCCAATCCAGGCTTCCCACCAGGCTTGAAACACGTACAGGGTCGCGAACGGGACCCACAGAACATGGATCATCCGCCAGACTCCGGCAAATTTCTGCCTGACAATTTCATCGCTTTCGATTGGTGTTGTCAGCAACACATCGAGCGATTGATGCGATCGTTCGACACCGATCAGGCCCGTCGCTTGAATGGAAAGGACCAGAGTTGCCACCAGCCACAGACACCATCCTGCCACATAGACTGGCGCGAAACCAGACCGGATCGCGCCCTCACTGGCAGGCCAGAACGCCATGGCCATGACGGGAACTTCGATCAGCAACAGAAAACGAACAAGATAACGCGTGGTCCCCAGTGAGCGTTTTGATGTCTCCCGCCAACTGATGGGGTGATAGATCGGCAACGCGACCGATTCGCGAATTAAGACAATCCCGCGAGTCAGCCGATTATGATTCGCCCGATGAAATAAGCCATCGAGCGATTTGAACAGCTTTAACAGGACGTTTTTGGGTTCAACGAAGGCTCGCCGCCATAAGACCACACGAGCCAATGCCAGGTAGAGTGCCGACGTTCCGAACATGGGAATGGTCATGACGACACAATCCAGAAACGTCTGCGCTCGATTCCCCGAAAACTCGCCACCGGTCAGTATCGAAGGCCCGAATGCCATGATGATCGATCTCGGGTGATTCGGACTAAACAGCCATTGATGGGCTGGGGGACTCAGCAAAAACTGGAACGAGAATTGGAAACCAGGTCGCAGCACGAACTGGTAAACCAATGCCGAAACGACAATCGTGACCGATCCCAGTAAGTAGGTCGCCAGGAATGCCGCAGCCGTGGTGCGAAACCAGGCCGAACAAAGAACCGCAAACGATCCCACTTGAAGTGCGGTGATCGCCAGTACCCACATTAACTGGGCAATATCGGCAGCCTCAATTCCGCCGAGACTGTAAGCCACAGCCAGCAGCGGCAGCGCCAGCAACACGAACGACGCCATCGGAACCAGCCGACTGAACAGTTTCTCGAACACGATCGTCCACGGACCGAGCTTTGTCAGCAGCAACAGGCCGAGCGTGTCGCGTTCTTTCTCTGCCGTCAGGACGCTACAGGTCATCGCTGGCAGGAAAACATAAATTCCTGCGAATTCAAACCAGGCCAGGGAGACAAAAAGAGTTCGACCTTGCCCGAGTGTCGACAATCCCGATCCGTTCAACGAGCCGAGTTGCTGGTAAAAGGCCCAAAGCGTCGCCCCGTAAAGAGCGATCGCATAGATCACTCGCAGAATATATGTTCGCTTGCGAGCCGATTGCTCGATCAACTCTTTGGTGAGTAGCGGCAGGCCAAACTGAGTCGGAAAACCACTCATAAGTTCCGGTCCTCGATTGTCTGGTCTGGTTGCTGCTCAGCGATAAATTTGCGGCCTGGACAAACCCGCCAGTTTTTCCGGACGAAGATTTGATCCGCTATTGGAAATTGACAGCTTTGAATCCGCATCCTTAACTTCGGGAAACAGGTTTGTCAGGCGTGGCCGGAACGTGACGACCAGCATCAGAGGAAGGTACCACAGAACGTAGATTCCTCCCTGATCGGGGTACCAGAACTGAGTGGCAACGATAATCGCGACAGAATTGGCCAGCAGTGTTTCCAGGTTCTTCTTAAGCGGCCAGATTGTCAGCGAGACGAGCAACACGATGAATGTGGCAAACACCGGAATCCGGTAAGCCGGGTTATAAAGACTCCAGAAGCCAACGCCGTCATCCGCCTGAAATTTCAGAACGCTCCAGTCAATCGAACCGATTGTCTGTCGAGTAAAACTGTAGGAATCAGCCGAAGTGAACACGAGGCTTCCCAACAGAATCGCTCCGGTCAAACTGAGAGCCAGACCGAATCGGGATGCTCCACGCCCCCAGTAGAACGCCATCCAGATCGGAAGCAGGAAGACGGGAAAGAATAATGTTCCGCAGGCGAGACCCAGCAGCCCGCCTGCAATTGTCGGTCGATGATGAACGGCAACTGCCCAAACGATTAAAGCGGCGGGTAAAAGATGATTGACTTTGGTCACGTCGTACGCTGTCACAGGTAACAACAGATACATCGTCCCCATGGCCAGGCCCAGGTTTGTATCACTGAAATGCCAGCGTCCGACCGCGATCAGTCCGAAAAGGACGGCAAGATGGGAAAGAAATGCCATCGTGCGTGCAGCGGCGATTTCGGCCCCTCCCATCAGCGGCACGACGGGCGTGGCCAGAAGTCGACTTGCGGGACCCGTCATTGTTCCCGTGTCTTCTAAACTGACCAGCGACGACGCATCCTGTCGCTTAAGCAAGTCATCGGCATGTCGAACAGTCTGCATGGCACCCGCATCGGGCGCCTCGGTCATGATTTTCGTTGTTTGAAACAACATGGCGGCAGCACAAAGAAACGCCATACCTGCGGGATTCAGGTTTTGTTCCATTCGAGGCCGACGCGTCAATGCAAAGTCGAAAAGCAGCCGCAACAGCAGCAGACCGCTGACCGCGAACAGCCAGCAATACCCCAGCGTTGACCCCTCGTATGACGATTTAACGAACAACAGACCGGGTGCCAGTGACAAAAGCAGTGTCAGGTCCAGATTACGGACCGACCACAGTCGGCCAAATTTGAAAAATACGGCAATGATCAGAATGAGCGAGAGATAAAACCAGGTCGGCGCATTGACTTTGTAACCACTCAGGATTTCCTCCATTTTTGCACCTCCTCTCCCGTCCTCAGGACACGCCCGCAGCAGATTCCAAAGCAGGCGAAAAACTTTGACTCAAATTAAATGTTTCAAATGGAACGCGGAATGCGTCTGCCAAACCCAATAATAGGATACGATGCGTGGTTGCGAGGTCAACCAGTAAGTGATTTTGGCCGTCGAAGTTCGGAAACTCGCAGGGCCGTTTATGGCACCTTCGCAAACTGGGTTGACTCTACTTTTGGCGAACTTGACGCTGGACTTATCGTAAAAGTTCCTTGATGTCATGAAGCGGAAGCTCCTGGCAAACCGCTGGAAGCGGCTTTCCAGTCAATTGGTCGCGATTTGACAACAGCCAAAAACGCAATTAATTCTTTTGATGCCGGAAAAAAACAACGCTCATCCCCTGTTTCCCTGGGCATCAACAATTTCGCAAAACCTCATTGCGCACAGGCTATTCGTGATAGGTAGCGTATGACTTAAATGTTTCCCACAACGACACTTCCAGCACAGGAAGCGTTTGAGACTTGGCAAAATCGAAAATCAATTTGGCAATATTTTCAGCCGTCGGATTGGCGTCCATCAGGAAGACAGGCTCCCCCTGTTGTTGAAAATATTTCGCATACGGATCAGCTTTGTTAAGAATCATTCGATGATCGAGATTCGCATCAATCCATGTCGCGACTTGTTTCTTGATATCTGAGAAATCGACGAGCATTCCACGTTCGTCGAGCGATTCACCCTCCAGAATGATGACCGCTTTTCCGTTATGTCCGTGCAGGTACTTGCACTTGCCATCGTAGTTCAAAAGCCGATGGCCATAACAGAATTCGATCTCACGCGCGACGCGAAACATGGTGGATTCCAGAGCTCGCCCGAAGCGAGGAAGGGAGGGGACAGTTCATCGAACACCGTCACAAAAACAGAAGATCACTCGTCATCGAGGTCCGTACCGAGGATTTCGTCTTCAAACTCATCGATATCAATTCCTTTATCGATTGCCGAAGAAATCAATTCTTCGCGTTCGGCTTTCGTATGCTCGTCAGCCTTGGAGCGGAAATACAACTTGATGGGAACTTCTTTGAACGGAAGTCGTTCGCGAAGCACGCCGAGAAGATAGCGTTTGTAATCTTCGTCGAACAACTCGGCCGCATTGCATTTGATGACGATCGTAGGGGGTTCGGTCGAGACCTGCGTGGCAAACAGGATGCGCGGCAACCGGTTCATTCGCATCGGCGGAGGAGCGTTCTTAATCGCGGCTCGAATCAATTTATTCAGTTCATTCGTCTTGGTGCGGAACCGTGACTGCTTATAAATCGACTGAGCCAGATTAATCAGCTTCTTGACGTTGCGTCCGTCTTTGGCCGTGATCACGCAGACGGGAACATGCCGCATGTGCGAGAAGTTTTTGAAGAGATAGTCTGCCCAATCGGTGGTCCCAGTCGTTTCCGGCGCCAGATCCCATTTGTTCACGACGAAAATACAGGGCTTGTGTTCGTCAAAGATTTCGCCGACCAGTTGTTTATCAACCTTGGAGATCGTCTCCATGCAGTCGAAGAACATCAGCACGACGTTGGCGCGACGGATACTCCGTTTCGCTCGTGCCAGTCCATACCATTCGACATTGTTTGCCAGGCTTTTTCGTTTGCGAACACCCGGTGTATCAATAGCGATGAATGATTTACCGTCCATCTGGAACCGAACATCAATGCTGTCGCGGGTCGTTCCCGGTATTTCACTGACGATCACCCGGTCGTCTTCCGCCAGCTGATTGATGAACGTACTTTTGCCGACATTCCGGCGCCCAACGATTGCCAGCTTGAGTTCCGGAACCTGGTCAAGAACTTCGCCCTCTTCCGCCTCTAAATCATCAGGCTCGGGCAATGTTTTCAGGATAGCCTTCAGCAATTCGTCCTGATTGCGGTTCCCTTTGACGCTGACCGTCACCATCGGAGCGTCAGCCATCTGGTAGAACTCGGCGACCTCACGATCGACTTTCGGCGAATCACATTTGTTCACGACCAGCAGCTTCGGCTTGTCGATTTTCCAGAGACGGCGGCTGACTTCCTGATCGAGGGCCGTAATCCCTGCAGGGCCTTCGACAACGAACATGATGACATCGGCCTGTTCGATCGCGATCCGAATCTGTGTATCGACTTCCTCGGTCAATTCACCGACATCAACGATCCCGATTCCGCCGGTATCGATCAGTTCAAAATAGCGGTCATCGACGTGCATCAGGTATGTGACGCGGTCTCGCGTGACCCCTGCCATGGGATCAACAACGGAAACTCGCTTGTGAGCGAGCCAATTCATAATGGAACTTTTGCCAACGTTCGGACGTCCAACGATGGCGACTTTAGGCACGGACATTCTGCAAATCTCAACTGTTTCAAGGTCTTAAAGAACCTTGCATCATAACAGGTTGACGAGCAGAATTCAGCATGCTTTCCCCGTTGATACGAATCCTTTCCGTATTTCGATCGCAAATAAAGCCGAAGCGACCAATCCCCGCAGTGGATTGATGTGAGCCCGAATCTTCAGGAACGAGCAGCGTGACGTTCCTGGAATTCCCGAACACGAGCGTTTCGCTCCTTCGCTTCCTCCCTGGCTTTCGCTCGACGAATCTCAATCGCCTGTTGTCTGGCTGCAGCCGCCTCTTTCAGTCGCTGCTTTTCAGCGGCGCGTTGAGCGGGAGACAACGGCGGCTCAACCTGTTGTGCCGTTTGAACTTGAATTGGCTGGTTTTGTGCCGGCACAAATGGACCGGAGGTTGAGCCGGACGCGGCATTCAGACTGGCTCCCACTCCATAGCCAAATCCGACTCCGTACCCCAGGTCCAGACCGTACCGGTTGCCAAAATCGATCCCCGGCGGGGAATAAGAGAATTGCTGTGCAAACAACGCTTGACCGGAAACCAGGCCAGAGGCAACCACTACGGCAATCGTCAGAGTTCTCATCTTCGCACCCTTTTCCAGTTCGCAACACGCACATTCTGGCGTTGCATGGAAATTTGGATGCAATCTGGATTGCTTCGGTTACAGAATTTCCTTCGGATCACTCTTCCTGTTTACCGCTTGTCAGCTGCAGCCGATCAGGACTGTTCTGTCGCGAGGGATCGCGAAAAGCGACCATGGACGGAAGCTCTTGATTGAGCTGACCGGGTTGAGAAGGAATCGTCTTTTTCATCTCGGTTCTCGCCGATCCGTACTGGTACGGTCCAAATCCGAAGACGAAAACATTCGTATCGTCTGCCAGCGAAGCGGATACGCCGCCCGCTCCGAGCATTTCGTGCGTTTTTGTGTCGTACGCGACCAGGCCGATTTTGGCGAGTGCTGACTGTCGAGATTTCTGCCAGAGTCGAACTTCGGGCAAGGTCAGCATCCCGGGCAACACAATTTCCGGGCATCCGACATAGGAATCGGCGTTGTCTGTACCGACACCGCCGCTTCGCATTTCGATGACAACATCAGCTTCTTCAGGCTTGGTGGCGATGGCAGCACCGTTCAGCATCAGCCGATGCCGGACCGATCCCACGACGTAACCCTTGTCGATACAGTCCAGATATTTGTCTTCAACAAACACTCGTGCCCCCTGGAAGGGGGTGAAATCGCATTTGGCGAGTGACTGATCGACAGCACCCGAGATCAGGATTTGTTCGCGTGCCGTTCGTGCGGTATCCGTTCGTTTTACGGAAGAACAACCGATCGCCAGCGGCGCGAAGACCAAAGCCAATACGAGTAGACGACATGACATTTGCCATACCTCAATTGATCGGTTGGAAGTGACCTTAACGCACGTCGGTTAACGTCGTTGTGATTCGAATGAATAAGGGGAATTATGCCGTCGCAGACGAAAGGTCATATCGCTTTGCGACGCGACTTCCTTGTTTGGAAGTCGCGTCGGACCGACTGAGAACGAATTGTCTGACGAGCCAGAGGGGAGATTGGCGGCGGATTTTTAACGAACGGCAGAATTTGCGACAAGAGGAATTTTTTTCGATAACGCCGACCTCGAACGTCACCGGCTTGGACGCGGCGAGCGTTTCGGTCAGAATAGTGACTTACTCAGGTCGCCGATGACCGTAGATCTGAACGATTTCGAGTTGGCGACCCACCAGGTGGTGATGACACCACTCCCCACGTAGTCAGTGATAGAACTTTTCAGCATGCAGCGAATTTTGCTCAAATCGAAGATACACCGTGCGACGGTCACGGACGCTCAATTACATTACGAAGGGAGCGTGACAATCGACCACGATTTGATGCTTGCCGCCAATATCGCAGAACACGAACAAGTTCATATTTACGATATTAACAACGGCAACCGACTGATCACGTATGCCATCCAGGGACCGGCAGGGAGCGGGACGATTTGCATTAATGGCGCCGCTGCTCATCTGGTTTCACCCGGCAATCTGGTGATTATCGCCGCTTACGCTCAGTTTAATGAATCCGAAGTGGCAACTCATCGGCCACGAATCGTTCACGTCGATGGCAAAAACCGCAAGACCAAATGAAGATGCGAGCGGGGATGCCGTTCTTGCGAGCGTCCTGCAAGAACTGTTGCATCTTGGTTGACATTCTGTCTGGTGCGGTCTAGTTTCGTGCAAAATTCTTGGGTTTTCCCACATCATTACCATCCTTTGAAAGGCAACTCCGATGGGTCGTCCTGTCACCCTGTTTACCGGCCAGTGGGCCGACCTGAAGCTCGAAGATCTCTGCAAAAAGGCCAAGGACTTCGGCTATGACGGCTTGGAACTGGCCTGCTGGGGCGATCACTTTGAGGTTGATAAAGCACTTTCCGACGACACCTATTGTGCTCGGAAACGCGAACTGCTGGAAAAGTATGACCTGCAGGTCTTCGCTATCTCGAACCACCTTGTCGGCCAGGCCGTGCTCGACAATATCGATGCTCGCCACAAAAGCATTCTGCCTGCCTACGTCTGGGGCGATGGCAAACCGGAAGGGGTGACTCATCGAGCGATCGAAGAGATGAAAAACACCGCCCGGGCAGCTCAAAAACTTGGCGTGGGAATTGTCAACGGCTTCACCGGCTCGAGTGTCTGGCACTTGATTTACGATTTCCCGCCAACGCCGAAATCTATGTACGATGCCGGATTCAAGCTTCTGGCCGAGCGATTTAACCCCATTCTGGATGTCTTTCAGGAATGTGGCGTCAAGTTCGCCCTGGAAGTCCATCCGACCGAAATCGCCTTTGATATCTATTCCGCAGAACGAGCCGTTGCCGCACTTGGTGGTCGGGAAGAGTTCGGATTCAATTTCGACCCCAGCCATTTAATCTGGCAAGGAGTCGATCCTGCCGAGTTTATCCGGTATTTCCCGAATCGGATTTACCATGTGCACATGAAGGACGCGAAAGTCACACTCAACGGACGATCAGGGATCCTGTCGAGTCATCTGTCATTCGGGGATCCACGACGTGGCTGGGACTTCCGCAGCATGGGACGTGGCGGAGTGAACTTCGAAGAAGTCATTCGCGCCTTGAATGCCGCCAAATACCAGGGCCCGTTGTCGGTCGAATGGGAAGACAGCGGTATGGACCGCGAACACGGTGCTCGTGAATCGTGCCAGTACGTCAAGAACATTGACTTCGCACCGTCAGCACGAGCATTCGACGCCGCGTTTTCAGAATAAATCTGTCGCTGGAAACGAATGAGTCTTAAAACTTAAACCACCGGGGATTCCCGGTGGTTTAAGTTGTTTTTGCCCAGGTCAGGGCGATTCATGAATCAATTCGATGAACATGACACCGAAGCTGAACAACGATCCAGCGATTATGACGGCGCATGGAAGGAAACACTCCGATTCCATTTGATGGAATCGATGAAGGCGTGTTTCCCAAACATTGCTGACCTCATCGATTGGAATCATGACCCGATCTGGCTTGATAAGGAAATCAGTCAGATCATCGGGCTGGCGGGACACCGCAACAGCGAAGTGGATGTTCTGTTCAAAGTCCATCTGATCAACGGTCTTGACCAATGGATACTTTGCCATCTCGAGATTCAGACTTCGTACGAATCAGACTTTGCCTCGCGAATCGATTTGTACAATGCGGGCTTGAAATGGATGTTTCGCCAGGAAGTCATCACTCTGGTCATCCTTGCTGACCTCAGGCCAAACTGGCGACCGAACGTCTATCATTTTGAGCTAGGTGACTACGGAAGCGATCGTCGATTCCCTGTCTGCAAGTTACTGGACCGCGTCAGTAGTGATTGGATTGACGACAATTCGCTCGTCGTCCAAGTCGCTCGTGCTCAGATTGCAGCACTGCAAACGGCAAGTGACCCTCACGCGCGCTTCAGTGCCAAAACACAATTAGTGCGAAACCTCTACACGCTCGGATACAATTCGGATAAAATACGAGAGATATTTCGTTTGATTGATTGGATGATGCGGCTTCGGTCAGATTTAGACCGAAGATTCAAATCAGAATTGGTTGCATTCGAAGAGGAATTGGAAATGCCTTACGTCACATCAATTGAACGACTGGCCAGGGAAGAAGGTCGTGTAGAAGGTCGAGAGGAAGGTCGAGAGCAGGGGAGCGCGACGTTATTACTTCGAATCCTCGCAAGACAGTATGGTTCGTTGCCAGAGGACGTTCAACGGCAAATCCGTGAGTTGAAGCTTGAACAAAGTCAGGATCTTGGGGAAGCCCTTTTGAGTTTTCAATCGCTCGAAGATCTTCAGAACTGGCTGACAAAATTGGTTTGAATTCGAATTAGTACGAGCAAACCCCGGAAGTTTTCAGTTCAATCGGCTCGTTGACCTGCCCATCTGCTGTTTAATAACGGCGGTTCGACCGAAGGAAGCACAGCAAGCACCCGGGACCGTGTCGATCACGCTTCGGCGTCTTCTCGAACACTGAATTCCAGTTTCCATCGACCACTACCGCGAGTACTGACGCACCAGAGTTCCAGCACACCCAGTTCCGTTAATTGTGTGTGGAACTGGACCGGGACATAGTGGTCGTCGATCGCGTCATCCTTTGGAAGAGTCGCCTCCAGCGAATCGGTTTCCACGATCTCTTGATCGTCCCAGCGTTGCAGCCTGACCCCCGGCTGATCTTCTTTCCGCGTCGACGAACTGAAAAACCGGAAATGAGCCGGTTGACCAACAATCAGTCCGATGGCATCTGATGGAACGTCGAGTTCGGTCCCCTCCTCCATGCCAAACGGGACCACGCAGAGAGCTCGTAAGGGGCGGGGCGCTCCTGGTATTGCCAGACCGGCCGTCTCGATTCCGATGTAATAACTTCGAGCCGTTCCGCCACGAATTCGCACCCCACCTTTAACCTTGGCCCAACCGTAGTAGGCGGCACCGCGCGCAACAGCGTGGTCAAGATCGTGAACTCCCTCAAGCAGTTTCGGCGGTTGATCCGGGAACCATTGCTTCAAAGTTTCCAGAAGTTGTGTTCGAAACGCATCGGCTTTATACACACCGCCATTAAACAGAACATGTGTCGGGCGAACAGGGCCTCCGTCGTCGGTTCCGTGACTTTGCAGGAATGCCGCCAGATGCCGTGTCACTGCCGCGTCAGCTTCGTACGGCAGCCCGATCTCCTGAAACCCGGAAACCCTCTGACGAGCGGGCTTGTCTGTCGATTTGCATTGAGGGAAGAAGCCGTCGACAAGCAGCTGCAAAACGGCCTCGCGACTGACGTCGACCGTCACGGTTCCACCGATCAACTTACTGCCGCGACCGAGGACTGAAATCGGATGCTTTTTCGGACCATCAGGCGACAGCAATGTTTCCTTCGCCTGTCGGCACGAATGCCACAATGAAACGGACTGCCAGGGATCAAGATTCACTCCCTTTTTGGCAAACAGACCTGCCACGTAATGAGCCAGCGACAAGTCCATATTGTCGCCTCCGAGTAACAGATGATTACCAACGGCCAATCGTTTTAACGTTAATTCGCCCGCTTCTTCGCTGACCCCGACCAGGGTCAAGTCTGTTGTTCCACCGCCGACGTCACAAACCAGCAGTGTATCACCCACCTTGAGCACTTTTCGCCATCTGTCACCGATAGCTGTCAACCACGCATAGACGGCGGACTGAGGTTCTTCGAGCAGCACCAGTTCATCGGGTAAGCCGGCCGCCGACGCAGCTTCTCGAGTTAATTCTCGGGCGCTAGCATCAAACGACGCGGGGACCGTCAGTACCACGTGTTGTTCGGCCAAGGGAGCATCTGGATTCGCGGCTTCCCATGCGGCGACAAGATGCTCCAGATACCTTCGAGTCGCAGTGACGGGTGACACCTTGGGGACATCGTCGCTCGCTCCCCACGGCAGGATGGCTTGATGTCGATCGATCCGGCTATGACACAACCACGACTTGGCGGCACCGACCGTCCGATCAGGAAGCTCGGCCGATTGGCGCCGAGCCATTTCGCCAACCGCAAAATCGCGTCCTGACGCCCAGGGAAGATCGTATGTCCCGGTCGCCCCTTCCTGTTTGCTCGCCAGAAAAAGGAACGATGGCAGCAAATCGCGGGCTTCGACAGCAGAGGGAGCGACTAATTGAGGGATCGCCAGCAGTTTGACTTCAGGATGCTCGGCATCCAGCGACGCATAAGCAAGAGCGCTGTTCGTGGTGCCGAGATCTATTCCGATAATGTACTTGGCAGGCATGAGGCCGTTTCTAGGGTCAAATTCCGATGTTAAGCAATATTCTGATTTTCATTGGTTTTACTCGACCGGACGTGCCTGATCAAACGGCTCGGGTTTTGAAGGACTTTCGCTTTCGATCGAAACGTCCACCTGTTGACCGACGTAAACCCCTGATTGTTCCGAATCAATTTCATAAAGGACTTGAAGAACGCGAGTGTCAATCCGTTCGGTATTGTCACCTGAAAACGCCTTCTTCGGGATCACGTATGGCTCAACCCTGACGAACACGAGTTTCAATTCTTTATCAGCCGCACCTCGCAGCCTGGCCATCGCCCGGCCCGTCGACTGGAATCGGGGAATGTCCTGTTCGTCGATATCGACTCGAATTCGCAATCGATCGAGATCGCCAAGCAGAATTAAGGCTTTCGAAGCAGCGGCATTCACGTATTCACCGGGCCGGACGTCAATTTTCAGAATCTGAGCATCGACAGGGGCTCGGACGAGGCAACGTTCGATCTCGGTTTCCATATCGGCCACGCTGGCGCGGGCCGCTTCGGCTGACGCCTGGGAAACCGTGATATCTGGTTTCCATGACCCCGCCTTCAATAATTTATCTTCCGCAACCGCCTGCTGCCATTGCTGATCAGCGGCCAGGAACGTAAAGCGGCTGGAAGTATAATCTTCCTCCGAGATGACTCTCTTTCCCAACAATTGCTCATTTCGCTCATAGACGTCTTTGAGGCGGGTGCGATTGGCCTCCGCAATTTTCACCTTGGCTTCGCTGGGAGGAATCTCTTCTGGTCGCGGCATCTGCTCCAGTCGTTCGAGCTGAGTCTCGGCCAATTTGAGATTGGCCTGCAAGGTACGAAGCTGTGCCCTGAGATGCCGATCATCGACACGGAATAGCGGAGTTCCCTTCGTAACTCGCTGGCCCAGCTGTTCGTTGGTGACGCAGACTTCCAACACCACGCCAGCCACCGCTGTCCCTAATGAGATGTTTTCGGCGCGAGCCTCGACAAGCCCGGTCGCGGAAATCCCCGATCGAAACGACTGCCGCGGTGGCTCGACGAGCGGAGCAACTTTCGGAAGCTTTTCGGCGGCGTACAGCAGATGGTAAATCGAAAAAGCAAACAGACATACGGCCAGCACCGGTAAGAAGAAGCTGCGGACGGTCTTGAACATAGGTCACCTGCTGTTATTAACAATTCGTTCAAATAGTAAGAATCAGATTTATTTATTCGCCGACTCACACAGTCGTTACTCGCTTAAAGTTTGTTCTGCCAAGATTTTCATGAAACGATTTAATGCATTGAGTCATTGTGTCCGTTTGAGCTGCGATCCGGGACTTCGACTTTCGAGACGACTCCGTCATCCATGTGAATGATCGTATCGCCGAAATTGAAGACACGGTTGTCGTGTGTCACGACGATCACGGCTCGGTCTGGCTGCAAGGCAACTTTTCGTAAAAGCTCCATGACAGTCTGGCCTGAATGAGCATCCAGAGCAGCGGTCGGTTCGTCGCAAACCAGTAACCGAGGTTCATGAACCAGGGCCCGGGCGATCGCAACTCGTTGCTGCTGGCCACCCGAAAGCTGGTTCGGCAAAAGATGCATTCGGCTCCCCAGTCCGACTAATGTCAGGATTTTTTTCGCCGCTTCAAAGGCCTGACGACGAGGCTGACCTGCAATGATGAGCGGCACCGCCGCGTTCTCAATCGCGTTGAGTGTCGGCAATAAGTTGTACTGCTGGAACACAAAACCAATGTTCTTTTGACGAAATCGAACCAGGTTTGACCCGCTCATATTGATCAGATCTTCACCCAGGACGGACAGCGATCCGCTCGTCGCATTCAGTAGCCCGGCAATAATCGAAATCAGCGTCGTCTTACCACAACCTGACTGTCCTACCAGCAGTGTCATCTGACCGGGCAACACGTCAAGATCAACACCGCGCAGCGCAACCGTCTTCGTCTCGCCAACTCCAAATTCTTTGACGATCTGGCGACATTGAACCGCAAGTTCGCTGGAGCGAGCGGATTGAACAGGTCCCGATTTGGAAACGACGGACATTCGAATCAACCCCGGAAGACAACGGCAGGCTCAAGAAACAGAACTTTGCGCAGACTGAAAATGCTCGTCAAAAGAATGATGACCAGAACAGCAAAACCGACACCAGATGCAGCGACTGTCGTCAAGTGAATCCCCGCCATCGGTGCGATCCGATTCGTGAACGTGAAAAAGATCGCGGTCACTCCCATCCCCAAACCGTAACCAATCCCACTCACAACGCTCGCTTGAAGTAAAATCATGCCAATCAAACGAGCATTCGTGACCCCCATGGCTTTCAAAGCCCCGAACTGCTTTAAGTTCTCGAGAGTGAACAGGTAAAACGTTTGTCCGGCAACTGCAGCTCCGACGATGAACCCTAGCGCAATAGTGATTCCAAAATTGATGGGAATGCCGGTCGATCCCAAAAAGTAGTCAATTGTCCGCCAGAAAAAGCCGTCTTGCGTTAATGCCATCAACGACGTCTGTTCTTCGATTGCTTCACACACCTCCAGCGGATCACGTCCGGCAACCGGCTTAACAAGGATATAGTTCATCACGTTACGGTTTGCTGGAAGACATCGTTCAATCTCAGTAAATCGAGTGTAAATGATCGGCAGAGTGGTAAACGGAGCAGACGCTTTACAGATCCCTTCAAGAACCACACGGCGATCATTCAGTTGGAATTCCTGTCCGATCCTGAACGGTTGATGGGGCCACATGTATTCGTAACCCGCTTTATCGATGAACACGGCGTTGGGCTTGCTGAGTGAACTCAGTTCCCCGAGAATCATTTCTCTTGGAGAGCCAACCAGCGTGGCATCATCGACGCCGAGCACGACCAAATTTCGAAAATTTCCATCCGGCAACCGAGCGGTCATATTACTTTTGTGAAACCTGACCGCCCATTCCACACCGGGAACTCCACGAACCCGTTGCAATTCATTTGACGGAAGATAGGGCGCTTCGTCGATGTAGCGAACCTTGTTGTCCATGACCCAGATATCAGCATCACGCACATCAATGATCTGGCTGGCAGAACGTGTCACGATCCCCATGAAAATGGAAACCTGTTGCGACATCAGCAAAGTGGCGAAAGTAATACTCAGGATCAAACTTAAGTACTTACTTCGGTCGCCAGTCAGCATTCGTAAAGCAAGCCAATTCATTTCAGCCGATCTTCTCAATCAGTCAGCGGTCGATCATTTTTGAAAAACATGGCAGACAAGCGATCCTCAACAAACAACTCCGTCGAATTTCGACGGATTGTCAATTTCTGGCAAAATTTTTAACATTCGGCGATGCGCTTTTGTTCCTCAGCAAAGATTTCCGCGCAGATTCGCTGATAAGTCACTCCGTAATCCCAGTCGGCTCTTAACGGTTTCCATTCGAAACCATCCAGCAAAATATGAATTCCTTTCAAGAGAACCTTGACCGGGTCACAAATCTCAAATTCCTTCAACATTGGACAGTAATGCAGGGCCGTCATATGCGTCCCCAAAGCCATGGTGAAAACGGAATAGACTAACTCACGTGGATCAACTTCTTTGGGAAGCTCACCTTGATCGATTCCGGATTGAACGATTCTGACCACACAGCCAAAACAAGCTGATTCCAATCGATCTAACGCTTCTTTTCGTTCAGTTGAAGCCCGATCTCCGAGGTTTGCAAGCTTGATAATAAACTCTGATCGATAATGATGCGTTTCCAACCGGGAAAAGATTTCATCGGCGACCCCGATTGCCAGCATTCGCTCGCGAGACCTCCCCACAAACTTTTCGGCCCTGAGAAACAGCTCAACCCGCCGTTCCATGCTCTCGATCGCCAAAGCCGTGACGAGGTCTTCCTTGGTCGAAAAGTGCTGATAAATCGTCCCTTTCGAGTACTCGGTCACCTCGGCCAGCTGATCCATGCTTAGCCCGGAATACCCTTGTTCAATCAGCATCTTACGGGCGACCTTCAGCAGAAGCTGTTCTCGCTCGCGAATTTCTCGTTGTTTGCGCGTCATTGTTCCCATGCGTCGATTATCAACGGATCGTCGTTTTTTGTCAAGTCGTTTTTTTCGATAAACCATCAAGCGACGCAATCACCACTGACGATCCACGTTGAAACGACAATTGTCTTGACGAATGATTCTGCCGAACTATGATGATGTGGGTGGCAGATGATGCCGTTGTGCGATTACCTAGTCCGTTCCTGAGGAGATTCGCTGTGACCGCGACCGCTCGCAAGTCCCGATTCGACTCGCTTCAGCAGGAGGTTTATCTGAGTCTCTGGCGGACTTACGATCGCTTGAAGTCACTCGAGGACGAATTGTTTGCCGAGGTGGAATTGTCTGCACAGCAATACAACGCTCTCCGGCTTCTCGAAGCGGTCCATCCGAAAACGGTTCCTACCAGCGCAATCGGTCAGAAGCTCATCTCCCGTTCTCCTGATATGACTCGATTGCTCGATCGATTGGAAGATCGAGGTCTCGTGCGTCGCGAACGCCGATCCGACAATCGTCGCGTCGTCGAAGTCGGAATCACCGAGGCAGGATTGCAGTTGCTCGAACAATTGTCAGGCCCGGTTCGTGAATGTCATTCCAAACAAATTGGTCATTTATCAGAAGCTCAGCTTGATCAACTTTTAGAACTATTGAATTCGGCTCGTTTTCCACACGAGGTGGAAGGGAGCCTGTGGCGTCGCGAAACGTAACATCGAACAATTTTTTGGAGAGTTATCATCATGGTCAGTTCCGTAAATCCTCACGTCATCGTCATCGGCGGCGGCCCCTCGGGCGCAACCGCCGCCACATTGATCGCTCAACGCGGTTACAAAGTTCGCTTGCTTGAGCGGGAACATTTTCCTCGATTCCACATCGGCGAATCGCTGATTCCACAGACTTACTGGGTCATGAAACGACTCAACATGCTCAACAAAATGAAGAGCAGCGAGTTCGTCAAGAAGTACAGCGTGCAATTCGTCGGGTCGAGTGGCCGCCTGTCCGAACCGTTCTATTTCCTCGACCATAAACCCCACGAATCCTCGCAAACCTGGCAGGTCAGACGGAGTGACTTTGATCAGCGAATGCTGGAAAATGCGATCGAACACGGTGTGGACGTGCAACAAGGCATTCGTGTTCTTGAAGTGCTGTTCGAAGGTGAGCGAGCCGTCGGCGTCCGCGTCCAGGACGAAGCAGGGGGAGAAGAACGCATTGAACGAGCCGATGTGATTGTCGATGCCAGCGGTCAAAGTTCGTTGATCATGGGTAAACTCGGACTGCGGGAATGGGACCCGGACCTGAAAAAAGCGGCTGTCTGGACCTATTGGGAAGGTGCCCAGCGAGATGTCGGGCGTGACGAAGGAGCCACCGTCGTATTGCAGATTCAAGGGAAGAAAGGCTGGTTCTGGTATATCCCGCTGCACGACAACATCGTTAGTGTTGGTGCCGTGGCCGACTACACCTATCTCTTCAAGAATCGTGAAAGCAAAGACTTCGAAACGATTTATCACGAAGAAGTCGAAAAGTGCCCCGCAGTCAAGCAGCGGATCAGCATCGGCAAACGAGTCGCTCCATACCGTGCAGCCAAAGAATATTCGTATCGCTCA
This sequence comes from uncultured Schlesneria sp., assembly GCA_903899985.1. Lineage (GTDB taxonomy): Bacteria > Planctomycetota > Planctomycetia > Planctomycetales > Planctomycetaceae > Schlesneria. The sequence continues at coordinate 36,942 of CAIULL010000224.1, forward strand.
CGACGAGCAGCAGGTGACGGCTGGGTTATGGTCGGGGACGCATTCGGATTTCTCGACCCGCTGTATTCGTCTGGCGTGTTGCTCGCACTCAAATCGGGCGAATTGGCCGCTGACGCTGTCTGTGAAGGACTGGCCAAAGGAGACACCTCCGCCGCACAACTGGGCAAATGGGAAGCGGATTATGTCCGAGGCATGGAACGGATGCGTTCATTAGTGTGTGCCTACTACGCGGGAATCAGTTTCGGAAAATTTGTAGCGAAGCACCCACACCGAAAAGGTGACATCACGGATCTGCTGATCGGTGACCTGTTCCGACCTGAACTCGACGAAACACTGAGTTTGATCAATGAAGAATTGAAAACCCCCGCCATGACCGAAGTGGGTTAAGATGATTTCGTGAAATTCGCCTGACAGCCACCACCCTCACGGGGGTGGTTGTCAGGCCTTTGCCTTCGAGTTATGGATTACGAATAACCCTGCATTTCGCTATTCTTAGGAGAGCGATCCAGTTGCCACCTCCGTGGTCGAGTTGTTTAACAATGAAAAGTTGAAAAAAGCTTCTGGACATCGCGGGCTGGAAGAAGTCTTCATGATGACGAATTCCGAAAAGAGCACTCCAGAGATCTCCTACACGGCGAGGAACGGCTCGACTTTGCCGCTCGTGGAGGAACTTTCTTCCTCACTCGACGTCATGACTGCAGTCAAAGCGTTCTCCTCCTGGTCCAATCTTTTAGTGTTTGAGAGTGCCCTCGCGCGAAAACCGGTCGGTCGATATTCGTTTTTGACGGCAGACCCGATTGCGAAGTGGCAAATGAATTGTCCGTTATTTAAATACGATCCTTTCACGAACGCTCGGAAAGAATGGGAACGATTTCGAATCGATCCCGTACCTGGCCTTCCCCCGTTTCAAGGCGGAATCGCTGGTCTACTCGGCTATGAGCTTGGCCAATCCTGGGAACGAATTCCGTCAGCGGAACATGATGAATTCGAGCTCCCCGTGATGGCCATTGGACTGTACGACTGGGTCATCGCCTGGGATCACTTCGCCGGACGAGTCTGGCTGATCTCCCAAGGCTGGCCAGAACCCGATCTCGATCTTCGCAAAGTGCGCGCAGCAAAACGATTGCGGAAAGTAAAAAACTGCTTGAACTCAGTTGATAAAGCGGGACGAATTCAATTACCTGTCGGACAGAATCTGCAATTGGACCTGCCAGCCCTCCACAGCGCTGATACCTCAATTGAGACCAGTACGGCAGGCGTCTCGAAAGCAGACCAGTCGTCACCCCCCAAACCTCTGAATTTCGCCAGGCAATTTCCGTTGTCCGGGTTTCCGCGTGTGACCAGTACGTTTTCACGAGAAAAATATCTTCGTACGGTGGAACGAGTCATTCAATACATCGCTGCAGGCGACATCTTTCAAGCGAACCTTTCTCAGCGGCTTCTCACCCCGGCACCGTGTAGCAGCGTCGAATTGTATGAACGACTTCGTTCGGTGAACCCCGCACCGTTTGCGGGACTGATGATGTGGGATGACTGGGCGATCGTCAGCGCCTCGCCAGAACGGTTTCTCTGCGTCACCGACGGCGAAGTCGAAACCCGCCCCATTAAAGGAACTCGACGACGAAAACAAGGACCTGAAGCCGACCTGTTCACACGCGATGAACTGCGTCAAAGCGAAAAAGATCAGGCAGAAAATGTCATGATCGTCGATCTGTTACGAAACGATCTCTCGCGAGTCTGCCAACCGGGAACGGTAAGGGTACCTCAATTGTGTGCCGTGGAAACATACGAAACGGTCCAGCATCTTGTTTCCGAAGTACGTGGCCAGCTGAAACCAGAGTCGACGATCTGGGACTTGTTTCGAGCAACATTTCCCGGCGGATCGATCAGCGGCGCACCCAAGGTTCGAGCCATGCAAATTATTGCCGAACTGGAACCAACCGTCCGCGGCCCTTATTGCGGCAGCCTGTTCTACGTTGGAGCGGACGGACAAACCGACAGTAATTTGCTGATTCGAACCTATGTTCAGCGTTACGGCTGGCTACAATGTAACGTCGGAGGGGGAATCGTGGCTCAATCCGATCCGGAATCTGAATACGAAGAAACATTGACGAAAGCAGCAGGGATGCTGAAGGCACTCGACCAAACAGATGTTACTACTGATCGATAACTACGACAGCTTCGTTTATAACCTCGCTCGATACCTGGTCGAACTCGGTTGTGAGACAAAGGTCGTTCGCAACGACGCAATGAATGTCGCTACCGTAAAACTTCTCAAACCAAAAGCGATCGTGATCTCGCCTGGCCCTTGCACGCCAAATGAAGCCGGAATTTCGATCGAACTGATTCGCCAACTCAGCGACTCGATCCCCATTCTGGGAGTCTGCCTCGGTCACCAGGCCATCGCGGCCGCCTTCGGAGGTGACATCATCCGTGCCCCCGAACCCGTTCATGGCCGAACATCGCTCGTGGAACATTCCGGCACCGGATTATTCGAAGACCTTCCGTCACCCCTGAAAGTCGGACGGTATCACTCATTGATCGTTGACGAAGCATCACTATCCAAAGAGCTGCTCATCACCGCCAGGACCGAGGACGGCATTCCGATGGCATTACAACATCGGACGCGTCCGCTTTACGGAGTCCAGTTTCATCCCGAATCGGTACTGACCGTCGCAGGCCGCCCGTTGCTGTCAAACTTTCTGCGACTGGCACGACTGCCGGTAAAACCCTGTTCTGTCGTCGACTGGCAGGAACCTGTTGTGGAAGTCGATGACGCAAATCTTCCTGTAATGGCCTGGTAGCGGTGCCCATCATAGTCGTTTTCGTAGCTTGGGCTTCAGCCCGAGCAGCAAGAAACTCAAGATCATTACCGTCCGAAATGTTTTTCTTGCCCCGATCCTCCGTTTGGCCGTGTTTGATCGTTTAACCGCGCCTCCCAGAGAAGTGGAAAAAAATTGGCGGAATTGACCTCAACCGACGCGTCATTTTTAGTTGAGGCATTGAGAAATGTCAGGCCCGAGGCAACCGTCGAAAATAGCGGGGAAATAGATTTTCGTGACGCTTGGAAGCACCCTTTTCGCTCTCCTGATTCAGCCGGATCGCGTCTCCCAACGATTGACCCAATTGCTATTTTGGTCTTGAAGTGGAGAAGCCAACTTTATCCAAGCTTACGACACATTTCTCCTTCGCTCGCTCACGGCGGACCGGCTGCCCAAGATTCTCGAAACATTGTTCGTCGCAATACCTTGCATCGAGCCGCGAAGCGGAAGTAAATTGAATTGGTCATTTGAGAGCCGCGTCATCCAATCCCGATAGCGATCAAAAAGTCTTACTTCTGAATCGGTTTGTCAAACTTCTTCAGCACGCATGCACGATTTGAAATGAAGGGACAATTGGTTTGGAGACAACTCCAGTCAGCCTTTTGAAACGTTTGCGTCAATCGCCCCAAGCTAGCGATTGGAATACGCTCATAGAACTTTGCACGCCGCTGCTGTTACGTTGGTCCAAGTCCGTAGGGCTTTCGGACACAAACGCTGCGGACCTCGTTCAAGATGTCTTTCTCGTTATGGTCGAGGAAATGCCGCGGTTTGAATACGACCCGAACCGCAGCTTTCGTTCTTGGCTGAAAACAGTAACGTTAAACAAGTGGCGCAGCGCCATGCGCAAGCACCAACTCAAGTCGTTCGGAGACGATGATGAATTTGCAGGCGCGTTGACCACTGAAGGCCCTGAGACCGCGTTTTGGCAGTCGGAATTCACAGAAATGCTGGCCGCCCGTGCCATGGAAATTATACGTAATCGTTTCGAGCCAAGGACTTGGGAGGCTTGCAGGCAAATGACGATCGACGGCTTGTCAGCAAAAGAGACCGCTGACAAGCTGGGTTTGTCGATTCCCGCTGTCTACAAAGCCAAGTCTCGCGTTTTGCAGGTTTTGAGACAAGAACTCGAAGGATTCATGGATTAGAGAGAATCGGGTGTCAGGTTTTCTCATCGACTGCGTACTGAGATTGATAGGAATTGAGATTCCCACGATCCGATCGCTTCCAATCGAAAATGAGGAAACACAAAGTGACAGAAAACCCCATATCTCCCGTCGCCATATGTCCGTCACCTGTTGAATTGGCTTCAGCCGTTTCGGGAGTGTTATCCGATGTCAAATCCGCACCGATCTTCGAGCATTTGACCCGTTGCAATGCCTGTATTGAGACGCTGCCGGGTTTGATGGTTCCAGATGAACTCGAACGAGCACTGCGAGCGTCTAGCCATTCGTCCGCTAAGACGCAGCTTGACCTTGATTTTGTCGACGAAGTGATTTCCCGCGTCAAACGCATTTCTTCGTCATCCAACAACAATAGTGCGACCTTCGTTACTCCAAACGACTTAAAGGTCCAACCGCTCGAAACCAGGTTTGCTTACATGGCACCGCCAGTGTCTCCGGACGAGATCGGTTGGCTCGGCGGTTATCGAGTCTTGAAGCCATTGGATCGAGGTGGGATGGGTATAGTTTTTCAAGGAGAAGATCCTCAACTCAAACGTTTCGTGGCTTTGAAAGTAATGAAATCCGAGTATGCGTCCGATCCGGCGGCTCGAAAACGGTATTTGCGAGAAGCTCAAGCGATCGCGGCGCTGCGTCACGACCATATCGTGACGATCTATCAGGTAGGCGAGCAGTCGGGCATGCCGTTCCTCGCGATGGAATTGCTGAAAGGAGAATCCCTCGACGCGCGATTGCGTCGCGAATCGAGATTACCGATCAAGGACGTGCTGCGAATCGGCCGCGAAATCGCCGAAGGGTTAAGCGCTGCACATGGGAAAGGGTTAGTGCATCGCGATATTAAGCCATCCAACGTTTGGTTGGAACATCGTGACACAGAAGGTCGAGTTTCGAAGAGTGGTCTCGTCGATCCGAAGGAAAGCAGGGCTGGTCAATCGTGCGACATTGCTTCTGACTCCGCCAGAACGACTGACGCCGATTTGACGCCGGACTTTCCTCTTGCGAAGTGCGAAGGCAATGGGGAAACGGTCGATCGAGTCAAACTGCTTGACTTTGGATTGGCGAGTTCGTCAAGTGACAACTTGAACCTCACGTCTTTGGGTGCGATTCTGGGAACTCCATCATTTATGGCGCCCGAACAGGCGAGCGGGGTTGACGTCGATGCACGGGCCGATTTGTTCAGCTTGGGAGTCATTCTATACCGAATGACAACGGGCCAGTTGCCGTTCGCTGGCAAAAATGTGATGGAGATTTTGAATTCGCTGGCGACTGTCAATCCAACCCCGGTGCATCTCGTCAACCCCAACGTGCCTCGCGAACTTTCCAATCTGATTGTCGAGCTGATGGCAAAGGACGTTAAATCTCGTCCGGAATCGGCAGCCAAAGTCGCCGGCCGATTGGCGGAAATCGAACGCGCCACGATGAATGCGGCTCCTCCAATCCGAAACTTTGGGCGGATTGCGACGGCGCTTGGTGGGATGGCTGTCCTACTAATCTTTCTGTCGGTCGTCATCGTGACGATCAAGTCGAAAGACGGCAAAGAAACAAAAGTTGTGATCGATGCTTCAGACGATGTCGAATCCATCACCGCCAAGGTGGGCGAAGGAGGTGCCGTCACCGAGATCTCCAAATCAAAAGATCCGCAAACGAGTAATCGGGCACACGCTCCGTCTGGTTCAAATAATACAGTCGAAAGTAACGATGTACTCAATGTCGACGCTACGAAGTTCATCACACTCGCGGCACTCGATAACGACAAAATTCCGGAATCGGAACGATTCGAATGGCAACCGAAAGAGCTGGTTGCGGTGATAGGTAGTGATCGACTGCGAAACTGGTGGTCCATTAGCAACGTCGTGTTTCATCCCAGCGGCGAGTTCTTTGTCAGTACGTCCCAATATGGGCAGGCACGGGTCTGGTCCACGAAAACTCTGAAATTACTGATGGAAGATGGCGAACCAGGTTTCCCCGATAGTTACACAGGTGTTTCCATCTGCTTCTCTCCCGATGGTAAGTTTTTCTACGCGGGGCGCGGAAAGTATGCCGTTGATTTAACTGATCCCGTTCATCCGAATTTCCGACTACTCGCTAAACGCCCGGAACACAAAATTCGGGAATACGAACGGCCAGTCATTTCTCCGGATGGCCGCTGGATGGTGATGGCTGGCCGTCCCAGTGGGATTTTGGAAGTCTGGGACATCAGTGGTAATGTGCCTCGGTTTGTAAAAGAAATCATTTACCCAAAAGAATACGGCGAGAATCTTGTTGGCTCACCGTCTGGCCATATATTGGCAATTGGCGAGACTGCTCAAATTCTCGTCTGGAATGTCGAATGGGATGCGCCGGACGGCCCGACTTTGACACAATTAGGAGAACCGTTGCCAGGGCTACTTGTGGCATTCGGTCCAGATGACAACACCCTGATCAGATCGCGGTTGGATGCGCCAGAATCCGACCAGATTTTGGATTTGAACGTCACACCGCCTCGTGTCCTACACGAATTTGAAAGGGCTGGTGCGAAAATTGCGCCTGACGGCAATATGTTGGCCGTGAATATGGGTGAGATTAGCTTGCGGAGGAAAACGGCTATGGGTTGGGAAGAGCAAACCCGAATCCCAACGACTAACGGTAGCAACTGCAATTTCTGGTTCTCGCCGGACGGAAAAACTTTAATCGTGACGGAATATGATTTCGGCATTATGCGAGCTTGGGATCTGACAACGATGCCACCCACCGAGCGAATTATGACGCGGCATTATCGAGCCGCGCAATTCTCACCTGACGGCAGGATTCTTGTAACGACAGGAGGTGAGGCACACGCCGCTTGGAAGTTGGATGGCGAATCACCCGTTTTGATGGCAGAACTTGGCGTGGGGACTTCATACACCCCAACTTCGTTCGCCCCGCCGTCGTTCACACCCGACTCGACATTGGTCGCCATTGCTGGTCACGTCAATTTCCCTCAAGTATTTGTTTGGAATCTCAGCTTGCCCGTTCCACAATTAATTTCTGACTGGGACACTCAGTTTATCAGATTCGCACCAAGCGGCACCGCCGTCCAGATTTGCGATGGAAAACGGATCTCGTCCCAATCCTGGGATGTGACGAAACGAGGGAAATTCCAACTCGGGTCATCCACAGTCATCACAAAGTTACCGAACGAAATGCTGATGCCCGACCGCCAGCAGCAGAATTTGTTAGTTAGTGGTCTGAGAACTGACATTGATCGGTATCTCGTCCCGCAACAAAATGGCAAGCTTCAGGTGATGAGTTTGAAGGAAGATCAGAAGGTAATTGCGGAACTTCAGCATCCCGATCAGACAGCAATTTATCAATTCGCGCTATCGGAAGACGGCAACCTGGTGGCCGCGTTTACTCATTCCGGCAAGAAGAGCCTGGTGTGGGATCTCACGGAATCGCCGCCGCGTGATTACCTGCTCACCAATAATAGCGACTGGGCAGCCGACCCGTTCTTCACCACAGATGACAAGCTGTTGGTCGTCGCGAGCCATGCCGGAATTGAGATCCACGACTGGGCACATAGTCGATTAGTCAGAACCATCAAATACCCTGGCCCCGCCAAAGGCATGGCTCGGCATCCCGATGGCGTCCACGTTGCTACGGTGAACGGCAACGGCACTGTCTACATTCTTCGAATCCCTGAATTGGCCGAGCACAACCTGCGGCACGGTCGTTAACCTGACTTGCGCCGTAAGAGTTCGTCGCGCGATAACGCCTGTTGGTTTCGAGCGGAGTTGACTTTATCAGTCGCAGCCGCGATCGCCGCGACAAGTTCGTCGTGGTGGTCGTAGAAATATGTCAACGCCGCATAGACATCTTCAGGACGAAGATCGGAATGCTGCCGCAACAATTCTTCCGCCGTCCAGCCGTAGTGGTAATGCTCGGCAGCAAGATGATCGACCTTGTACCGTGAGTTACCGATTAAAGCGGTTCCGGCATCATCGACGACGATGTGGGGATAAATTGCAATCGTGCTCAACTCAACATTCCTTTTTGCGATGAGAAACGACACCGTTCGCTGGGTTTATGTATCCGTGTCAGTCGAGCGGCTGGCAAGTTCAGTTGAAAGGACCGCCAATATCCAGTTGAAATTTGTAACGACAATTAACCCGTTGGCAGTTCAAACCCCGCACGACGTGGACGATCCAGATACTGGTTGGCCGCTTCGTCACCGATGAAGAGTTCACGTACCGGGTCCCAGCGCAGTGGGCGACCTGCCGCGCGAGTGATATTGGCCAGGTGACAGACGCTGACCGACCGATGTCCGATTTCCACATCGGCCACCGGTCGTTTGCGTGAACGGATGCAATCGAGCCAGTCCTGCATGTGCCAGCGAGCCTGCCATAGCGCCAAACTGTCGCTCCACTTTCGCTCCTCTTCGTCGACGTCGATCTTCTTCTTGAGTTCCTCAGCAATCTCGGGAGGATTCGACGAGAACTTATTGCGATTAATTTCCAGCTTTCCTTTTTCCCCAATGAATATCGCCCCACCCATCGGCC
>CAIULL010000225.1 GCA_903899985.1 uncultured Schlesneria sp.
CGATGGACGCGCTGTAGTACTAACGTTGTGTTTCTTCGCGCGCCGCGAAGATTTTTCGTGGGAGGGCGAGGCTCCCGCCGAGCCGTGAAGTAGTTACACGCATCGACTCAGCGGCTCGGCAGGAGCCTCGCCCTCCCATTGGGTTGCGGGCGATGCCCGCGCTGTGAGATTCGTGGTTAAAAATCTTTTACATTGTTTTCAATTGATTCATTTCGGGCGAATCGATTTTGAAATGTTTGCGGTCTCTTGAAAGGCAGAGCGACAGCCAGAAGAATGTGCGCATCGAACCGCGTTCAGTTTGTTTTTTACGTCGTACCATGACGAACTTTTTTCGAAGCTCCAAAAACCGCGATGCCTTAGGAACTTGCTGATGATCCGTATGATCTCTGCCGCCATTCTGACGATCTTCGCTTTTGAACTGTCTGTTTTCGCCGCCGAACCTGTCGGGCTTCCACCGATTGTCTATCCGAAGGATAACCCTCCATCGGAAGAGAAGATCGCTTTGGGGAAGCAATTGTTTTTTGATGGTCGCCTGTCAGCCGATAATAAAGTGGCCTGTGCCACGTGCCACGATCCCGCCAAAGGCTTCAGCAACGGCGAGCAATTCGCGACCGGTGTCGAAGGGAAAAAGGGAGGCCGGAATTCCCCGACCGTGATTAATACGGCCCTGCAGCAGTTCCAGTTCTGGGACGGGCGAGCCAAAAGCTTGGAACAACAGGCGCTGGGACCGATTCAGAATCCGATCGAAATGAATATGCCGCTTGACGCGGTAGTCGCCAAGCTGAACGGAATAGACGGTTACAAAAGCCAGTTTCAAAAGGTCTTTGGTACAGACGTGACGCCAGACGGGATTGCCAAAGCGATCGCCTCTTACGAACGGACAGTCCTTTCCGGTGACGCACCCTATGATCGATTTAAAGCGGGTGATGCGGCCGCGTTATCGGAACCAGCACAGCGCGGAATGAAGATCTTCTTTTACAAGGGCCGGTGTTCGGTCTGTCATGACGGAAAAAATTTCACAGACAACGGCTTCCACAACATTGGTCTGCCCGGCAGCGATGAGGGACGTGCAGCGATCAGCAAATCACCCGGCGACAAAGGTGCCTACAAAACCCCAACACTCCGTGAAATCGCCAGGACGGCCCCGTATATGCACGATGGAAGCCTGAAAACGCTGGAAGAAGTCGTCGCCCACTACGTCAAAGGGGGAACACCAAATCCACAACTCGACGAAGAGATTTTTCCTTTGAAGTTATCTGCTGAAGAATCGGCGGATCTGGTGACATTCCTGAAAGAGGGGTTGAGTAGCCCAAGTTATCCTGCTCACACCGCACCCTAGCTTCCGCAATAATCACGTCTCTGTTTACTGAAACCTCGCCTGCCTCGAAAGATTGCCGACCGTGACCGACCCTGAAAAAGAATCCGTTTCGCTCAAAGATATGCCACGTAAGCAGCGCCGAGTCCTTGGCGTTTTGCTGGAAAAGGCATTTACGGTTCCCGACCAGTATCCGATGACGCTCAAGGCCACGACGACCGGGTGTAACCAGAAAAACAATCGAGACCCGATTTCCAATTACGACGAAGATGATGTGCTGGAAACCTTGAACGCGTTGCAGGAACGGGGCCTTGTTGCCTGTATTCATACGGAAAGCGGACGAACCGAGCGTTACCGGCACTACATGCGTCACAAGACAACGCTGAACGAGCAACAACTCGCCATTATGACCGAGTTGATGTTACGCGGTAAGCAGCAGTTGGGCGAGCTTCGGACGCGAGCCAGTCGCATGGTGGGGATCGAAACACAAGACGATCTTCGTCGCGAGCTGCAAGCGCTGATGGCTGTCGGTCTCGTTCGGGCCAACGGTCCGCTGGAACGTCGAGGGATCGAAGTCGATCACGATCTGTATCCCAGTAACGAAAATCATGAGCCTCTGGCGGCCTATCAGGCGGACGATGATGACCGGCCTGCACCGAGTCCATCACATGCGGCGACCGTTGCTGCCTCGGCACCACCCGTTCGCCAGCATGCAAATGAAACGGCCTCGGCTGGGCAGGAACGAATCGCCAGCCTCGAATCTGCGATCCAGGAACTCCGCGAAGAGCTTGCGTCGGTTCGAACCGAATTCCATTCGCTGCAAGATCGATTTGATGATCTCCGCCGTCAGTTAGGCGGATAAATCAACTGTTCACCGGCAGTGCAGTGGGACAGACCCATTTTCATGGACAAACCATGAATCAGACTTGATTTACTCAACTGAGTTCGGTGTTTTTCGCCATGAAAATGCGTCAGTCCCCGACCGGTGATATCGTCCTCGCCACGTTGAATGCACGTTACATCCACTGCGCATTTGGACTACGGTATCTGCTGGCAAATATGGGTGACTTGCAAGACCGCACTGTCTTGCTGGAATTTACGACACAACAGCCGACACTCGAAATTCTCGACGCGATTCTTGAGCAGCAGCCGAAGATTGTCGGGTTGGGAATCTACATCTGGAATGTGGAAGAGACGACGCGACTGGTGGCGGATCTGAAGCGTCTTCGCCCCGACATCATCGTCGTCCTTGGCGGCCCCGAGGTCAGCTATGAAGCGGAAGGCCAACCGATCGTGCAATTGGCCGATTACGTAATTAGTGGTGAAGCGGATCTTGCCTTCGCGCAGTTCTGTCGAGAGAAACTGGCTGGTCTCCGCCCCCCGAATGCATCTCTCGAAATATCAAATTCCCGTTTAATCACGTCGAGTCTGCCGATTCTGAACGACGTCGTTCTGCCTTACGATTTATATACCGATGATGATCTTGCTCATCGCGTTATTTATGTTGAGGCTTCGCGAGGGTGTCCGTTCACGTGCGAATTCTGTCTCTCGGCACTGGACATCCCCGTCAGGCAATTTCCCCTGGACCAATTCCTGAGTGCGATGGCGTCGTTGCTGCAGCGGGGTGCTCGGCAGTTCAAGTTTGTTGATCGAACGTTCAACCTGAATCTTCGAGTCGGTCGAGCGATTCTTGAGTTCTTTCTCGATCGGTATCAACCCGGCCTGTTCCTGCATTTTGAGATGATCCCGGATCGCCTGCCTGATGCACTCAAGGATTTGATCGTGCGATTTCCGGCAGGCTCCCTTCAATTTGAAGTTGGAATTCAGACGTTCAATGAAACCGTTTGTGAGCTGATCAGTCGGCATCAGGAGAATGACATTGCCGAAGAAAATCTTCGCTGGCTGCGTGATAACACCGGGGTTCACGTTCATGCCGACCTGATTGTCGGCCTGCCAGGTGAAACGCTGGAAAGTTTTGCGGATGGCTTTGACCGGCTGGTGAGGCTTGGTCCGAATGAGATTCAAGTCGGCATCCTGAAACGCTTGCGAGGAACACCGATTATCCGGCATGACGCCGAATGGCAGATGGTTTACAGCCCTCATCCGCCGTACGAAATCCTTTCCAACAAGTTGCTCACCTTTTCGGCCATTCAAGAGTTGCGCCGTTTTGCGAAATACTGGGACGCGATTGCAAATAGCGGAAACTTTGTGGAATCGATCAAGTCACTTTGGGAACCTGTTTCCCACGACACGTCTGACGAGAAGGTTTCCGAAGTGACAAGATCGCCATTTCACGAGTTTCGTCGACTCGCCGCCTGGATTTTCAGTCAGGAACGAAAGTCGCACGGAATTCCGCTCGGCCGTCTGGTTGAGCTGATGTTTGTCTACCTGACGACAGTCAAAGGGCATTCCCCGTCAGACGTTGCCGCCAGTTTGTGGCGTGATTATCAACGAGGTGGCCGAAGCGATAAACCTCATTGCCTCAGGCCATTTATTGACGGGGCTAACCCGATCGTTCAGAAATCGACCTCGTCGATTGAGAGTGCGCCGAAAAGACAAGCTCGGCACTGGACCGGCTAATAAAAAAAAGAGGGAACAGAACTTTGAAGTTCTGTTCCCTTCGTTTCCGTCCACGGGCAATGCACAGGGGCCGGCCGTTTGATGGGCGAACCATGAACAAGCCGAAGTATGAGCGTCAGCCCGTGCTACACAACCGATCATGTCGGCTCGTGGCCGACATGGGAAAAAGGATTAACCTTTGACGGTAATCTTTTTCGGCTGAGCTTCTGGCTTCTTGGACAGTGTGATTCGCAGCACTCCATCAGACAATTCGGCGTCGATACTGTCCGCATCAACGTCTTCCGGAAGATTGATCGCCCGATCAAACGGTCCGTAAACGCGATCGTTGACCCAGTAATTACGATTCCCTTCAGGATGTTTGCGTTCGCCCGAAACACGAACCATACCGTTATGCACGGTCACATCGATGTCGTCCTTGCTCACCCCGGGGAGTTCGAGTTCGACGAACACCTTATCCGCGTCGTCCCACATGGCGACGACTGCGTGCCAGCCTCGGGCAGCACCGTTTTCCGGTGTGACATTCAGGAACCGTCCGAACAGATGTTCCATTTCACGTTGCATTGATGACATTGGGTCTACCGAAGGCAAACCGATTCTTCGAGTTCGTACCAACATGTTCGATCTCCGTTAATTCAGAGGCACTCATAGGCATGGTCTCAACAAGGGGGACAAGACCCCGTGTTGAGGCAATGCAGAAAAAACGCCGTCCGTTCAATGACTGAATTGTTTGTAAATCGACCAGGCCCGGTCTGCGAAACTGAAGAGGCAAGTCACGTACCAATTACAAATCCCGTCAGATTTCGACAACTTCCCGTGCATTAAAATTCATCGTAAGATTTTACAAAATAATATCTTGTGAACACGTGACAAAAAATTAAAGACCGAAATAGAGTCGCATTTTCGGATGCTCGACGACTTGAGATGCCAAAGTGGCAGCAAAGAAAGTTTGCCAAAAATCTGGAAATTATCCGAAACGCCAAAATGACAGCCGCATTTAGAAACGTCATTTGGAGGCTGGCTGGACGGCAGCGTATCGCGCATCCTTGCAACAAAGTTCAGAGTAAAAATCGTCTTGAGACTTGTGCCGAATCCTGTCTTACGAGTTCGGTTGGCTTGTTTGTTTTGCTTGCCGTGGGCGTAACTTCGAGCACTGGATGAGAGAACTTCCATTCCGTTGGATGGGGTATTTCACAGGCGTCAACGTCCGCTTTAACGATTCGTTGGCATTGCCGGTTTGAGCTGGAGCCCGAGTTGAAAATTTCCAATTCGGGTGACAAACAATGTTCTTGCACCGTATTCTTTTTTTCGCCACTTCCAATCGTTCACTACACCGATCAGCACTTCTGACATCGCGAAGGACAACTGACCATGATCGTCGTTGATTGCTCCGAATGTGGTTCAAAAATAGAAGTGAGTGATGACGACGCTCGAAGTCCGTCGAAATGTCAAAAGTGTCAGGTCGCGGCTTCCGTCCCCGGACTCGTCACTAAGACTGACAATCATCGCGACGCCGGTATTCATCGCGACATTGAATCGCCCCCTGCAGCCCAACATCGACTGACCAAACAGGACAATCAGCAGGTTCTATCGGCGGTCGATCGGTCGGCACCACTTGATTCCAAAACGACTTCCAACGACGAGGTTGCATCGACGTTGAACTCGGAGTCGCCAGAGATTTCGGCGAAGATTCTTCAAGCTCTGGAAGGTCACATTCAGCCGGTCAAAGTGACGCTGGCGTATCGTCTCGCCATCGCTGTCGTCGCCGCGCTGATGGTGTTATTGCCGATTATCTATCTCATGTTCATCGGGCTGGTGGGATACGGCGTTTATTGGCATCTGGTCAACAATATTGTCATGTTTCAAGCCAATGTCAGGGGTAGGGCAGTTTTGATGGTCGCGCTCGCTTATGCCGCGCCTGCCATAATTGGGATCGCCATGATCGCCTTCATGCTGAAACCCTTGTTCGCTCGTCGGCAACCCAGGGGGAACGATCCACAGACGGTCCTCCGTGGTGACGAACCGTTGCTCTTTGAATTTGTGGACCGGTTGTGCGATGCGGTCGGCAGTCCGCACCCGAAGTCGATTCTTCTCGACGACAGTGTAAACGCCGCTGCGGCGCTGACAAGTAGCGTCTGGAACCCGTTTCGCCACGACCTGATGCTGGTCATTGGGTTACCACTGGTTGCCGGCCTGAACCTGAGGGAGTTCGCCGGAGTACTGGCTCACGAATTCGGCCACTTCTCGCAGGGAGCAGGGATGCGGTTAGGACGGATCATTGATTCCGTCAACCATTGGTTTGCCTTTGTCGTTTATCAACGGGATGAATGGGATCAAACGCTGGAACAGTGGTCCAAAGAAGCCGATCTCCAATATGGATGGGTCATCTATGCTGTACGCGGTGGTGTCTGGCTTACTCGAAAAATCCTGCACGGATTGATGCTGGTCGGTCACGCGATGAGTCGCCGACTCTCGCGTGAAATGGAGTTTGATGCGGATCGACATAACGCTCGTCTTTCTGGCAGTGACTCCTTTGAGAAGACGACGTATCAGCTTCCTGTTCTGGCCAATGCATGGCAATTGGCGATCTCGGATCTGAGTGATTCTTACCGCGAGCGACGTCTGGTGGATGACTTCTTCAGCCTTGTTTCATACCGTGCGGAAAACTTTCCCGAGGACGTTCGTCAAAAAATGAATGACGAACAAATGAAGATCAAAACGGGCTGGTTCGATACTCATCCAAGTGACGCGGATCGCATTGCGAGCGTGAAGCGAGAAAATTCAAAGGGTATGTTACGGATCGAAGCTCCCGCTTCGGTCCTTTTTCATGATTTTTCTGCCACCTGTCGTGCTGAAACAAAAAAGTTCTACCAACGCCAATTGGGCGACGATGTGCCGGGATCAAACCTGGTTCCACTCGATGCTCTCGTTGCCCGTCAAAAAGCCGCGGAAGAGGAGGATAAAGCGGTCAATCGAGTTTTGGCGGGTCTGTATCATTTCTTCTGCACGATCCCGTTGCCCGACGTGCTCGTCCCAACCAACAAATCGGTCAGCGACCTGCTAGCCGAGATTAAAACAGTAAAAGAGAAAATCGACGGCCACCGTGAAGCGCATACGGCTGCGATCGATCGAATCACAAACAACTTCGGTCTCTTGCAGGAAGCCGCGCTGGCTGAATCGCTTTTGAAAGCGAGAATGACCATTGAACCGAAAGTCTTTTCAAAACCAATGACAGATCGTTCGCAGGTCTCTGCCATCCGAGAAGCAGCGTTTGAGGAAAAAAGGGGCGTCTATGAATCACTGAAACCGATTCTTTGCGATCTGGCTGATCGCATCCGGCTTCCGCTGCAACTGCTGAGCATTCCGTCCGTGACCGAAACAATTTCTAATGCGAGCCAATTTTGGGAGGAAAGCCAACTTCTGATCGCCAAAGACGCAGAGCTTCGAGGCTGTCGCGATGATTTGCTGAGTGCCTATGACGGGCGTCAGTTAATACGGAATCTCTTCATGCAGCTTCAAATGGGCGGATCGCAAGAGACTCTGATACCGTGTCTGCTGCGCGCGTCGGAAGAAGGAACGGTGACATTGAACGCCCTGCGAGAAAAGCTTCAAACGGTCGAATATCCATTCGATCACGTCGAAAAGGGGCTTGCGGTGAGTAAGTATCTCATCGAAGAAATTCCGCAAAAGGAAAACCCGCTTGCCGTCGAAGCAAGACTCAGCTACGCCGCCGATCAAGGTCTGTTGCTCAGTTCAAGAATCATCGGTCGATTATGTGTGATTGTTGAAACCGTTGAATCGGCCCTCGGTTTACCGTCAGGCCCCCCACCAACTGGCGTGTAAATCGATTTTCATGATCAATTGAGTTCGCTTACTGATACGGACGACGTTCCGCGATCGCCTGTTTGAGCAACTTTTTAATCTCTGAGCTTCGCGCGGTCTTCTCATCACGAAGCTGAATGTGACGAAGTTTTTTGCCGGTCCCTTTCAACTGGCTGCTGGGGTCGGTCAAGGACGCCCCGTGGTAAAAACCAAGATTGATATGAGATGAATGAATGGCAATATAAGCATAGTGCTGAGACATCTTTTTTGGTCCAACACCATAGCTGGCAATTTTCTGTCGCGGCCAGACAATCTCAACAAGCGACTTATCCAACGAAGAGATCAGTGCTCGTAATGTGAAGACGATGACATGGAGTTCCGCAGGGGCCCCGGCGATGATTTCATCGAAAGTATCACAGGAATCCCGTTCAGCCATGAACAGCAGCTTTCATGTCACAGTGTCAGTTGGGATGTTGAAAACGAAAAGCGATTCGATTGTAAATGGAACGGATACCGCGTGGCATCCACAAGTTCATTGACGCCTATTATCTGCCCGTTGAACGACGTGTTGCGAGCCCATCACATGATCGACATTCTAAGAATTTGCGGAAATCCACAAGACTGGCCTGATGGAAGAAAGATGATGACTCAGATCAGTCTCAGCGGAGCAAACTGCCCGATTCGCAAAAATACCATGCTACGTCTTTCCGCAAACGGAAGCGCACGAGATTTACTTCGTTTTTGAGCGTTGTAAATTGTCTGAAACGAAGTCATGTCGCAACCTGGTTAAGACTGTTCTCAATACGACGGACCGGCCATTTTCCTCGCCTTCACGAGTCACTTATGCAATTGATCATCGACAATTTGAGTAAAACCTATCCTGGAGGAGTTCGCGCACTCGATCAGATTTCGCTCGTCATTTCCAAAGGAATGTTCGGGCTACTTGGCCCGAATGGTGCCGGTAAATCAACGTTGATGCGCACGATTGCCACGTTGCAGACCGCAGACTCGGGAACGATCCGTTTAGGGGACATCGACGTTCTAAACGAAAAAAACCGAATCCGACAAATCCTGGGATATCTGCCGCAGGAGTTTGGTGTTTATCCGCGGACCAGCGCCGTCACCTTGTTAATGCACCTGGCAACCTTGAAAGGAGTCGGCAGTGGCCACCGGGATCGACGCGAAGTTGTCGAAACGCTGTTGGAACGAGTGAATCTGTCCGACGTCCGAAACAAGGCAGTCAGCACGTTCTCAGGAGGAATGCGCCAGCGGTTCGGGATTGCTCAGGCATTACTTGGCGACCCCCAGCTGCTGATTGTGGACGAGCCAACTGCCGGCTTAGATCCGGGAGAACGCAATCGGTTTTATAATCTGCTCGCGGAAGTCGGTGAAAATATCATCGTTATTTTGTCGACGCATATCGTACAGGACGTCAAAGAACTCTGTACCCAAATGGCGATCATCAATAAAGGTCGCTTGCTTTACAGTGGTTCGCCCGCTGATGCCGAGAACCTGCTTGCCGGCAAAGTCTGGTTTCAATCGATGAGTAAGCAGCAACTTGCGCATCGCGATTGGAAGCAATCGATTCTTTCGACCAAATTGGTTGCGGGAAGTCCCTCAGTGCGGATTTATAGCGAGTCCGACCCTGGAAACGGTTTTCAAATCGCGACGCCGGATCTTGAGGATGTCTTTTTCTCGTACCTGTCACACGCGTAGACGAATCGTTTCATCCGAACCCAAAATCCTCATCATTACATTCAACGTGACCCCCGTCGCGTTATCAGAAAAAAGCCTGACCTATGCTGCGTGAGTTCTTCCGATTCGAATTGTTTTACTGGCTGCGCGGATGGATGATTTACATCTTTTTAGCAATCTTCGTGGTGTTGTTCGGGTTCGCATCAGGATCAGATTTTGTTCAGGTCGGCGGCCCGATTGGAAACACCTACAAGAACGCACCCTTTGTCATTGCGATGTGGTATGCGTCAGCCAGTATTTTGACCTGCTTTATGGCGGCAGCGGTCTACGACTCGTCCGCATCGCGCGATTTCAGTTGCAAGATGTCCGACATCCTGTTCAGCAAGCCCTTAAATAAATGGGGATTTCTGACAGGAAGATTCCTGGCCGCCACGTTGATTGCCATGTTGCCAGCGTTAGGAATTTCTCTGGGAGTCATCATTGCCAGGCTTTGTCATTGGTCGGATGTAACCCGCTGGGGACCGTTTCATGTCATGGATCATCTTCTGCCCAACCTGGTATTCACAATTCCCAATACCCTGCTTTTAGGGTCGATCGTCTTTGCAATTGCCATAGTCACTCGCAACACACTTTATTCATTTCTGGGTGTTCTGTTACTGCTGGTGGCCTATGCCGCGTCCCAGACAATCGCCGGAAAGCTCGATTTTGAAACTCTCACCTGCTGGATCGATCCCTTTGGGGCGGCACCATTCGAAGTGGCGACAAAGTATTGGACTGTCGACGAACGCAATACGAAATCAATTCCCCTTACTCCATTGCTTTTAGGAAATCGCGCTTTATGGCTGGCGATTTCCGCATTGATCTTCGTCGTTGCCGGTCGACTTTTCAGTTTTGAAAGCCGAACCCGCTCCGACACAAGGAAGCGCAAAAGTTCGAAACCTGTTCCAACAAAACAGCTCGATATTCAATTATTCGAGCAATCGGTCGAGATTCCCAGGCGAACGCCGTCTCCGTCGTGGGCCTCGCAACTTGCTTCGATGCTTCGATCGGATTTGTCGAGTATGTTCGGCAGTTCGACGTTTATCGTTATCGTGGCCTTTGCGATTCTCAACACCGCAGCAAGCCTGTTTCTTGGCAGTAGCGGCGACGTTGTGTTTGGTGGATCGTCATTTCCCGTGACCTACAAGATGGTCGATGCGATTACAGGCTCGCTGGTGGTTTTTCCAATTGCGATTATTACCTATTTCACCGGCGTCTTGATCTGGCGTGATCGCGACTGCTTATTTCATGAAATCGTGGGAGCAACGCCGACAGCCAACAGTGTCTTTGTCGTCTCTCGAGTAATTTCCATGATCATCACGGTCCTGGTGATTGTATTGATTGGTATCGGACTTGGCTGTTTATACCAATGGACGCAGGGTTACGCCCGATTTCAGCTGTCCGTCTATTTCCAGGAACTGATCGCCATCCAGGGAATGCGATTTGCCTTCCTGATTGTGCTGGGCTTGCTGGCTCATACGCTGGCTGCGAATAAGTACGTCGGGTATGCAATTTTTGTGTTGTTCATCGTCATCAACGCGTTTGTGTGGCAAGGCCTGCGTTGGGAATCCCTTCTTTTGCGTTTTGGCTCCTTGCCACGACATGTCTATTCCGACATGTTTGGTATCGCCCCGTATCAACCTGGCTTGATTGCCTTCGCGGTTTACTGGAGCTGTGTTTCCTGCTTGCTGCTGTGGCTCTGTACGATCGCCATGCACCGAGGTGTTGCCGCGAAATTGCGTTCTCGACTGGCCGAAGGACTTCCGGCCACATCGCTTCGTGCACGCGGATTTGCGGTGCTCGCCCTTGTCGCTTCGGCGGGTATGGGAGCATGGCTTTACTATAACACGTTGATTCTGAATAAAGTGGTCGGAGCACCGGAACGTGAACGTCGGCAAATCGAATACGAGCGAACTTACGAAAAGATCGCTGCCATCGATCAACCCAAAATTCAATCGGTCAATTACGCGATCGACATCTTCCCCGAAACAAGGAATATGGTCGTCAAAGCGGAACAACGAATCGAAAACAAATCGACGGCTTCCATCGAGACACTATATGTCAACGTCAGCCCAGACTTCAAAACAACGCTGGAGATCCCCGGCGCGAAATTAGAGAAGGACGACGATCGTCTTTGCGTCAGAACTTTCCGTCTGGAACCACCGCTGGAACCGGGTGCAAGCTTGACGATGAAATACACGGTCCAGAGCGATACGCGCGGCATCGAAAACAATGTCACCCAAAGCGTTCTCGTCCAGAATGGCACGTTTTTTAATAACGGCATCGCCCCTTCATTCGGATTTGATGCTGAGCGGCGACTGGTTCTCCCGAATCGACGCCGCAGTTTCGGTCTCAGTCCGATCGAACCGATTCCTGAACTCAATCGGGAATGCGGCCACGCGTGCAACGTGCACTATATTGCCAATGATTCCGACTGGGTCACCGTCGAAACGGTGATCAGCACTTCTGCAGACCAGACGGCTGTCGCTCCCGGTTCATTGTTAGAAAAGTGGACGAAAGACGGACGGAATTATTTCCGCTATCGGCTCGACCATCAATCACTGAATTTCTATTCGTTCATTTCCGCCAGGTACGAAGTGGCACGAGCGAAAGTGGGAGACGTCGATACCGAAGTCTATTACGACCCCGAACATCAATGGAACGTCGAAAAGATGTCGAGTGCGATTGCGGATACGCTCGATTACTGCACGACGAATTTCGGTCCGTACCGGCATCGCCAGGCGAGAATTATCGAATTCCCGCGTGTGGCCAGCTTTGCTCAGGCATTCCCAGGAACCATGCCCTATTCGGAAAGCATCGGATTTATTGCGAATCTCGAAAAGCCCGATGACATTGATATGGTCACCTACATTGTCGCTCACGAGATGGCTCATCAATGGTGGGCACATCAAGTCATCGGGGCGAGAATGCAAGGTGCGACACTGTTATCGGAAACGATGGCACAGTATACGGCACTGATGGTAATGCGTCGCAAGTTTGGCGACGACATGATGCACAAGTTTCTGCGTTACGAAATGGATCGCTATCTGCGGTCGCGTGGTAAAGAAGAATTAAAGGAACGGCCGCTGATCCGAGTTGAACTCGAACAGGGGTACATTCATTACCAGAAAGGAAGCGTGGTTTTTTTCTATCTGGCCGACATGATCGGCGAAGATCGTATCAACGCGGCGCTCAAAGATGTCGTGGCGACGTTTTCGTATCAAGGTCCGCCCTACCCCAACGCTTACGTGCTTGTTGACCGATTGAGAGAGCAGACCCCCGCAGATCTTCAGTATCTTATCAAAGATCTTTTTGAAGACATTACGCTTTTTGGAAATCGGACGCTCGACGCATCTGTTATCAAATTGGACGACGGCAAGTTCCGAGTCAAGCTGGTTGTAGAATGCGAAAAACTCAAGGCAGATGAAAATGGGCATGAATCGACAGTCGAGATGAATGACTGGATCGAAATCGGAGCCTTCGCAAAACCTGAATCCGGAAAACGCTACGGCCGACTTCTGCACAGAGAACGAAAACAACTGACGGCCGGTCGGCATGAGCTGGAATTCGTGCTGGACGACTTGCCCTATCAAGCCGGAATTGATCCAAGAAACATGCTGATTGATCGTGTGCCGAGCGATAATATGAAGACAGTAACACTGAAAAATGACGGAAAATGATCGCAGGAAGCCCGCATAACCACTCTTAAATTAAACAAAGCGAAAGCAACGAGAAGATCGGTCTTTTCCAAGTCACACATGCGGCTGGATTAAATTGACTCCCGAACTGGTATTTCCGGATGTCAGGTGTGACCGTGAAACATCTTCACGATGTTTATCATTCGATCACACCCGATCTCCGACTTTCCGACGCCGCCAAGGCCTTGAGACTCACAAGCACGCATTCGGACCAGTTGAATTACTTCCGCTGTGCGATTCCGCCGGAAACGAATTACACTCGAAAATTCGAATGCGTTCTCCCAAAGGAATCGCATGGTGGACTGATAAAAGACATTTCAAACATTTGAAAGGCGTGCCTCAGACTCGTGTCCGGTCTGGGAAACCTTTCCCCGTATTGGAGCATGAGCCCGCCAGGGTCTCGTGCGCGGAATTCGTCGTAATTTTTTGTCGGACGAATTCGACTTGGTGTCGCTTACTTCTTAATTTTGCGTCCGGCGGGAAGAGTTACTGTATCCTTAATCACAGGCCCAGTGTGTTTGGCGTTCGATGCCACAGTCGCAGAATTGTCGCTGTCACTCTCGGACATGTCTTTAGCAAGTTCGAAGCCGCCAGAATTAGATGATCCGCAACCGATGAGGCTTGCGCCCAGTGCGAGAGTTACAAACGAAAAATAGATGATCCGTGTTCGTTTTAAAATCATTTTTAGTACCTTGTTCGATTCGATGACAATGTTTTAAATTAAATAATCAATTGACGCGGCAACTTACTTGCTTGGGCAAGTTTGCGAGGTAAACCAAGCTGCGGCGAAGTTGACCTCGATCGTTCGATTGATCGCAAAAATGGTCTTCACAGAAGGCTCTGTGAAGACCATTGACCGAATTGAGTTTGCAGCTGAGCAAGTTCTGATCAGCGATCAGAAAATCAAATCAGAAGTCACCAGTCACCAAACCATCGTCACGACTGTGCAGCAAACCGTACAAGCCATGAGTTGCCGGGTTCGCCGTGGTGGACTGTTGACTCGTTCCCAGCACAGCAGGATTCCAGTCACCGTCAGCGTTGATATTGTTGCTGATGAATCGGACCGAGCCATCACCGAGCAAAAAGGTTGCTCCACCAATGTGAGCACTGTTGAATCCTTGACGATCAAGTCGCAGCACAGTCGTGTTGACTTCGTCGTATTCGTTTGTGTTTGGCGGAGCACGACCTGTCCGCACACAGCTTCCTAAGTGTAACGGAGGGAATGCCCAGGTTCCCCATGCATACGCCCCGTCTCCATTCGTGGAAGTTTCATTTTGAGTGTGTCCCGAGATTTCCCCGATCATGATGGTGTTGCTCAGTCCATCGGTCACGTCAGCGATTCTCGTGCAGTGCTGTTGGGAAAAAATGCCGCGAGTTTGAACCCCTTTGGAATCTGGTCCTCCTTCATTACAGATACCGGCAACGTAGCATCCGCCGAAATTGTTGTTGCCGTAGGTGCACGCGTAGCTGGAGTGCCCCATGGGCCAAGTTGGGCTCCCTTTCGGCGAGCCGGCGAATGAAACAGAGATACCTAGCGTATCGGAAGGGCAGACGAACGTGGGGAGTTTCGCTGTCCAACCATACGTCGAAGGACTGATGTTCGTCGTGTTACCGATCGGCGGGAAATTTGAATTGGATGGCCCGGATGCAAATCCATACCAGCCAAGAGCCGCCGCACTGGAATCCACAGTCGAGATCACATTGAACAAAGGAGCCTGATCAATCTGTGGCAGAATCATCGCTGACCACGAATAGCCCCAGGTGTTCATGTTCAACGTGCTTCCCGAACCTGACGGATTTCCGTACGTCAGCATGCAGGGAAATGTATTGTTGATTTCATGATAGTTGTGCAGAGCCAATCCAATCTGCTTCATGCTGTTTCTGCACGAAGTTCTACGAGCCGCCTCGCGAGCCTGCTGTACTGCAGGCAGAAGCAAGGCAATCAAAACCGCGATGATCGCGATGACCACCAGCAGCTCTATCAGGGTAAAACCTGATGTGCGAAGACGATGTTTGCATTTTAAATCCATGACGACTCCTTAAAAAAACGTGACAGAAAAACATCTCGATGATCGAACGACCGAGATACACGACGAAATTGGAAGACTGCGAAGCGGCCCGGGGCAACGGTAGTCACGAGAAATGAGCTAAGCGAATGACCTACGAATATGAATTATTCTTAACACAATCAACTAAAATCCTGACAAATCCAGCAAATTCCAATAATTCGAGATCGTGATGACATTCCAGCCTCTAAAAAGACTGAAACAACTGTGACGAACGCAGTTAGCAATCAGTATGCCAAGTTACCTGGCAAGCAATGACGTTGACTCTGGGAGTCCCAATGGTCGAAAAAAGATCACAAATGTGAATCTATTAT
This sequence comes from uncultured Schlesneria sp., assembly GCA_903899985.1. Lineage (GTDB taxonomy): Bacteria > Planctomycetota > Planctomycetia > Planctomycetales > Planctomycetaceae > Schlesneria. Next base: position 15,527 of record CAIULL010000225.1, read on the forward strand.
GAAGTTTTTGACTGAAGTAAGCTATTTCGTCTTAGGAGTTCGAGAACCAGAAATTATCCTGTTTTTAAGTGAGATTTCAGTAGATGTGCACAAATTGAAATTCAAGCAGTGGCTCGACCTGAGTTGGAAAAACAATGTGCATTAATGCGCGGCTCTTCGAATTTTGAAGTCGAATATTCACAAAATTGAAAAAACGGACGCAAAAACAATTGCTCGTAACTTCGGATTTATGAACTTTCCATCGAGACTTTGAGATTAAGATGTCTCCCGGACAACGAACAATTGCCGCGCAGAGCAGATTGTTTCGTGTGCAAAAAGGAATTCAACCAACGCCATTTGGACCAGTTAAAAACCTCCAGACAACCAGATTATTGCCGGATTTCCACGAGACTCATTACTTCAGAAAACTGAAACGCAGAGAGAGACCTTCCAAGCAACGAACGTCGTGTAATGAAAGTGTCGCCGATACCTTGGAATCGTCCATCGAGGACGAACGCGTTGGCCAAAGTCTCCGGCAGAATTTCGTTCAGATCCCAAAGGATCGTTGCTTTCGATTGAGACTGCATTAAATCAACGGAATCAAAACGCAATTTTCCGACATTTCAAACGAGAAATCGAAACCTGCTGGGAATGTCATTGAGGTTGGAACGCCTCTCATCATTCGCCGATCATGTGTTAAGAATCCGGGAATTGTTCGATTATAGCGATTTTAAGCTTTTTGATTGTCTCAAAATCCACTACAACGATCTGGCCGCTCTCCCCCAAAAAAATCAGGCGAACCTCCCTCGTTAAACGGACGTCAATAAGTTCGTGATCGTATGCGCGTCCTTACGAATCGCATCAGATCGCGAACTCGAAACGGAAAAAATCCGCACCCGCGGTTTTTTCTGCCAAGATTTTCAATCGAGCTGCGAATAACAGTCCAGACGAATGCGCTCGCTGGTTATGTAGAGCTTCCTAAAGGTGCAAAGTAATGTGGACATCCAGGCTTCAGAAATGCAATATCAGCAATCCAGGTGCGGCAGAACTGCAAGTTCCAGCCGACCCGAAATTGTTATCGACGAGCGACGCGCTCGTCGCAACAAACGCTGACGCGTCATCCCACATCAGCTCTCGAAAGCGGATCGAAGTCGCGATCTTAATGGTGACTCTGGTTCTGCTTGTTTTTCAGGGGATGACTTTTGCGTTTGTGAAACGAGTTGATGACAATCTTCAAACGATTATCCAGACTGACGGTTTCACGACAACCAGCGAAAGTAAAACCAACGAAGCGGTCCAACCCAAATTTCCCGGACATCGACAATCACTAAGCATTTCTCACTAAATGCTCATATGACAAAGTTGAATGAGAAAACGGCTGGATCACTGCAAATGCGTTCAGCAAAACGACTGCAGGAACGAGGTCCAGATCATTCAACGTCGCTTCCGTTGACAACATCGATAAAAGCTGTGTGACGATGAGATTTCGAAATCAACATCATTGAGGAATCCATCATGTCACCACGAAGGCATCTGGATGCAGCGCAGTGGGGAATGATGTCAGTGTCTTTGCCCACGGCTTTCCACACTGGCTGTGTCAGAAGCCGTCGAGACTTCTGACATCGGCAAATACGCCTTGAGACGGCAAATTTCCGTTGACCGAATCAAAGCGATCAGAATCAAAACGGCGAATCACGAGTTATCGAAATCTTCGTCTTCATCCTCGTCCTCGACGTCGAAGTCAGGATGAAGCGGGTCGCTTGGATCGAAGAAGAAGTCGCCGAGTCCCATCGGCATGGAGTTACCGCCGAGCGACTGTTGCCGACGTTTGGCGAGCGAATCGAGATCGCTGGCTCCCTCGCCAAGACAGTTCATCAACGCTTCCTGCCACAGTAGATCCTTACTTACCGGATGATCCTTATCTTGCGCCATACGTTTCATGGCATAGCGTAAGACATTGATGCCGTCACGCGTTGAAAAGTCGAGATTCAAGTCATGCGATTGTTGTAGAAAGCTGACCGTCAGATTCAGCATTTCAGTTTCGGCAAACGGTAAATGAAATCGCAGGATGGACAACTCGTCGTCACGATTCGGATGGCCGAGTGTGAGCGTCGGTTGCAGGCGACTCAAAATATAATCGGGGATCTCGAACGTTGATTCGTCATCGTTCATCGTCACGGCACAGCGGAAATCTGGATGAGCATGAATCGTGATTCCTGCAACAATCGATTCGACGTACCGGCGGTGATCGAGTAGCGGAGCAAGACTTGCCCACGATTTCTCGTTCATCCGGTTTCCCTCGTCGAGAATACAAATTCCACCACGGACCATGGCCGTCACGAGCGGCGAAGCATGATACTTAATCTGACCACTTTCCGCCAAAACGGGGGTGACAAGCAGATCTTCCGGTCGTGTATCCGCTGTACATTGATAAATGAAAAGATGCTGCTGACGAACTCGACCCGCGGAAATCGCGAGTGTCGTCTTTCCAATCCCCGGCGTCCCGACCAGGCGCGGTGAGAGCGGGAGATCCTTCGCGTCAACAACGAGCCAGCAAGCCAGCAACTGCTGAAGGATTTCACGCTGACCGATCCATTCTCCTTCCGATGTATCAGGCTGACTCAAGTAAAGGCGAACCCCGTCGATTTCGATCGAGTCGATCATAAAGCGCGTTTCTTTCGTAAAATCATTGGCCGATGACCTGCAACTCAAGCTTTTGGAAAAGCGTTGCTCCCTCGTCGCTCACGACAGAGATATTCGATGCGAACAACAAGTGACTATTGTGGTCAGTTCTGCAACGGCCGACAAGTTGACCCGGCATCATCGTCGGTTGTGCGGGAGCACCACCAGGCGATGTCGGTCAATCAGAGGCGTAAGGCTTATCAAGACATTTGGCAATGCGCGAGAAGCCTGAAATTCCTAACACGAATAGATTTCTGATCAGTCAGGGAATTTCCCGGACAAAAATGTTGGCAAATTCGATGGGGTCGCCGTGGTGTTGCAGTGCGATTGGACCTCGAGCCGCGATACCGGGTAACTGGGCATTTTCAATCACAAGTTCGCCATTAAGAATGACGCTCAAGCGATCGCCTCGCATCGTAATATGAAACCTGTTCCATTGACCGATCGGTTTATCGGCTACTTTTCTGGGTGTCACTGCGGCTCGAACTTCGGCAGGCTGAGATGCATCCGTGCGATAGCCGTAAACCTCTCCGCTACCGCAAGGTCGGCACCACATATTCACCTGACTTTTACTGCTGCCACGCAGGTAGATCCCACTGTCCCCGGCATCGTCCACTTCGATTTCGACGGGCTTGCCATCGGCACCAATTTCATCAAGCCCTGTCGGCAACACTCGGGGCCATTTCTTCTTGACGGGCGCCGCCGTCCACCGCCAGTCGCAAATCATTTCGATGTCGCCATATTCCTTTTGACTCCACAGACACGGATCTTCGGCGTCACACTTCCCGTCGTAGGCAAGCTTCCAGTCACTCGGCTTCCAATGCCCTTGATGTTTGTCGGTCGCTTTCCAACCGGTCAGATCGATTCCTGAATAGAGGGACAGAAAACCATTTGCCTCGCGACAAATTTCATCCACCCCGGGATTCGTCGATGGAAGTTCCTTGATCCGCAAGTTGCGAAAGTGACATTCAGACCCTTCTGATTCCAGGCACAGATATCCCTTTCTCGGGTTGCATTTCGTTCCACCCGAGACTTCCTTGCCGTTCACCTCCAGCTTGATGGTTCCGTTATCACAGGTGACACGATAGTGGTTCCATTCGGGTGATGGCTTACTCCGTTTCTCACTCGGAAGGCATCGATCCCAGCCGGCAGGATGAGGGCGATCAGGCTTCATTTTTGCGCCCCAGATCGGAAAGATATCGCCCTGGCTCGTATAGTTTGCCGTCTCGTGACCATCGAGGATCTGAACTTCGACGCCTCGTGAGAACGGAACGCCAACGTACGTGATTGGGTCTGCCCAGACAAACAGCCCTGCGTTCCCACCCGCTTTGAGGTGTCTCCACTCAAGTTCGACGACGAAGTTTTCATACATTCTTTCTGTTCTCAACGTCCCTGTGGGAACTCCTGTGCTGACGATCAGACCATCCTTTGCAGTGAACGTGGATGGTGCAACGTTCACAGGGACCCATCCCGTCAAATCGCGGCCATTGAACAGAGGCACAAACCCATCGTCGTCTGCACCGAAGACGGTTCCGACAAATAACACAAGGCAACTGACTGTGGTTAATCGCATGGTGAAATCCTTTGACGGCGTGGTAATTCAGGGCCTGGTGTCACTCGTTATACATCGATTGATTTGGATGAGTCTCTTGACTAATCAAACGGCGAGTCTCGATTGGATTCCATCTGTGTTTGACTGCCTATTTCGAGGACGACGTTTCCGTGACGACTGCGCGGGGCATTTCTTCCGGCGGCTTGGCACCACGAGGACGTCCGAATGACGAAGGACGTTCGATTGTCAGGTCGATGGCATCAGAAACCGGCCGCAGCCTGATCGATTCGGCTTCATCTGGCAGGCGGATTTCCAGGGGAACGACGACGGTAAATCGGCTTCCCTTTCCAAATTCACTTTGTAATGCGATGCCACCACCGAGGAGTTTCGAAAGCTCTCGTGTGATCGACAAACCCAGTCCGGTCCCCTCAAATTCGCGCGTCAATGGATTATGTTCACCAGCCGACGTTGAACCTTGCCGGAATTTTTCAAAGATTCGTTCCTGATCTTCGAGTGGAATTCCGATTCCCGTGTCTTCGACCGTCAGCACCAGATTGTCGATTTGACGTGAGGCCTTAACCCGAACTCGACCCCCCTCAGGCGTGAACTTGATTGCGTTGGAAAGCAGGTTATTCAGGATCTGCTGCAACTTACCAACATCTTGAAAAACCAATGGCAGCTCCGGCTCAATTTCCCAGCTCAGGTCAAGGTTTTTTCGCTCGGCCAAAGGCATCATCGCTCCGACAACGCGATCAACCAGGTCCGAAACCGACGTCTTGATCGGATGCAATTCCATTTTTCCGCTCTCGATCTTGGCAAGATCGAGGACATCGGTAATGAGGCTGAGCAGCGTCCGTCCCGAAGAACGAATGTGAGCAACATAGCGCTGTTGTTTTTCGGTCAGATTCGCGGGATTCGTCAACAACACGTCGCTGAAGCCGAGGATGGAATTCAGCGGTGTGCGCAATTCATGGCTCATCGTCGCCAGGAATTCGTTTTTCAGGTTATTTAACTCAAACAACCGTAAATTCGCCTGGGCCAGCTCATCCACCTTTCGTTCGAATCCACGGTTAAGTTTCTGCAGATCTTCCTGAACGGTCGTAAGATGTCTCAACATCCGATTGAATGCCTGGCTCAGTTCCTCGAACTCATCTCCTGTTCGAATATCAGCCCGCTGCTCCAGGTCACCGCGAGTGATCGCGTCGCTGACTTCCTTCAAGTGAAGGACCGGCTTGACAATCACGTATCTTACGATCACGTATGTCGCAAACCAGGCCATGGCCGTGGTCAGGATTGCCGTGGCCAGCAAAACGGCATTATTCCAGCTCAGATTCTTGTTAATATCGGCGAGTGGATACTTGATTTTGACGATCCCCAACACATCTTTTTCTTTGAGATGGGGATTCTGGTTGTGCTCGATATGACATGCCAGACAGGACTTGGAAGCCTCCACGCGCGCATAGTAGACGTAGTATCGGCACTTCACCAGATCTTCATTGACCTCTGTGACTTCGGTTTGCCAATAGAGTGGAGCACCAGGGTTTTTCGGCGAAAGCAACCGGATCGCTTCGTGGTCAATTTCGTCGATGGGACGCATTGCCGGATTCTTGACCGATGCCGCTGCATCATCGACTGATGTCGCCGAATCTTTGGGCGATTCTTTCAACAACGCCCAGCTTTGCTCTTTCTGCTTTTCAGGCTTCAGGTCTCGCACCATCGCGGCTTTATTCTGCTGTTCGACAGACTGGTGATCGACGGTCTGTCGATCGCCCGATTTCAGATCGAACGAATCGGCGTGCTTGGCAATGATGGCAGTGGGAACGAGGTTTTTCGCGACTTCAAGATTATGTTCCGAGATAATCTTTTGCGTCTGTTTCGAATAAAAATAAAAGCTGCTCGAAATCAGCAGCAATAAACCACCACCGAACAATAGCCGACACTTCCGCTCAAGGCTCGTTTCTCCTAACAGCCGCTTTAACGTGCGATATGACATCACAACTCCATTCACCCCCGCGTTCTACCACCAAATTCCGAGTTGCAATTCGTTGCCAACTCATCTCATTGACGCGGCGAGGGGTGAATTAGAGCCGGAACAGCCCTTCGGCGTAAAGCTCGACGGGTTCGAACAAAGCCAGGTCGAACAGAACTTATCCTGAGGTCAACAAAATTATCGGGCAGAATCGGCGATACGAGCACCGCGAACGAACTTGTGGCACTCCAGACACTTCATCGTGGCATCCATCCATTTCAATGCGGCGAGATCAAAGTTTTTCTTCTCTCCAGCGTCAAGTAACCCCTTCGCCGTGCGTTGAAACTCGCCGCTGAACTGTCGGTACATGACGTCGTGCTGAACCTGGAACCTCTCGGCAGCACTCAGCTCGACCAGATTTTTCGCTCCTTTGACAATCAAGTCTGAATTTTCGGTCGTCAATCCTTCCAGGATCTGCCCCGATGCTTCCAGCTTCTTTCTCATGAAAGTGGATTGTTCGAGATCCCGTTTCGCGTCTGGCACGTCCTTCTTTGCCTTGTCATCGGAAAAAGCTCTGTTCGCCTGGGCCATGAACCAGCCCGAGGCAACCACAACCCCCGCCAATGCCAGAAACAGACCTGATTTGTTCGACATAACGATGTTTCCTTGTTTGTAACTCGTACGATAATTTGCTCTGGTCTTAAAAATGGATCACTGGCTTCACTTCCGGGCAGTTTGCCAAAATCCGAAAATCTTTTGCGGTTTTGTCAAAAGTCTCCGTTACTTTTTCCTGGCTCGCTCATTTCGAACGTGTTGATGACACTCAACACAACTCTTCATCGTGTCAAACCACTGCAGCGCCGCGTTATCGAAATTACCTTTCCGACCTGCTTCTTCGAGTTTCTTAACGTTCGTACGGAAGCCGTCGCTGTATTCTCGATATTCGGAGTCGACGAAGACCTGCCATTTCTCGACTTTGCTCAACTGAAGAAGCTCTTTCGCTCCACGCACGATCATTTCTGAATCTTCAACGGTCAGCCCCTCGAGGATCGTCGACGACGAATCCAGTTTCTTCCGCATGAATGCACTCAGGCTGACGTCAGGTTTAAGATCGTCATCGGACGCTGAGACCCGCCAGATCTCGCAAGCCATTCCAACCACGAATAAGACCGCAACGACCGATACGCCAATAAAGATTGGGCCTTTTGACTTGCGTCCGCTTCTCATGAATGATTCCTTTATCAGAAGTCACGTTCAAAAAAACGCTCAGTATTCACGGCACTGATCAACAAGAACACACGCATTCACTCACGTCATTTGACGAAAAACATCTCCATTGCGAACGTTTCATCAGGCTGTCTTCTGATCGTTCGCATCTGTCTCGACAAACTGATGCCCGCTCGGATGGACCGTCAGCACGGGACACGTTGCCGATCGAACGAGTTTTTCAGCGGAGCTGCCAAGAAGGAGATGACTCAGACCCGACCGACCGTGTGTTCCGATGACAATCAGGTCAATCTGGTTTTCGTTTGCGTATTCAATAATTGAGTTAACCGGATGGCCAACCTTTATTTTTCTGACCAGTTCATGGCCGATCAAATTGACATCTGCCGTCGGCACAGCCAGTTTCAGATCATGCTCGGCTTGCTCGAGCAGACGCGGAAGCATGTCGTCGGGAACAGCCCACGAATACCGTGAACCGTGCACGGGTAACGCAGGATCTTCAACGACGTGCAAGACGTGAAGTTCGGCATCGAACTTCTGAGCCAGCGCCACGGCGTAATGTTCTGCCTGACGAGCCGGTGGACTGAAGTCTGTGGGAATCAGTATCCGTCGAATTGATGTATCCACGATGCCCCTGCTCTCGATCAGCCAGATTGTTTATCCGTTGTTTAACTGCCGAAACTCGTTCAGCATTTCCAGACACGGAAGAAATTCCGCAAACACTTGCTCGACGGTTTCCGTTGATTGACACTGATTGCAAATCGTCAGAAGTCAGCTCGATAGAAACGCACCTCATGCCTTTGCATGACGTGTGCCGGAGCCAGGGAATTCCATAATTCGGCCAGAGAGTTGCACTAATACGGGCGAGCAGAGATCGTAAGCCCCCCATTCAGACCATTTATTGGTGGCGATTTTTTACCAGATGGTCAAATTTAAGGTAGCGCACGGATGAATGAATCGATTGAAGGCACTGTTGGAAACTTGCTGGATCTTCAAGTCAGTTGCCGACATCTGATTGAAATCTGCCCGGACGCCATCTTTATCCATCATTTGGACCGCATCGTTCTCGCTAATGAGAAATGTCTGACGCTTTTCGGGTTAAAACATCCCGATGACTTGATTGGGAAATCTCCCTACGATTTCGCGCCTGTCGACTTCAAGGCGATTCTTGAACAGCGGTACCGGAAAGTCATCCAAACTCGCCACGAAGAACCGTTGTTCACAACAACGGTTCTTCGATCGGATAAAGTTCAGGTCCCCGTTGAGCACCTGGCCATACCAGTCCCGCGCGCTGACGGCAGTGTCGCAGTACTGGTCGTTCTTCGTGACATCTCTGATCGTCAGCGAGCGACCGAAGATCGTGATCGAAGCGAGAATCAGGTCAAGATGATTCTCGACACTGCGATGGACGGGATCATTTCCATGAATGAACAGCAGAAAATCGTGCTCTTCAATGGAGCGGCTGAAGCGATTTTTGGTTGGAAGGCCGATCAGGTGCTCGGTCATTCGATCGATAAGTTAATTCCGGCACGGTATCTAGGAAAACATCGCCAGCTTGTCGAACAATTTGGACGAGGTGTGATTCCCAGCCGCCGCATGAGCGCACAACGCACCGTCATGGCCCTGCGGTCCTCGGGCGAAGAGTTTCCGATCGAGGCCTCGATTTCACATACGAAGGTCGATAACGAGAGGATCTACACGGTGATTCTTCGTGACGTGACCGAGTCTGAAAAATATCGGCAGCAGATTGAGCAGCAGTCTCAGATGCTTGACCAGGTCTCCGACGCCGTCAGTGTTGTCGAACCGTCCGGTCGAATCACCTATTGGAATCAAGGTGCACAGCGGCTTCTGGGCTGGACGTCTGACGAAGCGATTGGCCGGAACGCCGCCGATTTATTTTATCAAGGAAATGAATCGCAAGTGGCCCAATGGAGGGACAGTTTGACCACAACCGACTCGTGGTCCGGTGAACTGAAAATGACGACACGAAGCGGAAAAACCGTGATCGTGGATCACCGACGAACGGTATTGAAGAATGAAACAGGCGACATCAAGGGATACCTTTGCATTGATATCGATATCACCAACCGCAAAAAGCAGGAATTGCTGCTTAATCGTAGCCAGCGATTAGAAAGTATCGGCACTTTGGCGGGAGGAATTGCTCATGACCTTAATAACGTGCTGACGCCGATTCTCATGGGGGCAAAATTGTTGTCTTCCGACCGTGCTCCCGCCAACCGGCAGGGACTTTTGAACACGATGGTGGCGAGTGCTCAACGAGGTGCAGGCCTGATCCAGAAGATGCTGTCATTTGCCGGTGGAATTCGTGGAGATCGAAGCCCGCTCCGCATTGATCAAATCGTCAATGAAACGCGTGGACTGATGGAGCATACGCTGCCAAAATCCATCCAGATCGAATCGATCGTGGATGCCGATTGTCCGACGGTCAACGGTGATTCCACCGAGATCTCACAAATTCTGATGAATCTGTGTATCAACGCCCGTGATGCCATGCCAGACGGCGGAAAATTATTGATTGAAGCCAGATCAATCATGCTCAACGGGAATTCAGCAAAGGTACATCCTGAAGGGAGACCGGGCTCGTACTTATTGTTAACGGTGACGGATACGGGGACCGGTATGAGTCACGAAGTTCTTGACCGGATCTTTGACCCGTTCTTTACCACAAAGGAAATCGGCAAAGGAACCGGTCTGGGACTCGCGACGGTTCAAGGCATTGTGAAAAGCCACGGAGGTTTCATCCTTGTCTACAGCGAAGTTGGTCGTGGATCGAAGTTTTCGGTTTACCTGCCAGCGTTCACGTCGACCGAATCCGACAACAGTCCCACGAGAATCACGGCGGCGGAGTCGGGGCAGGGACGATTACTGCTGGTGGTCGATGATGAAGTCACGATACTGCAAATGGCGTCCGCAGCACTGGACGCCGCAGGATATCGAGTCATCACGGCCGATAGCGGCGACGAAGCGATCGCAATTTTCTTGCAGCGACGTCACGAAATCTCGGCGGTGCTACTCGACATGATGATGCCAGGAATCGATGGATTACAAACGCTTGACCGGTTGATCCAATTGCAACCGCAGGTCAAAGTCATTGCCTGCAGCGGGCTGCGAACAACACGACGTGAAATTGAGGTGCTGGAACGAGGGGCGAAGGTTTTTCTCCCCAAACCCTATTCCGACCATCAACTGCTGCTCGCCCTTTCCAGGGTATTGATGCCCACTTCCCGTTAAAACATCGAAGCGATCAATCGACACAAGTGATGCCCCTGAATGGACCAGCAAAACTCGATCAGGACGCTTGCTTCCGTACATTTGTTCATTTTCTTGGAGCCCAGGCATTTTGTGATCGCTTTTTTGTTCGAATCGTGACGTTCGTTATGAACTAACTCCTTTGTGATTCCGTGAAACGCTGCGTTATGATAGCCGCTGGTCACTACGAAACGGGACTGGACAATCCAGACACCTACAAAGACTGGAACAAATGCCGAAACTGCTTGTTGTGGATGATGACACTCTGATCCTGGATTGTTTTCGTTACACATTTCCGGCTGAACAAATCGAAGTCGAAACTGCGAAAACGGCCGGCGAAGCCGTATCGCTTTTTCGTAACCGTTCGTTCGACGTTGTCGTGACCGATGTCAGGCTACCCGACTGTTCTGGTTTGAAGTTACTGCAAGATTTGCAGGAATTGGACCGAAAAGTGCCCGTGATTCTGATGACCGGTCATGGCACGGCGAATACGGCGATCGAGGCCATGCGCCAGGGGGCTTTCGAGTACCTGTTAAAGCCGCTGGACCTCGACGCTCTCCAGTCCGTGATTGATCGGGCCCTGGAGTCGTCACGAATGGTCCGCACGCCTGCAAAAATCGCCGTCGATAACGAATCGGACGAGGGAGACCTGCTCGTTGGCCAATGTCCGGCCATGCAAGAGGTTTATCGTCAAATTGGTCGGGTCGCAGGCCAGGACGTCACCGTCCTGATCCTCGGAGAAAGCGGCACTGGAAAAGAAGTCGTTGCCCGGGCGATCTATCAATATAGCAAACGAGTTGACCGACCATTTCTCGCCATCAACTGTGCAGCAATCCCCGAGAACCTGCTGGAAAGCGAACTGTTTGGTCATGAGAAGGGATCATTCACGGGCGCAGAACGCAAACGTATCGGCAAGTTCGAGCAGTGCGACGGAGGAACGTTGTTCCTGGACGAGATCGGGGACATGACGCCGCTGACTCAGACAAAAGTCCTTCGAGTCCTGCAGGACCAGCAGTTTGAACGCGTCGGCGGCAACGAAATCGTTCGCACAAACGTTCGCCTGATCGCAGCCACGAACCGTAATTTAACCGAGATGATGGAGCAGGAAACCTTTCGAAGTGATCTGTATTACCGTTTGAACGTCTACACGATTCGGCTTCCGCCACTTCGCGAGCGAAACGGTGACCTGCCTCTCCTGATCAGTCATTTTCTCAAAAGATTCAGCCTGGAATCTGGTAAGAACGTACGCGAAGTCTCGCCCGAGGCCATGCGACTTCTTGCCAGTTACACCTGGCCAGGCAACCTGCGAGAACTGCAGAGCGTTCTGAAACATGCCGTCGTGGAAGCCAATGGCCCGGTGGTTGTCCCCGAGTTTCTACCAGACACCGTCCGTGACGCGAACGAGAATTCGGGTACAACGGCTGGGTCAGATCTCGATCTCATGACCGATGAAGGAATCATTCGCTTCATCCACAAACGCATCAAGGCGGGAACAGAGACCCTTTACGATGATGTGATCCAACGAGTGGAGCGAATTCTGCTGCTGGAACTGTTGCAGGAATGTGAAGGAAATATCAGTCGCGCGTCAGCGCTCCTGGGGATTTCTCGCTCGACACTTCGCACGAAACTCGCGGCATTGGGAATCAACCTTGATCGCTCAGTCCGCTTGAACGAGTAACGTCGATCTCACTTCCTGATGGCCGCGGTGCGTCATTTCAGACCGTCTTCTCGAATCGAACCAGACGGAATTCGACCCGGCTTCAGTCGTGACGACATGGATTGGACCCTGCTTTAAGAAGTGGTCGAAATCTTTCCAGCTGGACAAAACGCGGCCACCCGCAGCATCGAGTCTCCCGTGATCAGGAATGTGTCAACAAGCAATTTTTATGCTTGAGACGTTCTGCATCGAATCTTGCCAGCTTGGCACACGCTGTGCGTAACGAACCTCATGTCAGCTTGCTCGTGAAAGCCGCCTCAATTCCGAGTCTGTAGAAACCCCTGAGGCGAGCTTTTTTCGTGTGGAGACCGGGCGATGAGCACATTCGATATCATACTGCACCCCACCGATTTTTCCGAAGATTCGGAAAGAGCATTTCAACTGGCATGCAGCGTGGCTCGCGATCAGTTTGCTTCGATGGTCGTTGTTCACGTGCTGTCTCCGGAAACCTTGCCTCAACGTGAAACGGATGAAATCGCGATTGATGAAGCACTTCCCATTGTCAGCGAATGCCATGAACACTTTTGCCGGATGAAAGCACAAGCCGGTGAAATTCCAATTTCGTTTCGAATCGTCAGGGGCTATTCAGTCGGAGCGATCCTGAACGTCGCTCACGAAGAAAACGCGGATCTCATCGTGATTGCCTCACACCATCACAACCGGTTCCATCTGCAGGTGCACGGAAGTGTTGCCGAAGGGCTGCTGCGACAGACACATTGCCCGGTATTAGTTTTGCGACACCCCGCTGCAAGCCCTTCACCAGCGACGTTGCCATTGGATGTTCAGAAATCTTGAAACTGTGTTAAACACGCTTAATCTTTGACTTCCCCCAATGTCCCGTGGGAAGTGAAACCCGATAAGGAGCACATGGCAGTGATCATCTCGATTCGACGAATTTTGTTTCCAACGGACTTCAGCGAACCGGCGAACGAGGCGAAACAGTATGCCATGTCGCTGGCCGATCGATTCGGCGCCGAACTGCACTTGCTACATGTCGTCCCGCTGGTCGTCCCCTACCCTGATGCCGCATCCCCCTGGATCATGGCTGAGAACGAGATGCAACGACTGGTTGAAGCGTCAGACAGGCGTCTGGCAACGGAAATCGACGCCACCTGGTCTCAACAACACATTGTCATCCACAAGGCGATGATGGGTCTGGCCGTCGATGAGATCCTGAACTACGCCAAAGAGCTTGAGATCGACCTGATCGTCGTGGGGACACATGGTCATTCTGGACTCGCCCGTCTGCTCATCGGTTCCGTCGCCGAAAAACTGGTGCGGACGGCAAATTGCCCCGTCCTGACGGTCCATCCGAAAGGGCATCAGTTCTTGATTGATCCCGCAAAAGGCAAAGCCACGCCAGGTTAGTTCTCAATACGCGTTTGCCCATTCGCTTCGTTTTTCGAGAACAATTTCCGTATGGCGACACCCATGTTGCCACAATCCACAGTGAATTCACTTTATAAATGTGGAGGCTTCCATGTTTAAGATTCTTGTTCCGACTGACTACTCCAATTGCAGTATTGCAGCCCTCAAGCAAGCGGGAGCATTGGCACGCGGCGCTGAGGGAATGCTTGTCATCATGCACGTTGTGGAAAACGGTTCGGTTCCCGACCCGAAGATCGAGCAGGACCCGTGTTATCAAGAAATGGCACGCCTGTTTCAGTCCTTCTCTGAAAGCACTCCGCCGCTTCGCTATGAAGAACGGTACGTAGAAGGGATTCCTGTTCCCGCCATTTTAGCCGTTGCTGCCGAGGTCAAGGCGGACCTGATCGTCATGGGAACAACCGGCCGGTCCGGGTTGAAACGCCTGATTCTGGGGAGCGTCGCGGAAGAGGTGACAAGGCGAGCCCCCTGCCCTGTCCTGACTGTGAAAGCCCAGAAAGACGAAGCTAACTCAGAAGCACTCGCGGCCTGGCCGAACTGGACAACGCTTGACCAACCTCCGGCATCGCCGATTCCGGCAGACGTGCTGACTTCGGCTGAGATTAACGACAACCCGGCATTGGCGTTAATCTCGCGCGCCATCTCCGCTCGCGCGACCGATATTCACATCGACCCCTCGAGCGAAGAATACACCGTCAGGTTTCGAATTGATGGAAAGATGTCGAACTTCTGTCGATTAAGCAGCGAAGTAGGACGAGCACTCTTAATGCAGCTCAAAGTGATGGGAAACCTGGACATCGCAGATCCGTTCCATCCGAAAGAAGGGCGCCTGGCCCTGCCTGGCGCACTGAATGACTTCGAAGTCCGAATTACGGCAGTCCCCGTCGTGGATGGCGAAGCGATTTCGCTAAGAATCCTGTCGCGTCATCGCTTGATGCGATCAATGGATCAACTGGGTCTTTCCACAAGCGCTCACTCCCGGATCGAACAGATCCTGCGACATGGCGAAGGACTGGTTCTCGTCACGGGACCGACAGGTTCCGGGAAAACGACGACACTTTATTCGATGCTTCACCAGTTGGATGACGGGACGCGGCACATCGTCACGATTGAAGATCCTGCCGAATACGACATTCCGACGTTCCGTCAGCTCTCGGTCGATACCAAACATGGAATCACGATGACCAGCGGGTTGCGGACATTGCTTCGCCTTGATCCCGATGTCGTTCTGATCGGTGAAATCCGTGATGCGGACGCGGCCGAAACGGCCATGCGAGCCGCCAGTTCCGGAAAATATGTCTTCAGCAGCCTGCATACACGCGACGTCGCCTCGACCGTCACGGCCATTCGAGATTTGCACATCGACAATCGGTCGCTGGCAGGAAACCTCGCCGGAATCATTTCGCAGCGTCTTTTGCGGCGCCTGTGCGCGGAATGCTCAACAGCCGCAGCTCCCACAGAACAGGAAGCAGCGGTCTTTGTGGCAAACGAGCTTGAACCTCCTAAAGAGATCCGTCACCCCGTTGGCTGCCCGCGATGCCGGGGCACAGGGTATTACGATCGGATTGGACTATTTGAAGTCGTGACCTCAGAGGACGACATCATCACGGCCATTAACGACGGAAAACCAGAACGCGAATTGCGACGACTGATTCATGAACGCGGAATCTGCTCGATCCAGAAGGATGCATTACTCAAGGTTGCCGAAGGGGTCGTCAGTCTTGAGGACTGCAGCGGCATGATGGTCATTGAGCTGGCACCTCTCGCCGCCGGCGCGAACTGAGTCAAAGTGTTCCGGATCATTTTTTGACGATTTCTTTCAGTCGTTGCGCCAGTCGATGTCCTGCCAGAACGACTCGCCGTTCAGCGAGTTGCCTGGAATCTTTCAAGGCTTCGGGAGTGAGACTCGGCACTTCACTCTGGGGAATCGTGCCCGCATTGAGTTGTTCCCACAACACAAGCTTCAGGCGTCCTTCCTGGTAAACATGAGTTTTCGCCGCCGCATAGCTTTCGCCAGCCCACGAGACAAAACTTGGATGACGCGTCAATTCAAGCAGTTGTTCCGACGAGTATGCGGGATCGTGCGTCAGTCGCTCTGATTGCTTGCAAACCTGGTCGAAATGAGAATCAGTCGAATACATTTCATCCCAGAACCAGTGCAGGCTTTTCGGCATCGAATTGTCATCGGCCCGGATCGCCAGCTTGTTTCCGCCCTGATCTCCGTGGGGAGCTTCGGGAAACAGCTTGGGGTCAATCAGCGCCACCGTATGCAGCGGCTGGTGGAGATCTCCCACCAGATGAAACAGCCATGTCATGCGGACCGCCCGGTTCTGGTCATCACTGACACCCGCCACGCGGCCCACATCGGACGTCGTGCGACCATTCAGAATTTCCATCGTCAGATCAAGCTGTTTCAGGATATTGGTGTCGTTCGGCAGTTGGCTTGGCGGCAATTCTGAACTGGCCTGTCCCGCAGTGTAGGGATAGTTCACATAATGCCAGGGGCCGCGATGAAACTTGTAAAGCGGATGATTGGGAACATCTTCCGGAGACGTCGATTTTGATGGTCTCACATAGTCGGCCCAGACAGCGGCTCGCAGGAAAATCCATTCGTCTTCCATCGCTTCACCTGGTCGGTCCTTGAGTAACAGCGACTCAAGATGCGGATGTTGTCGCAGAATCCTTACCACAGAAGCACGTTCCTCTGATGACATCGAATCCCACGCGATCCTGGCAATCGTCATATGCCCGGCGTCGTTCCACGCGAACAGCGGCGAGCACCAGTTCAAAACGAACACCAATCCGACCATCACCGATAAAACGCGCAACATGGACTTTACCTCAAATAATCACTCGAACGATATCCAACGAAATCGATCCCCGAAGAAGCTAAGGGGATGCTGGATTCGTGAATAGTAAGCGTAGCTAAAATTCACAGAGTCTTCACACTGCGAGATTTCGCAAAACCGCGTGATCGTCAGGTTGACCGGCATGAAATTGGCCACTTGCCAAAAAATCGCCATCAGGATCATCAAAAAATCGAGGATTTGTACGCGAAGTCGACCTTCAATCGGAATGGAACGCGATGTGCAAATGAGTGTTCCTGTCCGGCGGAACCCAATCATCATCGAATCGGCCGCTGACAAAACATTCGATCAGCAACTTGCCAAACAGATTCACCATTCAGGTTAAGGAGAACCAAGATGCAGATTCGTTCCATCATCATCGCCTTGGCATGCCTTTCACAGACCACCAGCCTTTCCGTCGCACAAGGTCAGGATAAAGAAACAAAGTCCGCTCCCGAAGCCCCGGTAGGTTTCGTGCTGGTTGAAGAAGACCAGTGGCACGTCATGGCAGATGAACCTGATCGACACATCAGTCGTGCCCGGGAAGCGTTTCTGATGGCTGACGCGAAGACGGCAGCCGCAGAACTCAGGAAAGTCGCGGTCCACCTTCGGATCGCATCGGCACACGCATCCGAGCGTGTCAAACGTGGCCTGGTCCATTCGGAACATGAACTGACCACGTTAGCCAGACACATCGAAAGCGGAACGGTGAAGTCTGTGGAAGATGTGGACGCCGCGACGGCGCGAGCACTGCATGCCCTGGCAGATTATCAATACGTCAGAGCGGCCGATGCCTGGAGAAAGAAAGAAACTCGCGTCTCGGGCCAGTACCTGCGAGCCGCCGCCGACAACCTGGAACGAGCTTCCGCCAGAACCGATGCACGTGTGCGAGCCGCCACGGCTGAAGTCGCCAGGAACTCGCGTGTGCTTTCTTCCAAACTCATCGAAGGAACAGGTTACGTCATTGATGAGATCGGAGCGGGATTTGAAACAGTCGGTCACGAAATCGAACGGGTCGGAGCTCGGGTTGCCCCGACCAAAACCGTTAAATAGATCCGATGGCTGAATCAGGAGGACAAATTGTGAAGCGTGTACTATTACAATCGATGCTCTCAGCTGGTTGTCTGGCAACAGGCCTTTGCCTGGCAGCGGATACCCCCAAAGCAATCAAGAACAGCAAGGACGCGCCAACCGCGAAAGCAGAAGCGGAAAAAACCGAGAAACCGCTGCGGATTGTGTCCAAAATCGACGTGGAACCTGTCGCTCATCTAAGTGACAGCGAGACCCGGGAAGTCTCGTTCGCTTCCGGCCGAATTTTGAAACACGTCGCTCAAGCGAGAGACGCAATTGCCGAAAATCACAAGCAGGATGCCGTTCGCCACGTCGAACAGGCAGTGAAGCTGATGAAGATTGTCGACGGCTTGCTGCCTCACTACAAGGTGAAGACGCAAATCACTTCGGGCGATGTCTGTTATCTTGATGAGGACGACGTCACACCTCGTTACGTCACCTTGTTTGAAGACATTGATCGCCGCGATGTGATCTCCCCCGTCATCCGGGCGAAACATGAAGCGGGACTGAAGGTTGATCCGACGACCGCCCCTAAAGATCAAAACGGTAAACTCGCTCCGGTTCCACTGGTTGTGACTCGTGCCGATGTCACGTATACGCTGGTCAAACTCGACGTCGATCTCGCTCGAAGAACGCTCGCACTGGCCAGTAAAGAACTCGCCGAAGACAAAATCAAACAGGCGGATTCGGCACTTCATTCACTTCAAGCAGGTGGTGTCCTGCTGGAACTCGAAGAAATCGACTTGCCGCTCAAGCAAACCGCCGACAATCTGAAGCTTGCGGAAATCGAGATGAAGGATGGCCGACATGACGAAGCTCGGGCCGCGCTTCAGGAAGCGATTGATGATCTGAAAGATTACGAAGAACAAGTCGGGGAAAAACGAGGCGAGGAAGTGAAAGCTCTTCATGAAGAGATCACAAAACTGACCGCAGAACTGGAAAAAGATAAACCTTCGCCAGCGGAAACCCAGAAACTCGCAACGACGATTTCGAAATGGCGTGAGAGCGTCTCGAAGTGGTTTACGAAGAAGAAATAAACCTGCGGAGACCTCTGTCAACTCTGGTTCCAGAGTTGCTTGTCACTGGCGCGCGTCTTCGCTCGCCAGTGCTTTTTTCGTTTCGGGAACCAGATTCGAAGTCAGGCCCCATGTGCTAACCTGTGACACGTAATTCTCTGCGGCCAATTTGAACATGACATCCGCACAAGTACGTTTGTCATGAATTGAGGTTCAGCTTTTGTGCCACAGTATCGGAGTTCTTCGAGTGTGAAATTTGACTCATCGCGTCAAGTTTCAGGTTTTCTTCCAAAGTAGCCATCATCGCTCCGCGTGATGAGCATGCGTCGAAAACGATTCAAGCGTTGACGACGCTTCGTTACAAAATCTTCGATTGAATTCTTTTTTTGAGAATATGCGGATTGGAATTTGGCAGGTTCTCGAACAATGCTCATCACGCGGAGCGATGATGGCTACTTTGGTCCGAGGCAATCCAAGCGCACTGGGTGACCGAAGACGGTCATCCAGTGGCACAGCACTTAAGATTGATCAACTCGATTGTATCAGTCGTTCGGCAACGGGTGCGTTTCAAAGTGCTTTAAAAGCGCTTCGAGCACCGGATTGATCGTAAAACGCTGCACGTCGTGAGGTGGATGCCAGCGTTTCCATTCGTGACCTGCATGCTCGGTCACGGCAATCGGATAGTTTTGTGAAATCCACCCTAAAAAAATGACCAGAGTCTTCTCGACACGATCGGTGCCAAAACGGGGTTCGATCGGAAAATACTTTTCTTCATAACGGAATTCCGGGTCGATCTTCACCGCGTCCTTCGGAATACCGGTTTCCTCCCACATCTCTCGCAATGCTGTCTCAAGTTCTGTCTCCCCTTCTTCGGTATGTCCCTTGGGCAGATCGTAACGATGGGAGTGTTTCATCAACAAAAAGGACAATTCCGGGTCGCGTCGGAATACGATCACGCCACATGATTTTACTTGAAGCACGGGATCCATCCTTGTTGTTTATAATGAAAAGACAAAGCTGATCAATCAGGATCAACCCTGCTTTTGTTCGGGAATGTCTGTTTGCCAAATGGCACAACCGGAAACTTGCGTGGTATAAGACGAGTCATCTTAGAAGTCATTTTCACCAGTTGCAATCCGCTGGACAATGCCAATCCATGTCGCCACAGACTCGCCAACTCGTCTTTCAGGGGACACAGTCGCAAACGATGCTGGTTTGCCACCTGGTCGCCGTGGGATTGGCCGTCGTGATGATCATCGCGTTATCGCGATACGAACGACAACTGGTTTCGCGTTCACTCGGAACGGGACTCCTTTTTCTTCGACTGGGTGTACTCGCGGTCATTTTAATGACGCTTTTGCAACCGACCCTGAGTTGGACGCTGGAACACTCGCATGTCAGTCGTATTCTTGTCGGAATCGACGTCTCGGGCAGCATGTCGACGATCGATAAACATGCCACTCAAGCCGAGAAACTTCGTGTCGCGCGCGGACTGGAACTGATCGGTAATGCCGCACACGAAGAACGTCTTGATCGGTGGCAAAAGGCATTCGACTCGGATCAGCAACCCGACTGGGTCGATGCCGACGAAACCGATGACGAAACTCGACGTGCCGCACTGACCGAGTCCCGGCGGCAGAATCTGAAATCGATCTTTACCGATCTCGATAAACTGCCCCGCAGTGAAATTGCCAGGCGTTTACTCACCGCGACGAAAAACCCGGTGCTTGATCAGCTCGAAAAACTCAGTCGGGTCGAATTATTTGTTTTTGCCGGCAAGGCAGAATCGATCGAAAAGCAGCAACTGGCACACATCCTGGCGGAGCCTTCTGCCAGCCTCGAAGTTGACACGTCAGATCTTTCGCTCGGTCTGCAGCGGGGTGCGACGGGTAACGGCGAAGTGACCGGAATTATCCTTTTCACTGATGGACGAGATCACTCGCAGCAAAATCTTTCGGCGATTGCCTCGTCGTTGAAGGCGGTCAATTCACCCGTGTATCCGGTGCTGACGGGTTCGACGTATCGCCCGAAAGACTTGTCAATTCTTCAGCTCGATTATCCGCAGACCGTCTACAAGAACGATCATCCGCAATTGAAGGTGACGCTCAGCACTCACGGTTTCGACGGAAAAACGATCGATATCGAACTGGTGCCGGAAGACAAGCCCGAGGCCACGCCGATTCGACAGTCTGTGAAATGTTCCGGGACTTCCGTCGTTGCCGAATTCGATCTTGATGCGAATGAATTGGGACGCAAGTCATATCTTGTGCGCACGCCGGTTCAGGAAGGGGAAACACGAGATGACAACAACAGCCGCACCTTTGCCATCAGTGTCGTTGACGATCGTGCCAAAGTCCTGCTTGTCGACGGAGATGCCCGCTGGGAATTCCGCTACCTGGATGCGGCCCTGGGTCGTGATGAACGGGTTGATCTGAAGCATGTCCTGTTCGAGCAACCTCACATCGGCGTGTTACCCGAGCCGTTCTTTCCTCGGCAATTAACGATTCCCGCCGATTCATCGGAACTGGCAGGCTCGTCCTTCGCCGACCTTGATCTTGTGATTGTCGGAGACGTTCCCCCCGACCGATTCACCGATGCCGCCTGGAAATTGCTGCTGAAATTTGTCTCAGAAGGGGGAACCGTCGTCCTTTCGGCCGGTCAAAAACATATGCCACTGGAACATCGTTCCGCAGCACTGAACCAGTTGTTACCGATCACGAATTTGATCCCCGTCAGTCTTGTGGACAAGACACAGGAAGAAGCACCCAGGTCGCGCGGCCTCCCGCTGCAACTCAATGCCGACGGCGAACAGCAACCGATGCTGCAGTTCGCACAGGAACTCGCCCAGAACGTCGCGATCTGGAAAGGGCTACCAGGCCAGATGTGGGCCATGCTGGGCGAAGCTAAGCCAGGTTCGACCGTCTGGACGACGACACTTGTACCCGCTGGACGAGTGGACGGCTTGACCACCGATCGCAAGTTCGGAGTCATGATTCATCAGTTCGTCGGGTCGGGACAAGTTGTCTGGCTGGGAATCGACGCAACCTGGCGCTGGCGATATCGCGTCGGCGACAAATATCATCATCGTTTCTGGGCACAACTGGCCCGATGGGCCGCGACAAACAAAATGTCCGCCGGCACCGATTTTGTCAGGTTTGGTGCAGAAAAGGCCAATATCGAAATCGGACAGCCGGCGTCTTTTAAAGCCCGCTGGACACCAGCATTCTTAATGAAATTCCCCAAGCTGAAAGCACGGGCCGAACTGTTTCGTCGAGGTGACCAGAACAATCAATCGTTCACCACGGTCGATTTGACGCCGGTCAAAGGGCAGCCACTTCAGCACGAAGGACGAGTCCTCTCATTGCCGCCCGGCGAGTACCAGGTCCGTCTGACGGCCGAGCAGGCGATCCTCGGCGAGAAAATGATCGAAACAACATTGTATGTGGACGATAAGCCGAGCATTGAACTTGGTGATCTGAGTGCGAACAAAGATCTGCTGACTCAAATTGCTGACGCCAGCGGTGGTCGATTGTTTCAAGCGGACGAAGTCCGTGATCTGCCTAAGATGTTTAAAAAAGTGGAATCGAAAACGACTCAATACGAAGAAATAACACTCTGGGATCGCTGGCCCTGGCTGGCAATCATATGCACACTGATGATGACCGAATGGGTCACAAGAAAACTGAACGGACTTCCATAACCCCTCACGTAAAACTCACGACTGAAACGAAACCCCACCCCCCCTGCGGGGGTGGTTAACGGGCCTTTGC
>CAIULL010000226.1 GCA_903899985.1 uncultured Schlesneria sp.
CGCAGCCACAAACCAGCCTGCAACACCATCGGCCGAAGCGAAGCCGGAAGAACCTGCTGCCCCACAGAAAAAACTCTCACCCATCGAGCAGATGCGGGCCAGAAAGGCGGCTGAAGCGAACGCACAAGATGCGCCAGTCGCAGCCACAAACCAGCCTGCAACACCATCGGCCGAAGCGAAGCCGGAAGAACCTGCTGCCCCACAGAAAAAACTCTCACCCATCGAGCAGATGCGGGCTAAGAAAGCAGAAGGTGGATCGAATCCGGTTCCGCCGGAAAAACCCGCTCACTCATCAGCCAGCGCACAGGCCCCAAGCCAAGCGGGAAAGACAGCTCGTTCAACCGAAATCACTGAGCCTCCGCCAGCACCATCGGGTAAGGCCACAACCGATTTCGATTCCAAACTTCCCCTGCTGAAGGAAAAACGGTCCGCCGAAATTGGATCACTCGTTTTTCTCGTCAAATCGTGGCTAAGCGACCATGTACTGAATGCAGCTCAACAAATCGGAAATCAATCGCTGACCGGTGAGCCCTTGGCTCGTGCGCAGGAATTAATCCTTTCCGCGTTGAACCAACTTCTCGGAAGACCCGATTTCTTAAACGACGATCGGATGATCGCTGAAGTCTATGTGATGCCTGAGCTTCTGCGAAAAGTCGCGACATTCCCGAAGGGGACTAAGGGAATTAAGAAGGAATGGTCCGAGCTGGAATTACGAACCGCTGGACGTGCGGCACTCAGCGAAATTTTCCCCAAAATGATCCGCAAGCCGGTTGAATCTTCAGGACCGCCGCGTGTTCTTGCTTACCTGTCACGCGGCGAATGTTTTGGCGAAATTGCGGTCGTGACTCGCAGCCCCCGTAATGCCAGTTGTATCGCTTATAATCATCCCTCAACGGAAGACGTTCGCGATTTTGGAAACGTTGAACTGGTGCGAATTCGTGGTGGGGCCTTCCGCCAGTTGATGGACGAATCACCGGCGCTAAAACAGCAGGTTGAGTCCCTCGCTCAAAAGCGAGTGAAACAGACGAAGTCCTCGGCTTCAACACATACGGAGACCGATCTGATTGCATCGGCTGATTTCCAGCAGATGGGTCTCTTTCAGGGGACCCGGCTGCTTGTCATCGATCTGGATTCATGTACTCGTTGTGGAGATTGCGTCGAAGCGTGCGTGAAAACTCATGACGATGGTTATTCGCGACTGTTCCTTGATGGGCCACGTTACGACCGTTTTCTGGTACCATCCGCCTGCCGAAACTGTCTCAATCCCGTCTGCATGCTCGGTTGCCCCGTGGGGTCGATTGGACGTGGTAATAATGGTCAAATTGAGATCTATGACTGGTGTATCGGTTGTTCCACGTGCGCCGATCAGTGCCCGTACGACTCGATTCAAATGCACGACTTGGGTCTGATTCCGGAAGAATCACTCGGGTGGCTCTGTGCCAGCCGTCGATCATTACCCGATGACTGGTACCAGGCAAGGCGGCTGAGCGGTGGCTGGATGCAAGGATCGTCACCATTTCTCTGGCAAGGAGATTTTCTCAGGAACTTGATGGAAAGCGTTCGTGAATCCGAATCGTTATCGATCTGTTTTCGACACGAGTTTCGTTTGCCGAAAAAGTCGAAAACAACGCATTACCGGCTTTCCGTTAACGAGGAACGACGTAAGAGCACGTTGAAAAAAGTCCGGGTCGACAAGTCCAAGGTCTTGGGCGTCTGGTTGAACGGAAAAAAACTGAATTTGTCCGGAAATTCAATTGATCTTGCCACTGAGGATTTTCAACCGAACGAAAACCTGCTTGCAGTGGAAGTCTCATTGGACGCCAATGCGTCCTACGGCCAAATTGTCCTTTCGGCCTGTCTGGACGCAGTCCCGGAAGCCAGTGCTCAAACTCGTGCGATTCTCGGAGATCAAGTTCTTCCCGAAATGGATCTGGTCACAAGCCGTGCTGCGGTCTGTGACCTTTGCAGTCATCTCCCCAGCCAGCAACCAGCCTGCGTATCGTCGTGTCCCCATGACGCGGCCATCCGCATTAATCCGTTGACGAACTTTCCGAAATAAATCCCGACTCCTTGAACCGGCCACTATGATTCCTCCTCGCAACACCACGAATTCGCTGCATCCCGGCAAAGAACCGGGAACTTCGAGGGATATTTGTCGACCGCTGTATCGCCGGTTTTTCGTGGCCGTTGCCGGTTTTAGTGCAATCCTTATCTCCGCTTCAGCGGATTCTTTGGGACAAGTTCCCCCGGCTCCATCACCGACTTTCGAGAACGAACCTCGTGATGCAGAAGTCTTTTCCGCTTTGCCGACGAATTCTCCTCAGGATTTCTTGCCCGATCATTTTCTTGGAAGTCAGTCGTGTTCCGCGTCAAGCTGCCATGGAAGCCCACGCAGGGAATCGGTTCTTGGATCAGCCGCACACTTTTTCTTCGACAATGATCGCCATCAGAGAGGCGGTGCCGTTCTTCGTGAAAAACGTTCGGACGAGATCGTCAAACGATTGCACTTGCCCAAGCCAGCATGGGAAACAAAGGAGTGCCTTGTTTGCCACGCCCCCGCAGCGGTCAATTTCGAGAATCGCCCGGGATTGATGGCGAAAGTGACTGACGGGGTCGGTTGCGAAAGCTGTCACGGTGCTGCGCGGAATTGGCTTGCACACCACCACACGCTGGAATGGAAGATCCCCGAAATCTGGTCAACCGAGTCGAAGGAATCGCTCGGATTCCGCGAAACAAAAAACGTACTCAGCCGCATAAACGCTTGTGCTGACTGTCACGTTGGTAACGCAAACCAGTCAGTCAACCATGATTTAATTGCGGCTGGACATCCTCGGCTCGTGTTTGAATACGCTGCTTATCAATCGCTGATGCCTGCCCATTGGAGACGGTCCGAAGATCGACAACGCCAGGCCGCAGCAACAGGATCGCCGTGGAATCAACCAAATTCAGCAGCGAAAGACTGGCTGCTCGGACAATTGGTCAATGCCGAACATGAACTGAGAATCACGTCCACTTCTGCCGGCAATCAGAATGACGTTCATTCGGGATATCCAAACAAAGTCTGGCCCGAACTGGCTCAATACGACTGCTTTGCCTGCCACCACGACTTGAAGTCGGCGAGCTGGCAACAATCGCGATCAGATTTCGATTTAGATTTAAAACCAGGCCAGCTTCAATGGGGAACCTGGAGCCTGGGACTATTACCTGAATTAAAAACGTCATTGAACAATCTCGTCGATCATCGACTGATTGAAGATCTCTCGACGCTGCAAAAGAAGATGAGGTCGCCAATTGTCGAAACAAAATCCGTTTCCGATGACATTCTGAGTTTGCAGCACAGGCTGAGGCTGGCTGCAACATTCCTGGACAAAGCGGAACTTCGATCCGACGACCTTCGTGCCATTCGAAATTCGCTACTGACGGATTCCGCACGAGTGACGAATCAGGGATGGGATCAATCAACTCAGCTTTATCTGGCACTCGTCGCAATCGATATCGGATTGTCAGAAAACCCCTACCGATCGGATCGTATGAAGTCCGCTCGTGAGGTGACTTACCGTCAATTGCGAGAGCATTTATCTTTCTCGGGCTCGACGAAATTGAGTCCGCCGTTCGAACATCGCGAGAGCCCGTTTCGTCTGCAACAGAACAGGCAGAAAATCCAGCAGGGATTTGATGATCTGACGATCCAACAGAGTTCGGAGCTTCAGCAATGAGTATTGAGTATCGGAAGACAAGGCTCGAGTTCGTTTGTCTCGTATTTGCCATTTTCTTAGGACAGATTGTATCCGGAGAAGATGGTGTCTCGAGCGACACCATCGATCGATTCGGGCGGCCGGATAAATCTCGAATCATCGTTGGACTAAATAACAGTGTTTGTTCGAATTGCCATAGCAAAGGGACGACCGATTCAAACATGAAGTTGCCGCCCAACGTGCGCGGGCGCGCTAACGACGGCTGGATTCTGGGTGACGAAGTACCTACCTGGTACGAACACGATTTTCACCATCAAGCATTCAGCGTGCTCTTGAACGAGCAATCGCAGGAAATGGCGAAAAGACTGGGAATCATTGACAAGGAAACCAAAAAGTCATCGGTTCATCGGGATCGACGATGTCTTTCATGTCATTCATCCATGCCAGTTGACCAAATGGTTGTCGATGCGGTTGTCGATGCCAATCGTGTCGTTGATAAAGAGAATAAAGAGAATCAGGACTACAATACGAAAGATGACCCTCTTTACAACATTGGGGTTTCGTGTGAGGCCTGTCATGGCCCTGCAGGCGGAAGCAACGGTTGGGAAAAAAGACACGTCGATGCCGATTGGAGAACGATGAACCCGAAGTCCAAGTTCGAAGATTTCGGATATTGGGACATCCACTCTCCAAGAACTCAGACTCGAATCTGCCTGTCGTGCCATCTGGGTAATGTGGAACAAAAGAAGGTCATTACCCATGAAATGTACGCGGCCGGTCACCCGCCGCTTCCGAGCTTTGAGCTTTCTCAATTCGTGCATCAAATGCCACGCCATTGGCGTCGCATCGAAGAAAAGCCAAAGTCTTTGAGCAAGAATGTCATCGAAAAACTTCGCCAATACAATCAAGACTGTGATTTCGCCTTGATCGGCGACAACGAGCTTGCTGCCACCAAATTGACTGTCATTTCAACCTTGGTGACGCTGGAAGAATCGATGAGATTGACCGCCGGGCTGATCGCCGATCCGGACGCATCGCAACAGTGGCCGGAACTGGCCAATTACTCCTGCTTCGCCTGCCATCATGAACTCAAACGTGAAGGTTGGCGGAAGCAAACCCGATTGAGCAAATTTCCCGGCCGCCCCACGCTACACGAATGGCCCTTCTCGCTTTCGCGCGTCGTTGCGAAAGAAGTCCTTAGCTCCAACAGCTATTCGTTGTTTGAAAACAATGTCAACAACGTGATTAATGCGATGACCGCTCGACCCTATGGCGACTCGACGGAGCTAAAGCAGACTGCGACCGCCCTTGCGAAAAGTCTCGAAATTGAAACGAGACAATTAAATTGCAAGACGATTGACCGCGAATTCGGAATCCGCTTTTTGACGAAAATCGCAACTACGGGATCGAAAGAGACGACCGATTACGATTCTGCACGGCAGTTCGTCTGGGCGTACGAACGGACATTGAACGCGTTGAACAATCCGGTAGCGCCCAATGAAATCGTGACGCCACAAGAAAAATTGCCAAATCCCGATCAATGGGTTGGCGGCCATCCAATCCTCGTTGAATTTGAAAAGGACCTCGTCCTTTGGTTGCGAGCGAATCGAACGGACACACGCTCGGTGAGTCTGGGATCAAAGGAACAAACGTTCGAGCAATCTCAACGTACGACGAACGTTTCGGAAACCCTGAAAAAGATCGGCGAATACGACTCGCAGAAAACCAACGAGCGCTTTCAGCAATTGCGGACCCCGCCGGTAACCTCGAACAGCGACACCAAGTGACACGTGTCAGAAGTTAAGGCTTGGTCGCAGATCTGATCACGGGTTTTGTCGTTTCTTTCGGTCGAAGTTTGTCATTGCGTGACGGACCAAACCAATCTTCTAACCGGAAGTGGAGATCGACCTCTCGATCACGTGATCCCTGAATTCTCTCATCGCGTTGGATTTCGGGAATCCGGTAGGGGGTCATTCCGTCCGGCAACAGGTACATTCTCCGTTGTTCTGCCAGGGACAGCGGTCGCCCTCCAACTCGTCCGAAGACTGCGATCTGATTACCCGATTCATCAACGGCACGATCGCGATCGACCCCTTCGGAGATCGCTTTCGCGCATCCGCCATGTGGAAGGGAATACCCGGCAATGATTCGCGGAATCGGCTTCGGAAGAAAGCTGTCATAACCCTTCGTATCAGGGGACGTCAGTTGCAGGACTCGCATACCGTTACGGCCATCGGCGACGAAGGCAAACTGGCTGGCATAATAAGCTCCGAGCTTCACGTCGTAGACGTCATTCATCTCGCCGCCCGCATTATATTCCAGATACTTCACAGGAAATTCCGGATTCGTCACGTCAATAATGACCAGTCCATCACAGCCTGCCGCAACGTAAGCATAGTTTCGAGCGACATAAACGTTTCGGGCGTCTCGCATTGGATGCGTGGTGACAAGTCTCGGATGAGCAAGATCGGTCACATCCAGAACTTTCAACCCGTCCTGATCGCAAACAAACCCATATCGGAATTGGACCTGGACTGCAGTTGGATTACGCAGGACATCGGCACCAATCGTAGAAACGATGCATGGGTTTTTGGGATCATTAAGATCAACAACAACCAAACCTGCACTACAGGAAACATAGGCATATGTCCCCACGATCGTCACCGCACGCGCACCGTTCAATTGTCCTTGAGGATTAAAGACAACATCGGCTTTGAGGAAATTGTTGGTCGGATCGCCATCCAGTAGCGTCCCGGCACCGATCAAAATTAATCCGTCGTACAAATCGGTCGCATAAACATACGCGTAAACGGCATGCACAGGTGCTTCGTGATTTTCAGGACGATGTGTTCGCGTCGGATCGGGGGCAATCGTTGTCGGAGCCGCGACCGAAGTCGCGTAACGTGTCTTCACGTAAAACTTCTGGCCGAGCGGCGAAACAGGCGCCGTCGAGAAGCGCTGCGAAAACGCTTTGTCATCGATGAAGGCAATGTCAAAAATGCGAACGCCCCCTTCACCACACGCGGCATACAAGTATTCTCCACGAGCCTGAAGGCTGAGGATTTCCGGGTGTTTAAACGGATGCAGAATACTGTCGCCAATATCTTTTCCAGGATGCCGGGCGGCAACTAATTGACTGCCATTTTCGCAATGCTTCTGATAACGGTTCGGGTAAACAATCTGATGCATCGAGCTGCCGATCACGGTCTGCGGCTCGTCCCTTTCGGACACGGTCACTCCGTGGATGCCGTGCTCACCGGCACCTACCCAGCAATAGCGGCCAATGAAATTCATATAATTCGTTCCCTGCATCAGCAGCTGGGCCATTTGAGCATTGTTGCGGTTGTCTTGCGTCAGATGACAATCCGCGCACATCTTTGTTTCGCCGCGTCCTCGAACTGTATGTGGGACATTCGTGCTGAATGCGATGCCGCTCATTCCTTCTGCAGAAATCGTCTGCTGTTGCGTATAAATGGACTCGCGGTTCTGATTGTAAGAAGTCACATGGATCGCACACGACGACCGGGCGGGACCAATTTTGTTGCCTGTCACGTTGCCATCGTGAGCCAGCATATAAATGTCTTCTCGAAGCGTCTGAAAGTTATACGACACATAATTTCGCGTGACGTCACCTTCGTTGTGTAACCCGGGTGCTTTCTTGTTGGCCTTTTGTGGCAGATGGCACCCGTAACAACTGGGATTCCAAGAGGAATGACAGGCGATACAGTTGAGCTTCGTACCGGCATGAGCGCATTCCCCCTCGGTCGCGGGGACATCTCCCCAGGCATATTCTCCATCGGGAGCAAACCGTACAGTTTTCGCCAGCGCCGAGAGTGCGTTGTAATCCTTGTGCTTGGGATTAACGGTGTCTGCGACCTGCTTGATCTCCCAGCTCAGGTCTTTCTCGACCATTGAATTCTGAACCACGCGGTTGCCCCGCACCTCAAATCGACGCTTTCCAAATGGAGTTCGCATCGAGGTCAAATCTCGACCAACAGTGTTTCGCAGCGGATTTTCTTCGGCCGCTGGCCCGGTCGTGTGCATCTTCGGGATTCCATTCACGACCTCAATCGCTCGCTGTTTTACGGAACCGTGGCAGTCTTCACAACGAATTTCGATTGCGGCCCGAACCTCACCATAAAGCTTGGTGTTCCCGTGCACATCCTGAGCAAAGTGGCAATCAACACAGTGCATCCCCTTTTCAAGATGGATATCGAGCAGATGCACGGGCAAACCGTTTTGATCCCTTCTCAAACTCTCTTCAAGCTCAAGGATGCTCTCGAGTGATTTGTCATCACGATTCCGATGAACTTCTCGCGTTTTGAGCGGCATATCAACAGCCGCCTGTCGTTCACTTGGGCCCGGATCAGCGATTTTGTTGCCAAAGCGATCCAGGTGATTTCCTTCAGCATCCTTCTTAAAGACCGCTTTAAACACCCAACCATGTCCGTGAAAATCTGCGAAATGAGACTTTTTCAGACGAGGATTCAACTCTGCGATCGAATCAAGAAATGCAGGATCGGTCAAGTTGGTGCGAGTCGTGATTTCGTTGGGATCAGCCATTTGAGACTGAGTAAATTCCTCCGAGGTCAAATTCCGTTCGACCTTCGGGTACATCATCTCACCATCAGTTTCCTGGTCCCACCACATGTAGCCCAGGTAACTGTTCATCACAGTTGTCCCCGGATGGATATGGCAGACGATGCACTGGCTGGTCGGCATTCCCGTGACGAAACGGTGCGCCACGGGATGTCCCGGCTCACCTTTCGGAATCATGGGATCGACGTGTGTAACAAATTCGTCCGTCTCGAAATGTGCGGTTCCCTGATTGCCGTATTTGGCCCACGGTCCGGAATTCACGGGTGAGCGGTCATTGGCATAGACCATGTGGCACGACGAACAACCGCTGGAGCGATAGTCGCCAGGGTGATCGTTCGTACCGAGGAAATTGAGCGTCGGATCGAATAGACGAGTCTTCTGCAAACCGATGAAAACCGGGTCCGTCCGGTTCAGCGTTCCCAAACCACGATTACTGAGTCGAGTTCTTGGCTTCCCGCTCAGCTCCTGGGTTTCAGGAATGCCGATTTCGTTTGTAAATCTTCCTCCGCGTTCGAAGATGCGAAGAATGTTTCCGGGCTGGCTGTTCTCAAATCTCGGCAGCGGATCGAGAAATGGCAGAATTCCCTTTTTGGCTGTTTCTTCGGGCGTTGGTGCCGGTACGGTCTGTAGCCTTTGTGGCGTGCCATTCATGGAATAGCTTTCACCATATTTTGGCCACTTGTTCGGCACAGCTCCGTTGTTATACAACGCCGCGCCCCACAGCATGCAACCATGGGTCATCATGCTTTTCTTGACTTCGAGAGTCTCCTGCGAATGACAACTCGCATTTCCGCAACTCAAATGAGCAATACGCAAATCCCCAGGATTCACGAACCGAATGAATTCAGGACACTCTTCGTTTAACAGCGTGTAAGAGCGGACCGGATTGGCCGAGGAATGCCAGATCTCGGGATATCGTGGCTGGACGTGTGCCTCAAGCTTATTTGCGGAATTACTGTTGCCGCCATGGCAATCCACACAGCCGAGATGAAATGATAATGGGCGATCCGGCTGCTCATGCGGATCACAAGCGTCTTTATGACACTGAATACATCCCCGGCTCTTCATCGCCGCAATATCAGCCGTCTGGCCGACCAATGTGTTTCTCAGCGATTCATTGACAATAGACCCACGCTCTCGGGCAGGAAAAGAATCATTTTCAACAATGACCGGCGGAAGCGACCTCTCTCCCTTGACCAGACGCACTTTTTCGCCTGCATGTACTAAACGAGGCAACTCCCACGCCGGATTGAAGTTGATATCCATCGCGAAAACGACGAAAGCAACAACGCCAAGCAGTGTGGAAAAACTACGATTTAATTTTTGATGTCGGTCCATGAGCGGCATCCATGCCAGGCACTGTCGGCAATTTACGAGACAATTGCCGTAAAAACCAAGACTCGAACAAAACCATTGATGATCAACTAAAACTGAAAAATCGCCTGCATGAACGCCGCACTTAGCACCCCAAGTGACGCAGACGTCGTGCTTGCGTTTGCTGTCGTAAACGGTGACGTGGTGCCGTACAAATCCTTAAATCCAGCCCCTGGTAACAGGCATGCATAACCGCCGGTGAGAATAATATTGTCACTCAGTAGCGGTCTGTACTCCAATCCGACACTCAGGTCAACGCCAATGGTCGGATGGATGTTATTCTGAAACGTATACGCTTGAAGGACCTGAGTACTGTCAAACTCAAGGTAATTCGCGTTCGTGATCAAACGCGACCTGGGGGTCAATTCAAAATCCATACCTAGATTGAATAGATGCAACCCCGGATTGACGAAATTGCTTTGCCCTTCAAATTTGCTGGACCTTAAGTCTGGCACAAGACTCATGCGATTCACCAGGCCGACACCAAACAGATCGATCTGCTGGCGCTGCCAATAGCTGAATTGACCGCCCGCAAAATTCGGATTGTCGAGGATCGTATCAAACCCTTTCGCCGTATGGTCGTACGGGTTTCGATCCCCTGATGCGTAGAAAAACGATGTCCGGAACCGAATCCAGTCACGATCGTACGAGAGTTCCACTGCCGCCATCTGAGCATTGATGTTCTGACTCGTTCCTGCGAGCGGATTTTGCGAATCTTTACCCGTCACCCAATAGAACGCGTTCGTCACGTTGAACCGACCAAAGTGACCATCACCCGCCATCCCCAGATAGACGGATTCAACACGATGCGGTTGATACACTCCCACAGGGTCAGGACGGGCAAGAAAATTATTCCGGTCGAATTTGTAACTCGGCCCATCATTATTGTAGTGCACGCTAAATTGAGCGGTGTATCCGGGAAAAACAAAGTCCTGGCGATAGTAATTCGCAATCACGATATTCTGGTTTCGATCTTCGAACGTGTTCAGCTGACTGTTCGTATCTTTTTCTGCTTGCCTGAAGAACAGAAGATTGAACTGATCGCGATTTGCCAATCGGGTTCCAAACAGTCGTATGGCACGATTGGTGTCCGAGAAAATGAAACCCCTGAAATCGCTGGTGAATTGTTGAGATCCGACTCTCATCGATGCGAAGTCGTAGTCGGGACTGAGGTCTTTCAACTTGGCTTCAATGAAGTACTCTTCCAGCGCCATGAAATCGTCGAATCGTGATTTCCCCAGGCGAACATCGGGATTAACGATGGCAAGCTGTTGGGTTGACAGATAGTTGGCATCGAAGACAGGTGTCAACCTGACATTCCAGTCGACGGGCTTGAAGCTTGTGTTTCCATGAAACAGGTCGATCGAGAGGCGGAAGAAATTGGTGGTAAAATATTGGTTATTGTTACCAAAGAACTGTTGTTGATTCGGCTTCGCCGTGCTTTCAAAAGGGGTCGTTGCCGTGGGAACCTGTCGGAATTCCTGAATGCTGTTGATCTGCCCGGTGAATCTGAGGAAGGTGTGCTGCCCGATAATCGGGTAATCCCCTTTCAGCGCGTTCAGATTATATGGATCCCACCAGTGCCCTTTTTTGTAGGGATAATCTTCACCCAGCGGATGTTTCCGATCATAACGATCCCAATCGGAATAGCCGGATCGCCAACGATCGGGAACTGGCACAAAATGACCATCTTCCTGCACGTCAACCGGTAAAATCCCCGACTTGCCCGAATAGCCGAGAGGGGCTTCGATGGGATGCAACGGCCACACATTCGCTGCGACGGGCTCGGCAAAGATGTCACCAGGCTCGGAAAAAGGCCGATCGAGCACGTTCGGATCCAAGATGTTTCCAGGCTCGATGCCCTCGTCAAAATCTCCTGGCTCTTCGACTTCTGGGAACAGCCTGTTGAACGAACGTGGTGTGGGCAGCAGATCGACGGATTGATACGCGGTCAAGCTGGCTGAACCCGCTTCAAAGAACGGATCAGAAGCTTCGTTTGACTGAACCGTTAATGGATCAACGACATCTCCCCCTTGAAATAACGCGCGCTTGACTCGCGATCGACCCGCAACACCAGGCACTTCGTTTTCCGCCTGAAAGCGACTCCTGATCGATACAGACGGCTTTTTCGCGGGCTCGACGGGGAACTCATCTAATGAATGACCGGACCTTAATCCCTCGCGAGGACGCGACTCGGAATGCTCAGCGAGGATCAACTTCGACTTTGCCTGACACAGCGAATCCGGATCTCGATCCGCAAGCAACGCAACCCGGCTCAAGAGCAATCGACTGGGAACAATACGAGCGACTGCTTCCAAGGCATCACGACGGATCTGGCTGTCGCGATTCCTGAGCAACTCGACCAACACCGCAGATAAATCTCTCGAACGATCGTCGGCGATCGCATCGGCAGCAGCGATTTTCGTTGCCTCAGACCAATCCAGTTCGCCTGAAAGGAACTCGATTCTCGCTACAGTGGGCTCGGTTGTGATTTCATCAAAGCTGTTTTCTTGCGAATATCCAGGTGAATCGATTGCAACAACGGAAACAAGTGCGACTAGAAAAAAACAACAACTCGTCAGGACTCGATAACAGGATCGAATCCAATACACGTTTGCAATCCGAAGTTTCGGAAGCACTCTTCCCAGTGATTTTTGAGATTGGTCCATTTACGCTTACATGAATCCGAAGTGCGTGAACGGGGAAAAGAAGTGCTCATGCGTATAGGCAAAGGTGACATTTTTATTTTTTCAGGATTTGTCA
>CAIULL010000227.1 GCA_903899985.1 uncultured Schlesneria sp.
CTCCCACCGACGCGAGGTCGGAGGAGAGCTTAAAACTGCGACTCATTCGCCGCGAAATCAGCGGCCAGTCTTTCCAAAATCTGTCTTGAACGTTCGGCTTGTTCGACAAGTAAGCTGGCGGCTGCCACATTGACGTGAATTTCACGAGGCCCGTCGGACATGCTTCAACTCACTGACAGCAAACGTTTCTTTTAACTTGGATGTCGCCTCGATGAAGACCTCCAAAGCCACCCGTGCAAACTCTTCTTTTGAAACGACAACCGACTGCTCTGAGCCTGATCGTGAGCATGCCGCCTGAGCCGCCTGCTCGAAAATTTGCGATTGAAGACCCACGAAAAACTGACTCAGCGCGCCAGTCAATTCAGCCGGAATCCGAACTTGGTCGAGATCTCCATTCGCCTGGTAAACACCCATCACACGTCCTCCTTGAGTCTGCGGCACGACATCATCAATCCATGTTGTGCCAACGCACGAATCCACTCCATGAATCAAGACAGTAGCGTCAAAGTTCAACTCTATCAACGTTTATGAGTTTATTTTTCGACTGAAAACGTAAACGTGCATCATGCCAGCGCCCCCGCCGGAACCAAGCAACCAGGCCGAGACCACTGGCCGCGAGCATTCTCAAACATCTGGGCAGGCAGCGGCATCCAACACGGCCGCATAACAGCGCCACCGACAAACGAGGCGAGGACGTCGTCGAACGACTCTGCAGCCCCGGCGACTTCCTCGCTACGATTTATCATCATTTAGGGATCGAAGCATCAACAACCCTGATCCGAGACTTCAACGGCCGCCCAACCTCCATCGTTCTCTACGGGAAACCAATCGCCGAATTAATTGGTTTGCCCAGACGCGTCATTGCAAGCTTGTTTTCCATGTTGGATGACGGCATGCTGCCCCTACGATTTCGTTCAATGCGGTGGTGACGACTTTGAGCTATTCCTCACGAACGTCGATACAACTTGCTTGCAATAAT
This sequence comes from uncultured Schlesneria sp., assembly GCA_903899985.1. Classification (GTDB taxonomy): domain Bacteria; phylum Planctomycetota; class Planctomycetia; order Planctomycetales; family Planctomycetaceae; genus Schlesneria. Next base: position 980 of record CAIULL010000227.1, read on the forward strand.
TTGGCATCAATCAAATTTCGATCGCAATTAATATTCAAAAGGTCTAGTTGGTTCTCGACCATCCCACTTTATTTTCTCAGCGCAACCAACAAATTCTGGAAAAAAATACCATGCGAGTCAAAGTAGGAGACACGGTCGTTTTCTCGAACAACCAACGCGTAGGAATCGTTGAACGTCGAGACGGTGGAGATCTGACGCTTCGCCTGCCTCAAGAAGGAAACCTGCGGACTTCATTGCCACGAGGTGACGTGAAACCACTTGCGGAAGCCATGTTTGAGGCAAGAAAACGTGGAACCAAATTTCGAAACGACATTAGTCTTACTGGGGCGTCAACCCTTGCGGAATTAGTCGCAGCTTTTGGTTACGCGACTCAGCAGCTTCGCCTCGGTTCATTGAATAAAGTTTTGAACCAACTGGATCGCGCTGGACTGAAATTAATTCCTGCTACCGATCGTTTTGGGCGTGACGACACCTTTGAATTACTGGTGCTACAAGTTCCCGAGGAAATCGTCGACGTTGAAGATCAGACGCACGAATTGGAACTGCAACCTATGGTAGTGCCTGAATTATTTTGGCCGAGAGCACTCGGGCTGGATTCAAACCTTGAAGTGAGTTTCTTGCGAGCATTAACAGCTAGTGACCCTGTTCTCTGTATGTTGCACATGCCTGAGGATTCCGACATGCACTGTTGGCTACAGGAGACTTGGGAAGGAATGACGAGTTGGGCTTATCGTGCGGCACAGCGCTTCCAATGGATTGGAAGCGGTGAATCAACTTCACCATCTGTTTGTTTTGGGCCAGCTGCAATGCTGCATTCACATCTGAAGGCTTCTGCCCTGAGTTCTGAGACACCGCGATTGCGAGATGCTCCGCACAGCATGAACCTGATTACATTACAGAAGGAATCTGATATTCCTGTGAATATTCAACGATTGAGAGCGACATGGCCGGGGCCTGTTTTTGAATTCAGGCCGCAACCATCTAAACCATCCGATCCAGCCATCGTTCAACTTTCCGCAGACGAAGAAGCGATCTTGAGGTGTCTTTTTTTGGTAAGTGGTTCCGGATTTGATTCAGCAGAGGTCCTTTCGCCGATCAAAACACTTTTGTGGAGCAAAGAGGCTTGCCTGCAAATCCTCGCGAGAGCATCGACCGCATTTGGTGCCCTTCTCGCAGGTGGATTGTCGGGCGAAGCAATTCGCCATTTTAAGGGAAGTAATGAAAGCGCAACGGCACTTGCATTGAAGGCCCACCTCGCCAACTGGATCAAGAAGACACATCCCGACAAACATTTGAAATTCGAGAATTGCGAAACTGAGTCGGAAGATGAAAATGGGTATACGACGTCCGTGAATCGAACTGACTTGTCTGTTGAAGGACTCGGGAAATTTGAGGTCGAGACGATGCTCGGTTCTGGGCCGATGGAACGCTTCTATCACCAAAAGGTCTTTTCACGACTTATTGCATCTGATTCGTACCTGTGGCTGGTCGTTCCCAACGAGACGATTCTTTGGGCTGGGCCGTACCTTGCGGACCTTGCTTACCATCTCAAAGTGACCAAGCGTGGCCGCGTGGTTGTACCGGGATCAGGCCATTCGTATTTCGAAATACAGGGGCGCGCGTTGGAAGCCACTTCGATCAATATTGAAGTCCCGTGGGACGAACTCAGTCGAAAGTCAAATGTACTTGAACGAGACGTCATTGCCGAGATTGCAGAGGCTCCTCTTCGTCTGATCGACATCGCGGGGTATCTCGAAATTCGCGAACGAATTGAAGAAATAATTATATGGCCGGAACGACATCGTCGTTCGATTCGAAAGCCCTCGCGATCGTCCGGCATTTTGTTCTTTGGCCCTCCTGGCTGCGGAAAATCGCGGTTGGCGCGAGCCATCGCAGGTGAATTGGAACAAGAGGTCCGACTCTTGTCTCCCTCCGACTTGCGAGGTGCATATGTTGGGTGGGGACAGATCATGATTCGTGAGCAGTTCGATTGGGTGGCCGAACACGAAAATCGAATGTTGATCATTGACGAACTTGACGCCGTCGCGCGATCCAGACGTATTGGCTCATTCATGACAAGCGATGAAATGGCAGATGTGAACGAACTCCTTGTACAACTTGATCGCGTTTCGCGCCTGGGACGAATTGTGGTGGGGACGACCAACTTTATTGGGTCGTTAGACGATGCTGTCATACGTAGCGGCAGATTTGGGCGCTTCATTCCAGTCCCCCCGCCAGATCTCGACGCGGCAACGGAAATTCTTGATTACTATCTCCAAGGTCGGAAATCCGATGTTGACAATTACAATCAGCCTCAGGTCTATGTTCCAAAAGCCGAAGAAGTACGATCGATTCTCGAACCTATGTTTGCTGATAATCAACAAACCGAAGCCTTCTATTGCGGGGCGGACTTGGAAGAGGCGGTCAATCGGACTTATCTCCGCTGTTTGCGTGCGGCCGGGATCAGCCGCTCAGACGATTACACCAAGGTTGTCGTTCATCTCACAAAGTCTGAGTTGGCTCAATCACTCAATGGCGTTCCCCGTTCCGTGCGGGCTGATGCGATGCAACAATTCCGGGACGATCAAGCAAAGTACTGCGGACAGGCTGGAACCACGTGATTGGGGACTGCCGTTGGCGAGAACAGAATAAGCGCTTCACTTTGTAATTTTGATACCTAAACTTCTAATCGCCAATTTATCCAGAATGAGGGGCAACACACCTTTCGGGGCGACAATATCGGTGCCCGCGCCGAAGTCCGAGAGGAATGTGAATAAACTAGTCCGTTGATTCCATTTCAAAACGGTCAATTCAGGTCTCGAGCACAGCTCTTAACCACAAAACCGGTATTATGCCACGATTGGAATCGCCATTGTCGCCCGGTCGTGCTCATGACTTTTTTATGTTGGACGTTTCGTCGCTTGATAAGCAAGTAGTGGAAAAACTTCACGAGAAAAGAGACCTTGGGACTCGGATCACATCAGCGGCCTTGGGTGAGAATGCCTTCGGAGTCTGATTCCATTCGGCGGTTCGAGGTCGATATTCCTGATCTCTCGAAAGTGCCAGAGCGTGGGCGAGGGCCGAAGCGGCAGAGAGTAGTCATGAGAGAGTGGTGAGTAGACAAGCCAAGAAAAACCCGAGAGCGGGCCGAAGCGGCTCGCCTGGACTTGATTGTTGTGCGAAGGTCTCACGACCTCGCACATGGGGGCGACCGAATGTCTCCCCTTAATTTCTTTTTGATTTCTTTTCGTTTTCATCCGGTGGGCTGCGTTCAAAAGCAAGAAAGACGAAGAGGAGACCTTCGGTCAATCGCTCGTGCAAGGTCAGGAGACCTTCGCACAACGAGATCGGTTCGTTTAAGCGGGGTCAGAAGACCGCGCACAATCGGTTGACCGTAGGTCTCCGATACCACCCAGGTTTTTAGAACTTGACAGGCGGCGTCGTTGAAACGAGCCCCTGTTCAGCAAGAATATTTCTTGCGCGTCGGTTGATGTTGCGCGTGTTGTCCGCAGCTTCCCAGACACGTTGCATCAACTCTTTGGAAATTGGGTCTGTGATTGAATACACCCCCGTAGAGATCCCATCCTGAACGTGTGCGGCAGTTGTGACAACTGCCTTTTCCCATGCGATTCGCGTGGGCACTTTGATGAATGGCTCAGCAAGCCGACTTTCGATGCAAAATCTTGGAGTTGCGTTCGAATGAACTCAATTCTTCCATCAATGATTCGCGAAGCTGACCTTCAATTCCCACCGAAGCCAGGATGCTTTCAAGCGGAATCGTTCGCGACGTTCCGGGAACATAAACGCGCTGCCATTCAGGAAACTCGTGAGTAATTTCGACCACTTCCCACGTGTCAAGGTCGCCGTATCGCTGGTGAACTTCAACCAGTTTGGCGATTTCGTAGTCAGAGAGATCTAAAAGTTCCGGCATCTTTTTCAAAACGATCGAATGGCCCTTGTTCTCAAATAACTCGTTCCATTCTTCGCCGTTTTGTTTGATGATGTCATACACCTCGGAGTGAAGCGGACCATGCTTCATCGCAGTGACGGTGCCGCCCACGATCGGAAAACCGCGTTCCGCCAGCGATTCCCGTTCGGCCATATAAAGCAACTTCAAGAGCCGCAATCGGTCAATCTGGCCACCCTCTTGTTTGACAAGAATTGCCACTGCCTGAAGCTTTTTCAGCATTTCAAAATTCAATTCAATCATTTGTGTCTCCGAGTTTTTTCGACACAGGATTCGGCTTTCGGTAATGTCGAATGCGCGGCCTTTTACCCGAGATCTGAAAACGATGGAAGGTGGGCTCCCGCATTGAGAATAATAACAATTGCGGACAACATGCAACTAGATGATCAATCTAAATCTGCTGAGCCGCCTTTTGCTCAAGACCTAAAAGCAGCAATTCCAACATTTCGGTGCGGGGACTGGCGATGCGATCTGCGTATTGCTCGCCCTCTTGCTGCAAGACTTTGAGTTCTCGCTTCTCCGCAGCGGTCAGCACGCCTTCGTATTTCTTCTCAATCAGCGCCACACGGCGTTTATTTTTTTCATCGGTCCAACCGTTGTCGGCGGGCGGAAGACTCTCGGCTGAGACCTGCTGTGCCATATATTCCAGAAGCGGGCGGAACCGCTCACCCAAACGCTCGGACAGAACAACAAGGTTTCCATGCGGCGTCTTGATGTCAGCGATGTTGCTCCGGCCCTCGGCCACGGAGGCAATCTGTTTTTCAAGGGTGGAATTATTCATGCCAGGAGTATAACACAGTCGTAAACGCCGCCGAATAGAAAAGTTCAGGTCGGGATGCGATTTTTGTCGGAGAAAGGTGTTTGTCATGGAACCAGGAACGAAGCCTCCACGAGACGAGATTCTTCAGCAAGCACTCGCGCTTGATCTGGCCGATCGAGTCTATCTTGCCGACGAACTGGAGCGAAGCCTTCCTTCGACCGCTTTTGCATCCGGTGAAATTGCGACAGCCTGGTCCGAGGAAATCGACCGCCGGATCGCGGCCTACGATCGAGGTGAAACAACCGCGATCAGCTTCGATTCCGCGCTCGACCACATCCGAACGGCTCTTGCCGAACGCCGATCACGGATGGCCAATTCGTGAAGTTTGAAGTGTTGCCGGAAGCGAATGGCGTACGAACATCAAGTCCCATGGATATGTTTTGATGTGGGTATTTACCCAGCTACGGCGACGAACCTGAAAAAATCAGTAAGTTGAGGGTGACCCCGTGCGGAAGTGACGTCATTTTCTGACGAAAAGGGTCTCGGTTTTCATGCGTCTTTTTTTGACATGCGGGTTTCCATTGCCCTTTCAGGGCGATCCTGAATTGTCTGAATCAATACCCGGGGCGGCGCTCGAAGACGAGCTTGCCCCGGGCTGACATGCGTCAGCCCTTCAGGCTGAAAAACGTGATTTCACTCGAATATTTTCATCGAACGGACAAACAACTAGGCCCTCGCATTGCGAAGTCTCGCGAACTTACAAGATCCAAAAAACGACGTGAGCCGGTCAACGTACGAATAATTCCCTTATTCTGAAGGCGTTATCGGACGAGCTTCGACCGGCCGTGCCGTCCGAGAGCTTACGCACCTCGGCTCACATGGACTCAAGCGTTGTGCGAGGTCGTGAGAACATCCTCGGAATCAATGCTCAATGGCGCTCGAAGAAATCGGCTGGACGCCGATTCGCCTGCGCCGATGGCTGCGGGTTAAACGACAAAGCCGTTTTCATCGTTTAATCGCGTCTCGTCGAGAAGCGAGTCAATCGGCGCCGCTGAGAAGCCCGAGGTGTCATTTAAACCAACGGTTTAATTGCTCAATTCGCCGTTGCAATGTTTGCACAACCTGGTGCTGGATCGGACTCCATCTGCAACCTCGACCTGAGGGAGGGTCACGAACGCGTTGAATTTCGTGGTACCACTGATATACTTTTCTTCACCAGTCGCCGGCCGAAAACAATTCGCTAATCAGGACAGATCTCGTGGCACTTTATGCTTTCGATGGAACTTGGAATGACTCGCGAGCTCCGGATGAGGAACGCGACTTCAAGAAAGATACCAATATCCATCGTTTTCGAGTTCTTTATAAAGAGAAAGCGGAATACGTCGATGGAGTCGGCAGCCGGGGTGGCATGATTGGCAAGATCGTCGGTGGATTCTCAGGTGCCGGTGCTCAAAAGCGAATCGACGAGCATTTCGAAGCCTTGAAGCAGAATTTTGCTCATGGTGACACAGCAATTGATATCATCGGCTACAGTCGCGGGGCGGCCATCGCTCGAATGTTTGTCCATCGGATTGACAGGGATTTTGATTCCCTGCTGACCAATGGAAAACCTCTGACAAAGCCACCCGCAGTACGCTTCCTGGGGTTGTTCGATACCGTCGCATCATTCGGTATCCCCTGGAATGCCAACGAGCATGGATTTGTGGCCGACATCCCTGAGTTTGTCGAGAACACCTTTCATGCGATGGCACTCGATGAAACTCGCGAGACGTTTGGTATTGAAAGATGCTTCGGTAATCGCCGAAAGATTACCGAAGTGTGGTTTCGCGGAAGTCACGGTGATATCGGCGGCAACGCAACCTACACGAACAAGCAGGGAGAAATTTCCAATCGCCTGCGATCCGACATCACATTGAACTGGATGCTGTCCAAGGCCAAGGCCTGTCATGTTCCGGTGCCATCCGAAATCGAGCCGGTGATTGTCGATGGAAATCAGAATGAGGCGCCGATCACCACTCGCAGTGAGGCGATCAGTATCGGGAAGGTGGGAACCTTGTCGAGGCGACTCCACATTGGTGACCTGGTTCACCATTCCGTGGAACGGACGGAGATGACGCGAGGGATCAACGGAAGTCAGTTGAGGCGGATTGATGTCCCGACTCGCATCGAAGACGCTGAGCTTCAAAAGAGTGGCGAAGCGTTGATCTGGATTCCACCCCAGTCCACCGTTATCGAGGCTGACAATATCACCGTCGTCAGTGCCAGGCCCGCAGTTGTTGAACTGAGTTCGCGGCGTTATCCGTTCGATGTGGCACCGGCCCGTACCTGGCAAAACTGGTTCGAGCGATGGGGAATCGATCTCAACCATTTCGAGTTTGATAAAGAACGACTCGTGGAATTCTGGTCCCCCTGCAAGGCTGACCGTGCATTGGCCTGGGACCTTTACGTTGAGCTGCAGACTCGCATTGCAACTCAATCGCTTGACGACGAAACGGGCAACGACGTGTCCGCATTGACGAGTGTCTACAAACTGTTCGAGTTCTCTCGCGAGTTTATGCACCGGCATGGTGTCGAATGTGCGAATACAGCCACCTTGCTGAACGCTTTTTTGAACCAGAAAGTTCGTCCCTTTACGGCGAAATGGCACAAGCGTTCTGTTGATGAGAATTGGCACGCCAACCCTTCGACTGCGCATCCCGACTTCCGTCAGGATCTCAAGAACCTTCAACCAACGCTCCGACAACTCGCCGAAGCACTTTCCCAACTGGCAGATGCGCAGCTGTGACGTTTCTGCGCGACCTGCGTCCTGACGGATTCCAGCCATGAACTGATGAGTTCATGGCTGTTCTGGTGACCGAACGCGGCTTCGGACCACGTTTGGTGGGGGGGGGGGGCGATCCTTTTTTGCGGATCGCCTTGGCCAAGGCTCATTAAACCACCGCGGCGGTGGGGTTTGTGCTTCATAGATCTTGATAAAATCAACGCCCAGAGGGGCGCTCGAAGACGAGCTTGCCCCGGGCCGATATCTGCCAGCCCTTCAGGCTGAGAATTGCACTGACGGTAGTCCTTCTTTTTTGGGTCTTTCTGCCTGGCGACTTTGCGTTATTCGCAAAATCACTGGATTGAGCTGTGTGTAAACAGGTCCTCAAAAGGCCATCACCCCGAACTTCGAAAACAGAGCTTTTTCGTCGCAAGAAAATCTTCGGTTTTCCTGGCCGATTTCACTTTCCATATTGACGCGAGCAACTTCTATATGTATTTTTGTCGGCCACATGACATTTTCTCAAATAACAAAGGAACATTTTCGATATGTCAAGAGCCTCCAAACAGGCTCGGCTGCATTTTTTCGTGCTTTCGAACTTTCGTGTTTTCGTGATTCTCTTCACAGCTTGCCCGTCCCGGGAATTGACGATGAAACCCGATCACAAAAACCGGAACGTTCGAAAACACGAAAAGAGATGAACGAAAAGAGATGAAAGAGTACCGAGAAACAAGAGTTTAGATTTGGTTCAGGTTTTTCGGCGTCGGTGGTGACGCTTGATCTTTGAAATCCTGGAATTCAATAAAAACGGATCGCCCCCGCAACGACCTCCATTTGCGGGCTGATCCGTGTCGGTTCGTTGCTTGCCTTGACGGTACAGCACCGAAGCGGCGGGAGAGTCGGTGCGAGAAAGTTGAAAGCCGCTGCAAGCGGTTTGCCAGGAGCTTCCGCTCCATGGAACTGAGGAGCTTTTTTGACATTTTTGACGTCAAGTTCCTCATAGGTAGAAAATCCAAGTGATTGAATTGTTCCGTTGGTTCGCTCTCCAACCGCTTCGGCTGCTGGCCTCGAAACAATACGAGAATCGGGCACCGATTTTTTTATGGGAGTGGCCGCCGATCATGCTTACCAGTGTTGCTCATCCATGGTTGTCCAAATTCTTTCAGAGTTGCGCAAGCTGAGTCTGCGCTTTTCAGCCATAGTTGCCCAAGTTTTGCTAATGTTGCCCAAACTTGCCCAAAGTTGTTCAACCTTAGTTGCCCAACTTCTTTCTGAGTTGCTCATCCATGGTTGCCCAAACTTTCCAAGTCTTGACCATCCATCGTTGTGCGAGTTTTCCAATGTCGCGTATTCATTGTTGCCCAAGCTGGGCCAGAGCTCCGCATCCAGAGTTGCCCAAGTTTTGCCAATGTTGGTCAAACATCGTTGCCCAAACTTTTCCAAAGTTGTTCAACCTTGGTTGCCCAACTTCTTTCTGAGTTGTGCATCCATGGTTGCCCAAACTTTCCCAGTCTTGTTCATCCATCGTTGTGCGAGTTTTCCAATGTCGCGCATTCATTGTTGCCCAAGCTGGGCCAGAGTTCCGCATCCATAGTTGCCCAAGTTTTGCCAATGTTGGTCAAACATCGTTGCCGAAACTTTTCCAAAGTTGTTCATCCTTGGTTGCCCAAATTTTCCCGGTCTTGCCCATCCGTCGTTGCGCACGTTTTCCAATGTCGCGCATTCATCGTTGCCCAAGCTGGGCCAGAGTTCCGCATCCATTGTTGCCCAAGTTTTGCCAATGTTGGTCAAACATCGTTGTCCAAAAATTTTCCAGAGTTGTTCAACCTTAGTTGCCCAAACTTTCCCAGCCTTGCCCATCCATCGTTGCGCACGTTTTCCAATGTCACACATCCATCGTTGCCCATGGATTTTTTGAAAAAACACTCCCTTCAGGTGCGACCTGCCATATTGAAAGCTATGCTGCCTGCGACAATTGAGTCATCACGGTCGATTCAATCCTCGGGCCAGCACGGTTTGCCTGAAACGCGACGCCAGCAGCCTGGCCTTGAAGTCAACAAATTGTTTAATTCATATCGGGGTTTCGAATGAAGATTTCAGGACGGTATTTCGCCGCGATATTCACTGTACTGACCGGAGCCACACTGGGAGCCGCGCTGGCTCAGCAGGCGTCAGACACAAAAAAGCCGGCAGCTCCGCCTGCGGGTTCACCGGCGGCGACCACATCGATCGATGGCAAACAACTTCCCGCCCCTGATCCGAAATTCGGCGGCGTGATTAAGGATGAAGCTCTGCAGTCCAAGCCCTGGTGGGCGCCACGTATCGTGCCGCCGGAAGGGGCACCGAACGTGCTGCTGATCATCACGGATGATTCCGGGTTTGGTGTGCCGAGCACATTCGGCGGGGTCATCCCGACCCCCACGCTGGATCGGGTCGCGAAGAGTGGTCTGCGCTACAATAACATTCACTCCACGGCGCTCTGTTCGCCGACTCGAGCGGCCCTTATTACGGGGCGGAACCATCATTCAGTGGGCTACGGAGTGATCGCGGAGCAGGCGACGGGCTTTCCCGGCTACAACAGCATCATTCCCGAGAATACGGCGACCATTGGACGCATCCTCAAAGATAATGGCTATGCAACCGCGTGGTTCGGCAAGAATCACAACACGCCGGCGTTTGCGGCCAGTCAGGTCGGGCCGTTTGAGAAATGGCCGAATGGCATGGGTTTCGAATATTTCTACGGGTTCAACGGCGGTGATGCGAACCAGTGGCAGCCGAATCTGTTCCGCAACACCACACAGATCTATCCCTTCGAGGGGAAACCGGAATGGAACCTGATCACCGGCATGGCTGACGACGCGATTGATTATCTTCACCGAATCAATCAGACAATGCCGAGTAAACCATTCTTCGTGAAGTACGCTCCGGGAGCGACTCACGCTCCGCATCACCCGACGAAGGAATGGGTCAAAAAAATTGCTGACATGCACCTGTTTGACGACGGCTATGAGAAGCTGCGCGAGCGGATCTTTGAGAACCAGAAGAAGCTCGGCGTTATCCCGGCAGACACGAAGCTGGAGCCCTGGCCCAAGGAAGTCCTGAAGCCGTGGAACGAGCTTTCACCGGACGAGAAGAAACTCTTCATCCGGCAGGTGGAAATCTTCGCCGCCTATGAAGCCTACACTGACTACGAGATCGGGCGGGTCATCCAGTCGATCGAGGACATGGGCAAACTCGACAATACGCTTGTGATTTATATCAACGGCGACAACGGGACGAGTGCCGAAGGTGGTCCACTGGGAACGCCAAACGAAGTCGCGTTTTTCAACGGCATCAACATGATCCCTGCGGCCATGCAGTTAAAATGGTATGACGTGTGGGGGACCGAGCAGACTTATAACCACATGTCAGCAGGCTGGTCCTGGGCTTTCGACACCCCCTTCACCTGGTTCAAGCAGAACGCATCCAAGTTAGGTGGCATCCGTCAGGGCATGGCGGTTTCCTGGCCGAAGCGCATCAAGGATGCCGGCGGACTGCGTGAGCAGTTCATGCACGTGATCGACGTGGTCCCCACCATCCTGGAAGCAGCCAGCATCCCGGCACCGACGACGGTGGATGGTATCCCGCAAGCCCCTATCGAAGGGACCAGTTTCGCCTATACGTTTGACGCGAAAAATGCCAAGGCGCCGACGCAGCACAAGACCCAGTATTTCGAGATGATGGGCCAGTACGCCCTTTACCATGAAGGCTGGTTGCTCAGTACGAAAGTGAATCGGGCGCCGTGGGAGGCTTTCGGTCCGGCGAATCCTGACCCGCTCAACAATCAGGTGCTTGAGCTTTACGACCTGAGCAAGGACTTCAGCCAGTCGCAGAACATTGCCGAAAAATTTCCCGACAAGGTCAAGGCCTTGAAAGAGCTTTTCATCCAGGAGGCCCGCAAATATCAGGTCTTTCCGATGGACGCCTCGGTCGCTGCACGCGTGATTGCCCCGCGTCCGAACATCACTGCAGGACGTACGGAATTCGTCTATACCCATCCGATGGTTGGTCTACCCCAGGGGGATTCGCCGCTGCTACTCAACGCATCCTACACGATTACGGCAGACATCACGATTCCTGAAGGGGGTGCGGAAGGGATGATCCTCACATCAGGTGGGCGTTTCGCCGGTTATGGCTTCTATCTGCTCAAAGGGAAGCCGGTATTCCTCTGGAACCTGATCGACCTGGAACGGATCAAGTGGGAAGGCCCCGATGTACTGGCACCCGGTCGACACACCGTGGAATTCGATTTTAAATATGAAGGACTTGGCATCGGAACGCTGCTTTACAACAACATGAGCGGTCTCGGTCGCCCCGGCACCGGCGTACTCAAGGTTGATGGTAAGGAAGTCATGTCGAAGAAGATGGAAAAACACTGCCGATGATCCTGCAATGGGACGAGAGCTTCGACATCGGCTCCGACACGCTGACGGGGGTGAACGACGCGGACTATCGTCCACCGTTCGCTTTGACCGCCAAGCTGAACAAGCTGACCCTCAAAGTTGACCGCCCACAATTATCCCCCGAGGACATCAAGAAGCTTGAAGCAGCCGAGCGCGAGCACAAGGCGAGCCAGTGATGGTCGACTGGTTTTGAGAATCAGCCGACATCAGGGCGTTGTCTCACCGGGAACAGATACGGTTCCCGGTGGGGCCGATTTTGAAGAACAACTAAAACATGGCGGACGTTTCCCGGACCTGAGCAAGATTCTGATCCAGGAGTAACGCTCCGTCGCGGAAAACCAATTGCAATTGATCCGGACGAGGATCGCTGGCGGGGACTGTGACCAGGACTTTTGCTTCTGCTCCATTCTCATAGACAAGTTTCAGCCGGCCCGACTTGGACTTCTTGCCGCTGTCCGTGATGGGCTGTTTGAAGACGTCTCGTTCCTGGTTGTCTACGGTCACTGACGAGCACTTGAAGGCGAACCGCTGGGTGTCTCGATTCAGTTTCTGCAGCAATCCTCCACCCGAGCCAAACGAGATATTGTCTGCTGACCATTTCGCCTTTTCCATCGCGCTTAGAATCAGGTCAAGCATCTTGAAATCGATACCGTCACCCTGGATGACTCGAACCTTCGGATGCAGGACTTGATAGCCCTTGGCATTTGTGGTGAATCCAAACTTCTCGCCCAGAATATTCAGGACTTTTACGACCACGTCCGGAGGATCACCAGAGTCCGGGCGAACCACCAGCGTGCCATCGCGAGCCAGGACTTCCTCCTTGAGGATTCCTCCCCAGATATTTCGACAGCAATTGAAAATATCAAAGCTGTCGCTGACCGTGGCGACAAGGCCTGTGGGATATTGAGTCAGCATATTCCGGCAGGCATCCACTTCGTGGTCCTTGCCCCAGGATGTGATCGTGCTGTGTTCGGCGGCGGGAATCGAGAAGCCCGCACAAGGATCATGATAGAACTCACCAAGCAGCACCAGGCCGGCGACGTTATCGGTCCCCTTGAAGTTGACAAGGTGGGCCGCGCCTCCGATGGCGGCTTGTTCCGGGCAGGTGACACCTCTGAAGCCGAAGTCATGCAGTTTGAAGTCGATCAGTTCGGGATCGCCGGTCTTTGTCAGGTATTTCAGAATGACATTTTTCATCGCTCGACTTTGCGTGGCGACGGTCGATGGATACCAGACCTGAACGAGCAACGTTTCCAGGTAATTGGTCAGCCAGTAGACGTTGGGGTCAGTATTTTCCACGGTCATCAGGACGTTTGATTCGCCGACAACCAGTCCTTCGGGCGCAGCCTTGATCTCGACAGGAAGCCGCCCGCCGTGTTTGTGAAGGATGTATTCCCAGCCCGCTCGGTTAAAGACCTGTCCGCCGAAGTGGGCGTTGAACAGTTTTTCCGCTTTGGCAATTTTTTCCTGAGTCACGACGGGACCGACCAGATATTGCTTGAGCCAATATTGCAGGCCAAAGAACGTCGTATGAGGGTGAACCGAGCCAGACCGAGATTCGAAGTAGGAATAGACCTGCGTCGTTTTTGGCGGGTATTGCTTGTAGTGGCTGACTTTGTAGCTGTCGGTCAACCAGCAGATGTTGTTGATCCAGTCCATTCCGCCCGCCTTTTCATGGTTGCAGACATCTTGATGCTTATGCCATGAGATGTCGTCGTCTTTCATACCACTGACGCCAAACTAGCGGGAATTGAGTCACCGTACAAACGACGACAACATCCTGGCGTCATCGGGAGATGCGACCATGGATTCTAGTTCGACAATTTGATGGCGTTGGAGGAATGGGACTTATGCGACTTATGGGACTTATAGGACTTCATGAGGCGTATACACAGGCGGCTTTTTGAAGTGTGGCTTTGTTCCATTTATTATCATGACTGAAGCATGTACTTAGACACGACGACTTTGGCAGGCGGAACACGATTACTAACAAATCGTGAAATCTGATGCACCTTGTTTGCGATTTTCGGGATGATGGCGATACTGTTGGTTCCCATCGGAAAGCAATAAACCCCGTTCTTTTCACCGACCTCATTTGAGGGAGATCGTGACCATGGCCTGTGAGCGATGTGGTGCAGAAGCTCCGACACGACGAGTCAATTTCTATCGAAACATTGGGCTTCTTCTCTTTCGCTTGACGGAAGCGACGGAGGGGAAGCTTTGCAAACCGTGCATTCATTCGGTGTTCTGGAAATACCTGCTGATCAATTTGACGCTGGGATGGTGGGGTGCCATCTCGATTATCCTCACACCGCTGATCATCCTGAGTAATACCGTTCAATATCTGTTTTGCCTGGGAATGCCGACGGCAGCACAACATGCTGCGGCCGAAGAATCACTTGGAACCACGCTCGAAGCAACCAGCCATGATACTGCTCGGCCAACTTCGCATACATCAGGCGAAATCGTCGAATGTCCGTTTTGTCGTACTCAAGTCAGCGTCTCAGAACGGGGAACATGTCCGTCATGCAAGGCGTCTTTGTAAGTCGTAACGGCAGTGGTGCATGACACCTGGATTTCCAGACGCAATTTGACCAACCGTTGAGTGAACAAAACAGGACGCTCCCCTGGGCGGCGGGCTCATGAATGATCCGGACCGGTCCCGTCAGGAAAAGCGGTAAATCGAGGACGTGTGGCACAGAAATCGGCAGAAACTGCCGATGTCGACCAAATGCCTTCACGAAGTTGGTTGCCGGGTTCCGATGAAATAAAGAGAGGGCTAAATGCCTTCCTGGGTGTTCCAGACGTTTTTTCGTCTGTGTCAGTGAACTGAGGGTCTCGTGGAGCACGGGCTGAAGCCCATGCTACGGTTTTTGCCGGTTCTTCTGCCCCCTCTTGACCGTCGAATAGAATGAATCAGGCGAGCGATGATTGCGAGGCCGGTACGGTTGACCCGGCAGAACGCACTCAGGACTCCAATCAAAGGCTAGCACCATGATCCATCAACGACTTCTTGCCGTCTCATTTTATCTGACGATTTTCAGTGGCCTCGTTTCGAATGACCATGTGGCGGCTGGTGATTACGTCTGGGCTCGAAGTGGTTGGGGGAATGGCAACTGGGGCCGTAATTACGGCGGGATGTCGAACGGCTACGGGGGCTATTATGTCCCTCGAAATTCCTACGGGAATAACTACGAAACTCGTTCACCTTTCAGAAACCCCAACGGGTATATCGTCCCGGCACAATCCGGCGGATACCCTGCTGCTCAACCAGCCTATGTCCCTGCAATTCCCACTCAACCAACTGTCGTGCTGCAATCAACCGTAGTGCCTCAAGCACCGACAGGCGTAGTGCCTCAAGCACCGAATGTCCCGACGACGATTCAGGCACCTTCGGCAACGTCGGCTCCTGCGCCAGTGAAGTAGAAGTTTAATCTGAGAGCCGTAAGTAGCCTCGACCGGTTGAGCAACGCGCAAACGACGCCCCTATTCCGAACCCATCTTTCGACGCGCATCAACCGGCTGTGCCGGTTACTCGCCCCCTCAACGCGCGAACGATAGCCCTATTCTGAACCCGTCTTTCATCGCGCGTCGACCGGCTGTGCCGGTTAGATTTTGGCGAAATCCAGACCTTTGTCTTCGGGGGGTGCGCCGACCAGTTTGAAGTTCATTTGGGAATCGCCTGTGAAACTGGCGGTTCCTGCGAGTGCTCCACCCTCCTTACGTTCGAGGATCAGGACGGGCCCATCGACGGAATAATTCCCTCGCAACTCTTCGCTCTTGTGGTTCGGAGCAGAGAACTTCCAGACGAACGTCCCTTCGTCTGTCAGGACCAGGCTGAATCTGGACCCATCTTCTCGGGAGGCACTCCATTTCCCTGGAAGTAGAGTCTTATCAACTGGGGCGATTTCAGGACTCTGGTTGACGGCAAGCTCGGGCGACTTAACGGGATCACGAGGATACGTCTCGGATTCGCCTGTCACTGGATTTGAGGTTCCGTCGTAGACTCGTTTTGGCTCGGCGAAGGGATTCGATTTCGCGACCTGGGTCGCCTGAGGTGACTTTGGAGGTCCCTGTACCATGGCCAGCAGTTCGCCTGCCAGTCGATCTTCCGGCATCAGTCTGATGACCTGACGCAACTCTTCGATCGCGACCTCTTTCCGGCTGCTGATCATGCTGTGGTAAGCCAGCAAGAAATGAGCATCTGCGGCCTTGGGATGTTCCCGCGTATAGTCTTCGAGACGCCGAAGCTGTTCAGAATAAACGAACGGGTCGGGATAGAGGCTGCTCATCGTCGTATAATCCCAACCGGGTCCGACGGCGAGAACCGAATGTGCGACGGCGGCTGACTGGCGATAGTCATGTAAGGCGAAGAGAACCAGCGAACGAAACTCGTGCATCACGGCATCCGATGGCGATCGCCTGATCGCGTTATCGACGTGAGTCAACGCGACCTGGTAGTCCCCTCGTTTGAATGCGTCTCGTGCAGCATCAAATGCCGGATTATCGAGGATTGGCGGGGATTCTGGTGGCGGCAGACCGGGCAACGATGCTGACGGAGTGCCGGGAGGTGCCTGAACCACAACCGGAATCGGCCTTGAATAATCGTAGACAACTGTCGGATAAATCCCCGGAACGTAGTAGGGGTTGGTGTAAACGTAATAGCCTGACGTGTAGACGGTGGTTCCCAAGCCCCAGCCGCCGAAACCCCAACCGAGTGGACGTCCCCAGTAACCGTAGGGACCATAAGGACCATAGTAGGCGGGATAGCCCCAACCGGTTCCGATTCCGATACCCCAACCGGCACCGGCGAATCCAAACGTGACACCGGGACCGAAACCCCAACCCCATCCCCAGGCGTGACCGCCCCAGGGACCGTGATACCAGGGGTGATAGTAATAGCTGGGTCGATATCCCGGGTGTGCCAGATGGACAGGGTGGTTGCCCATGTAGGCCTGATGGTATCCATTCCAATGAGCACCCGGTGAATGCATCATCTCCGCGTGATAGGCGCCGGGTCCGCCGTGCACAGGACCACCGACGTGATTGGCTCCGACTGCACCCCCATGCATGGGCTGGTTTCCGTGGATCCCCACGTTTCCGTGCGGAACGTTGGCAGCCCCACCGGGGTGCGGACCTCCAGGAGTCCCGCCAGGATGTGGTGCACTTGGCATCCCGCCGGGATGCGGTGCGGGGGCTGAGCCGGAACCACCCGAATTTGAATGCTGAGCACCACCGCCCGGTGCGGGTGGAGCACTTCGTCCTGCCGGAGCGCCGCCGGCTCCGCCACCTCGAAAGCCACCAGCAGGAGGAGCACCACCACCGCCACGTCCACCACCCCCTCGTGCCCAGACAGGCCCGAGACTGAGGCTGATCAGGCAAACGACGGCAATTCGACCAAGTTGAACACGATTAAACATCATCGGCTCCCGATAAGATCCCTCGCTTGCGCGTCGGGTCATTTTTGAAATGATGTCAGTTTTTTCGGAGTTGATTTTGAGCAGCACTGTCCAGCGAACGGGACGGCTTACGAACGATCATGAGCTTTTCTGCATCGGGAATTCGTTCGCCACTGACAAAACGATCGGTTGTTTCCGAGGTCATCCGGAATTTATCGACTTGCGTATAAACGTTTGTTGTCGATGCGACGTGACCGTCGGACGTGACACCTGAGGTTCGCAGGACCCATGATTCGCCATCACGATTGAAGTGACCTTCGGAGAATCCCCCTGCCGAATCAAACACCCAGATTTTGAGACGCTGTGTGATCGGGTCATAGCCGATGCGCTGGGTCCCCGACAGAGGCTTTGCCCCGGCGACTTCCACCGAGAAGTCACGCAACAGATAGTTACCACTTTCATCCCAGCGGCAGGAAAAATGGACGTGTGAATTTCGTCCTTCGCCGATCCAGTCGCCAACCAGCCATTCGAGCTGGCTGACCTGAGCATGATGCGACGAAGCCTCGGTGGCGTCATCAGATTCGTGCAGGCTGGCGACCAGCCAGACGTCACCCTCACGAGCACAAACCAGTCGGCATTTACCCGGGATGACGGTTGCCTCATCGGAGGACCGGAAGCGGGTCGTACAATCCGACGTAATCAGGTTCCTGGCAATAGCGCGTGTCGAGACAATCTCGATCTCCATCGTTGATCCGGGAGTATCTCGATAGAAGGCAGCAAACTCATCGGCGATCGCTTTGCGACCATGAAAAACGGCACCATGAGCATCGATGTATTCCCCGTCCGGGGTAAAGTTCGCAGCAAACGCCTTCGCGTCGCTTCTCTTATGAGCCGCAAGCAGGGCATCTGCCGCATGCCTGATTACAGCTTCATGCGGCGACAGCTTTGCGGTTGCAGCGCGATGAGTTTCCGTTGGTGTTTCGCTTTTGGGTCGAGACTGCGGTCCCTTCTGAAAGGGGGGTTCTACGAGGCTGTTGCCTGAAAACTTCGGTTGGTCGTTCGCGGTCACGATACAAATCGTTCCGACCACCAACACAAAAGCGGTGACAATCCAGTGTCTCATGCCACTCTCCTCCTTGAAGCGTCGTCTACAGGGTCAGGTTCGAACCCAGACCAGAGCTGGCACAAGTTTAGACGGTCTCGAAAAAACCGGGAATACCCATCTCCTTACATTGGCTAAAGATTGACCACCAAAAGGAAAGAGGTGGCAAGTTTTCGCCACCTCTTTCCTGAAACGAGAATTGCGTCGGGGTCTGAACCCGATTCGCGATTACTTGATCAGCTTGCGGTATTTGATTCGATGCGGCTGGTCGGCATCGGCACCAAGACGCTGCTTCTTCATGCTTTCGTAACTTTCGAAGTTTCCCTCGTGGAAGAAAACCTGACTGTCCCCTTCGAAGGCGAGAATGTGGGTTGCCACTCGATCGAGAAACCAACGATCGTGGCTGATCACGACGGCACAACCACTGAA
>CAIULL010000228.1 GCA_903899985.1 uncultured Schlesneria sp.
AAGAAATCGGATGACAAAGTCAAAACGGGACGCTTCACCGCGACGCTCGAAGGAAGCGACCATGAGTATTGGGCCTACGTCCCCGAAACATATACCGACTCACGTACTTACGGCCTGGTTGTTTGGATTCATCCTAACGGAGACCCGATGGAAGCTGCCGTACTCAAGTTGTGGAAGTCGGTCTGCGATCGGCGGGGCCTGATTCTTGTCGCACCGAAGGCTGATAAACCGAGTGGCTGGCAGCCAGGGGAAGCGGACTTTATCAAGCAATTGATTGGTCATATTCGAGGGAAGTACGCGATCGATGCCAACAGAATCGTGCTGCATTCCTACGGAACGGGAGCCGGCATTGCCTGTCTCATCTCAACAAAACACCGCGAGCTTGTTCGAGGTCTTGTTATTGCGGGTGCACCGTTTCTGACCAGGCCAACAGATAACGATCCGGAATTCCGTCAACAATTCCTTTTTGTCTGCGGCGATGGCGACAAAATCCTGTCGAAAGTCAATGCCGCCGCTGACGCGCTGCGTAAACTCAAATTTCCCGTCTCATTCACGACAATCAAAGGATTCGGAGCAAAATATCCCGAAGAAATCATGATCGACGAAATTGGACGTTGGGTCGACTCCCTGGATCGGATATAATCGCGGAATGAGTTCCGATCCGCTAAACATCAGTGCTGTCAATCGACGCCAGTTCCTCGGCCGAAGCGCTCAGCGTGCGGCTGGAGTCGCTGCCGGTGTCGTCGGCCTGTCAGCCGCGACGTCAGTCATCGCTGAGGGCCGCTCGTCAAATGAGCGGCTGACCGTCGGAGTCATCGGGGTCCGAAATCAGGGAAAACTGCTGACCGCAGAACTTGCCAGATTAGGGGACGTCGAGATTCGAACGCTGTGCGATGTCGACGAGTCTCAATTTGCCCCCGCCATTCGTGCCGCAACCGAAGCCGGTCAAAAAGCCCCGTTGGTCGAAAAAGATTTCCGCCGACTGCTTGACGATTCTTCAATTGACGCAGTTGTCATCGCGACACCAGACCACTGGCATGCGGCGATGATGACCCTGGCCTGCCAGGCGGGTAAAGATGTTTACCTGGAAAGCCCGGCCAGCCATTTCGCTGCGGAAGGTGCCGAGATGTTGTCCGCCGCACATCGCTCAAACCGAATCGTGCAGGTCGGGTTGCAACAGCGAAGCGGAACACACTTTATTTCTGCGATCGACTTTTTGCGCAGCGGCAAGCTGGGTCAAGTCAATCTGGCGAAGGCCTGGATGGTGCACCGCCGGAAATCAATCGGACACAAACTCGATTGCGATGTCCCGTCGAACGTTGACTATGTTCAATGGCTGGGAGCAGCCCCGGCACGTTCCTTTAACCCGAATCGATTCCATTTCAATTGGCGCTGGTTCTGGGATTATGGCGGCGGCGAACTGGCCCATTGGGGCGTTCACATGCTCGACGTGGCACGCTGGGGTCTGGCGGTGAATCTGCCGTCGCGTATCTCGGCCGTTGGTGGCAAGTTTACTTTCGACGACGATCAGGAAACGCCTGACACCTTGGCCGTCCAATATGCCTTCCAGGACAAATCAATCCTCTGGGAACACCGGCTCTGGTCTTCGCACGGATTGGAAGGCCGCAGTTCCGGGGTTTCATTCCACGGAGAGCGAGGGACGCTTGTCGTCGATCGCGGCGGCTGGAAGGTTTACGATCACTCCGAAAACGTGACAGCCGATGCCTCAGACTTGCAGGGTGCCCATCTGAGAAATTTTGTTGATTGCGTGAAGAATCGACAATCACCGGCAGCCGATCTGCAGACCGGACTCGCCGCCAGCACGCTTTGTCACCTCGGTAACATCGCTTACCGTTTGAAACGCGAAGTGAAATTCGACACAAGTCGACTTCATTGCGGAGATGACATGGCTGCCAATCAGTTGCTCGCTGGCCCGACATTGACCGCGACGTAACAGAATATTGCAGCAGGATATTGACGCGGTTAGTTCTCAGAACGAAAAGACGTTTGCCGAACCGCGAACACAATAAACTCCCCTCATCTTGTGATGACTTATACGTTTTTACCAGACGAAAAAGGGGCATTGATAAATATCAATGCCCCATAGTTTATTCCGTTCTGCGATCGCCGTTCGCGATCCTACTTCACTTCGCCACAATCTTCGATGACAACTTTCTTCGAAGTCTTGCCTGACGGCGAGGACCCGACAGCTTCAACCGCCTTAACGACATCCATCCCTTTTGTCACCTTACCGAACACCACGTGCTTGCCGTCGAGCCACGACGTCACAACGGTGGTGATGAAGAACTGAGATCCATTGGTGTTTGGACCGGCATTCGCCATGCTCAGCAACCCGGGTTCGGTGTGCTTCAATTTGAAATTTTCGTCTTCAAATTTATTGCCGTAAATCGATTTTCCACCCGTCCCGTTATGGTTGGTGAAGTCTCCACCCTGAAGCATGAATTGGGGAATGACGCGGTGAAAAGACGAACCCTTGTAGCCGAATCCTTTTTCGTTTGTACAAAGTGCCCGGAAATTTTCAGCCGTCTTCGGGACCGTATCTTTAAACAACTCAAATTCAATGCGCCCGGCAGGTGTTCCGCCAATGCTGATTTCGAAAAAGACGGTTGGGTTTTGTTCTGACAATTGATGTTCCTTTTTTCATCTCTGGCGATAAGTCATTAGCTGAAAAAGGGGCTTCGATAAAACCGAAGCCCCCGTATTATCCTGCTGCGCGATGGACATCGACTGGATTGTGAGCAACCCTCTGTCGCCATCTTATTTCAGTTCGCCGCAATCTTCGATCACGACTTTCGCCGCAGTTCGACCCGACTGTGAACCGACTTTCTCAATGGCCTGGACAACATCCATTCCTTCGACAACCTTTCCGAAGACGACGTGCTTACCGTCGAGCCACGCGGTTTTCGCTGTGCAAAGGAAGAACTGCGATCCATTGGTGTTTGGACCGGCGTTTGCCATGCTCAGCACCCCTGGACCGGTGTGCTTCAATTCAAAGTTTTCGTCTTTGAACTTTTCGCCATAGATCGATTTTCCACCGGTTCCGTCGCCATTGGTGAAATCACCCCCCTGGCACATGAAGCCCGGAATGACGCGGTGGAATGATGACCCCTTGAAACCGAGCCCTTTTTTCTCGCCAGTACAAAGTACGCGGAAGTTTTCGGCCGTCTTTGGAACAACGTCAGACCGCAATTCCATCACAATTCGACCGGCGGCTTTACCACCGATGGTGATGTCGAAAAAGACTTTCGGCAGGTCCTTTTCATCTTTCGCAAAAAGCGATGAACCGAGAGTCGTCGCGGCAACGGACGCGGCAAGTACTTGGCGACGTGTCAACATAACTGATCTTCCTTCAGAAAATAAATTAATCGTGTCAGTATCCATCACCGACCACGGATCGGGCAGCCTTATAGGCTAGCTAAAGACGTCCTGAGATTCCATCATGGGGGGTTCCGCAGAAGCCGAATTCCAATGAGCGCGATCGATTCATTTGGAACTGTGTCCACGCCGAAGTTTGTCACTTTTTCTGTCACCTTACGAGCCAAAGCTGTCGTGACCAATTACGATCTGAGGCCAAGTCTCTATTTGATTTCCCGCTTTGTGACTTCCCCAAGGAACGCATCAAATGCCAACTTTAATCGACAAGCCACACACGATTGAAGCGACGACAAACAAAACAATTCTGATCGACGAATACATCGGAAAACTTCGGACCGGACACGATCAGGTCAGCATCGCCTTTCTGCAATGCCCGCCAGGCTGGATTGAGCCTGGCCAGACACCAACGTTCGAGGAATACACTCTGGTGCTGAAGGGGACGGTGCGTATCACTCATCGCGACGGCACTCTTGATGTTCACGCGGGCCAGACGGTGATCACTCACCCCGGTGAGTGGGTTCAATACAGCACACCCGAAACAGATGGCGCCGAATACGTCGCCGTCTGCATCCCCGCCTTTTCCATGGAAGCCGCACACCGCGACCCGTGATCATTTCTTTAAAATGCACTGCGCTCAATAAAGAGCCCAAAGCAGGCCAGAAATCAAGATTTTTAACCACGGATAACACTGATGAGCACGGATAAATGCAAAGAGTTAGCGTAAACGATTCGCGCAATTTCGTGTCGCATTACTCACGAAAACTCTTACGCGGAGACGAAAGTTCATGGCAACTAAATGCCAGGTACAATTCCAGATTTGGTTTTTGAAGCGGCCAGAGTTACGTGTCTTATCCGTGGCCATCAGTGTTATCCGTGGTTAAAAAGTCTTTCTTTCTTAAAAACTTGTGGTCGAATTCTTTTTAAGACAAGGTTGTCTTAACCCACTTTGGCCAGATCAAGGAACACAATGATCGATGGATTGCCTACGGCAGCGTAATGCCCTGTGAAGTTCAGGCGGCCGGTTTTGTGGTCGACTTCGAAGATGGCGATATTGTCCCCTCGCTGGTTACAGCAATAAAGGAAGTTGCCGGTGGGATCAAAATTGAAACTGCGAGGATAGTTTCCTCGTGTCCATTCTTCTCCTACGTAGGTCAACTCGCCGTCGGGACCGATCGAAAAGATCCCGATGCTGTCATGGAGTCGGTTGCCCGCATACAGAAACTGACCGTCGGAAGAGACCAGGATTTCTGAACAAAAATTACTCCCCGCGAACCCCGGCGGCAACGTTGAAATCGTCTGCCGTGAGCTTAACCGGCCTGACCTGGCATCGTAGTCAAACAACACCACGGTCGAGCCTTCTTCCTGAATCGAATAGAACCAGCGACCGTTCGGGTGAAATGAAAAATGACGCGGACCATCGCCTGGGGGCAATGTGACGGCCCCCTGTTCGCTCGCGGTCAACTTGCCGGTTTTATCGTCAAACTTCCAGACAAAGATTTGATCCAGCCCCAGATCAACGTGTAGCACAAACCGACCTGACGGATCGGATTCAATCATGTGAGCATGAGTTCGATCATGTCCACTGATTGCAAAACTTCCTGGAGGAGCATTCGTCGCCCTGGTTGGCCCGACCTTGCCACTATCGTTCTTGATGTCGGTTGCTTCACCCAGTCGACCATCCGGCAGGATCGGGACAACCGCAATACTTCCCCCGAAGTAATTGGCCACCAGCAAGAATCGCCCGGAGGGATGAATGCTGACATAAGTCGGACCAGCCCCGCCGGATCGAACCGTGTTCAGCAGCGTCAACTGACCATCCTTGGGATTGATCGAAAAGGAACTGACGGTCCCCTCTTTGTTCGCCCCCTGACGATCGGTTTCATTCGCGGAATAAAGTCGATTCCGTTCGGAATTGACCACCAGGCAACTCGGGCTGGTCCCCATCTCATAGAGACCCGCCGCCGTCATCGCTCCTGTCGTGCGATTCACCTGAAAAAGATGAATCCCACGACCATTGCCGGGCGGCAGATCAACCTGAGTCGGCAAGACATCTTTTAACGGAGAACTGAACGTACCAACATAGGCGAGCAGCGGTGCGTTCACATCATCGGCGTGGGCATTCACCAGCCCGCTGATCAGCGGACCGGTCCCCGCCAGTGCCACAGAACTTCTCAAAAGAAACAAACGCCGGGAACGATCAGTTCGAGTCATGTCACAAATCAATCTGTAAGTTTCAAGAATTCTTCAGTAAACGTTTCCGGGTCCGCTTCGTGATGTCGGGCATTCAAATCTCAATTCAGCAATGTGAATTCCTCGTTTAACCCGCAGCCATCGGCGCACGAGGATCGGCGTTCAGCCGATCTCATCAGATTTCGCAGTGCCAACGATCGCCTCACGTTAATCAAATACCACATACCCCAACCGCAGACGAAAAACCTCATATCCTGATACCGAACCGTGAGATGTTTTTCCACGCATCGAACGATTGAGAAGGTTCTGCCGATCACGAAAAATCGCGAAACCTTTCCGGAAAGGCCACAAAATCCGGTTGATTTCGCTCGTCAAATGTGCGTAATCTGCTGGAATTGTTTGATCCAGAAAGTCCCTTCGGACGTTGACGGAGAGATCGATAACCTCAGGGTTCAGGCAAATTTGGGGTCCTCGTGAACGGCCAGCATCGCTTGCTGATGACCCCATTGATGAGAACGAGATTGGGGACAATTCCATGACCGATTCGAATTCAGCCCGAGAACGTGCCATCCGATACGTCGAAGCTCACCTTCTGCGTCGCGGTTGGTCAAAAATCCTGATGCTGAATTTCACTGTCGTTGCGGCTCTGATGGGATTTCTCGCATCAATCTGGCTGCATGCAGTCGGAATGGATTCGATGGCAATCCGCTATCCACTTTCGGTTGGAATCGCCTACATGGTGTTTCTGCTGGAACTGTCGTTTTTTGTTTCCCACCACCGAGCCAATCGGAAGACTTTTGTCGACGACTCAATCCTCTGGCATTTCACGGATCTGTCGGGCGTCCAGCAAGTCGTCCCTACTGGTGGCGGAGGAAGAGGATCCCCGGCAACGCTGGCAGAGAAAACAGATGGTGGCACTGGTGGAGGCGGAGGCGGATTTGATGCCGGGGGGATCAACGGTGACGGGATCGTCGTCGTGCTGTTGATCCTCGTCGCGATTGTCTCAACAGTTCTGACGAGTCTGTTCGTGATCAATCAGGCCCCTCTCCTGCTTGCCGAAGCCCTGGTCGATGGCGTCTTGTTTTTTGGTATCGCACGGCGCATGAACCGGATAAGTAATCAACACTGGATTTCAGGTGTCATGCGCCGAACATTAGTTCCCCTGCTGATCCTCGTCGTCGGTTATTCGGCGATCGGTATTGGTCTGCAATCGATTGCCCCAAAAGTAACAACGATGGCCGAAGCCTTCTGCGCAACACATCATCGATAACAAGAGTTGCTATTTCAGAAACTCAATAATGGATTGAGCCGAGGCGGCGAAGAAAAAAACTGTCAGCAACCTTTGGATTGACGTCCGTTGCGAGTCTTCCGAAAGAACAACGAGATTCGCCGAGATTTCCATAAAAAAACCTTTCCGACCCCACTCCTTAAAAGTCAGGGGTCAGAAAGGCTAATGAAATATGCCCTGGTTTCATTTCACAATTCAGCACGGATCTTAAAGCTTCGACATCATGACCTTTGTGATGGCCTTGATCTCGTCTGAAGTCTTTGCTTTCTCAAGTTTCAAAAACTCTTTTGTGAGATCCTCGACAAGGTCCAAATCATCCAATTGCTCAATGGTCTGGCGCATCCCGCTCATCGCACTGCTGAGTTGGCCTGATCTTCTGATACCTTCCAGACTCTTCTTCAAAGCCTCTTTCGATTCAGACTTGGTGGCAAACGCAGCAGGAGCCTGACTCGTCACAGTGACTGCCGGTGGTTTTGATCCGCCACAACCGCAAAACGTCAACAGCAAAACAGATCCACAAACAAGTTTGGCGAGAGACTTACGCATTCCAAAACCTCCAAAAGGTGAGCAACATTGTTACCGTTAAGTACAGGGGAGCTTGTGTACTTCCGACCCGTAAATGCTCGAAAATTAAGACAGGATCTCAGTTTATGCGTTCAACAAGGACGCGTCAATCGGCGGCGAACAATCGTCGCGAAGCTTGCGCCAATGGATCTCAAATGGGAACTCAATTGCCGGATTGGCGGAGATGCCAGTTGGCTTGCTTCGCATCATCGGCGTGGATAATTCGTCAGCCCGACACTCGAATAAGAGTCTCGCTTTGTTCTCCCTCGCTAGCGCTTCGGGCTAACATTTCACGGCGTTTTGGGGTCGAAAATCGTCAAAGTCAGGCTGGCACAACGTACGTCGAACTCATAATCTGTTGGTATTGGATGCGAGTCCCGGCAGCCCCAATTTGTCTCGCCGTTGTTTCGTTACCGGCAACAATCAATTCGAGAAGACTTCCTTGCAGAACAGCAGAAACAAACGCATTGCAGTCAATCTGCTGCTCGTCGGATTGCTGTTGCTTGCCGGCGGCAAATGGGGTTGGTTCGCCTTGATCCCCAACTGGATGGCGCAAAAAGCAGTCGAATCGAGACGGTTGGAGACGGCCCTCTGGTGGGCGCAACTGGCAAAGCGTTTCTCATTTAATCCCGGCGAATCAGAATTCATCATCGCCAGAACGCTGAGAAAACAGGGTAGACTCGACGAGGTCGGCGAGCACCTCAAACGCGCCGCGAGCTCTGGCGTCCAGAAGGATCGCATCGACCGAGAAGAACTGCTGGCTCTGGCCCAATCGGGTGAGATTACCAGGATTCAGCTTCAACTCGACCGAATGCTGATCGATCAGCAGGGGGACGGTGCAGAAATCGCCGAGGCGTACGCAAATGGCCTGGTGATTTGCCACCGCCTCGAGGAGGCGATTGCCGTGCTGACGGCATGGCAAGAGGCTTATCCTGCTGATCCACAGGCGAACTATGCTCGCGGACGCATCTATGACCATCAGGGACGCTCGGATGAAGCAGAACGCGAGTATCGAGCGGCGCTCAAGAAAGCCCCGACGCACCACGCGTCTCAATTTGCTTTGGGACGGCTACTGCTTTCTCGCAACATGACCGAGGAAGCCCTTGAGATGTTCACACGATGCGAATCCATGCCGCACAATGCAGCCGCCCGCATTAATCGCTCACGATGCCTGAGGGGGCTGGGTC
Organism: uncultured Schlesneria sp.; assembly: GCA_903899985.1. GTDB lineage: Bacteria > Planctomycetota > Planctomycetia > Planctomycetales > Planctomycetaceae > Schlesneria. The sequence goes on from CAIULL010000228.1 coordinate 8,626, forward strand.
GGTCGGAAGAAGCGCTGAAGATCCTGAAAGAAGTCGTCCGCCAACCGCAGTCCGAGATTCTGACAAGTTATCAAAGCGTCGGCGAAGTCCCTGAGACGCTTGTCGCTCAATTCGAACTCGGAACGCTGGAATCCGCATTGGAGCATCACGCCGAGGCGTTGCCGTTGCTTCAGGAGGCGGTTGACTTCGACCCAAATGATCTGAAGGCTCGCTACGCGCTCGCGGTCGCACTGCGCGGGGTCGGCCAGCGTGCCAAAGCGGCAGAAGAATTCGAACGCGTTCAAAAATCCCGTGACGCATTGAAGGAGGTCGACCGGCTGGTCGACGAGATCGTCGCCAAACTCAGCGACGCGCAGATCGAGAAGCGGTATCGCGTGGGCGAACTCTACATGATGCACGGTTCCCGGAAGACGGCGGAGTTCTGGCTGAAAAGCGTGCTCGCCCGAGATCCAAAACACAAAGCAACGCACGGGTTACTCGCCCAGTATTACGCTGAAAAAGCGAAGCAGAACCCAAGTTTTGACCGCCTGGCGCAGCAACACACGTCTCTGGCTGCCGCTGAAACTCAGCGGACAGACGGACATCCCGAGGCTTCGCCACCATGATTGACTCCGCAGCAGCAAGATCTTTTGCGTGTTGGTTGGCTTTTCTGGGCTGTTTTTACTGCAGCGGTTGTCGGCCTGCGGCTTCGCCGCCTGCCGCTCAATCCCTGGATTCAACTGGTAGTAATTCGGGGCAACGCACCCAATTTCAGTTTCGCGATGCTGCTACGGAGCTTGGAGTTTCCGCAACCTACCGCAACGGAAGAGAATCAGAGAATTATGCCATTCTCGAATCGTTAGGGGGAGGAGTCGGACTTTTCGATTACGACCTCGACGGGTGGATTGATGTCTTCTTTCCGGGAGGTGGGGCGTTTACTCCATCGAAAACAATTGAAGGACGGATGTCGACGTTCTTTCGCAACCAAGGCAGCGGTTCTTTCAAGAGCGGGTTTGTTGAAATCGGCACTCTCGCTGGCGTGGCAGAGGCTCCATTTTATAGTCATGGCTGTGCGGCGGCCGACTTCAATAACGATGGTTTTCCCGATCTGCTGCTGACGGGATATGGTGGCTTGCAGCTTTTCAAGAACCAGGGAGACGGGACATTTCAAGAGCTGCACACCGCCGCCGGACTGCTCGACGATGCCTGGAGTTCGAGTGCCGGCTGGGGCGATTTGAATGGAGATGGGTGCCTGGACCTGTATGTCGCACACTACGTGAACTGGTCATTCGAGCATAACCCCGTCTGCAACGCTGAAGGGGGGCGCCGCGATGTCTGCCCCCCACGCGCGTTTGACGGGCTGACCGACATCATCTTTTACAGCAACGGTGACGGGACTTTCCGCGATGCCACCCGCGAAGCGGGACTGAAGCCTGGCGGGAAAGGGCTTGGAGTACTCATGGCGGATGTTGACCTCGATCGCGATCTCGATATCTACGTCGCCAACGACACCACGGAAAACTTTCTTTATCTGAACGACGGCAGCGGACGACTCGAAGAGACGGGGTTGCAGAACGGCGTAGCGGTCGATCAGGAAGGAATGCCCAACGGCAGTATGGGCGTCTCCATCGCCGATTTTGACGGTGACGGCCTCCCTGATATCTGGGTCACGAACTTCGAGAAGGAAACATTTGCTCTTTACCGCAACGAAGGGCATGGCCAGTTCATCCACGCCAGTCGGGAATCGGGCGTTACGGCAATCGGTTCGCTCTTCGTCGGTTTCGGTACCGCAGCGGGCGACCTTGATCTCGATGGGGACGAGGACATCGTGGTGGCAAATGGCCACGTCGTTTATTTTCCATCACAGGGAACGGATCGGCAACTGCCAATCCTTCTGGAAAATCTGACAAAAGGTCAATTTCGACGGGCGCTGCTTCCCCCTGACAGCTATTTCTCGACGCCGCATCTGGCGCGGGGGCTTGCACTTGGCGACATCGACAACGACGGCGATGTGGACGTTGTTGTGGCGCATACGAACGAGCCGGCCGCCGTCGTTTTAAATGAAACGCCCAGGAACCTGGCCTCTTCCCAACCGCTGGCGGAAGGGAATCACTGGGTCAGCCTGCAGTTAGTCGGAACGCGATGCAATCGCTCGGCGATCGGTGCGCGCGTCGTGCTGCACACAACTCGTGGCGATCAGACACGCCAGGTTTCAGGCGGAGGAAGCTACCTTTCCCAAGGGGATACCCGGATCGTTTTCGGAATCCCCGCAGGGGCCACGCTGACCGGGGCCACCGTCGTCTGGCCCACTGGGCCCGATCAAGTGCTTGGCGATTTGCAGGTGGACCACATGACTGTTGTTATCGAGCAGGGTCTCATTGCGACTCGCGTCGCTGCGTCAGCCGATTCAGGTAAACCGTAATTGCCGGTTGTTCCGTGGTGTGCCAGTCATAGTTTCCCGCGATAATGTCGATGGCTCCATCGCCGTTCCAGTCCGCGAGGGTACAGGCTGCATGATTGCAGGTGGCTCCTTCAATTCGATGCAGCAAGAATCGTATTTCTCCCGAAGTTTCGTCCTTGCCAGCCTGCTCCAGCCAGATCACGCCGGGAATGCTGCCAGGCTGCTTCAAATCAGCAAGGGGGCCGGGTAACAGGGAAACCGCGACCACATCCAGGTCGCCATCGCCGTCCAGATCAGCCGCCAATGCCCGATGAGCTCCTGGAAATGAGGTGATGTGATGTGCGGTAAACGGAAACACCCCCTTGTTCTCCAGCCAGCGGACACCATGATACGGCTTAATCATAGCGCTATCGAAACTGTCACCGTTCGTGTAGAGGACGTCGAGATCGCCGTCAGCATCAAGATCAACAAGTTCGATACCGCTGGAACCGAATGAAGGATCAAGCGCGGCGTAGATTGGCTGCCGCTCCCATTCCCCATTTCCGCGATTCAAGAACGCCTCGATCACTTCGTGTTCCTGACTGATAAGGGCGACAAAGTCGGGACGGCCATCCCCGTTGAGATCGGTGACAGGAACGTGAATGGTGCCGTGTCGTGGATCAAGAACCTCAACTTCCATAATCGGAATCGAATCTTTCATTCCCTGGTTTCTCAAGAGCAAGATGCGGCCCGACTTTCGCCATCCAAACTCTGCGACAACCAGATCCGTATCACCATCGCCATCGAAATCGGCTGGCTCAACATCACAGACTCGCGACAGCCCGGTGGCCAGCTCAACCGCCCGCCATGAGGCTCCGGCCGCCTGGGGCTGCAGCCACCAGACTTTTCCCAGTTGATGGTCATCAGGGAGAAAACTACCCAGATCGGCAACCACAAGTTCATTGATCCCGTCGGAGTCCAAATCCGTTGTCACGGTGTGCGCCGGATGAGACAAATGTGCGAGATCCACAGAAGTGGTCACCGGACCACCCGATTTCCAGTGCCGTACTTCACCCGAACGCATGTCGCTGACAATCAGACCAGGCTGTTTTGCGAAACCGGCAGTCAGAAGAGCGAGGTGCGCTATGGCCGGCGCCCCGTGTGCTGCCACCGACGAAAGATCGAGCCGCTCAAATTCCGGCCGGTCACTCGGGGAAGCAAGGCTCGCAATGACGGGAAGCGGTAGTTTCTTCGGGGCTCGTGCCTGAAAATAGTCGATCGTGGCCTGCAGAGGGGGGACATCTCTGTCCGGCCGTGACGAGTCGTAAAAGAAACTGAATCCCCGGTTGACTTCTTCCGCCCAGTTGTTTCGCGGAAAGCTTTCTGGAGGAGGAAAGGCATGGCAATCCCCGCAGAAACTCCGAATTTGCGGTTCAACGTCCGGTTTGGTTGCTGCGGATGAGACGGTCACAGCTGTGGACTTATTGTCCGTGTCTTTGCTGCAGCCTGAAACGAATAGCATGACGCACGCGATGACTGGCATCGCGTGCGTTATGACTGCTCCTGTCGGAATTGAAGCCGTCAATAAAAAAGAATCGAGTCTAAGCATCGTGGTTCGACCTGACTGCTCGATCAGACATACTCGTCTACTCAATCCAAAAAAATAGCAGGAACGATTATAGTTCCTGCTTTGGATCAGGGGCACCTACAGAGCCGTAATGGCTGAGAAAATCCCCGTCACGGCAAAAAAAAACTCGCGGTGGTGTCGGAGAATTCACCCCGACACACACCGCAAGCGTTGATCACTGCTGATCGCCTTAGTGTAGGCTTAGATCACTGTAGGCTTAGAATTCGCCCACGGTTTCGTTTCCGTTAATACTACCAATAGACTGGTAGGTGTTGATGTCAACGTTATTGCTGATGAATCGCACCGAACCGTCACACATCAGGTGGGTAGCTCCCCCTGTATGACGTGAGCGTGCGGGCCAGACGCCTGCCCCATCGCCTGCTCCGCAACCGGTGCAGCTATGACACGCCTGATAACCGTTCGGTGGCGAAACAGTATTCATCATCGTGTCGTACATCATTGGAGAGGCCCAATGGAAGCCGGCCGAGCTGATCGCGTCGCCAGGAGTCGCGGCAGCATGCGCTTTACAGGCAGCATCGTAGGCGACGAGCTGCGCCTGAGTTGGCTTTGTAATCCACGTGTTGGGAACGGCGCGAACGAAGTCCTGCTGAGGATTGAAAGTCGCGACATTGTCCCCTCGGATGATCTCTGCTGCCGCAATCGTGTTCGAAGTTCCGTCAACAATGTCACGAATGCCGAGCGTCACGTGCAAGTGGAACGGTCCCACAACACTGCCGTTTGTCTGACTTCCGTCCCAGCCCAGGTTTGGCCCTGTGCTCCAGCAGAAAGTGTTCTGACCAGGCCCGACTCCCGGAGGATTCGTGTCTGATGGGCAGATAAACGTCGCGATGTTGGTATCGCCAGGACCAGGGCTCCGGTTTGGAGTTTGATAGGAGTACAAGTTGAGGTTGTACTGATTGTAAACGGTCGCCTGATCGATGTACGGCAACAGCATGGTGTGGACACTGTTTCCACCCCATTCGGTGCCGTAGCTGCCAGCGGCTGCCTGTGTACCGTAGGTCTGCTGAGGAAACACTTTGTACGTGTCATGATAGTTGTGCAATGCGATACCAAGCTGCTTGAGCTGGTTCTTACACTGCGTCCGTCGAGCCGCTTCACGTGCCTGCTGGACGGCAGGAAGCAGCAATGCGATCAAGACTGCGATGATGGCGATAACCACCAGCAGTTCAATCAAGGTAAAAGCCCGTCGTCGAAAGACCATTCCATTTCTCCCAAACACTTCAGAAAACCGAACCAAAAAATGAAAGTGAGTTCGGGAACCCACTTGAACACACGAAAAAACGTTGTGTTTACGAAAATCTTGTGCAGTTCTGTGCATCTTATGCACGGTAACGCACATATTCGGCGAAGTCAATGTGTTAACTGGACATCCAAATGACAAATTGTGAATTTGACGTGAATAGATTTTTCCGGGGTACGTCATGCATACTAACAAACGTTCACGTCTTTGGAGAACCGATTTATTCACTTTGAACCTATCAATATTCAGTGAGAGTCGATTCGTTTCCGTTGGGTGGCAGAATGGGCAACTCTTGAGGAATTTGACTTCTTAAGAGTAACCAAAGTTGCTTGGGTTCATGGAGCGGGAGCCTCTGGCAAACCGCGCGCAGCAGCTCACTACAAAGATTTCAGCGAAAGATCACTTTAAACCAAAGTCGCCGTTCCGCTTGGCCGAGGCAATCGTCGAGTTTCAGTTGACCTCTGCTGGCATTTGAAAGTCCCGATATTTTCCAGCCCTGACCTGACCGGCAACCCAATCCAAGGGGCAGGCGCGCAGCGGCACGAACACCGAGGCACGGAGTCCGCCGGTGATGAAAAAGGCATTCAGATCGTCTTGCCTGATATCAAATTCAAGAGATTCGGGAACAATGACGCCTCGATCGTGTTCGCTTCTCTCTGTGGCCACCGCGCCTCGGAGTTGCCATTTTTTGCCCTGCTTTGTGACTAATCGGAATGCTAAGTCGCGGGTCGACAGGCGACTTACCTCCCTGTTCAAAATCGTTGCGGCTGACGAAGAAATAAAACGCAATTAATACGTGGTAAACGTCAACTCGGCTTTTTCTCGGTCGAGCGACAAAGCGACGTTTGCAGAAACCCTGAAACGTGACCCAATGAGTCACGTTTCAAACCTGAATACGTCCGAATGACGTGGCACACAACCCGAACTCTAAGCTTTGATAACGCATCACGTGCCGCACGATCGTCACAACACGCGATTCGGCTTCTTTGGGACTCGGTGTTGCCAGAAGAGGCGGTCCCGGGTCAGAAATCCCATTCGGAGTGCGCAGTTGAGACAGTACCGCTCGTGCTGTCGGGTGACGTAGATTTCGCCGTTCAGGATCAGGTGGAAATAGTCCTGACCGGGCTGCTTGGCGTAACAATAGATTCGGTCCGAGTCCCGTTTGATCTCGACACCCCAGTCCTCGTTATCGGGAACGTATACACGCGAATCCACTGCAGGTTCGCTATCGGATACGGCAGGACGGTTTGAAATGCCTGGCAAGTTTTCAAACGGTGAATGATCGAGACCCGGTTTGGGGTCTAAGTCGCTCGGTGGGTTGCCAGCGTCGTCGTTCATTTCATTACTCGCCGCCGCGTTTTTATGTCAACATTTTGACGAAGAAGAATCTTGAAGAATGGCGATTTCCCCGCGGATAGCACAGATTGCCACGGATCATATGAAAAAAGCGATTCTGTATTTTACTTTTTTTCTGATCCGAGCGCGAATCCGCGTTATCTGAAGCCACGTCCTTCCGTGATCATTTTAGTCATACGGTCAATACCTAGTCTGGAAGCCGATTTCCTTTTGTTTCCGGGGCGAGCCAAATCAGCGCCATGCCAAGGACATACACGCCGCAAACGACGCTGCAGGCGATCGGATACCCACCTTTCACTCCCGCGAAAGTTTCATAGTTGTCGACGAGTTTCAGCAGCGAGCCAATTTGAAGCGTGCCGATCGCGGCAATAATACGACCGAAGTTGAAGCTGAATCCCTGACCTGTGGCTCGGACGTTGGTGGCAAAAAGCTCCGGCAGATACATAGGCAACCAGCCATAGAATGAGGCGGTGCAGGTTCCCAATATGAATGACGCGAACAAGAATTCTTCGTCAAACTTCGAATGAAATTGGTAGAACCAGATCACCGACGCAATCGACAAGACGCACAAGGCGCAATACGCAGATCGTCGACCGACCCAGTCTCCCAACATCGCGGCAAGGATTGTCCCGACGATGGCTCCCACTGCTGTAAACATCTGAGTGTATTCGCGTGGGTTCTTGAAAATTGCGGCCTTAAACCACGTCTGGAAAGCCCCCAGTCCGGTTGGAGAAGCTCCCTCCAACTGGAATGTTGCCAAATCGTCGTTCTGTTTGAGGTTCTGAGTCAATTGCCCTGCCCATGACATGGACCATTGCGTCGATCCCCAGGTTCCGATCAAAGCGATGGCACTGAGGCAAGCACCGAGCAACATCCGGCGAATTGTTCGTCCCGTTTCGTTTTGTGCCGAAGTGGAATTTGCGAATGTCCGCTGCAGGAACCTTAATGCCGGGAAAATGTAACCAATCGTGGCGATCACAAGTCCGATCAGGGTTCCAACCAGGCGGGGGACCACGCCGATTCGGTCGTCGGCCCAGACCCAGACGATAATCCCCGGTCCAATGGCACCGACGAGAACTCCGAACAAGTCGGAAGTCACCCAGTTAGAGGTCGTGCCACGCCCTTTTTCACGCTCCCATTTTTCTGATTCAGGGACGAACATTCGAAAGAAGAACGTCAGTGCGGCAGGCAAGGTTCCCAACATCATCATCAGTCGCCAACCTTTATTGGCGACCAGCATTTTGACGGTCGATTCGGGCAAACCGAGACCACTCAGTGATTGTTCGCAATGGGTCAGCATCGCGGTCAGCCCAATTCCAATAATGCCAACCAGCAGATAGCCGGCGTTGGCGGCAGCCCCGATTAACCCTGCCATGAGAGCCCGAGACCGATTGGGCCAGACTTCCATGACCAGCGCAACACCCAGCGACCATTCGCCCCCCATTCCAAGAGCGGCAATGAATCGAAGGATTCCCAACTGAATCGGAGTTTGAGCAAATCCGCAAAGCCCTGTAAACAGCGCGTATGTCAAAACGCTCAGGCTCATGGCGCGGACTCGGCCAATACGATCCCCCAGCCAGCCGAAGACGACGCCTCCGGTTGCGGCACCGATCAGAAATACAGAGATGACGACGCTGAAGTAGAAGCCGATTTTCTGTTCACTTTCCGGAGTGGACGGACCGGAAATCCCCAGCAGATCCTGAATCGCTGCGCGGCCTACCATGGAAAAGACACCCATTTCCGCGCCATCAAACATCCAGCCTAGCAGTGCGGCAACCAGTGCCATCCATTGTCCGAAACCACTTCCGACAAGTGCCGGTGATCCGTTGGAGGTGGATTCTGACGGGACGAGCGGTGGCTGAGAGTCAAGTGGCTGGTTCAAAGGAGGGGTCTCTCAACAGGGATGTCGGGGTCGGGTCATCGCCACGATTGTGGGCTGACTTACCTCGAAAGGCAATTGCAGACGACTTTCTGCTTGACCGTCCACTTTAGCCAAACCTATGATCTTTGTGTCATTGTCATGTTGTTCGAACGTATCAATTCGATTTGAAGCAGTTGTAACGATTTTTTCGAATTTCCGAACCGATGTTACGCCTGAGTTCTGGTGGAGTGGCCACCGTCACAGACGGAATCTTCGGTTGAAGAGAGAGGAAATAATCGGTGGAATCGCGTTCATAATAACTTGAGAGAATCTGCTGTCGTCTTCGTCGAGGTTGGGTCGATAACAGAAAGCAGTCTGAAGCGACCTCATTTCCGCCAATTTTTCCGTAAGAGTTCGCCGACTTTCTTGAATTTCGCGTCGCGGGTGCAATAGTTGGTATTGGGCCGTGCGTGATTCAGGACTGCCAAACAAAAAATCGAGATTGAATTTCGCGACAAGGATCTAGTGATGCATACTTCCGGCAAAGTCCTGGCGTTTCTCGTGGTCCTCCTTGCGATCACGGCTTCCGTTCTCACGGCAAAGCTGGTGCAGGTGCGGAACAGCTGGACCGCGAAGTCCGTCGCATCCAAAAACAAATTCAATGACCTTTCTCCCAAGGTCGCCGCGCTGCAGACCCAGATCGATTCGCTCAATAACGAGATTTTCCGGTCTCGCGAGCTTTGGGGTATCGTTCCTCTCACGGCTCCGACGAATGTCGTGAACCCGAACGATGGAACTGTCCAGGTCGGTTTTGGGTCGGACGCTGGTCTGCGAGACAAGCTGTTGATGCACGGGTTTGAGATCACACCTGAAGGGACTTCGATCTATCGAGGTTCGTTTCTGCCAGTCGAGATTCAGAATATCGGCGCGACGCTGAAGCCGAACTGGCGAGCAACTCCAGAAGAAATTCGAACCTGGCAGCCAGGCAACTGGCGATGGCGCAATCTTGTACCACCTGGATACGTTGAAAACTTTGACAAGCAGTTAACCGCAATTTTGAAATATGAGGAAACACTCAATGACCGGGTGCGGACTCTCAATGGTCAGAAAAAATTGCTGGCAGAGGCGAACGCCAAGTTGAAACTGCGAGAAGCGGAACTTGTCGGTGGAGAGGAATTGTCAAAGGTCGAGACCGTTGATCCTGAATTCCGTGATGGTTTAGTCGCTGCCATGGCGGCTGCGGAAGAAGATCGAAACCAGACTCTGATCACGATCGATAAACTTCGTCGTGACGTTCGAAGAGTGCAGGCTGACATTGAACAGATGCTGAGCGACAATCTTGAATTGACAAAACGATTGCCCCAATCAGGCACGACGAGCCCGTTGTCGGTCAAGAAGGACGAGTCGTCAGTCAATAAGTAACGGCGACGGAATGTCCTTCGTCATTCATCGGCCCGATATAAAAGAGTGTACAGCCGGTGAAGAAACGATGGGATCTGGTTACACTGCCGAGAGAATGAATGCGAAGTTCTTCGGCGGACAACGGACGATTTGAGGTCAACACGGACGATGGGTTCAACCAACCGCGACTATATGCGCGACGATGACGGAACAGGTCTTGCATCCTGGGGACATGACGTTCCGACAACGAAATGGCTGATCATTGTCACGGTCGGTCTGTTTTTTCTGCAGACAATTTTCACTCACGAAGTGAATTTCGTTGAGCGGGAAGAACCTCGGGTTGCTGCGATTCATTATCTTCAAAATGCCGAGCCCGTTGCGCTTAACAACGCCGAGCCAGCGGCGCTTCGCGGTTTCGGCGACCACGTTTCCTATGTCGAAGAGTGGCTCGAGCTGGATGTCCATAAGGTTTGGAAGGGACAAATCTGGCGACTGGTGACATTCGTCTTCTGTCACTTCCGGGATGCCCCCTTCAATCTTGTTTTCAACATGCTTGCCGTCTGGTATCTGGGGTCCGCCCTCGAAAGGATGTATGGTTCACGTGAACTGTTGTGGTTTTACCTCTTTTCGGCGCTCGTCTGCGGAGTGATCTTCACCTGCTTTGGTCTGAAGTTGTTTTTGCCGTATCCGTTAATGGGTGCTAACGCCTGCGTGATCGCGCTTTTGGCACTCTTTGCGACTCATTTTCCGCGTCAGGAGATTCTGTTTTTCGGGCTGATCCCGATGCAGATTCGAGTCCTGCTGGCGATCTACATCATTGTGGATGTCTACCGCATCCTCCAGGCGTTTTCCGGTCAAGGAACATGGACCAGCGTTGCGTATATGTCGGAACTTTGGGGCGCGGCGTTCGGATATCTTTACCGCCAGCAGCGATGGCATCTTTCATCGATTGGCGATTTTTTCGATCTCAGCCGGTTACGGCGAACAATTCGACGCGCCAGCACCGCTCGGAATCTGAAAGTCTTTCAACCTGAGGTGAGCTCGAATCTTGACGAGCAGGTCGATGCGATCCTGGCCAAGATCCACGAACATGGTTCGGAAAGCCTGACCGATCGCGAGCGGTCGATCCTGCAGCGAGCCAGCGATCGAGCGAAGAATCGACTTTAGGTTGGCGGTGCGGTTGAAACAGATTCCTGCCCCTTTTGCGGTCGAATTGTGTTTGCGAAGTAACAAAAAGGCTGTGGAGCCGAAGGCCCTCCAGGTATCGAAGGCGCCGTGTCCACGAAATTGAAACAGGGCATATTTCGAAATCTTTGGTCTGGAGTGACACACGACATTTCAGCTTCTGCAATGTTGGCAATTTCCTCCGGCCCGAACGGGCCAGCAGTTCAAATAGCCTAGCCCAGAGGGTAAGGACTCGCGGCCTTCAGAACCCCCAAAGGTCTGAAGGGCCGATGGTTCGACTTCAATCCCAAACGTATTCTTCGTCGATAGAATTTTCTTGGTATTTCCTTACTTCTCGACATTCATCCCCGAACGATCAGCACGCGCTGCCCCCCCTTCAGGGGGGATTAACGGGCCTTTGCCCTAGCGATTTCCATGATCACGACCAAACGTTAAGAAAGTATTTCGCATTTCACATTGACGCTACATGTTTTATTTTGTATTTTTTTGTCGCCACATGTTTGACGAATGGGGCCCGAGCGGGTTCAGCGGAAGGTAGACGACTTAAGCAGAATTTTTGGCTCGCCGGGATTTCCGAATCAGGAACCTGACGACAAGTGATCTTTGACATCCTGGAATGAATTAATTTCGGGTCGCCCCCGCAGCCTTCAAACGGTGCGGGCTGACCCGTGGCGGGTCGTTGTCTTGGTCGAGACGTGGAACGTGGAAGAATCGTGAAGAACCCGGATGCTTACTAAGACTGTCACGCCTCGGAGGAGCGATGGTATTCGAACTCGATCGAACCGCGTCGAACTTGATCGAACTTTGACAGCGAATTTCTCGGCGGCATGATTTCGGCAAAACGGAAAAGAAGACAGAGAATGGGTTATGACGTCGCATTCAATCTTGCTGACGCCTCAGAAAAGGTTGCGTCAAAACTCATGTGCCAAAGTCATCAATATGAAAATTTTGGGAACACTAATTTACGCTAATCTGCACTCATGGAAGAAATGAAAGACTTCCGAGGAGACGGCGAGAACTGGTGAAGTTGGCCAAGTTCGAACCTGCGAAAACGCTATGAAACAGGGAACTTGGCCAACTTTGCCAACTTTTCTTCGAGGAGACAAACCAAACGAAATCGGCGTTTAGATGAAATCGGATGGGTGAAGGATGTCGAAGTTGATCGAACTGCGTCGAACTCGCGCGAAGCCTGGTGAACTCGCGCGAACTTTTTTGTCATGGAAAAACGGAAAACAGCTTCGAAAACCCTATGAAATACGAGGAATGGT
>CAIULL010000229.1 GCA_903899985.1 uncultured Schlesneria sp.
CGGTCTCGAATCCACATTCCGCAATCGGGGCCGCCCGAAAAAGATGATCGATCACGATAATTCCTAGGTTATTGGACTTATCCCCTTTTCTTCGTCACTTGAAGGTGTTCGACCTTAGTCATGCCGGGTAAGGTGAGCGCGCAGCGGCGAACGGCCTTGGCGTCAACTGCGATTTGCAGAATCCCGGCGGCAAGGGTTCGGGAACAGTCGCATTTTCGCGAATTCGTCGTGCGAGGGCGATCAGACGCAGCCGATTCGCGACTGGCATTGGGCATCAGACCTTGGCATACAACCGACGCAACACTTTGTTCGGAGGGTGCGTCATCAGTGCCCGAAAGATGTGACTCACGCGATGGCCATGTCGACGAACCGTTTCAGCCACCGTCATCAGATCGGCCATCCGCTCGCCACCATCGAGTGCGCGATGTCCGAATGTGATCTTGCGAAGAACCACCAGTGGCCTCAAAGCTTGCTCGGCCAAGTTGTTCGTCGGTGGGACACGTGCGTCATCGACAAAGACCAGCCACTCACTCCGGTATGCAACGATTCGTCCTTGCAAAGTCAGCGCTTTCCGGTGGGTCAAGTTCCATCGTTCCAGCCGCAACAGTTCCGCACGCAGCCAGGCTTCCTCTGCTGTAACTTGATTGGCGTTGAGGAGACCTCGGCCACGCTGGCGATGAAAGTCGCAACCGCGTTTGACGAAAACCTTGACCGCTTCAAAGAATAGGAAATCTTCCGACCCCGCTTTGGTTAATTTTTGCCAATCGCGAGCCGTCCGGGCCAGATGAACCAGACACTTTTGTTTTGCCCCCGCCGTGTGTGCGATGTAGCCCGAGTAGCAGTCGGTCACGAGCGTTCCGGTGAAGTGGTCGCCGAGAACGTCGCGAGACACACGACCGCTTCGCGTCGTCACAAAGCTGAAGTGGACATGACGTGTGGTCGCATGCACCCAAAAATACGCCCGCCGTCTGTCCAAGACCGAATACGTTTCGTCGGCATGGACGGCTCCGTCGCTACTGGCAATCTTTTTCGCAACATCCTCGACAACGGGTTGTGCCAGTGTCGACAGTTTCTTTTCAAAGCCAATCAACGCGGCGGGGGAAAGAGTAATGCCAAACAGTTCCTGGACGACCTGTGGGATCTTGCGATAACTGATGCCGATACTGATTCGCAGGAAAATCACCATACTACGTAGGCAGGGCCCCAGGCGACTGCCGAGCAGTTCTCCGTCGCCGGGTTGCTGCACCCACTCCCCGCAATCGTCACAACACGCGGCAGGATGACGATACAAGGCCACGCAATATTGGCCGTCAATCACATCCTCTTGCAAATGTTCGGTGGGATGGAAACGGTCCTGGACTGTGACAAAGCCCCGACAGTATGGACAACATTTCGGAGGCGGGACATCGACGGCCCAATCGAATTCCATCGGCGTCTTGCGGAACCAGCCAGGATGGCCAACGGGCGCACCGCGTTTCTTCCCAGTTTTCGAACCGCCCGCAGTCGTTGCATCGGGCTTCTCATTCTTCTTTTGGGCATTCGTGGCGAACTTGGTCTGCCGTTCGAGCTTTAATTCGAGTTTGACTTGCTCCAACTCGCTCTTCAATCGCTGGTTTTCTGCGAAGAGTTCGGTATTCCGTTTTCGCTCTGCGTCAATCGTTCCATGCAACTGCCGAAGATAAAGGTCGTTCTCATTCGCGACGCTGACCAGCGTACCAAGTGCCGCACCACCCAGATGGGGGCAATGACTGACATTCGGGCAACTCTGTTCGAGTCTTGGATAAAAAACAAACGACATCGGCATCCGTTCCGAGTAGGGACGGATGCCCATTTACCCAAAACCGAAATTGCCGACAATGCCAATCCCATGGGAGTGGACTAAACTCTTAC
>CAIULL010000230.1 GCA_903899985.1 uncultured Schlesneria sp.
GCTCACTCCGTCCGTGCCACCCCCGTTGGGGAATAAGAAAATGTGTTACCCATGTCCCCGAACACCTGTTACCCTTGACCCCGGTCTATTCAGAAGACTCCAACGCAGTGGCACGTAATCCTGACTTCGAAGTTTGATCACGCACGGTTCTTCACGCTGCTTTCATTTCGACGCGGTCGACTTTATGCTCCTTTTCGACAGCGACTGCTTCGAAATCTTTTTTGAGTCTTTGTGGATATGACAGCAATCGTAGCTCCAGCCGAATTTGTTCCTGCGACACAGTCGGAACTGGCTCGTTTCATGGCCGAGAACCTGGCGGGTCCGAAGCAGACGATTTGCCCCGTGGGAGGTCGAACCGCACTCCATTATGGATCTGCCGCTCAGGCTGACGTCATTGTGTCGTTATCAGAACTGACGCGTGTCATTGATTATCCTGCGCGCGATATGACGATCACTGTGGAAGCAGGGATGAGAATCGCTGATCTGCAGTCGCAACTTGCCAAAGAACGCCAGCGATTGCCGATCGATATCGCTCAGCCCGGTCGAGCGACATTAGGCGGGGCCGTGGCGACCAACACCAGTGGTTCACGACGATTCGGTCACGGAACATTTCGTGACTATGTGATTGGGATCTCGGCCGTTGATGCCGCCGGACAACTGTTTAAAGCGGGTGGCCGCGTGGTCAAGAACGTTGCAGGCTATGACATTTGTAAGCTGCTTGTCGGTTCCCGGGGAACGCTGGGAATCGTGACCCAAATTACGCTGAAGCTCAGGCCACTCCCCGAAACATCTTCACTGGTGTGGTTCGGTTTTTCCTCGTTCGAACAGATCGAACAGGCGCTTCAGCGATTATTGAAATCCGAATCCCGGCCCGTGGCGATAGATGTCCTGAACGCCCCGGCAGCCAAGCTGATCGGTACCGCCGCTCGAACTCATACTCATCCCACCGAACTGGTTCTGTGTGTCGGTGTCGAAGGGTCAATACGCGAAGTCGACTGGCAGATGGAAACTCTTCGACGCGAATTGACTCCGTGTGGGGTGCTGTCGGAAGAACGTATTTCTGGATCCGATGCGAATCGGCTGTGGGAGGAATTGACGGAATTCCCCACCTGTGCGGATGACCCGCTGACCTTTCAGTCAAATCTCTTGCCGTCGCGTTGTATGGAATTTGCCAGCCTGGCAACCCGATTAGGAGTTGCCGTTCAAGTGCACGCGGGGAACGGGATTGTCATCGGTCAACTGCCGGACGAAGCGGCGTCGATTGATTCGACAACAGCCATTTTGAACGAACTTCGGCAATGTGCTCGATCAGCTCGAGGAAACCTGGTCGTGCTGCATTGTGACCCCGAATGGAAATCGCAAATGCCGATGTGCGGCGATCCGGAGCCAAGCTGGGGGTTGATGCAAAAGCTCAAACGACAACTTGATCCACACGGCCTGTTGAATCCCGGCCGGTTTGTCGATGCAACGGTCGCCAGTTGAAACTCGACACGTTCCACCGCACAATCTGGATTCCGTTTCGTTTCCATCAATTCCGTTGACCTTCCCTTAATTCCGCTTGGGAGTTTCGATCATGCGCTGGACTCTTGCGTTCCCCTTGGCCTGCGTTCTTGCTGTGTCAGCTTTTGCAGCAGGTGCCTCTGTTGGCTTCGCTCAAGAGCGAGCCGTGCTTGATCCGCAGAAGGCCGATGCTGACTATGCGGTTCAAGGTGAGTACGTCGGCGAGATCGAGCGTGACGGAAACAAAGTAAAACTTGGTATTCAACTGGTCGCGCAAGGGGGAAATCGGTTTCTCGGCGTCGGGTACTTTGGTGGATTGCCGGGCGATGGTTGGAACGGCCTCGATCCTGTTCGCAGCGAGGGGCTGTTAAAAGGGACCAAGCTTGAACTCACAACCGAAGCGGACGTCAGCATCCAGGACGGTGTGATTACCATTCGAGACAATACGGGTGGTTTGATTGGCGAATGCAAAAAGGTGACTCGGAAGAGTTCGACCTTAGGCGACAAGCCCCCCACGGGAGCGGTCGTGTTATTCGATGGGAAATCGGTTGACAATTTTGAAGGTGGCAAACTGGATGGCGATTTATTGGTACAGGGGGTCACCAGCAAGCAGAAGTTCCAGAACTATTCGCTGCATCTCGAATTTATGCTGTCTTACATGCCCAACGAACGAGGTCAGGGACGAGCGAACAGCGGCTTCTATTCGCAAGGTCGCTACGAAGTCCAGATCCTCGATTCATTCGGCTTGACGGGCGAAAACAATGAATGTGGCGGGATCTATTCCATCAAGAAGCCAGACGTCAACATGTGCTTCCCACCTCTCTCATGGCAAACGTACGACGTTGATTTCACAGCGGCAAAGTACGACGCGAGCGGAAAGAAAACCGCCGACGCCCGAATCACGGTGAAACATAACGGGGTTGTGATCCACGACAACGTTGCCTTACCGAAAGCAACGACTGCGGCACCCGTCGCCGAAGGACCAGAACCCGGTCCGATCTATTTGCAGGACCACGGTAACCCGATTCGATTCCGAAATATCTGGGTCGAAGAAAAGAAATAAGCTGTTATTTACTCGTTACCAAGCTCCAGCTTGGTAACGCATCTCTTCGAAGCTCTGCTTCGCAGCCAGCGAGAACGGCATCCAAGCCAAACGGCTCGATCGCCAGAACGGAAGACGCAGAAATTCCCAAATTGGCTCGTAGCCCCGTCACCCTGTGAATATCAGAAAGCACGGCATGCGATCATTCTTCATCCTCGTGTTGTTATTGATCTCCAGCGCGGCTCGAATCGGGTTCGCTCAACCCGCCGCTCCGCCCGGAACCGGAAACAAGGCACAGCAGCCAACACAACCCAATTATGATCCGCCAAATGTTCAATTGCCGGATGACGCGACGTTGAAACGGATTTCCGAGAAGACCGAAGAGCTTCGGCGGGCCATCGACACGTTGAAACAACGGAAGATTCCTGACGACGTCCTGGTGGAGGTGGAAGTCTACTTGAAGGGGGCCGAAAACATTGTCCGCTTTTCGGAATGGTACACGGCGGCCAGCGGAAAGTGGGCTTTGACGACGCTCGACCAGGGACTGGCCCGAGCCAAACAGGCAGAGGGTGGCCAGCCGGTCTGGGCGAATGCACAGGGGAAATGGGTTGTGCGAGCTTATCGTTCGTCGGTGGATGGTTCGATCCAGCCTTACGCTGTGTTGCTGCCTCATGATTATCACTCGAAGAAGGACTGGAGGCTGGATGTGGTGCTGCACGGCCGTGACTCGTCGTTAACCGAAGCCAAGTTCATCGCCACGCACACGGGTGATGCGCCGAAGGATCTGGGCTACGTTCAGTTAGAAGTCTACGGTCGCGGAAACAATGCCTATCGCTGGGCGGGTGAAGCTGATGTGTTCGAAGCCATTCAGCACGGAGCGGGACCGATCAATCCCGACCGGGTTGTCCTGCGCGGTTTCTCGATGGGAGGAGCTGGGACTTGGCATATCGGTCTGCACCACCCCGACCGGTTTTGCGTGCTTGGTCCCGGAGCCGGTTTTACCACCACTCGAGGATACGTCGGCAACCTGCCGAAGCAATTGCCCGATTACGTCGAGAAGTGTCTGCATATTTATGACGCGGTCGACTATGCAGAAAACGCGTTCAACGTTCCGGTTGTCGCGTATAGCGGTGAGAAAGACCCGCAAAAAAAAGCGGTAACCAACATCGAAAGTGCGCTGAGCGATTTCAAAGAGCCGCTCAGGTTTACGCATCTTATCGCACCGGGGCATGAGCATCAGATGCCGAAAGAGTGGCAGTCAAAGGCGGAAACGGGATACCGTCAATACGCGGACGCCGGCCGATCGATCGCGGAGCGAGTTCGATTCGTCACTTACACCCCCAAGTACGGTCGTTGCGACTGGGCCCAGATCGATGCGCTACGCAAGACGTACGAGCGTGCTGTGGTGGATGGGACTCGCAAGGGAAATATTTTTGATTTGACGACGAAGAATGTGCGGCGAATCAGGCTCGCGTTCGATTCCCAAAAAGAGACTCCGCTGCAGGTAACGATCGACGGCCAACGGATTGAGACAAAAGACGTCAAGCCCGGCAATTCCAGCTTTGTCCAGCTTGAATGGGCCAATGACAAATGGGTCCTCCTCGACAATCCGCGGGAGCGCAGCCAGCGGCTCGCGGAGAAGCCCGAGAAGTCTGCAGGACTTCAAGGACCGATCGATGATGCGTTCACGTCGAAGTTTGTCGTGATCAAGCCAAGCGGAAAAGGTTTCCTGGCAGCGACGGACGACTTTGCTTCGGCGGCTGTCGTCCAGTTTGCCCGCGTGTGGGACAAATATTTTCGAGGGACATTACCGGTTCAGCCTGCCGCGGTCAGCAATACCGTCAAAGGCCAGAATCTGGTGTTGTTCGGTGATCCGCAGAGCAATCCCTTGATCGCGGAAATTCTGCCAAAACTCCCGATCAAATGGACGAACGAAAAGTTAGTCATGAATGGCGTTGAATACGACTCGAAGACACACATCCCAGTGATGATCTACCCCAATCCAGTTGATCCGGGGCACTACATCGTCCTTAACAGCGGCCACACGTTTCACGAAGCGGATTTAAAGGGAACCAACGCGCTGCTCTATCCTCGATTAGGTGACTGGGCCGTGATCAAACCGATGCCGACAGCCAATGACCCATCTGCTTATGAGGTCGTTTCCGCCGGGCTATTTGACGAGAACTGGCAGTTTTCAAGCAGGTAGGACGATTTGGGGCGGGGTCACTGTTTTTTTTCTGTATTGGCGTTAGGCACAACTTCTTCCAAAAACTCGCGGCCCCGATCGTTTGTCCACCTCGTGAAATGGGCAGTGTCTCCGAGGTCTACAGTAAAGGTCTGTGCCTGAATGGACCAAATGGGGTCAAGCCTCCGCACTCCCAAGATCCGTTTCGTTGAATGTCTCGATTGACTGTTCGAGTTCGGGAAGTTTGTTTTCGATCACGTCCCAGACGATGTCGGCATTGACTTGGAAATACGCGTGAGCAAGCCAGTCGCGCATTCCGGCGATTTTTGTCCATTCAATATTGGACAACTTCTGCCGTATCTCGGGTGGTATCCGTTTCGCTGCCTCGCCGATGATCTCCAGGTTCCGCAACACTGCATCATAGCCATTTGATGGGTCACCAGTCCGGATTGATCCAGCCCCGCCGAATACCTGCGGACGCGCTGACAGGCTTCCAGTATATCGCTGAGATAGGAATGCCAGTCACGGGACATGCACGGCCTCGCGTTCGATTCGAGGGCGCAAACTTGGTCGGAGGTCGGAGCGAATCGCCAGATCGACGCCCGAGCCAAACAACTCTTCCAAGTACAATTTGAGTCCCATGTAATTGTCGAACGTGGGACGATCAGCGAAGTCGACCAGAATATCCAAATCGCTGTCGTGTCGGGCTTCATTGCGAGCGACGGACCCAAAGACTGCCAGGTCGCGCACACGGAAACGCTGCCGAATGTCGGACATCTGCTCGGACAACAACTGCACGGTTTCGTGGACGTTCATCGGAACTCTCAAATTTTCAGCAGCGAAAGAAATAGCCTCATCCTCTTTGCCCCTCGGTATCGATGATGCTGGTCGAACACGCCGTTGGATGATTACCGTCCTGTGAATGATTTTACCGCCGGATCAAGCGGTTCGTCAGTCCCACTTGTGATCGATTATTTATTTTCCAATCACAGAAAAAAGACCCGGGCGAAGTCGGGACCACAAAAAAGCAATGTCCTCTGATCTTTTTCGTCGGCGATGCACCGTTCTAGCCGCGAAAAAGTGGTGTCCTGATTGATAGAAGAACCGAGAACGGCGAGTCGAGGCGCGACCGCGATCAGGAAAAAAATTCGCATGCACCGCTTAGCGGTACGAAGAAAGAAAGGATAAAAGGGGAAAACAGCAAAGCGTAAGACAGACAAACTACAGACCGATACGAGTCCTGGAAACACGAAAACCAACACTGCCGTCGATACTGTCGTCGGGCGGTTTCCATCCGCGAAACGCTGAGCGCAGCCACCGCGGATCTATTCCTCTTTTTCCGTGTGGTTCCGTGTGAATCTGTGGCGGAAGTCTTTTGTATTTCATCGATTCAAGACTCACCGTCAGGGATTCCGAAGTACTCCTGAATGTATTCTTTTTTGTCACCGTCGTGGCGAATGAATTGGACGAGTGCTAATAGTTTTTGTTGGTCCCGCCGCAGTTTGGCGCTCAGTCGGTCTTGATCGCAAAGTTCCGGTGCCAGATCGTTCATGACGGTCAGCCGCATCGGTTCCCAGGTTCCCTCGATCACGCCGTATCGTTCTAGCATGCCGAGCACGGTTTCCAGTCGAAAATCGTGCTTTTGCTTGGCGTGCAGTTTCTCACGCATCCATTCCTGGCCGAACGCGTCCACCTGTTCCCGGTTATGGACCAGCAGATCGTACACCCGCTGATAGAACTCGGCGTCAGGATTACTCCATCGCAGGAATTCCATTTGGGTCAGCAGGTCTGATTCTTCATAAAGCAAAACGCAGTTCGACGGTTTTCCGTCGCGGCCGGCTCGGCCAATCTCCTGGTACCAGGCTTCCATCGAGCCGGGGATCTCGGCGTGAATCACGTAGCGGATGTCGTTCTTATCGATGCCCATCCCGAAGGCGGGGGTTGCCAGGACGAGCGGACAACGGCCCTGCATGAACTCGTTCTGAATCCACAGGCGTTCATTCCGTTCCAGATCGCCGTGATAGCAGACGTGCGGAACACGTTGCGCTCGTAGTCGTTCGCTGAAACGTTCCAGCGTGCGAATCAGTGTGAAATAAACGATACCGCTGCCCGAGGTCGCGGGATACGATTTGTGAATGTCGATGATTCTTGCCAGCTTCTCGTCATCGCCCCAAACTTCGTCGAGGTTCAATTCGAGGTTAGGTCGATCGATGCCGGAATGAAAGGTCTGGATTTGAGATGGTTCCAGACCAAGCTGCCGTACGATGTCACGCTGGACGTCCGGTGTCGCGGTGGCGGTGAGTGCGATCGTCGTTGGCTCACCAATCAGTCGGCGGAATTCAGTTAACCGAGTGTAGTCGGGGCGGAAGTCGTGACCCCATTCGCTGATACAGTGTGCTTCATCGACCGCCAGTAGACGGATATGTCGTTGGGCGATCGCATCCGTAAATTCCGGTTTGCGAAACCGTTCCGGGGTGACGTACAGCAACTGATATTTGCCGCTGGAGACGGCTGCATATCGCTTTTCCCGTTCCTGTCGACTTAACGACGAATTGATAAATGTGGCTGCGATTCCCCTTGCTTGAAGCGCATCGACCTGGTCTTTCATCAGTGCGATGAGCGGCGACAGCACGAGCGTCAACGGGGCCTTACCGTTGGCGGTCGCTGTCTCATCAATCGGCATCAGTGCGGGGATCTGATAACAGAGAGATTTGCCGCCACCGGTCGGCATAATCACTAACGCATGCTGACCACTCAATACTCGCTGGATCACAGCTTCTTGAGGGGGGCGGAACGATTCGTAGCCAAAATACTGACGTAAAATATCTAAGGGTTTCATGCGATGAGGTTTGACTGATCAGTTGCGAAAACTCAAGTCTCCGTCCGTTCAGGTTCGCCATTCTGATCTGTTCTTCCGATCTGTTTGCGCTTTGACTGTTTCCTGGTGACCCGCAATTGTTATGCTGCCAACACGTAAGAATTCTTTATGTCAAAAAGGGGGCGCACCATGCGACTCAATTTCGCGGACACCAATCGCGGTTTTATAAAATCGGTGACTCAGATGTCCGTTTCGAAACGATTCCAATCGCTGTTAACCTTTGCGCTGGTTTTTGGACTGACAGAAACCTCGCCGAGCTTCGCTCAGATTTCCTACCCGATGGTGATGAGCCTCAAGCCGGTTGCCATTCAAGTCGGAGCAACGACGGAGTGCGAGGTGAATTCTCGCTATACGATGCTCGGCGCTTATCAAGTAACCGTCGGGGGTAGCGGTGTGACTGCGGAAGTTGTTCCGCCGGTGATGCCGGAACTTAAGCCCGGTGAAAAACCGAAAGATATCACAAAGCTGAAAGTGAAATTCACGGCGACTGCCGATGCGTTACCCGGTGTTCGGGAATTTCGCCTGGCGACCCCGCATGGTGCCAGCACGGTTGGACAACTTGTTGTCGTTCGCGATCCGGTGATTGTTGAAGTTGCCGAGAATAACTCTGCCGACAAGGCTCAATTGGTCACTCTTCCCGCCGCCCTGTGTGGCACGATCGAAAAGGGTGAGGATTGTGATTTCTGGAAATTCTCAGTCGAAGCGGGTCAGACAATCCTGTTTCATGTTCTCTGCCAGCGGTTGCAGGACAAGATCCATGATTTGCAGGTGCATGCGGACCCGATCCTGTTCTTGCGAGATACCAAAGGGAGC
Source organism: uncultured Schlesneria sp. (assembly GCA_903899985.1). Lineage (GTDB taxonomy): Bacteria > Planctomycetota > Planctomycetia > Planctomycetales > Planctomycetaceae > Schlesneria. The sequence goes on from CAIULL010000230.1 coordinate 8,419, forward strand.
GTGCTCGCCACCTCCGACAACGCCTTTTTTGCCGACCCGTTTCTTGTCCATCGTTTTGAGCAGGCGGGGGAATACCTGCTCGAGATTCGCGATGTCCGTTATCAGGGGAATGTCGATTGGGTTTATTGCATCGAAGCCAACTCTCGCCCCTTCGTGACCGGTGCTTTTCCCAAGGCGATCAAAGCGGGTGTTGAGACAAGTGTCGATCTCAGTGGCGTGGGGCTGACTGGCGATTTCAAAGGGATTGTCCGAGTGCCAGCAGGGACGCCGCCGGGATTGGTTTCTTTGCCTGTTGCAATGGGGGATCAAGTCTCGAATCCGGTCGGATTCTACGTGACGGACTTGCCGACAATCGTCGAACCAGCTGGCGACAACGACTCTGCGATGACCGCGCTGCCGTTCGAAGTGCCACAAGTCATCTCGGGACGCATCGAAACTCCGTCCGATCTCGATTGTTATTCATTCGTGGCGAAGAAGGGTGAGCGATTTACCTTCGAGGTGATCGCCCGACGACAGATGTCGAATCTGGATTCGTTCTTGAGGATTCTCAACTCACAGGGTCAGCCAGTCCGTGAAGATGATGACGGTCGGTTTGGCCGGTTGACTCATGCCGATACCTGGCTGGAAGGATGGGAGGCACCCGGCGATGGGACGTTTATCGTGGAAATTCGTGACGGATTATTGCGAGGTGGAGCGGGATTTGAGTACGCGTTGCAAGTGACGAAAACCGAGCCTTACTTCATGCTGGAAGTCGATACCGACAAGACGCAGCTCACCCCTGGAACGTACGGGGCGATTTTTGTCAGAGTGGTTCGGAAGCACGGCTTTACCGGGGAAGTTCAACTGCATATTGATGGCCTCCCATCAGGTGTTCTGGCAACATGCGGTCGAATCCTTGCAGGAAAAGGGATCGACGGCTGTATTGGATTGTTTGCTTCGCCGGAGCTCAAACCGGTCGCTAAAGATGTCCGAATCTGGGGGACGGCGACGCATACGATTCCCGCACCGTCTGGCACGAACGGCGAGACGACAACGGTGGAACTTTCGGCCACCGCAGTGCCGTATCAGGAATATTATTCACCCGGCGGGGGGCGAGGACACTATCCCGTGGAAACGCATTGCGTCGCGGTCGGTGACAGTGCCGACCTGCTGGCGGTTAACCTGAGCGAAACCGAAATCCGTTTGAAGCCTGGCGAATCGAAAAAGATTCTGATCAATCTGATACGAGCCAAAGACGTCAACGCCAACGTGACGCTCGACTTCATGTATCGCCATCTCGAACAGGTTTATGCGAACAGCTTGCCCGAAGGTGTCACGATGGAAGGGAACCAAAGCAAAACGTTGCTGACTGGGACCGATAGTGAAGGATTCATCACTCTGAAGGCCGATAAGAGCGCTCCACCGGTCGACCGACAAGTGACTGCTGTCATGGCAAATTTCGCCATCAACTTTGTGATGAAAGCGACGTATTCAAGCCCGCCCGTGTTTGTCACGGTTGAGAAGGAATGAGTTCCTGGAAGGACGAAAGCCATTAGCCCTTGGTTGAGCGCCAGCGACATCACCGGATCAGGTTCGATGTTGAAAACCTCATCCTGGAAGGATGACACAATCGTCGTTTAGACAGCACCGCATTCTACGATTTGAAATCGGCCAATCACCGTTGTCTGGAATCCCTTCAGGATTCAAGACTGTTTCGGTCGCCACATCCGGTGGTGTCGCTGCGCTCAACCACCGGCTAATTGCTGCAGTCCCGCTGGGACAAAGACAAATACCAGACCAAACTTTCCATCGGAAATCGTTCCCCACGTTGGGTGCCACTGGCGTGCGTCTTCGCTCGCCATTGCTTTAGCTTTCCGGCAATGAATTCATTGCCGTTCGACATCACCGACTTAGTTGCGCGGCTGGTAACAACTGTTTGGAATTGTTGTCTTGAAGTTCGTTTAACAAGGCTCGTTGACGTTGCGTTCCACCACCCATTTGGTTCTGGATGGCAGAACCGATGGCAGCGGGGTTCAGTCCGCCCGTCAGTTGCAGTCCTTCAATTTCCGTAATGACTTTGTGCAGCTCGGTCAGGGCTTCAACATACGCGACTTTGCTGCGGAAATACGATTGCTGTGAAGCAAGCACAGGAGCAAATGCAGATTGCCCCCCTTTGAAGACTTGCGTGGACAGCTCCAGGTTCTCTTTAGCATCAGGCAGGATCGATTCTCTTAAGCGTTCAGCTTGACGCAGACTCGTCTTATAGCGGCGAAACGAGTCTGCGAGCGAATCCCGTAGCACGAACCGGATACGACAGATGTCCGCCTGATCGGCGTTGAGATCGGCTGCTGCTTTCGCGATGTTTCCCTGGTTCCGATTAAAAATGGGGAAGGGAAGGGCCACCAGCGTGCTGACCGTTGAGACAGCCGTCGCCTGATCGTAATCCGCCACTGTCTGGACTGTGACGTTCGGGATGGCGAGAGCTTGCTGTTCTCGTAAGGTCGCATATCCGTGGCCGAGTTCCGCTTCAGCAGCTCGAAGCTGCGGGCTGCAGGAAAGCAATTGCTGCCAGCACGTTTCGTAATCCAGTTGCGGGATGTCGTCCGCGAGGTCACCGACAAGTGGTACGGGTGTCAGTGACGACACGCCGACCATTGTGGCTAACTGTTCCCATGCGGCGGCATATCGCAATTCGGCCTCATCAAGATTCAGTCGAACGGTTTCGAGCTGAACTTTGGCTTGCAGGTAATCTGTCCGTGTCCCTTCGTTGGCGAGCAAGCTTTTCGCAATCGCCAGACTCTTTTCGGAAATCTTGAGCAATTCTCGATAAACCGCCACGGCTTCCTGCGAACCCAATACCTCGTAATAACGGATCTTCAAGTCGTTCAAGACTCGAATCCGCTGTGCTTCATTATCCCATTGAAATCGTCTCAATTCTTCCGATGCGGCGAGTTGAGACAGGCCAAGTTTGTTGGCAGTCACGAATTCCTGGGCGAAAAACGCTCCGTTCGACTGCTTCACGGAAGGATTTGAGGCACTGCTGTTGATGTATCCCACCTGAGGATTCGGATAAAGGCCAGCCTGATGAACGACCCCCTCCTGCCCGGTGACAGCCGCCTGAGCTTGAGACAGCGTTGGATTGTTCCCCAGGGCGAGGTTTTCCAGGTCGCGTAACGTTAATTGCTGCGGCACAAAAGGTTCGACAACCGGCGGATAGTCTTTCGATGACGGATCCGGCAATTCGGCCCTCGCATCAACAGCCGAGTCGTAGGGCTGACCTTCCTCCCCCGCAACCTGTTTTATTTGATGCGCGTCGCGTGATGGGTGACGAGTCGGAGTATCGCTTGCGCGTTTGGGGGTTGATCTGTCGTTTTCGAGCTCTGTCTTGGATTTGGCAGTCTGACTGGCTCGTTCGTTTTGTTCCCGGGAATCAGCGAGCCTACTTTCGTTCGCTTTTAGACTGGACTGATCGCGATGTCGCGAAAATTGCCGGAGTGTCAGGGTAGGGCGACCGGAATCTGAAGTCACACATCCTGCGTGCAAACCAAGAACGATCATCGAAGCCAGCAATAAGTTGCTGTGCCGCATGATGATCGGAAAATTTGTAAAACCAGCAAACGGAGATGTCTTTCTCTCGTTTCCTGAATAACAACGGCGCATCGCGGTTTCCTTCCCTGGTGATCCGCTGAGCGAAGTGACGCGCTCCTGATGTCAGTCATCGGCCAATGCCCATCCTGAAGTTCGGCACAACGCAATCCGTCGTTTCAGCCGTTACAGGCTGCAAATTGACGTGACCGGAAACGACGTCCGCAGAAAGTGAAGCTTCGACACACGCTTGGACGTACCAGAATTTGTGAGAATCCTCGAAAAATGCCGAGTTTCGCTCAATTATTATTATGAACCGTAACGCCCGTTTTTGCGCGAAAGCATGAGACGTTTTGTTGCGGAAGCTGTTTTTCCAGAAGCACCCATCAACAAGGGAACTACGACACTCGACTTATCGTTCGTCACGAACGCGAGTTACTGGGCCGATGTCTGCTCTTTGAACTGAAATGGGGTGCACAAAAAATACGGTAGGTCGTTTCTCCTGATTCCAATTGACTTCCACTCCATTCTTCCGACAATTCAATCATGACAACAGAAACCATCCCGAGCATCGATCAAGAACTAGACGACATCCTTGCCAAGCTGGTGAAGGGCGAACGTCGCGATCCAGAAGTGGTGCGTCTGGCGTGCGAACGCATGGACCGCATGAGAGAAGAGATTCAAAGAAGAATCGGGATCGTCGATATCGCCATTCCTGCTATTCGTGAACTCCGCGACCGATGAGTCTGTACGTTCTTGATTCTTCCGTGGCCGTGAAATGGGCACTCCCCGAGATCGGAGCGGCAAAAGCACTTGCGTTCCGGGACGACGTGCGGAACAAAATTCACGAGATTATCGCCCCTGACGTCTTCCCGTCAGAAGTTGCTCATGCTCTTGCCAAAGCAGAACGGATGAAGGTCATTCCGATTGGGGATGCCAAGAAGCACCTGCTCGCAATTCTGACCGCTGGGCCAGACCTTCACCCCTACATTCCACTCCTCACTCGTGCGGTAGACATCTCCTCTGCCACTCGAATCGCGATCACAGATTGCATTTTTGTCGCACTCGCTGAGCGAGAAGGCTGTGAACTCCTGACGGCTGACGACAAACTCATGAAGAATCTCCCAGGCTATCCCATCGTTTCCCTTTCTTCTCTATGATGCGGGCTGGAAACCTGAGCGAGCCGCTGAATGACATTCGTTTCAATCAGAAGATTCATCAACCGCGATCGGAATTCATGGATTCACGGCTATCGTCGAAGGCGTAATCGAGTACAGGGTGCAAGGAAATCCAGGAATCCAGTCGTTTGGCGAACTCAGACGGCGATGAGCTTCGCGCCGGCAACTCTTGAGTACTTTCAAGGGTCTCGGTAACGACCGTTCTTACGAATGTTTCCACATCCTGACCGACCGCAGCGGCACGACGACGAAGCGAGTTTTCGATCTCGGCTGGCAAATTAACACGAACATTCATTTGGCAGACTCCCTGTTCTGCCTTTCTATCACGGACGGACCTTCCAGTCATCGAGATTCTGCTTGTCGGATCGCGCCGTCGACCAAGGAAAACCTTGGGACCCTGAACCCCGGGGACACGAATTTTTGTGGCATCAACTCGAATATCGTCTCGGCAGTGCGACCCCTCAGGATTGAAAGCCTTCTGACTCCTGCCTTTTTCAAGAACGGAACAAAGGGTTCGGGCCCAAAGTTTACGGCAAAGAACGAAACCGCCAATCGTCCATTTGTTTTCTGGACCCGTGCCCGTTTCATCCTCTGTAAGCCAACGGCGTTCGATCGCAACGCTGTTGGCGGAAAGGCAGAGCCATCCGTGATGCCCGGGATGCGACATTTTTCATTTGCACGTTCCAAACTTTACCAAGGCATGCCTGTTTTTCTATTGACCACCAATAAATAATAAAGTATTTTTATGTCGCCATTTCATGTTTTATAACGGCAGGTGTTTCCTGGTCGTTTAACCCGAAGCCAGCGGCGCAGGCGGATCGGCGTTCAGCCGATCTCTTGCGCATGTCGCTTGGATGGGAGTTGAACCCAACGTATCTGAATGTCGGTCCGGTTTTTGTTTATCGCTCCGAATAACTCGCTTTTCTTCCAGTCGCTGGGCGGCCGAAACGGCAGAAAGTAGTGATGTGAGAGTCGTGGGTAGATAAAACAAGAAGGTTGCGATGGGTATCCCGGCCGGCTCGTCTGGGAGCGTTGATGGGATTCGAACTCGATCGAACTGCGTCGAACTTGATCGAACTCGAGCGCGACGAAAAAATGGACAAAACCCTATGAAATACGAGGAATGGTCGAAGTCGGTCGAACTTGATCGAACTTTGACACCAAATTTCTCGGTGGCGCGTTGCGAGCAGAACCGAAGAGAAC
>CAIULL010000231.1 GCA_903899985.1 uncultured Schlesneria sp.
AGCTTCGGTACTTTTCCTGTAAGCACCTACCGGCAGCGAATGCCCCCTCCCGTGGCAACATGCTCAAATTCTAAATCACTCTTCGGATAGGATCGCGCCCAATGGTTCGCCTACATGCAGAGACCGTGCACCCAACGGTCGCTTAGCATGGAAATGCCTCGGTCTCAACGAGTCAATGCGTTCTCTCAAGAATCGTGGTTTTAATTCGCCGACACAACTTTCAGCAGAATGGAATGAATCCTATGACAATTGCTCGCAAAAGTGTTTCTGGATTGATCTTTATTTTCCTAACCATTCACGGAAGCGATTTTGGTTCAATTGATAACAGGCTTCATGGCGACGAAGGAATTTCGCTTCCGGTTTCCAGCCCGAAGGATGCCACGGAAGGCTTAGAACGGCTTGAGAAGCTGCTTGGACGTTACACTGCAGACGATATTCACCAGTGGCGGTTCGAGGACGACTTTGAACTAACAAGTACAATGGAAGCGGGCAAACCCGTCGTCATTGCAGTGAGGGGCATCAAGTGTTTTGGAAGTCCATATCGAGTGGGTGAGATTCTTTTGTTTGAAGCGATTGTCGTTACAAAGCGGTCGATTTACGACTTGAAAGATGGCGATAAACGCACTCTGTCGCGCCATATCCAAAATCAACAAGCTATCCGATACCGGTTGGAACGTAAGTCAACAGGCGATTGGTTTTACGAGTCGCGCCAAGTCGTACACAATCTTCCGGAATATAACGAAAAAACTACCGGAACTGGACGAGTGAATTGGCTCCCAAATGGGATTGATCTCGAAGGCACCTCTGTCGATAGTTACTTCGAAGCTGGCGGAAAAATGATAATGGCAGGCTCCCTTAGCCACAATTCGCTGACTCGCGACGGAGACCAACTCATCGCCGCAAGCCATTCGCAGACATACCACCTGATCAAAGATCTGGAAGGCAGGACATTGCCGTTTCCTGACTTCACCTCTCCATTCGGTCAACCGAACAAGACCGAGACGAAGTCAGTGAAAGATCCAGGATTTCTTTCGTTGTTTGCAAACGGGGGGACAGGTGATCCGAAACCACAAACAAAAGCGGCCAAGTAGTCTGAACTCGTTCGCAATCGAGAATTGATGACACAAAGATTCACAATAAGCGTTGCGTGCCAATTAAGGCTCTTATTAACGATTCCATATTCGAAAGTCGTACCGGAGGCCATGCCTTAAAGTTAGATGCGACATGAAAAATAAGTGAACCTCCCCTGGAATATTGAACGAACCATCAGCTGGCTCAGTTACCAACTCAGACTTCTCGTACGTCATGAATACTATCTCCACCTCTTCGAAGGATTTCTGCACCTCGCCTGCCTGATGCTCTGCTTAAAATGGTTTTCAAACTGGCTCTAGTCTCCTTTCTTCTCGTGCGGGGTGGCGACTCGGCGGAATCGATTGAGTTCACCGAATAGTCACCAAACATGGAAATGCGTCAACCTCAACCAGTCAACGCGTTCTCTCAAGAATTGTAGTTTTAATTCGCCGACACAACTTTCAGCATAATGGAATAAATCCCATGACAAATACTCGCAAAAGCATTGCAGGACTGATCTTTATTTTCCTAGCCATGCACGGAAGCGATTTTGGCTCCTTTGACCAAAAGCTTTATGGCGACGAAGGAATCTCGCCCGCAGTTTCCAATCCGAAGGATGCCGCGGAAGGCTTAGAACGGCTTGAGAAGCTGCTTGGGCGTTACACGGCAGACGATATTCACCAGTGGCGATTCGAGGACGACTTTGAACTTTCGAGTACAATGGAAGCGGGGAAACCAATCGTCATTGTTGTGAAGGGCATTAAGTGTTTTGGAAGTCCA
>CAIULL010000232.1 GCA_903899985.1 uncultured Schlesneria sp.
CTTGCCATTAATCGTTACTCCCTCAATTGAAGGTGGCTGCCTACTATTTGCCTAAGCCCATTCCTGCCAGGACATCGCCCATGCCCGGCAAATTCAATCCGCCGGTAATGGCGCTCATTTCCTGAGCCTGCTTCTCAAGCAGTTTTTCGAGAGCCTGATTTGTCGCGGCAACAATCAGATCCTCGAGCATTTCCTTGTCGCCCGACTGAAACAGTCCTGGGTCAATTTTGCAGGCAAGAACCCTCATCGTTCCGCCCACCGTGATTCGGACCATTCCTGCACCCGATTCACCATCGCATTGCAGATTGGCGAGCCGTTCTTTCGACTCGGCCATTTTTCCTTGTATTCCTTGAGCCTGCTTCATCAGCGAGGCGAATTGACCGATTTCTTTAAACATTGCCAATTACTCCGATTGCACTTCCGTCGAATCACTTTCAACGGCTTCAACCACCACGTCTTTCACTTTCCAACTCTTGACCCCGAAAACTCCCGTGACTTGCTGAAGATACGCATCTTCGGGTTCGTCGACGATTTGAGCTCGATTAACCGGAGCCGCAACCGCTGTTGGCTTGGACACCGGCCCGACCGCTTCTGCCGACCGGAATCGGACTCGAACTGGCTGTCCTGCGACTTCCGCGAGAATTGACTCCAGCCGAACGATGGTGTCTGGTCGTTCCAACGTCTTCCTCTCCACATCATAGTTGATTGGGATGGAAAACTCCAATACGTTTGGCCCAATAATTGCTAACGAGCTGGCTCGCCTGACGGATGTTCCGGCAATATCGTTCAATCGGTCTGCAATGAGGGATTGTAAGTCTTTTTCGCAGCCGGGTTTCCATTCGAAGTTTGTTTTTCGTTCCGTGTTGGGGTTGTTTGAAATTGGAACAGGTTCTGCCAACGCCTTGGGAGCGGGGGACGCGACTACGTCATTTTTTTTTTCTGTCGGGACCGGTGGGGACGGTCTGGAACTCACCGGCGGAGGTGAGAGGGGCGGCTGTGGCGGTAACGAGCCGGTTCCTGGAGTCGCGCTCAGATTTCGAGGAGTTCCCGTCGCGGCCTGTGAGACAACGACCCCACCCTTCAACTGTGCAATCAGGTCGTCAAGACGATCCAGGTCTTCCAGCAATGAAATTCGGACCAAAGCCAGTTCCGCCAAGGCTCGCCCGTAAGTGACTCGCTGCATCCTCGCTTTTGATTCGGCCAGAATCTGCATCCCGGTCGCAATCGTCTGCAATCCCCAACGCTGGGATTGTTGCCGCAGAATTTCGCGACAATCATTTCCGACAGACAACAGGGGAACATCTCCGGCTCCACATGCCGCAACCAGAAGGTCGCGAAAATAGGCGACAAGCTGATCCGTAAAAGCTTCCAGCTGGACACCTTCGCGTAACGCGTCATCGAGTCGAACCAGAGCTTCGTCTCGGCGTCGCTCGATCAGAGCGTCGATCAGGCCGGTCAGTCGATCGTCAGGAGCGGTTCCCAGCAAGCGGTGAACGTCAGCGCTGGTGATGTGATCAGACCCAAAAGCCAGCAGTTGGTCGAACAGCGACTGACTATCCCGCATCGAACCTGCAGCTCGTCTGGCAACCAGTTCCAATGCCGCCTCATCGACCTGAAAGCCTTCCGCCTCGGCGAGCTGGCGCAATCGAATCGTAATGTTGTCGGTGGAAATTGTCCCGAAGTCAAACCGCTGGCAACGAGACAGAATGGTGTCAGGAACCTTGTTGGCTTCGGTCGTACAAAAGACAAACTTGACCATCGGTGGCGGCTCTTCCAGCGTCTTCAATAACGCATTGAAGGCCTCTTTTGTCAGCATATGAACTTCGTCGATGATGTAGACTTTGTACTTCGAACGCATCGACTTGATGTTGACGTTCGCTCGCAATGACCGGATGTCATCGATGCCGCGATTCGAAGCCCCGTCGATTTCAGAGACGTCAACATCCTGACCGACGGAAATTCCGCGACATTGTTCGCATTCGTTGCAGGGAACCCCGTCCTTCACAAAAGGGCAATTCAATGCCTTGGCAAAGATCCGGGCCATTGAAGTCTTGCCTACGCCCCGTGCCCCGGTAAAAAGGTACGCGTGCGCAACCCGGCCCTCATGAATCGCGTTACGAAGTGTCTGAGCAACCCGTTCCTGGCCAACAACTTCAGAAAACGTCTGCGGACGAAATCGCCTGGCAAGTACGGTGTATTGAGGTTCCATAATCGGCATCTCTCTGGACGGTGGACGAGATCGGTCGAAGCGACATCATACTCGACCGGACCTTCGCTTAGAACCTGCCAAAGTGCAGCCCGGTTTGTCATCCAAAGCCGATATCTGGATTTGATCAATTTCGCGTTCGCATAACTCGACAAGCCACAAAGTGACGTCGGCGGGAGAGAAGCTCGACGTCGATTTCGCAAAGAAAAAGGAGAGCGCTGCCTGACCGGAATCGGACAAGCAGCGCTCTTTTTTGGGGGTGGACTGGAATGTGGGACCGGACGTCGAACGGTTCTTGACCGCTCTCAAACACGGAACGCCGTGCAATCAAATTTCACAGTGAATTCAAGAATTGAAGCAGCAAGTTCTGCTGCGAACTGGTGAGCTTCAAATATTGATTCACAGAGTAAGTTGCTTCGCCCGCATGGGCACGAATTGCTTCGTCGATCGTGTGGGCGCGACCATCGTGTAAGTATGGCCCGCTGGCAGACAATCCCCAAAGCGGTGCCGTGCGCATCTCTGTCGGACCGGCATCGCCTTGAGCGATCCCATCCCCCAGCGTTCCCATGTCGTGCAGCAGCAAGTCGGAATAGAGTGACACTGTTTGGTTGTTCAAGGCGGCAATCGGATTGGTTCCCGTTTTCATGGAAGGAACATGACAACTGGTGCAACCAATCTGAAGGAAGAACGTCGCACCAAAAGTTGTGGAAGCATTGGATGGCTGAGTCGGCGGAGGGGCGGTGAAACGCATGAAGTCTGCCAGACGATCAATACCGGCTTTCCCTGTGCGAGGGTCGGTCTGATCGTTAGGTATCGGAAGATTCGGTGGCTCCATCGCGGCCAGCAATGTCTCGTTGCCATTGGGGGCATTTTCGAGCGGGTAAATTCGGTTGGTGATTCCCATTTCATTGACGAATGCGTCGGCAGAAAATGCGAGCAGATTGGGTTGCTGGGCTTTCCAGCCAAACCGACCAACGAATGTTTTTCCTGTGACGGGATCTGTTACCTTCGCGGCTCGTCCAAGGACTCCATTGACCGGCTTCGTTCGGACGTTCGCAAGAATGGTGGCATCCGGGATCGCATCAATCAGTCCCAAGCCGAACAGAGGCTGCGTATTTCGTTTCGCTGTCGTGTTTGCCTGTGACGGAATGACTTCGACCCCGATTGGCTGCAGCGCCCGCTCTTGAAGTAAGGACCCGCCAAGTGCGATCAGTGGATCAAATACGCCACCCGTGGTCTTGCCAAATCGGATTGTATTAATCCCACTGCTCCCGCCGACGGCAGGCCCCGAATGGCAGGCAACACAGGAATCACGATTGAAGATCGGCCCCAATCCATTCCCGGGATTCAGTCTCGCTGTAAATAAATCCTGTCCGTCGCGCCAGGCCCCTTGTTGAGGCCCGGTCAATCCGGGAAGTGCCACACCAAATCCAGGTGGGCCTTGCTGCTGCGGAGGTTGCTGCTGTGGTGGTTGTTGCTGTGGTGGTTGTTGCTGCGGAGGTTGTTGCTGTGGAGGCGACTGAGGAGGTTGTGCCCCCAGTTGCCGTTCCGGCAAGGCAAGCGTGGCAATCGTCAGTATGGCACAAGAATATGTGCTGACGATTAATTGCCGTGTTTTTGTGTTCACAATTATTTCTCCAGATTTGGAACAGTCAGAAGTGAAAAGAGATCTCTTTCTCCCCTGTTAAACAATCGAACGGAGAATTTGTTCCGCGCATTTTTATGATATTTTGTAAGAAAAAAATGCAGCACAAATTTTAAACAGTCGTGTTGCTTTTGATCATGCTGACGTCGCGGATCTTCTTGATCCGCATGCAGACTCTTGGCAATCGGATCACTTTTCCGAAGACACCTCGATCCGCTTTCCCGCTGTGTAAAGACCCCAACCGAGGAGCACTGTCAGTGCGACAATACCGCCCACTAAAACACGAGAATCGTTCCAGGGTGCCCAGTGTGGACTTTGGTCTGCAGGGACATTCTCATTTTCAGCTGGCGAGCCGAGCGTGGCCGTGATTCGATGAGAACCTTGCGTCAGTGATACCTGCAACGCAGCGGTGTCGTATTGGCCAGCTTTCGCATCTGGTGAACCGTATTGCAAAGAGAACTTCTGCCCGGCAGAGGCGAGAAACATCAGCTCGTATCGCGGCCCGGATAACTCGACTCCACTGATTGAAAGTGGAGAGCTGTCACGATTGTCGATCAGCACTCTGTATCGAGAGGCACGAGATTCACGTATCGAAAGCGTCAATTCCTTCCTTTGAATCGCTCCGACGGAAAAGCGGGTCAGTGTCCCGTTTGAGATGACTTGCCAGGCGAGCTTTCCGTTGGTGTCTTCAACTTCAGACTCAACCGTCGCCGAACGACTGAAGTTTTCCGATGCTGTGATGACTTTAATTTCTGTGATTGGTTCCTGCTTCGTATCAAACATGAAAACTGTTTGATGATTTTTTTCGTGTACCGTCGCGACGAAGTTGGAGGTGGGATACATCATTCGTTGCCGATCGCTGCTTACGGGCAATTCCGCGTCACGGTAAAACTCAACGCGCTCGATCCGGAACGGCCGTCGAACAATCGTCGTGTTTTCCGTTCGATCAATTTCGTTTGTGCCCCGTAGCCGGCGATGCAGATCCAGCAAAAGTGATTCTTGTTCTGCTGTGACATCGTCAATGATCAGTCGAAATCGACGATGGTTCCCGGGATTGATCGGAACGTAGTCGTTGCGCGCGTCGACGTAGCGAGAATAATCGAAAATCAAAGTCGGAGGACCGGCCGACGTCCACGAGTTTCCGTCGGCCGATGATTCGATGCGAATCTGATGTTCAAAATCATGCAGTGGGGTAATGACGCGGATTCCCGTTGGTAACGGTTCATTGTCGCGCAAGGCCAGATCGATTTGTAATCCAGTCGTCGCGTCGACTTTGGCTGCGAGATTCTGCGCCGGCCAGGTTTGCCGAACTGTTTTCGATTTCTGGTCGTATACCGCCTGAATTAAAAACGAGACAGACTGATTGCTGTTGTTTCTCAGCCTGACATCCGGCCAACCATCACGAGTCGCCGTAAAAAAATGAGAATCAAGTGGGATACCAATCAGCGTCGTTTCGGCAATCTCAGGCAGTTCGACATCCCGCTGCCAGCGATATCGGGGAGTATCTTCTGCGACAACGGGCATTGCTGCCAGCAGCATTAAACACAACACGACGGCGAAACCAGGCAATCGACTCATGACAAGGCCTCCGGTTTTTCTTCCGTATTCTGAACGGCGAACGTTTCTCGGTATTTCAAGTAAATGAACGATCCCGCAAGCACCATCACTCCCAGGACAATGAATGCGATAATCCGATAGAACGAATCGAGCTGTGCCAGGTCGTTGAAGAAGACTTTCCAGATCACTACTGCAAACAGCGACAGGCCTGCGTATCGAAGCGAACGGATATTCCTCCAGATCCCCTGCAATAACCACGAGAAGGCGAAGATGGACCACAGGATCGAGACACCACCAGACCTGAGTCCAGGGACGTAAACCGAGAGGAACGTGTTGAGTTCCAGTGAAAGGAACACAAACAATGTTCCCATCCCCAGCACTCCCAGAATCACCGCGGCGTCGAAGTCCCGTTTCTGGCCACGGACGAAGGCATACGCGACACCAAAAAAGGCAATGATCGAGCCGAAGTCCAGTAATCGCATAGCCGCGTCATGAAATGAATAAACATGGTTCGCATAAGCACTGTGGTAAATCAGGTGATCGGCCAGACTCCAGCTTGGGATGTCCACGGCACACAATTTGACCAGCACGGCCAGCAGTCCAAAAACAACGACCGTAATCAATGTCCGGCTGTTCATCGCGAGGGCCTGCCATAACACAATTCCACACAGGGCCAGCCATAGCACTGTCAACGATGGAAGTCGCAATGGCGCATAACTGAAGCCAACCGTGCGATTGACTTCCAGATGCAGATACAAGAACAGCATGCCGAGAGCCATACCGATGATCGCACGTGGTGCCCAGCTGGTCGGAATCAGTTCCGGAACATCATTCTCGGGAACAACGGCTGAGCTTTCGCTACGCTGCCAGCCGAGCAGCAGTCTTTGCGCTCCACCCAGAGAAATCACGGGGACGCCGAACATGACGATCCGTTCCACGAAATGCGGCCAATACTCGGACCACGGAATACTTGTCGCCAGTTGCTGGCCGAACTGACCGGGGAGATCAATGAATCCAAATCTGAGCATCACAATTCCGTACAGCACAAAGCTGACGTGTTTGAGTGCATGGCTGCCAAGCTGCCGGGCGATCCACAGCAGGACCAATGCCAGCAATGCCCAACTGACCGTGATCCATTGCCTGGAAAGGACCAGTGGTACGGTGATGATCACGAAGAACGAGGCGAGGCCCAGGAAACTGACCAGCAACTCACGGTCGATCAGTTTTCGAACCAGGAAGTAATACACGTGCAGCGAGTAAAACAGCGCCAAACCGAGTGTGACGACAGCGGCCCATTCCTTGCCGTAAGGAACCGAAACCAGTCGGTAACTTTCTCCAAAATAAACGAATGCATTGATCAATAACGCCGAGAGATCAAGCAGATTGGAATGTTCCCGATTCACAAGTTTGAACAGAAACGTCATGGTCGAGAAGAGAATGAAAAACGCGGTGAGAAACGGAATGACCTGCCAGAAATCGGCAACCGTATAGGCGCGCATCGCGGCGAAGTACAAGCCGTAGGTGCAGACAAAGCTGAGCAGATTAACCAGCGGCCAGTTTTTCCAGTAACAAAGGCCTAAGACCCCGATACCAAGGATCAGCATGTATCCGAACAGCCCGATGTAATCGACGCCGCTCGTCGGCAGCATGAGTGGCGTGCCATAGCCGCCAAGAATTCCCAGCACGGCAACTAGCATCGTGTTAAATCGAACCGAGATTCCCCCAGCCAGCACGGTAATCAGTCCCATCAATGCAAATGCCGTAATGGGGTCGATCAATTGATAAAATCTCGCTGCCGCGTAGACACTGAAGTACAGGGTCGCCAGCCCACCACCCATCAGTCCCTGGCCGAAAACATGATATCGGCCGCCGAGTAAACGAGTGCCAGCGGTTAACAGTCCCAATCCTGCTCCAGCGGCCATCGCAACCCGGGCGACAGGCTTGATCAAATTGTGATCGAAGGAGTATTTCAAAAAGAATCCCACCCCGATCACCAGGATGAGAATCCCCAGTCGCAGCAGCCACTGACTGGCGATGGCATATTCCATCGAAACACCGGTCGGGACATGCTCTTCCCCGACGATAATCCAGCTCCAGATCTTTTCCAGGGTCTCCTTTGCCGCAAGCTCAAATTTGCTCGGCGTTCGCGGCTCAATGGATTCAACACGATGTTCTGGCTGCGATTGGCGACTCCGTAACAACTCCGTGGTTGTCAATGGTCTCGAAGTCGGTACTCGAGAAGGGGCTTCGCGTGGAATCGGTGGAGCGGGCGAAACGAGATCATCATCGAAAATGACCTCCGCCGGCTCGTCGTCTTTCGTCGGTTTGACCGGTTCTTTTGCGGGAACAGGAGTCGGAGGCACAGCAGCAGCCGAATGTTCGACCGGCGGGATTGATCGCGGGGTTTCGGCGGCGCGCGGGTGGACAGGTTCCGGCTTCACTTGAACCGGTGCGTTCTGTTGTTGCGCCAGTAACTGTCTCAGCTCACGGACTTGCGTCCGAAGGTCATGAAAGTTTTCCTCTTGTTCTTTCATAATCTTCCGGAGAAGCATCACCCCGTAGGGGACCCCGACCAAAAGAATTAACGAAACGATTTCTGGCATGGCGCGTTCCAAAAACAAAAGAGAAACGGGGATCGAGTCACTCTTTATGGCGAGGGTTTCGCGGAAATATCACGCAGATTTTTGAATTTTTCTGGAATTTCCAGGAAATCCCGTCGGCGAGTCCCGGCCTTACAAGCGAGTCGTTCGGCAAGAAATGCCGATTCCGGGCTCAAAAGGGTCGGTTTCTAGTGAATTCCGGCTCAGGCATGGCCGAATTTGTTAACGGACGAATCCCCTGCGCCAAAGTTTTTCTGGCTCGCGAGAAAAAAGAGAATGAGCATGCTTCGATGTCGAAAGAGTTGCTGGATTGGTTTTATTCTGGCAGCAGTCTCTCTTTTGAGTGCATCGGAACATACCTGGGCGCAGCAAGGTTATGGCAACCGCGGCCTCTTCAGTCGTTGCAAAAATCTTATCCGGAACGGATATCGCGGCCCGTATACACAGGATTCCGGAAATAACCCCTGGAGCGGACCATCAAATCGATTCTATGATTCCACCGGCCGCTGGACGGGTGATGGAGTTGATTCGATGTCGACCTACAAACCCCCCTGTCCGACGATTGAGACGCGAAATCCCAATTCTCCGAATTGATCGCGGATTCCGTCGGCGACAATTGGCCAACGCAACCGGCCAATCTTGTGCCAGGACGACTGTGCCCCAAAAGTCACATCACGGGAATCGCCTGATCGTCAGTCTCCAATCAGTCGTATTCCGAATCGGAATCGAGTTCTTCGTGGGGGAAATCTTGTTCTTCCACGGCCAGTTCACGTTCCACACGTGCCCGATGTCGCTGTTCATGTTCTTCGATCAATTGTCGCGCGAGAGGTTCGTGCTCTACGGCGACGTGGATGTGGCAGGGGATTCCCGTGAGACCTGGAAATGGTCCGTTGGCATCGTCGATGTAACTTGGAATCCCTTCGTCAGCCAGCATGGCCTTCACCAATTCGGCATCGAACTCGATCGGTGTGGAATAGACATTCACCAGTTGTTTTTTCGATGAATCGGCAGTCATGATGGTAAACTCCTGATAATCGTGCGGGGTTCTGTTTTACGGGGTTCTGTTTTTACGCCAGAGAGGACGCTGAGACTTGCGATGCCTCTCTCAAAAACTGATGTCCGCCAGGCCTGACGGTCAAAACGGGGCAGGTGGCAACACGAACGAGTTTCTCGGCGACGGAGCCAATCAGCAGATGCGAAAGTCCCGTCAGACCATGAGTTCCCACCACGATCAGGTCGATCACATGTCGTTCGGCGTATTTCACGATTTCTTCGACGGCAAATCCTGTGATCACCGCACTCACGACCTGTCGCTGTCCCTCCCACGAGCCGATTTCCGTGGAAAACCGCCTTTCAGCGTCTTTCACTTGATCAATCAATCCCATGTCGGGCATCGTCCAGGAAGTCGATGAATCTGGAAACGGGATGACCGGCGGAACGACGACGTGCAACAAGTGCAACTCGGCCCCAAACTGATCGGTCAATGTGATGGCGTATTTCAAAGCCTCCGCAGCCGGCTCGCTGAAGTCCGTGGGAAAAAGAATTCGACCAATCGAAACAGTCATGAAGAAACCTTTCGAACCGGGCAGAGAGAAAGTCACGGGCCTGCTTCAACAAGCGAATTGACTGACAGCTTCGTATTCAACACATTTCAGAAAAGTGACGCACGATGCGTGCCAAAGCGTCAGATTCATTGTTTAACCCGCAGCCAGCGGCGCAGGCGAATCGGCGTTCAGCCGATTTCTTCGTCCGTTGCCGAGCGTACGATTTCTGCACGGGTCAAACGAGTTATGACACCTCGGCTGACGGCAATCTCGCCGCCTGTCCCGCTTCTCTGCGAGGCGCGGTTAAACGATGTCACCTCGTCGTTTAACCCGCAGCCAACGGCGCAGGCGAATCGGCGTTCAGCCGATTTCTTCGTCCGTTGCCGAGCGTAGGATTTCTGCACGGGTCAAACGCGTTATGACGCGTCGGTTGACGTCACAACCGCCGCCTGACCCG
The DNA here is from genome assembly GCA_903899985.1 of uncultured Schlesneria sp. Lineage (GTDB taxonomy): Bacteria > Planctomycetota > Planctomycetia > Planctomycetales > Planctomycetaceae > Schlesneria. Next base: position 10,010 of record CAIULL010000232.1, read on the forward strand.
CTTCTCTGCGAGGTTAAACGATGTCACCTCGTCGTTTAACCCGCAGCCAACGGCGCAGACGAATCGGCGTTCAGCCGATTTCTTCGTCCGTTGCCGCAGGCCTGATTTGTTGCAAAGCCCGAGCGAGTTACGACACCTCGGCTGACGGCAATCTCGCCGCCTGGCCCGCTTCTCTTCGTGGCGCGGTTAAACGATGGCGGTCGATACGTTGTTTTATCGCACCGAAATCCGTCCAGGGAAAACCTGGCGGGAGCCTCGCCCTCCCACGAAAAATCTTCGAGGCGCGCGAAGAAACAAAACCTTAGTACTACGAAAGTCATGCCAAACCTTCCGGCCGAATTCGTTACCCGCTTGTAGACGCACATCGAGGTTCCATTCACAAGCTGGTCAAAATTGTTTCACATGGTCGAGATTGGATCAGCAAATCGTCATGAAAGCGAAAACGACGCCAGCCGACTCGATCGTCGAACTGCATCCCAGTATGGTATATCTCAATGCCATCGCTCGTCGGTCATACACATTCTTTTGAGGAGTCCTCCTATGCACGCGGTTGATCTGAGTCGAGCCCCCTTCTTCAGTTCGTTTGTTGTCCTGGGTGTTTTTGCCCATGTATTAGTCTCGGTGGCGGAGGAATCTCCGGTCGTTACCAAAGCGGATATCGAAGGAACGGGACCTGGATGGAAAACTCTCGGTGAATCCGATTTCATCAATGTGAATACCGATCCGGACACATGGAAATGGAGTGAAACCGGCGTCTTCTGTAAGGGGACTCCAGTTGGCGTGACTCGGTCTGTGAAAAAATACAAGAACTTTGAAATCGTCGCCGATTGGAAACATCTTCGATCCGGCGGTAATTCGGGGATTTTCCTCTGGGCTTCGGATGAAGCGCTGACGGGGCTTAAGCCAAACCAATTGCCTCCGGGTGGAATCGAAGTTCAGGTTCTTGACCACGGTTATGCCGAGCAATACGAGAAGCAAACAGGAAAGAAGCCAGACTGGTTTACCACACACGGCGATGTTTTCCCGGTCGGTAAATCGGATATGACACCGTTTCCACCGACCGCCCCCGATAAGAAACGCAGTTTCCCCAAAAAGAATCTCAGCAAGGGAATCAACGAATGGAACCACTATTACGTCAGGGCCGTCGATGGAGAAGTTCGGTTGTGGGTCAACGGCGAGCAAGTCTCGGGCGGCAAAGACTGCAAGCCGGACAACGGGTATCTTTGTCTGGAATCGGAAGGGGCTCCCATCGAGTTTAAAGGACTAAAGATTCGCGAACTTCCGTAAATCAAGCGAGATTCATCCCGTCGAGAAAGGCTGGCGGCGTTAACGTTCGAGCCTTGTGCCACTGCTTCAGAGTCTTCGGCGAAGCGGTGTCTTCGCATTTGTTTATAAGCAATTGAAGAACATTGCGTGAGCGAAGGGGGGGGGCAGTGGCTCGCTCACCATTCGGTTTGACAGGGTAAAACAGTGTCATCGCGGCGATTGGCCAATAAGTTGACGGGCTCGTCAAGATTCGTCACCTTTGTCATTGAAAGTCAAGACATTCTAGCTCGAGGATCTTTCATGTCGCGCCTGCTCTCCCTGTCAAATCGACGTTGTTTGGTTTTTCTGGCCTGCCTCTATTCCCTGTCATGGTCAATCGCATTCGCCGCTCCGGTGCAGGGAACGATCGAGGAAGTCTCGACAGAAGAGAAATCGGTCACGGTCAAGCTGAATGGGAAAAACGAAGAATCAAGGACCTTCAACCTGGCCCCGAAAGCCGTGATCACGATCAATGGAAAGAAAGGCGACCTGTCTGAGATCGAAGAAGGTCAGTCAGTCACGGTTGTCGTCAACTCAGCTGATCTGGCAACAAAACTGACTGTCAAATCTGCCAAGAATGCGCCAGTCAAAAAGGCAAGCTCGCGTCCGCTGATGGAAGACAAAAGTACGGAATCTGATGTCTCTGAAACCGGGTTCTGGCCTCAGCACCGTGGCCCCAATCGCGATAATCTCTCGAAAGAAACGGGCCTCCTCGATTCGTGGCCGAACGGGGGACCGAAACTGTCCTGGCAACAGAAAGGGCTGGGTGAGGGTTTTTCGTCGGTTTCCATCGCACATGGAAAACTCTACACGATGGGGAATCAAGGGGACAATGAGATGTTGCTGGCCATGGACGCTGCCAGTGGTCGCCCTCTCTGGTCCACAAAGACGGGCGGACGAGCCTACCGTGAGGGGCAGGGAAATGGCCCCCGAGGGACTCCCACAGTCGACGATGATCGCGTTTATGCCCTCGGTGCCAATGGCGACCTGATTTGTGTTGGCGCCAGCAAAGGAGAAGTTGTCTGGCAGAAAAATATTTTGAACGAGTATGGCGGCAATAATATTCAATGGGGGATCAGTGAGTCGGTGTTGATCGACGGGCAGAACCTCATCTGCTCTCCCGGTGGCAAGCGGGCGACGATGGCCGCAATCGACAAAATGACTGGACGAGAGGTCTGGACGTGCGTGGTCCAGGAAAGTCCGGCTGCGGCCTATTCCTCCCCGATTGTTGTCGACTATCAGGGCGAACGGATGTATGTGAACTTTGTCCATACGGCTGTCGTCGCCGTTCGCGCGAAAGATGGCAATGTCCTGTGGGGACATACTCAATCTGCGAATGGAACCGCCAATTGTTCGACGCCTGTCGCTTCGGACGGTCTAGTCTTCACTGCCTCGGGATATGGTGCAGGAGGTGCGCTGTTCAAACTGTCAAAAGGGGGGAAGGCCAAGCTGGAATATAAGACAAAAGAGATGGCAAACCACCATGGAGGCATGGTTCTGGTCGACGGATATCTTTATGGATTTGACGAGCAAATTCTGAGGTGCCTGGAACTGAAGACGGGCAAAGAACAATGGAAAGATCGGTCCGTCGGTAAAGGCTCACTCACTTATGCCGACGGTCACATTTACCTCCGAAGTGAAGCGGGGCCGGTGGCACTTTGCGTCGCCTCAAACAAACGATACGAAGAAAAGGGTCGCTTTAATCCGACCGGCCGAAGTGATAAACCCGCCTGGTCTCATCCCGTCGTTTGTGACGGGAGATTGTTCTTAAGAGACATGGACTCGATCTCGGTCTATGAAGTCAAAAAGAATTAGTATCAGCCACTCTGGAAAAAAGTAGCGCTTCGTGAGCATTGATTTTAATTGCCCTCATTGCGACAAGTCGCTGAAGACATCAGAAGACAAGGCCGGCCGGCAGGCAAAGTGCCCCGGCTGCGGCGAAGTCATTTCGATTCCGGGGACAAGAGAACCCGAAGCTGACTCAAAGTTGCAGGCCGAGGCTGTTGACGAAGTCACGCTCAAAAAGCCGGCGAAACTTCCGACGACGCCCGGTGATACCAGGCCTTGCCCCGCGTGTGGTGAACAGATCAAGGCGGCCGCAATCCGCTGCCGATTCTGCGGCGAGGTATTTCAATCGAGGGAAGCCGTACGTGAAAGAATGAGCGGATATCGGGAAATGCGTCCGTTCCCGCCCGGTGAAGTCATCTCTGAAGCCTGGCGAATTTTTACGGATCGCATGGGACTTCTGATCGGGTCATTTCTCGCCGTACTGTTCCTCACCAATCTGGCGGTCATCGTTGGCGGGATGCCCTTTGGTATTGCCGAGACACTATTCGATCAGGGAAAAAACACGGAAGGAGCCGCAGCGGTCTGCGTCGGAGTCATCACCACGATCCTCGCCACGGCATTCGCGTTTTTTCTGCAATCCGGCTATCTGATCATGCATGTGAAAGCCGCTCGCGAGCAACCGACAGAATTCGGCGATCTTTTGGGGGGAGGTCGTTATTTCTGGCGACTGTTATTGTGTTCGCTCCTGTTTGGAATATTGCTGAGTGTCGGTACGTTAGCCTGCGTGATCCCGGGCTTGCTGTTGGGGATCATCTTCTGGCCGTTTGCTCATGCTCTTGTCGACGAGGATCGACCCGGAATTACTTGCCTGAGCCGGGCGAAAGAATTGACCGATGGTAACTGGGGCTCGATCATCATTGTGTTGATTTTCGCGTTCGTTTGCGTGATTACCGGCTGTTTTTTGACGTGCGGGATCGGACTGATTTTCGCAATACCCTACACGCAAGTGTTGTACGCCGTTGCGTACGACCGAATGACATGCCAGACCCCTCTTAATGAACTCAATGCTGGTGGCAACTCGTGAGTCGCGCGACCCGACGACCCGAACAAAGGCATTAACGCATCCGAATTCGCAAAGGTCGTCTTGATTGTCGCAACGGAAGTCCTGACGCGGGCTGAGCCCGCAACACAATCACGAGAAAAATCTGATCCACGAAACTTACAAAAACAGCCCAGGCGAGCCGAGGTGCGTTAGCCCTCGGACCCGTACAGTTCGTTGCGGGTCGGGCGAAGGGTTCAGAATTTGAGCATCGTTCGCGCGTTGTCCCGGCACGCCGGGGTGCGTCAGCCCCCGCATTCTTTTCTTGAACTCATTCTTCGCAGCATGCGAAGAAACAAAACGTTAGTATTACAGAACGCCGTGCAGCATGCATCATCTCATCACAGCGGATGCTGAATGAAAAAATTCCGGACTTTCTGGATCAACACTCGAAGATCGCTTTCCCTGAGTGGTGGTTGTTGGTTGTACGTGCAATAGTTCCCCTGGCTGAATATCGCCTCGGCATTCATGGCGCCAATTTTCGTGACAACGTTCGAATCTGCCAGTACTCGCAACATGTTGTCGATCGACGGATTTTCAGGACCCGTGGGATGATGGATCGCATAAAGTTTGCGGAGATGCTCTTCAAATACGGCACGGCAAATGATGCCGGCGGCAAGGCCATGTCCCTGATTCAGGAGCTCGTCAGACTGTTTCAAAAGATTGCTGAACTCGTCCTTGAAAAAAAGGCTTTCAATATTATCCAGAAGTCCGTGGTCCAACGCACCGAGCAATGATTCCAAGGCTCCCAGCATGCTTTTACAGCGAAACACGCTTAAAAAAAGGCTGCTGTCCTTGAAAGGGTCGGCATAGGCAACCGCTTTGTCCCCGATCATTCTCATCACGTTACGACAATCGGAAAGCCATTTAGAAACCGACTCTGGATCGACGACCCCTTGCTGTTTTCCGTTTGCAGCGGACATTTCCGCCAAGATTTTGCGTCCATCAACAATGGCGGCTTCTGTTGCAAGTCGAATATGAAATCTTGCGGACATTTGAGCGAATGCTCCGAAATACGTCGTTCATTTTGCGGTGGGGTTGTCGCTTTTCTGTGGCGAAAAATACCACTCGCATTTGAGTCGCTCAAGTCTGATCCATGGTTTTTGTAGAAACATGGGGCGGCGCCCTGAATTGCCTTTAAGCGGTTAACTCCAGAGTGTGCAGAAGGCAAATTGAAGTCTGGTTTGTTTGCGCTATTATGGATCGTTTTGGGTGGATGAGTCGGCTTCAGACGGCCGTTGTTCCCGTTCTCAATCATTTTTAAGAAACGCGAAATGCAAGCGGTAACTCTTCTCGCGTTTAGTCGTGGTTCAGATCAGACTTCTTCTTTGCCGCCTTTGGTTTCCACGGAGCTTTCGCGGCGGCGAGTTTCTTTTTGTCGTTATATTTCTTCTGAAGTTCGGCTTTGGACTGCACGCCGGCAAGGTACGCGCGGACCTGTGTCCTTGTGTCGACGTTCGTCTTGCCAACCCAATCGAGTACCGCAGGAAGATGAAAGTTTTGCGAAGTTGTCCCGTGGATCAGGGCAAACAGCATGTTGCTTGAACGCATCAACGCCGCGAGCGATTTCAGCGTGTTGGACGCCTCCAGAAGCTCGTTTGCAATCGCTTCGAATTTTTCAGGTGTGTGTTCTTGTCTGGCCATGCGAGTGATTAGACCGGAACAGTTGCTGATTGAGTACTTACTCTTGGCTTTATCATCTTCTTTTTATAAAAATAATTGTAAAAAGATGCGGCGTTTTGCGGACCGTCGGTGGCCGAGAGGGCAGGTCGCTGATCGCAATGTCATACAGCATGGGTCGTTGCAAAACAAACGAGTCGATTGAGCGACGATCATCAGCGTCTGGCACCAGGTTTTCCATATGTGGGAAAACTCTTGACCCGCCCAAAGTCTTCGGTAGTTACAAGCAAGGGCGAGTCTCCAACTCGCACAGAAGGCCTGCTGGCCGCGAAATAAGAGAAAAACCAGTCGGGCGGGTTCGATTCTCAACGTTCTCCCGACGAGTCTCATTGCGGCGAAGCCGTCCGCTTCTTCAAACACGCGTCTTGAGAAGCGCGATGCCGCAGTTGAACGTTTGAGATCGTTTTCGCTGCTTCTCGGATTTCGTGTCCGGGGTCTGCACGGAATTGACAACCTGAACCTTCCGTCGCCTCAGATTTTGGACTTGCGATCCCCCCCGGTGTTTCAGCAACTAAATCGCGACCGAAACGAACTCAAAAATTTCATGAAAGATCGCGCCGTTCTGCGTCGTGAGAGGGTCGTGCGACCATTGAATCGAATTGACGAATTCGTCCGGGGTCGAACCGTTCATGATCCACAAGTGTGTGTGCTTTTTTGGAGAATGCTTTCATGAGAATTACAATTGGTATGGCGTCGATTCTAGCTTTTGTTCTTGGTTCTAATTTACAACCGTGTTCGGCAGGGATGATTACCTTTAACTTCGGTGGGACGATCACTTCGGTGAATCAGTCCGGTGCAACTGCGGCGGGCGGACCCTATGACGTGAGCGTCGGGCAGTCGTTTACGGGTACATTTTCTTACGATTCTAACACATCCGCGTTCAGTTCATTCAGCAATGGGAACAATTTCGCTGACCCGCTTGCTCGAATCTCGGTCACAGTTGGTTCAACCACATTTGGCGAGTCGTTTTTATCCTTTTCGGGCGTTCCCTACACAGGCCAGCAAGTCGCTTACGATACCCCGAATGGTGTTGGAAACGGCCAGTATCTCAACTATTTCACGATGCAGCGAAACAGTGTTTCGGTTTCGAATGGTATTCAAAGCAGTGCGGGAATCGACTTGTTTTTGCAGAACCTTTCCTCCACACCGCTGGGCATACTTCCCAGTTCCGGGTTGCCGACAACTCTGAACCTCGCAGACTTTCACGATCTCTCATTGCTCAACGTCAACGAAGCCGTTCAGAACAATTTGAACTCAACCACGACTTCGAACTTCCAGTTACAGGGGCACGTTACCAGCCTTTCCCTTGCCGACGCGCCGAGCGCCGTCCCGGAACCCTCCTCATTCGCTCTGCTGGGCTTCGGTGGAATTGGTGTGGCGATTGCTGCCTACCGACGACGCCGGACGGCTGTCGTCTGACCAGGCGCTCTTCTGTCTTCCGCGGTGGCAATTAATGCTCGGCGGCGCAGCAAGAAATCGTCTGATTGCCGATCCGTCTGCGACTCTGGCATCGGGTTAAGCGACGAAATTCCAACGCACAGAATCGCAGCGGGTCAGGGTCGGAATCATCTCACGGTCGGTGAATCGCAGGAAGGCAAACTCCGAGGCTTCTTTCCGTTGGACCAGCCGTCAAGTTTTGAAAATCGCTCGACGCTTCTGGATTTGGCCCGGAGCAGAAGGGGGGCTAGGACAACTTTCCAGCCGCGAAGCGATCCGAATCGAGATGGGCTAACGGCGAAGCACCACAGAAGCGAGCACTTCTGGCGCTGATCGACTCGGCGAGCGCGGGAAGTTAGGTGCAGTTCCAACGGGACGGTCTCCGAACTCGCAAAGTTCGGAGACCGTCCCCGTTGATGGCAGTGATTAAAGGATGCCTCGCCCTCCCATTGAGTTGCCGGCCGTGCCCGCGCCGTGAACGGTTCGGGTGATTCCATCTTTCATTAAGGGCGAGCCGAAATTGAGCAGATATCCGAGTTTCATTCCAGACAGTCGCAGACAGGTCAACAGTTGCTTTTTGTGGACAGGATGAATCATCTCGACTGACTTCAATTCGACAATGACTTTCCCGTTGATGATCAAATCGGCACGAAAGCCTTCTTCGAACTCCTGTCCCTCGTAGACGATCGTGATCGGAACTTGACGCTGAACAATCAGTCCTCGCATTTCCAGTTTGCGAGCCAACGTCACTTCGTAAACGGTCTCCAGCAGCCCCGGGCCGAGGTCTTGATGCAATTGAACCGCGCAATCCACAACCGCAGTTCCGATCTCATTCTCATGCATCTCCGCGTCTCCGTGGCTCTGTGAGAGATCATTTCTTCGATCGAACGTTCAAGGTAACTTGCCCGCGATCAATAACGTGCTTCCCATCAACACGCCAACACTTTGAACCGCCAGCGACTGCGGGTCAAGTTTGACCGATTCGTGCGGCCTCACGATGACGCAGGCAGCCCCTTGGTGAGTCTATGAGGTCATCTTGCGTATCTGTTCCGTGTTTTGAAAAACAGATTCTACAAGGGCATTGCTCTTGTCAGATGCAAAGTGCGAGTGACCAATACCAACAAGTTTCGCATGAAGTGACGTATTGCCGTTTGTCATGAACTCTTCGTGTGCATGCTCCATCATTCCTTTTGCGTAGTTTGGACCGATGCCAAGTTCAGCAAGTTTGCCCGTTGCCATTGTTTGAATTTCCTCGACGTCCATGAAGCAGATCAACCTGCCAACACCAAACAGGTAGCCGTACAAGGTGAATCCAAATACCTGGCACATTAGTTCGTCTTCGAGTTGCCATCGGCGATCTGTCGTAACAGCATCGGTGAATTCGTCAGCTTTTTGCTTCGCAAACTGGATCATATTGTTCATGGGTGGCCCCACAATGAATGCTGTAACCGTCGACGAAGTTCTTTTCTTGCTGCCGAACGTCCAAGGTAACGGGAACGGTACTCCGTTTCCCGTTGACCGCCTCGTTTGGCATTATTTAGTCCGAACTGGAACCGATAAATAAGATATTACTCTCGTCTGTTTCGATCAAGAACGCAAAGTCCCAGAAGACAGGATAGAACGGATGGCCATCCTTAAGCCAGAACGCGACGACACGAATTGACTGGTCGAGAAATATCTTAATGGTAGAGATGACAAGGTCGAAGTCTTTCTTACTTTCAAGGCTGTCAAGATAGTCGAGGCTTGGATGAGATCCATGGTCGCCACGATATTTTAACGCTTTCGATAGTTCGTCGATAACTTCTTGTTTTGTCGATTCGTTCGAACCACCAACCACTGCTTGATTACCAAAAGCTGTTTGAACCAAGTTCTCTAGTGTGATGCCTTGCGTTTTGCCGCAGGGGAAGAGCCTGAAGTCGGCACAGTAGTTCAGGCTGTTTCGAAACAGTTTACGGGAGACGTTCTCAAACCACTTGTTGATTTCGGCTTCCATATCCACCCTATTGCCGAACGCCTAAGGTAACCCCGCGGCGGCCAAGTGACATTGATCTCAAAAACCCGCGTCATCCGCCGCTCTCGTTGATCGGATTGTTATCCGCCGGTTTTGGACCGTTTTGCAGGAATCCATTGATACTGGCTGCCATTCGCCTCGGCTAAATCAGACATCTTGACGATCGAAATCTCAATGCCGGGGTCGAGCGAAGCAATCGAATCAGCGACTTGTCTAAGATGAGGGTATGGGTATGGTTTTGTAAAAGCTATCTCAACAAGTGAACCAGTTTGCTTTACAAGCAAGACCATCTTGGCGTCGCTGTCAAATCCGTTCGAATCATCGACCGCCAATGCGATCCCATGTCCGGGTGGAAAGCCGGTAAAGTTTTGAGCGGCCTTCAAAATCGAGCGGACCGTCCGAAATGGCGTCCGAGAAGGACTGATTAAAGTGGTTGATTTGGGGTCAGAAACAATCGCGATGTAAATCGATTTCGACGAATCGCCATCCCCCTCCGCGTCGACAGCCAAGGATGGAACCGCAAATATGAGAACCACTATAAAGATGTATGTGATACGCATTGGGGTTCCAGACTATAGGGTGAATGTGTCGAATGCTCTAAGGCACAGTAAATGCGAAACCAATAGACGCTGATAACGGCAGCCACCACCCGGCACGCGCGAGCGAAGCCTCCATGTTAAAAATGGCCGATCGCGTGCTCGGCGTGCATGGCTTTGTTATCCGACGATTTTGTCGTCACGGTAGTCTGAATCGATCTCTGAAGCGTCCGAGCATAGTGCCCAATCACGCATTGATGGAGCTATCACTTCGGAAAGAAACGCAAAGACATCAGGATATGTGCCACAACAGATATCCCAAGTTCCCGGTCCTGGAACCGGTAAAGTGGATGAGGCAAATCCCGGATGAAAGTATATCACTCGCGAAGTCACAGAGCCATCGACGATTTCGAGCCCAGCGAAGTCATCGCAATCATGGCGTCGCGCAAACGTGAGTACTGAGCGGTGCTGGATGTCTTCATTTGCAAATGCGTTCGAGGCGAACTGGTATTCGTCTCGATGTCGAAACAAGAACCAAGGTTGCAAATGGAACAGTTGCAATGCCATGAGCCAACGAAGGTCATTTGGAAGCCGAGGATCAGATTCGAGAGATGTTGTCATGCAGTGCGAATCTCTGTCGGATAACTAATCATTATCCGCGATAGCGCGCCGTTTTTCAGCGATCGCGGATATCATGATAATGCCTCGATGACGTTTTTCAAGCGGATTTTGTTGCAAACGTGGATGATGTCCAGTCATTGAGCGTCCCGGTTCACCCGCCGAAAGATAGAACCGAGGAAATCAAAAAACAGTGACTAAGGGGCTGCCGGATTTGGCCCCGAGCGGAAGGGCCTTCCAAAAAAACTCTTCGAACGGCGACCCCATTCGAGTCGGGCGACGTGGGTGGCAATGTCTGCCGGTCAGACAATCGGCGTCATACATGGTGCATTTGCGTGAGAAATCACAGTGGAGATGTCTACTCTTGAGGAACTTGACGTTCTATACGTCGAAAAAGTTCCTCGGGTTCATGGAGCGGTAGCTCCTGGCGAACCGCTTGTAGCGGCTCTCAACTTTCTCCGCTCTACTCTCATCGCGGCAAAGCCGCAATGGGGCTGCTGGGATTCGAACCCAGAACCAAAGGATTATGAGTCCTCTGCTCTGACCGTTGAGCTACAGCCCCAAGCGAAGCGGTCAAGAAGTATCTCGACATGTGCCATCTCCTGCAAGCCGGATGGCCCGATCATCCCGAATTGCCCGACAATTTCAGTGGCCGCTCGCATTCGAAAGGGACTTCCCGTACAGGTGGCAAGAATGGCTGCGTCAACCGGCAGATCGTTTGGCCGAAGTTACGGACCCGGTGGAGGGTACCAGAGGCAATCGAGACAGGTGAATCATTGGAAAGATGGTTTCAGGCGATCAGTATTTGCCTAGGATCTTCACGAGTAGTTTGAAGTTCGGCCACGATGCGACGCGGGCCAAAGTTTTCGATTAGACTTAAATCCGCAAGGGTCCGCGATTCCGCGCCAAACATCACTTCGGGCGCGTCATTGAACCATGCTTTCCATTGGTCGCCATCTCCGTTCAACGATGATTTTAACGAATACTCGGATGGTTAGTTCCCAGCTGCACGGAGATCCCGAAGCAATTTGGAAAACCCCGTTTCGAAGGCGTCGTGATCCTTCCAGTTGGAAAAGTCATCTGGAATGAAGTATTCCCGTATTTCAACAGCCAAGTCTTTTGCCTGGTCCGTTAAGAGCGTCCAATCCTTAATTGCATCGAACGAACAAAGCCGAATTGGAAACAATACCCGTTTTCCTTCTTGTTTTTCTCGCTTTATCGCTCGGTAAATCTCAGTCGAAACCCAATCGCTTTTCATGCTGTGCTCTGACAGCACAAGCAAAAGTTTGTCGTGAACCCTGATTGCTGAATCAATCTGCTCGTGAATCTTTCTGCCTCGCTTCAAATCTTCGGGCGCGTACCAGACACGAAGTTTTTCCTGCTGCATTCGAGAGTGTAGCCGTTTACAGAACTCTTCGTCCTGATGGCTGTAGCTGATGAAGCAAGAGTAGAACTCGAATGGATTGCCGATCAGCGAGGGCAAGTAAGTGATCAATTCCTCGGGGACGCCACATCCGCGAAGGAATACTTCTGGAATCTTCCCGTTCGATTGAAAAATCGAGTCGACGCCAATACTAGTTGGGGCGTCGTGCACGACCGAATCTAAGCCAATCGCTGTGGAAAAGTCGGTGCCTACGAATACTCCGTAACCGAGAGTCGCAAGGTTGAAGACGGTGTTATCAATTCTTGCAGAATTAAAAATGGTCTGGGATAGGTCGGCAAGGGTCAGGTCGGCACCAGACAGGAACGCACCGGGTAGGTCGGCACGAAATAGGTTGGCGCCGGTTAGGTTGGCGTCGGTTAGGTTGGCGCCACGCAGATTGACACCCGACAGGTTGGCACCCGACAGGTCGGCACAAGGTAAGTAGGCACCAGTCAGGTTAGCACCAGACAGGTTGGCGCGGGTCAGCTTGGCACTAGACAGAATTGCACCAAACAGGTTGGAACGGGTCAGGTTGGCACCGGTTAGTTCGGCATTGGACAGGTCGACATTAGGCGGGTGGGCACCAGTCATTTCGGCACCAGACAGGTCGGCATCGGTCAAATCGGCATCGAACAAGTATGCATGGGAAAGGTCAAGGATTACCCTTGGATTATCAAACCGGAAACGGGTTATGGCATCGCTGCCTTTCCTGACTATCTCAACATGCTCAGAATTCGCCACTTCATTTCGCCCGCAACATGAATGTTGGAAGAATTTCGCCTTGCACGATTTACCCTGCGTGCAGATTGTGGAATCCTTCACCGATAACCGTCAAACCTGAGAAAAAGCCGCCATGCGTTTCATACTATCGTGCATGATTGTGTTTGCCATCGTTTGATCGTATTTCGCTGCGTCTGACGGCGAGCGAAGCGAGTACCACCCGGTTAACGCCAGAATCTCTACGCGTTAAGGGATTTGCCTCTCGGGCCACAATTCGAAGCTGGTGACGTTCGTAGACGAGCGAAAGAGATTCAATCGTCCGATGCCTGGACCGATGCCAATGAAGACGTAGATTCGGTTATTTGCTTGCGTCCGTTCACATGGTTGGCAAAAAGTTCACGCTTTGCCCAATCCCACATCTACGCGGGTGAAGTGACGGAGGCTGTTGAAGCGGCGGCGGCGGCGGCGCGTGCTTCGAAAAAAGTCGAGACCGTCGATTTGTCAGAAGAGTCTTTGAAAGCAGCGGGGGAACTGTCGCAACGTCGCGCGGCATTTGCCGCTCGAAGATTGGCGGGAATTTTTGCGAATCGTTAAACCGAACTGGAACCCAGTTTCGACGCCAATCGATTCCGTTTTTTTTATTACCACACAGTCTATTGTATGATAGGCATTGTGCGTGTCGATTGTGAAATGGACACAATTCTGAGTTGCGCCAGAATTCCCCGTTGTTAATTGACTAGACGTCTATTGTGTCATAGACTTTTGTCATTATGGCAAAGAATAATCTACCTCCAATGGAACGCGCGAAGCTGTTTTTTGACCGCTCAGGACTGTCTCTTGAAGAACTCGGGCAGCGCATGGGATACCCAAGCGACACGGCCAGAAAATCTGCATGGCAGTTCCTTAATAAGACGAGTGACCCTCGACTCAGTATGCTGCTACGGTTTGCGAATGCCTTAAATATTTCTGTTGTTGATATTTTGAAATAACATCGCCCAGGGGCGTCGAATGAATGACTTTAGGACTGACAAGGGTGTTTATCGGACTGAAGACTTTTATCTTTGGTATACGCAAGGAATGCTGGAGCTTTCTCCAAAATTCCAGAGACGTTCCGTGTGGAAACCAGCAGCAAAATCGTTTTTGATCGACACTATTTTGCGGGAAATGACCGTTCCACCGATTTACTTGCGACTTACGCAGAAGGAAAAGTCTAACAGCACCGTTCGTCAAGTTGTCGACGGACAACAGCGGATACGCACGATGATCGATTTCATAGACGACAAGTTTCGTTTAGGAAAACTGATCAACCCCGCATGGACCAATAAATGTTTCTCGGAATTGTCAGATGACGAGCAGAGGCGAATCAATACATTTGGATTCACAACTGAAACATTCGGAGGCATATCTGATCCGCAGGTTCTTGAGATATTTTGCCGGCTGAATACCAATGGAATTCCGCTGAATCAGCAGGAACTACGCAATGGGAAATATTTCGGTCACTTTAAACAATTGGCTTACTCTCTTGCGTATGAATATTTGCAATTTTGGACGAGCCATAGGATGTTCACGGATTTATCAATCGCTCGAATGCAAGAGGTTCAATTGACAAGTGAACTGTTGGTAGCGGGAATACTTGGAATGCAGGACAAAAAGAAATCAATTGATGCATGCTACAAAGATTTTGAGGAAACATACCCACACCGGGAACGCGACCAAGCTCGATTCCATAATACGATGCAGGCCATTTCGGAAACCTTTGGAGAGGATGGGCTGAAGGACAGCGAGTTTCGAAGAATTCCGTTGTTTTATTCGCTATATTGCGTTGTATATCACCGCTTGAATGGACTTCCAAATATTGAACGACTGTCTGCGCGAAAGAGGATGTCGTCTGAGGAACGCGGCGGACTGAGAGCAGCGGTTGAAAGCCTTTCATCTGTAATTTTCGAGTCAGAGCAAACTAAAGGGATCGTCGACAAACGATACACGAAATTCGTCGGCGCTTGCTTACGACAAACGGACAATATTCTCCCACGGAAGATTCGATTTGACACTCTTTACGATGAAGCGTTTTAGAGACAAATGCCGAGGCAAATGCCACGATTTGATCGCCATCTTCAACGCCAATCACAACTTGCAAGTGAGATTGTGAAAGCAGGCGAGCGCGCCCGTATTGGATGGATTTGTTCTACGCATCCGTCGACGGCTACAGATCAAGAATGGGAAAGCGGCAAAACATTATGGACAGTTCAAAAAATTGAATCGCTTTATGAATTGGCATATTTGAGAGTTTTTTCATTGTGGGAATCAACGCTTGAATCCATATTTTACCGTACATTATGTGGCTATAACTTGAGTTATGGGAAAGAAACGCTTGTCTGCGGACAGTATTTTCGTACACTCGCACAAGCTGAAGCAGCAGTTCTTGGAACCCATCAATTCACGCTTTGGCACTCGCAATGGCGAAACATTCAAAGGTGCCAACAGTTCATACGGTCCAATCCTGGGGATCCTGCCAAGATGGAAACAGTATTGTCGTCTCGTAGAACACTTCTGGACTGGATGTCGGCAATTCGCCATCGAATTGCCCATGATCAACAAAATGATGCGCATCATAAATTTGAATCCGCAACTCGTGGTCTGGTCGGGATGACATACCACACGCCTGGACGATTTCTTCGAGAGTGGGACACAACGGCATCAACGCCGCGTCGTCGACTCGACTGGGCCATTGACGAACTTGTATCTTTAGCGAGCCAGATTGTATAAGGCGGGAATCGAAGATTGGCGGGGGTTCTGAGAGATAAGATTCGATGAAATCGAGCTTCCAGAATTTAGGAACCCTGATCGATATGCTCGATATGTTCCGCCAAAATCAGTCTTGTGTTCGCTCTTATTTGGGGTGCCATCCGAGCATCAAACAAACGAAACCAAACCTAGCAGGGGCGGGCGGTGTCACGCGGACCAAACCGCGCTTTTCTCATTTCGCAAATTAACGAGAATCACTTTTTTGGATTGTGTGCTCAAGGCCGAGCAAGTTCCTTTCTTTGGGTCGGTATGCCTTCGCCATCGCGATGCCCGTATTCATGCCCATGACATTGGAAAGACTCCAAATGTCTCATCGTGTTTTGTTGCCCGGTCGCGTCTACAGATTTCTTTACCGTGCGATCAATATCGAATGCCTGCGATTGATCAGCCGATGGGTTGAACGTCGCGTATTCGTGATACGGTTACGGATCACGAAGTTCAGAAGGTTAAACGTCACGAGATGCTGAAAGCGACCATTAAGGCAATCGCGGATCTGCAGGACGACGATGACGAGGGGCCGACTGGGTGCTTGAGCAGGTACCGGAATGATTTTGAAAGAATGCCATTGCCTTTCCCTTTTCTGTTACGTAATATATACGTAATGCGTGACGTAATTGTTATGTCACTAGAAAGGTGAGCGCATGGGAAAGAGTAGGTCAACAACTGTTAGGCGAACGGTTTCGCTGCCGGAAGACATTGACCGTCGAATGGAGAAGTACGCGGATATCAACTGGTCGGAGGTGGCCCGGTTGGCTTTTGAAAAAAAACTTGCGGAAATGGTGCCGAAAACAAAGGAGCAGAAAATTATGGAAGCGACAATTGAACGACTCAGAAGTCTTGCGTTAAAAGAAGCAAATGCAGCTGAACAAACTGGTGCGGAATTAGGTACTAAATGGGCTTGCGAGACTGCCGAGCCTAAAGAGCTGCGACGGCTTGAATATTTGGCAAACAGTCGTGATTTTGAGCATTTTTTAGAGTCGAATGAACAAGATACTTATTCGCTCTCACAAAGAGTTGTCGAGCTGATTTTAGGCAAAGAAAACTTCAAAAGAAATGACGCAGATGAATTTTGGGAATTTCTGCTAGGAGATATGGTCGATGAAACACGGGCTATGATCGAAGATTCGCACTTCGCACAAGCGTTCATCGAGGCGGCTGTTGACGTTTGGGACAAAGTAAAAAACGAGATTTGATAATCTGCTAACCGAGGCCATGGAAACACGACCCCGTCAGTAGCGATGCTGGCGGGATTGTTTTGTGCGGTGGCGAGAAAGAGAACAGAGGCGCTTCCATCCTCTAAAAGATCGATTGCACCAACATGTTCAACGAACCAGTATGAGCGATTGTCGTCGACAACCGGACGGCCGGTTTTTTGACGTGTTTCGTGGCATTTCGGGCTTTTGCCAAATCGGCCAAGGTCACTGGTTTTATTGTGTTTTCAGCTGTTTTCGCATCGCTGATGGTTCCGATTATGAGTTCTCTGCTCTGACTGTTGCGGACGATGTCGGTATTGTGTTGAAAATCAGAGTTTTCTGCCTCTTCGAATATGATTTCGGTCAAAGCCTCTGGCGGTCGAGTGTTCAGCTCAGGCTGCTTCAGAATCGCGGGAAATTTCAGTCGGTTCACTGGCTACCGACGAATCGGAGTCACAACTTTGCCCAGGACATTCTGTGGCAGATCAAAGCAATCTGGCTGGTTTTCTTCTTCGCGAAATCGACTGACGATCCGATAGACATCCAATCGCTCCAGTTCATCGGCTGGCTGAGGAAAACTGCGGACGAGTTGCACCTCGTCCGTTTTCAGGAATTCACGTAAGTTTACGGGAAGTGTACTTTCCAGCTCAGGGACCGGAATTTCCACAACCAGCCAACGGGAACCAGACGACAAAACAAGTTCTCGCGTCTCATTCAGATCGGGTGGCGGTTTTCGTCCGACTTTAAGCAGGTTTCTTAAACTGATCATCTGACGTCGGTATTCGGGGTCGTGAGCGCAGAGGTGAAACGTGAAAACTCCTTGTGCTCGACCGTGGTAAAGCACAGGCTCGCACGGCGCTAATTGCTCGATCGCGGCAGTGCAATCCTTGATTGATCGGACTGACGGCATCGGATCGCTTCGATCACAAGCCATCACTGTCACAGCAAAGGTGACGAGCAGCAAGGAAAAGACCAGATACCACGAACTGGTGCGCTGAGTCGAAAAGCCTGCGTCAATGGAATCCGGGACGTGACCGCTGTCGCGTTGTTGTGGCCCGGTCATTGGCGGCACACTTGCCTGTGTCGTATTCCACCCGAAGATACGAAAAAATCCATCGGTCATTCCAATCATCGCGATGGCGACCATCCCGATCAGGGGAGGACAAACAATCAAAAGATATCGAGGATCTTTGGCCCAAATCAGTGAGAGGACCAGGTAAGGGACGGCCACCCAGATCAAAAGCAGGATTGTCGCCTTACGGAAACGGGGACGATTCAATCCAATCAATAGCCCCGTGAAGGCACCTGCAAGCACCGGAATTCCCACAAGGAGAACGACAAAATAACGGGCGTAATAAGTCAAGTTCTCGATGAAGCTGATCGTATCAGAATCTTCAGCTGTAAAGCCGGGTTCCTGAGCGAGTTGGACAAATTGATTCGGTCCCCATCGATAAATCACCGCGGCGACGGGTAGTAGAGCGATCGCTGATCCCAAAGCGCCAATCAGCGTCTCCTTTTGAAAGAGAATTTGCCATCGCCTTAACGCCACGATCCACGCTGCACCAACCAGTATCACGACACCAATCAGGGGGTGAGTTAGTATTCCTAACACGGCAAACGTACAGCCAAGCCACAGATGATTTCGGAAGGATCTTTCATCGGTCGATTCGACGGCACACAATACGTGGTAAAGTGCGGCGACTCCAAACATCAACGCGGGGATATTCGTCATGACCGCGTTCGACCATGTCATCACCCCCGGGATCAGCAGCAGGATCCCTGCGGCCAATCCCGCGGCGGGCTCGATCCAGCGCCGAAGCCAGGCAAGCGTGTAACATCCTGCGCACAATGAACAGAGCAGGACGACCCCTTTGGCGACGTAGGGTGATGGTCCGAACAAGAAAAACGCAGCCGCCTCAAGCAGATGGAAAACGGGGGGGTATTTGTGAGGCCAGATGGTTTGATACCGGGCATAATACTGCCGGGTGTACTCCAGCGGATTCTGTAATCCCTGCGCGAAAAAATCGCGGTAAAACAACCCAGTGATCGCATGTGCCGGGGCATCGACCTGAAACCAAAGCCCGTCGTTGGACCAGTGTGTCCCGCAGGCGACTGACCAGCTTAATAACAAGAGGGACAGTGGCATTAAAAATGGTCGACCGAGCCAGCGAGGAGAATCGAATTTGCTAATCATCATAATTAAAATCAAATATTAAACCGCTGCATTAGTTTGTAAAACGCTTGACGCAATCGAAATCGCGAAGTTCGCCAAGCCTCCGGCGTCCACTCGACAAAGCGATTCGCCCATGAGAGTCAGGCTGTCTTTCCCGTGCTGGCGATCCTCGTCAGAGCAAACGTGAAGCATGTCATCCCTCTCCATCTTGCAGTGCAATCGTGAGCGTTCAGAATTTATGGATATTCGTGACGGCCTGACGCAGCAACATCGTTGCCTGCGATTTGTGTTTGTTCAGGACAGGCGGCGGCACATTCCTCATGAACGTCGTTTCGATTTCGGTTAATGCAGCTGTTAAGCAATGATTCATCGGGATGTCCCTGATGTTAAATTTTTGAGGTGAGCAATGGCGGAGTGCTCCGACGGATTTCTCGATTGGCCCAGATGGCAAACAGGAACAAATAGGTCAATGCGGCGGCAGCCCCTGACAGCCACGGTCTCCAGTCGGGAAGCGACTTGAAGACGGCAATCGAGACGAACGCACCGATGATGGGAAAAATGAGCTGACGATGAGGCGTGAGCTTGAAGACGAAAAAATTGACAAATGAGCAGGCAAAGGCGAAATAGACGAGGTTCGCCGCGACCAGGGCTGCTGATGCGCCTGCCGCGCCGTACGTTGGAATGAGGATGAAGCTTAGTAGAACAATGGAAACCGCGGCGGAGGTTGCGGAGACAAGATCGAGATGCTGTTTGTGACTTGCGATCAATAAGTAACGGTAGTGCCCATTCACCAGAGTGATCGGGATCAGCCATCCTAAGATCGACAAGGAATATCCGCCCCCTTCATATCGTGAATCGTAGGCGACGCGTAAGAGATCGTGACCCAAAAGTGTCAAGACGATTGCAATAAAGATGCCACCCCAGGCGGTGACGCCCAGCGAGAGAGATGCGAGATCAGATAATTCGTGATCCGCACGCGAGACACCTCGCGTAAACGAAGGAAGCAAGTTGTAAAAGTAAAGCCACACGAATGTGTGCAACGCCACAATGATCCGGTGCGATGCGCCAAACCAACCGAGTTCCAGGCCATCGCTGAGCCACCCCATGAACATCGTGGCGAAGTGCCAGAGGACCGCCCAGGCCAGATGGCTTAAGCTCATTGAGGCTGAGCGATAGAAATGACTCTTCAACGGACTGAGTTGATACCAGGGACGTGGAATGGCGAAACCGAATCTCCAGCGCAAGACACTCAAACAGACGACCGCCATGACGATCACGGACCCGAGTTCACAGACTCCCGCCCAGCCCAGAGACTGATCTGATCGGACGAGCAGAAGAACGAACGACGCGAATGCGATTTTCCGGGTCAGATTGGCCAGGGCAACCCAATGCATTTCGTCTCGACCCTGAAAAAACCAGGTCACAAGCAGGGGTTCAACAAACAGGCTCAAGCCGTAAAACAACAGCAGGAACTTCACTTCCGGGTGACTCGGCAGGCACAAAATCAAAACGACCAGAACCAGGAAGCTGAAGCTGGCCAGCAGCATGTGTAATGCCGAGAGTTGGCGCAGCAGGTCCTCGGCGTCATTCCGGTGGATGGCGAATTCGCGTGCGCCGTAGTCACCCAGACCAAGATTGACCGGAATGATAAATAGCATCATCGTCGCCCAGGCGAACTCGAGACTCCCGTATCGTTCCGGACCGAGGATTCGTCCCAGGTAGACGAAGGCGACGAGCGTGCATATTTTTCCGAACGATTCCCCCGCGACCAGCAACAGGTAGTTCACCGTGAGTTTGCGGCGGTTCGGAGTCTCATGTGAAACGTCAGCGGCAGGCTCGGTCGGCCTTGCACTTGTTGTCATCAGGAAACTCTTTCTCAAGGAACAAGGCAGATCGATCGTGCTTTACGCAGCAATTGGCGAATCATGAAATAGCCGCGAGCACCGCCGAGCAGGTACGCTCGCCACCTTGGGAGATTGCAAAAATACCACATCTCGATTCGAGGGAGATTCCACACGTGGGACGTGGGCCGTGCACGTCCAAGTTCCGTCCCCACCGCGACCTGATAATGTTGGCTGATCACTTCGCGAACGGCAGAATTGGTCCGTCCGAAGGGGGCGGCAAAGCTGACGACCGGACGACCGATTCGTTCCTCAATCAGACGGCGCGACTCGACGACTTCGTGTTGAACTGCGTTCAAGGGGAGTGTCGTCAGGTCAAGATGGTTGACGCCATGAGCGCCGATTTCGATTCCCTGTCGTGACAACTCTGCCACAGCCTGCCAGGACATGATCGATCTCGCGGACCGACCCGGCTTAAGGTCCCAGTCGTCTGTCCCCCCAACCTTTCCTGCAGGAACAAACAGGGTTGCATTCCATCCACGGGCGTTCAATTCGGGAAAGACGATGTCGCCGAAGTCGAGAAATGCATCATCGAACGTCAGCACGATGGGTTTGGCGGGGAACTGTTGGTCCGACTTTAGACTGACAAAAAGCTCGGAAAGTGAGATTCCGCAATAACCACACTCCGCCATGATCTGCATCTGCTGCCGAAACAAATCGGGGTTGATACAGGTCGGGCCTGGGCCGTTCGAGATCGAATGATACATCAGGATGTCGATAGGCGCGTCGATCATGGGCCTGTGTCCTCATGGGATGCGATGACACAGTCCGGTTGAGTTCTGACAGGATCGTCGTCCCACGGCAGGTGGCCAAACTTCGTGCGAGCGGCGCGGTTCACGAAATGAAAATACCGTTCCACGTGCGGCGTGGTGGACCAGATTCTCAGGTAGGCGTCGTAACCATTCTGACCCAGCTGGTCTCGAAATTCTCGGGAAGCTGAAATTCGCTGCACGGCAGCGAGGAGTTCATTGTCAGTCCGGTAAATCAGCCCCCCCTGGCTGTCGTCGACCATCTCGGCCAGTCCGCCCCTGTCGCGAACAATCACGGGCGTCTTGCGGGCAAACGCTTCGACACAGATTAAGCCGAACGTCTCGTAGGCAATCGAAGGGACAATGCAGGCCAAGGCATGCTGATACAATTGTTTCAAATCCTGTTGTGACTGAAGGCCGAGAAAACGGATGCGAGGATTTTCAGCAGCCATCGATCGCAATACCGTTTCGTAACTCCCGGTTCCCGCGACGAGCAAGTCGGCGTTGGGGACCTGATCCCAGACTGCAAGCAGCGTCTGAAGTCCTTTAATCTTTTCAAGTCGACCAACGAACAGGAAATAGGGGCGATCATGTGGCCGAGGGCCGGATTCCTCACCCTCGATACTATCCATGAATAAGGGGAGGTGATCCAATGACCGCCGAAAGCCACGTTCGGCGTGAATTTGCGCGGTGAAGCGGCTCGGCGCCAGAAACTGGTCGACATGTCGAGAAGCACGCTCCAGAAGACCCGTATAACGCCACATCTGTGGCGGTCGCCGATGCTTCACGGTGCATTTGAGGCAGTCGGGTTTTTCGCAAGGCGTTTGGTCGTATTTCCAGAGGACATGTGTCGGGCAGATCAGCCAGTGCTCGTGCGTCGTGAATAACTTGACCGCGGCGCCTCGTTGAGGTTCCAGCTCCATGACGGTCGGTCCGAGCAATGACATGTTGTGATAATGAATCACGTCATATTTTTTGAGGTTAAGTACCTCGGAAATCTGCTTGTGTTTCAGCAGTGGTCGGCCCGTCTGTTGCGTGAGCAAGGGAGACAAGCGACCAAATTGACTGTGTAAAGAATGAACCGTCACGCGGGGATGGCTGGCGAATTCCATCGGCGGCTCAGCCGGATGGAGTAAACGGTAAGCGTCGAGACAATGCACGACGTCGCAATGATGGCCCCTGTCAGCCAGGGCATGACTGAGTCGGCGGACATACATTGCATCTCCGCCAAAGCTGTACGGAGGATAAAATGTCGTCATGTGCAGAAAGTTCAATGGTCGGGGCATGACAGTTCCGTCGACGTTTCTCAACGCTGTTTCAATAAGATTCGCATGCGATCGGAAGCTCCACAACAGGAGATTCGTCTTGTTTCGTCGACGTTCGGAAAGACTCAAGTGTCACTCATGGACGTTCTGGGGACAACAGGGGAGTCGGCGTACGCCACTCACGGTCCCCCAATTTGGCACAGAATAACGAGATTGTTCGGCAAACAATATTCGGCCAAAGGAGACTTCCGACGTGCATGGAGACTCTTTTCGGGCCGTTGACGACCTTAAACGACGGGCTTCGGGCGATTTCCAGATTTCAGGACATGGCTTTGACGCAGGCTTGTTAACGGTAGAAGCAGTTCGCAAATGCTCAGGTCGCTTTGGGAATCGAGGGCGGGACGACGCCGACCCGAAATGCAGGGAATGACCTGGCGATTCTTTTGCAATTGTCTGAAGTGTGGCCCATTGCAGCATCGGTTCAACAACAGATCTGAATTGACCTTGCTCGCGCGGAAATCACGAGCGGTCAGCGACATTTGACAGAGGGGAAACAGGGGAAGAGGCCGAGAGGATTCTCGTCCCATGTGGTGCTGCGAGCCGGAAGGGGGGATCATTCCGAATTGCGGAACCATTTCAGCACGAGGTTCGAAAACGACTTTTCGTGCGTGTGGCAGATTGGTTTCGTCAACGATCGGCTGCACAGCCGGTGAAAGTGTCGGGTTCGGTGGATGCGATCATTTGCGATCAAGGCGGGGGAAGCATTGGAACGATCGTTTCTGGCGATCGGTATTTGCGGAGAATCGTCGCCAGTGGTTTTCATCTAAGAACGATGAGCGTCGTGCAGGCTTCCGAACCGGACGCAAGAAATTCGCAAAATCTTAACAAAACACCGCATTTGACCTTGCGTACAGGGGGCTCTGCGCAGAATAATAAGATTCTTTTCAATGAGCCCCCCTCCAAGAGAACAGAACCCGGCCCCGTAGGCAATTGCCTACGGGGTTCGTTTTTTTGGCGTTGAGTGAATTATCAAGTCGCCGATGGAACGGGATTCGAATCATTTCCGCGTGGCAAATGCGAAAAGCTTTCCAGATTGCCCAAAATCGTGACGGCTGACGGTGATGAGTTGGCCGTTTATCGGACACCATCCCGGCCGTGGAAAAGGATACACAAAATCAGGGTTTCCCTGACAAAGGGAATCCGTCCATCTGCAATAATTACGCCTTTAAGGTTGGTTTTGTTGCATCTGATTTACCGGGCCCAAATTGATGATTACCGTCAGATCCGCCCCGAGCAACGGGGATGAATGTGGTGCAAACCGGATTATCGTCGACTATTTCCCGAAGTGTCGAATGTCGGTGAAGGAGCCGATTATTACTGCAGAGATTGAGTTAATCCCGGAAAGTGAGTTCGGCACGATTCTTTCCATCTTTGTGCGTGATGATTGGAAATCCCAAGGGTTTGAGAGGAAATTTTTGCGGTTGATCTCGGAAAAATGGAGTGGACTTCACTTTGACCTGGAACGCAGTGACATCGGGGAGTTTATTGAAGCGGTATTAAAAAGTTCGTCCCGGCGATCGAATCAGGTGGCACCGATCATTCTGAAGGAAAGCCACACACCAACAAGGATCAACGACACACGGTTTTAGCTCGCCCGAATGCCGCTGTATGGTCGCAAAGGCCATCGACGATCGGCCCGATCCGAATTGTTCAGAAATTTGTGGTCCATGAAACGACTCAACCCCGAGTGCCGGTCATGCCGGGTTTCGGTGAAGAAATGGGGACAGTTCCAGTTACGCGTCCGTTTCACCGCTGGCGGAGCGATGGTTTGCCGCTCAGGCTGATAATGAAAGGACGCCGCCCGAAATCGAGCGGCTTCCATGTGTGCAATCAATCAATCAATCAATCGAAGAGTCGATCAGGCGGCCATACGTCTTCGGCGGTAAGCACCAATCGCCAAGCCGATCCCGCCGAGGCCCAAGAGGGCGAAGGTTGAGGGTTCGGGGACGGCCGCTTGAGCGATGGCGAACTCGCCAATGAAGAAGTCGTTATACCCACCATCTGAAATTGTCAGGGTCGTGAGCAGGTCGTTTCCGGTTGTGTAAAACCCAAAACGGACCGCCCCCGTTGAATTGGCCTGGGCTGGTTGCGAAACAAAAGTACCGTCCTGAGCCGTTGCCGTGATGGTTTCATGAGTGCTGTAGGAGTTCGGGACGAGGTAGAACGAAAAGGCGGCTGTGCTTGACGGCAGGGTGATCGTTAAGGTTCCCGTGTTGCTGTTATTGATCCAGTTATAGACGTGTGCTGAGTAAGTGTTAGGGGGCGTTCCCGACCACTGGCCACCCAAACCCTCGACGGAATAGATCTGAAGGCTTTCACTGAAGGTGATGGCTCCGCCGAAAGGGGACGCCAGATCACTGATCTGTTGGGTCGGTCGGTAATCGGGAGTGAAGGGAGTCATCGTGTACGGTCCCAGGGTTGTTCCCGTGTCGCCAGGGCCACCTGCGACGCCGATGATCCCTCCATCTGCTCGGTCCACACTTCCGAGCATGAGTCCCATCGCGACACATGACACAACCAGTTTGCCCAAAATTTGATTTTTCAATGAACCGATTCCGTATGGATTTGATTTTTTGATTGTCCGAGGGAATGCCTCGTTCACAGACATCGGCGGTGACGATACCTCGCAGCTTCGTCGAACCACAAGCTACGAGAACCTGACGGCGATCGATTTGTGAACCAGCGGTGCATGAGCACCTTCCAAACGTTAAGAAACCTTTTTCATTTGTCTATTGACATGCGACAAAATAAAATGTAGTAAACATGAAAATACGTGCGGGCGCCGCCGAGGCGACGAGAGAGTAGGTTTGAGAAAGTAGAAAGTAGTCGGTCGAAGTCAGGTGAACTCGCGCGAACTCTGGTGAACTTTTTAATGACGGAATGTCGGGGAACGATTGTCAAAAGCCTATGAATTACGGGGTATGGTCGAAGTCGGGTGAAGTCGCGCGAACTTTTGCATGCATTTCGAATCAATTCCGCAAGCGGCCCGATTTCGGTTGGAGAAGCGAGAAGATGGATGTTATCACGGAGGGACGGAGGTCACGGCGCGGGCATCGCCCGCAACCCAATCACGAGAAGATTTTTAACCACGAAATACACTAAATACCTGGCGCGGGCTTTACCCGCAACCCAACCTTAAAGGCGAAGAGAAGAGAAATCCAAGAGTTCCGCTCAGGCTCGACAAAAGGGGTCGCCCCTTTTCACCTTCACC